>NCGD01000006.1 GCA_002281535.1 Sphingomonas sp. 28-63-12
TGGCGGCGAGCGCCTGGCTCCAGCTGCGCTGCGACTGATCGAGCGCGATCTGGATCGGCAGCGGATCGCGCCCGCCGCCGCGCGGGGCATAGCCGACGACCTGGTCGCCGAGCAGCGCGCCGATGCTGTCAAACAGCTGGCGTTCGGACAAGCCATATTGGTCGAGCTTGGCGCGATCGGGGATTAGGCGTAGCTCGGGGCGCGGATCGCCGAAACTGTTATCGACATCGACGATATAGGGCACCGATTTGAAGATCGCCTCCAGCTGGGTGGCGGTCGCGCGACGGACAGCTTCGTCGGGGCCGTAGATTTCGGCGAGCAATGTCGCCAGCACCGGCGGGCCGGGCGGGGTCTCGACGACCTTGATCGAACTCCCGGCGGGGAGCGGCACGGCCTTCAGCTTTTCACGCAGCTCGACCGCGATGGCGTGGCTGGCGCGCGACCGGTCTTCCTTCGGGGAGAGCGTGACCATCAGATCGCCCATTTCGGGGCGCGCGCGCAGGAAATAATGGCGGACGAGGCCGTTGAAATTGAACGGCGCTGAGGTGCCGGCATAGGCTTCCATCGCCTCGACCTCGGGCACCGTGCGGACGATGGCGGCGGCTTGCTCGAGCGTGCGCGAGGTCGCCTCCAGGCTGCTGCCTTCGGGCAGGTCGACGACGAGCTGGACTTCGCTCTTGTTGTCGAAGGGCAGCAGCTTGACCGTCACTGCCTTGAAATAGAACATCGAGCAAGCAACGAGCGTGGCGATGCCCACCGCGATCAGGAACAGCCGCGCGCTGCGCTTGGTCGCGATCACGCGACTGGCGACGCGGGCGTAGAGCAGGCCGAGCTTGCCCCCGTGATGGTCAGTATGGGCGTGCCCGTCACTGGTCGCCGAACGGGCGAAGCGGATCATCAGCCAAGGCGCGATGATGACGGCGACGAAAAAGCTGAACACCATCGCCGCCGACGCATTGACCGGGATCGGCGCCATATACGGCCCCATCAGGCCTGAGACGAACAGCATCGGGAGCAGCGCGGCGACCACGGTCAGGGTGGCAACGATCGTCGGATTGCCGACTTCCGACACCGCATCGACCGCCGCGTCGATCCGGTTGCGATCATCCTTCATCGCCCAGTGACGCGCGATATTCTCGATCATGACGATCGCATCATCGACCAGGATGCCGATCGAAAAGATCAGCGCGAAGAGGCTGACGCGGTTGATCGTGAAGCCCATGAGCTTGGAGGCGAACATCGTCAGGAGGATCGTCGTCGGGATGACGATCGCCGTGACGCCGGCCTCGCGCCAGCCGATCGCGAAACCGATCAGGATGACGATCGACACGGTGGCCAGCGCCAGGTGGAATAGCAGCTCGTTAGCCTTGTCGTTCGCGCTCGCACCGTAATTGCGCGTGACGGCGACATCGACGCTGTCGGGAATCAGCGTGCCTTTGAGCGCCGCGACCCGCGCGACGACGCCGGTCGAGACGTCAACCGCGTTGGCGCCTGCGCGCTTGGCAATGGCGATGCTGACGGCGGGCGCGCGGGTCCAGCCCTTCCCCTCGCTGCGCGACCAGCGCCAGGCATGCGCCTGATCCTCGGTCGCGCCCTGTTCGACGCTGGCGACGTCGCGCAGATAGACCGGCGCGCCACTGACCGAGCGCACGATCAGCGCGCCGACATCGGCAGCGCTGCCCAAGGTCTGCCCGGCGATGACGCTCGCCGCCTGCCCATTTTCGCGTACCGTGCCGGCGGGAAAGGAGCGATTGGCCTGCGAGGCGGCGTCGATCACATTGCCGAGCGGCACCTGGTGCAGCGCCAGTTTCGCCGGGTCGGGGGCGATGCGGATCGCCTCGCGCTGGCCGCCGACGATGAAGCTCAAGCCGACATTGTCGACCTTGGCGATTTCGGTGCGCAGCCGGCCCGCGAGCTCGAGCAGCGACTGATCGGTCCATGCCCCCGGCGCGCCGGGCTTGGGCGACAGCGTGAGGACCACGATCGGTACGTCGCTGATGCCGCGCACCGTCACTTGTGGCGGCGGGATACCGACCGGGATGCGGTCGATATTGGCGTTCAGTTTCTCGTCGATCCGGGTCGCGGCATCCTCGGGGTTCGACCCGACCAGGAAGCGCGCGGTGACCAGCACGCCATTGTCTTCGGCCTGGGTATAGACATGCTCGACCCCGTCGACCGACTTGACGATCGTCTCGAGCGGCTTGGCGACCAGTTCGACCGCGTCGGCGGCGGACAAGCCGGGGGCCATCACGCGGATGTCGACCAGCGGCACTTTGATCTGCGGCTCTTCCTCGCGCGCGATGGTGAAGGTCGCGAGCAGGCCGACGAGGATCGCGGCGAGCAGGAACAAGGGCGTCAGCGGCGACTGGATCGTCGCGCGCGTGATCCGCCCCGAAATGCCCAGGCTCATTTGCCCGTTGCCGCGATCAGTGTGTCGCCCAGCGTGACGCCTGAAAGGATTTCCACCTTGCTTGGATCACCCGAGGGCGCGGTCTGGACGGGCACGCTTGCAGCGCTGCCATCGGCCGCGAGAACGGTAACGGTATCGATTCCATAGGCGCGGGTAACATAGGCCTGCGGGACGATAAGCGCACCTCGCATGCCGGTTTCGACCTCGGCGGCGACGCGGCGGCGGATGAGGCTGTTGCTGATGCCGCGCATGGCGACGTCGGCGGTGATCTGCCCCGCCTCGACAGAGGGGTAGACGCGGATGACCAAGCCCGTCAGCCGATCGGCGCCAAGGCCACTGGTACGCACGCGCGAACCGGCATGGACCGCGATCGCGAGCGATTCTGGCAGCGTCAGGCGCAGGATGGTGTCGCCGGCCGTAATCGTGGCGATAGCCATGCCGGGCGCGACCGCCGATCCGGCGGGAATGTCGGCGCGCAGCACGCGGCCCGATGCGGGGGCGATGACCATGCCCTGCGCGGCTACGGCACCGACGGCGGATTGCTGCGCCCGCGCCGCGCGGATCTGCGCATTGGCGGCGGTGGACGCGGCCTGCGCCGCATCGAGCCGCGCCTTGGCATAGACGCCGTTGTCATAGAGGAATTGCACGCGCGACAAATCGGCGCGTGCCTGCACGGCCTGCGCCTGCGCGGCGGCAGCCTGTGCCCCCAGTGCTGCGGATTGCGGTGCCAGCTGACTATCAACGATCCGCCCGATCGCCTGGCCCTTGCGGACGACATCCCCGGCGCGAATGTTGAGCGTTGTCAGGAGGCCGGGGATGCGCGCGATCGCCTGGGCCTGATCGACCGTCGCGATTTCGGCGCTGACGGGCTGCCAGTTGCCGGTCTCGACCGCCACGATCTTCAGCCTGGGCCCGGCCGGTGCCGCAACCTTGGCGACCGGCTTTTCCGGCGCACGACCGCAAGCAGCAAGCGGGAATGTCGCCAGCAGCAACGCTGCCATACCGGGCTGAAAGCGGATCATGCAGCGGTCCTTCTTATTGGGCGACCGGGAGGCCGGCCGCCTTCCATGCGCCGAAACCACCGGCGAGATGCGTTTCGACATTGGCTTCGGCAACGGCGCAGCGATCGAGCGCCATCGCTGATCTTTTGCCGCCCGCACAGCTCAGGATCAGGGTCTTGCCCGCCGCCGCCGGCAATGCCGCCGGGTCGAAGCGCGACAACGGCAGGTTGCTGGCACCGGGAATATGCCCGGCCGCAAATTCGTCGGGCTCCCGCACATCGACGATGATCGCGGCTTGCTGGCGCAGCAGGGCATCGAGCTGGGCCGGGCTGACTTCGCGATGGGCGGGTTTGCGGGAAAATCCAAACATGGCGCTACCTCTTTAATTTCTCGTTTGCGCATATCGTGTAATACGTATATGCGTCAAGAACTATCCAGTGAGAGGAAGCGCAAATGTCGCAATCACATATTGTCGTGTTGGGCGCTGGCCTGGGCGGGACGATCGCCGCGTATGAAATTCGCGCCGCGTTAAAGGGCAAGGCCCGCGTCACCGTCATCAACAAGGGCGAGGATTATTGGTTCGTACCGTCAAATCCATGGGTTGCAGTCGGCTGGCGCGCGCCCGAGGCGATCCGCGTCCATTTGCCGCCGGTGATGGCCAAGCACGATATTGCCTATCGCAGCATTGGCGCGCGCAAGGTGCACCCCGAATCGAACCGAATCGAGCTAAACGATGATTCATTTATCGATTATGATTATCTAGTAATTGCCACGGGGCCCGAGCTCGCCTTTGACGAGATCGAGGGGTTCGGCCCTGACCGCCACACCGTATCGATCTGCGAAACCGCGCATGCCGCAGCCGCCTTTGCCAAGTTCGAGGAACTGTGCGCCAATCCCCGGCCGATCGTGGTCGGCGCCGCGCAGGGCGCCTCCTGCTACGGCCCAGCCTATGAAATGGCGATGACGCTCGATACCGAGCTCAAGAAGCGCAAGATCCGCGACAAGGTGCCGATGACCTTCGTCACCCCCGAACCCTATATCGGCCATCTCGGCCTGGACGGCGTCGGCGACACCAAGGGCCTACTCGAAAGCGAGATGCGCAACCGCCATATCAAGTGGATCACCAACGCCAAGGTTTCGAGCGTCGAGGACGGCATGATGCACGTCATCGAAGTCAATGACGACGGCAGCGAGAAGAAGACGCACGATCTGCCGTTCGGCTGGGGCATGCTGATGCCGCCGTTTCGCGGCGTCGATGCGGTGATGGGGGTCGCTGGCCTCAGCAACCCGCGCGGCTTCATCCTGACCGACAAGCATCAGCGCAACCCGACGCATCGCAACATCTTCGCGGTCGGCGTCTGCATCGCCATCCCGCCCGTCGGGCCAACGCCGATCCCGGTCGGCGTGCCCAAGACCGGCTTCATGATCGAATCGATGGTCACCGCCGTCGCCGCCAATCTGAAGCAGCTGCACGAGGGCAAGGAACCAACCCACGAGGCGACCTGGAACGCCATCTGCCTCGCCGATTTCGGCGATGGCGGCGTCGCCTTTGTCGCCAAGCCGCAAATCCCGCCCCGCAACGTCAATTGGTCGTCCGACGGTAAATGGGTGCATTTGGCCAAGATCGGCTTCGAGAAATATTTCCTGCGCAAGGTCCGCCGTGGCGAGGCCGAGCCCTTTTACGAAAAACTCGCGCTGCACGTGCTCGGCATCGAGAAACTGCGCTTCGACGATTAGGAGAATCCGTCATGAATATCGATCGGGCCGTGCTGGCCTTTGCCGGGGTGATCGTGCTGGTCAGCGCTATCCTCTCGGTCACCGTTTCGCCCTGGTGGCTTGCGCTGACCTTGTTCGCCGGCGCCAATATGCTCCAGGCGAGCATCACCGGCTGGTGCCCGGCCGCCCGGGTGTTCAAGAAGCTCGGCGTACCGGTCGGTCGGGCGTTTCGCTGATCATGCGGCTACGTCTTTTTCTGCGGCTGACGGCAAATCTCACCTGCCTGGCGCTGGCCGTCCCGGCATCGGCGCAGCACCTCGATAGCGTCATCACCGATGCGCTGGCAAAGGCGCCGTCGCTGGCGGCCGCGCAGGCACGCGCAGACTCGGCGCGCGCCGGGATCGATCAGGCGCGTGCCGAACGGGCGCCCCTGGCCACGCTCGATGGCGATGTCGGCGTCGGGCGCATCGATCCACAGGGCTTTTTCGGCCTGACCGCAGACAATGTCACGCCGCGATCGGCCCGCGCAACGGTGGAGCTGCCGCTGTTCACTGGTGGCCGGACCGGCGCCGCAATCCGCCAGGCGACCGGCGGCGCCGAAGCGGCCGAGCAACAGGTGCGCATGGCCGCGCTTGAGCTGCGTATACGCGTGGTGCAAGCGTATTCCCAGGCGGTAGCCGCGCGACAGCTGATCGCGCGCTACGACACCCTCAATCGCGCGCTAGACGAGGCGCTTCGGCAGGCCCGGCTCAAATTCCAGGCAGGCGACGGCACGTCGACCGAGACCGCCCAGGCCGAAGCACGCCGGGCCGAGGCCGATGCCGGGCTGGCCGCTGCGCAGGGCCAATTGACCGGGGCGATGGCGCAACTCGCGGCGCTGGCCGGGCATCCGGTCGCGATCGACGCGGATCTGCCCCCCGCCCCGACCATGCCGCCGACCGGCGATGCAGCAGTTGCGCTGGCGATGAAGGACAATCCGATGCTGCTGGCCGCTAGCCGGCAGGTAGACGCCGCGCGCGCCAGGGTCGATGGCGTCCGCGCCGAACGCCTGCCGACAGTCGGTGCCTATGCCGAAGCGGCGAGCGTCCGCGACAAATTCTTTCCCGGCTACAAGGCCGACAGCGCCTCGCTCGGCCTGCGCGCGCGCTGGACGATCTTCAGCGGCGGGCGCATCGGCGCCAGGGCGACGGGTGCCGCTGCCGATCTGCGGGCGGCGCAGGCCGATGCCGACAATGCCCGGCTGATTGTCGGGCAGCAGGCGATTATCGCCTTCGACGATGTAGCGACCGCGCGCGCAGTGCTCGCCGCGAGCGAGGCCCGGCTGACCGCCAGCGAGGCCGCGCTGCGCGGCACGGCGCTGGAAGTGAAAGCCGGCGTCAAGCCGCTGCTCGCCCAGCTCGATGCCGAACGCGAAGCGATCGAGGCACAAGCCGCGCGCGCCGCGGCCAGCGGGCAATTGCTGGTAGCGGCCTACCGGCTGCGCGCGATTGCCGGGATGGAGTAGCGGCAGCTATCGCCCCAGTTGCGGTCGTTTGGCTAAGCCAACGCCCACGCAATAAGGCCCCCGACGACGCCTACCACCAGCGCCAAGCACCCCCACCAAGGCACCGCAACGCCATCGAAATAATCACCAGTTGCAAGATAGGTTCGAATAGCGTCGCGCTGAGCCTCGCCATAGCTCGCATCGCGCGCGCGTATGTCGCTATCGGACAGGAAATGGGCCACAATTTCGGGAATGTCATCACCGGACGCTTCGAGGTCGCGGTCCAATTCGTCACAAAGGCGATCAACGGCAGGCCAGTCCACCGCAGGTGCTTCTTCAGCAGAAAGTATTGTCGCCAAGCGGGTCGGCAGGTCGCTAAACGCCATAGCGCTGGTATAGCATCGTCCGACATTGCGAACGACCGCTTTCCACCATTTGCGGTCGTTCGGCTCTTCAGGCACGATGCTTAAATGAGCGTTCTTCTTGCAACATTGCTGACTGTGGGCTGTCCAGTTGAGCTACACCGACTGATGCCATTCGCCCAAGGACCGACACAAAGCATGAACGGCATGAGGATTGCGATAGCGAAGTGCCGCGCACCCGCACAGATCATCAGGTATCCTGCCAAAATTCTCGTGCTATTAACCGTTGATCGACCAGAACGGTCTTTCAATTGTCTTTCAGATTGGATTTCAAAGCATCCGAAGGCAGGCTTCACGAAGTTCGGATTTATCGGCTCTGAACAACGTTAGCCGGTCGCTCCGGAATGGCAGCTAACCACCAGCGATCGCCGTTTGGGTCCCCCCGCATCGCGCCCTCGCCCAAAAGTTGACCGGCAGGTATCGGGGCGGAAGGCAGGCCGGCGGCGGTCGCCCCAATCCCCGCCAGCCATTGCCGATTTTCAGTTTCCTGAAACACGCCGCCCATTGAGCAATCGCTTTTTGACAAGCTCCGGCCGACGAACGAGCGGCAGTTTTTAGGAAGCCGTGTTGAATACGCTCAGCATGAGCACCGTTTTCGGTCGCAACTTTGCATGCCCTGATCCGTTGTGGATTTAAGCGAGAATTCCCAACGGTGTCGATCAACACCCCTTCTGGCCCAATGTTTTCGTCGCTCATGGCCCAAATCGTCTTGGTGGAAACGGAGCCGCTGACGGCGCTGCTTTGAGTACCCAGCGCGGTCGGCAGCTAGCGAACAGAGGAATGAAGATGACAGCAGCACCAAGAAGAATGACGAAAGAGACCCTCATGATTGTTGAGGATGACGCGCTGGTAGCGATGGACCTAAACGACGCGCTGGAGGACGCGGGATACAAGATGCTCGACCTGACGGACCGTCAAGAAGCCGCCCTGAATGTTGCCAAAGCCGAAAAGCCCCATCTGGCGTTGGTCAACATCTCGCTTGCTGGGAATGACGACGGCATCGAGCTTTCGGAGCATCTAAAGGCTATGGGAATACCGGTCTTGCTGATCAGCGGACAGGCCAGCCGGGCCAGTTCGGCCAAAAGCGTAGCAATAGGCTCGATGCCCAAGCCCTATAGCTCCGCCGCGATGGTGGCAGCCGTGGCCTATCTACTCGCCCGCCTGAACGGCGACGGGTCACTGTCATGCCCGGCCCAACTAGAGGTCTTTGATGACAGCAGTTTTGATGGCGCACCGGCCGCCTGATGCAAATTCCGGCTGTTGCGTATCGCCGCCAACCAAGGGAATAACTTGATTGGAGCCTTAGCTGTCGGCCTCTACCCACCCAATATAGGTCTGCTTTGACCGCCGCTGCGCCAAACCACCAAAAGCCGTCAAAACCAGCATGCCACCGATGCCCAGCAAACGTTCACCGCCCCCCGCTCACCAGATGCACCCGCGCGGGCAGCCGCACCGCCCCGTCTGACCAGCGCGCTTCGAACCGCCCGGTCAGCAGATCGGTCGCGCGCGCCAGCAGATGGGCACCGCCCCCCGCGAGCGCCTGGGCCACCGACATTGTCTCGAGCGCAAATTGCGCGGCGGCGCGCGGTTCAAGGTCACCGCCGATGGCGAGGTTGTCGCTCCAGTCCCCCACCGTCACATCGCGAAATCCTGCATTGCCCAGCAGCCTGAGCAACACCTGCACGTCGCCATAGCGCAGCGGCCCCGGCGCATCGACGGGCGGGGGCGGCAGGTCGATCAGCTCCCCGACGGTCTCACGCACGATCGCCATCCAGCGATTGTCGGCCGGCGGCCCCCACACCGCAAAGGCAAAGCGCCCGCCCGGCGCGAGCAACGTCGCCATATTGGCAAAGGCGGCGGCGGGATCAGCGAAGAACATCGTGCCGAATCGAGAGATGATCCGGTCAAAGGGCGGATCGACCGCCAGGGTGGCGCTGTCCCCCAGTGCAAAAACCGGTGCGGGATCGTGCGCTGCCGCGCGCGTCTGTGCAAACGCGACCAGCGCCGGCGAAATATCATAGCCGAACACCGCCGCACCCGGATCGGCGGCGGCGGCCAGTGCCAGAGTCGTGCCGCCCCCGCCACAGGCAAGATCGGCGATCCGCCTTGTCCCCTTCAGGGCAAGCTGCGCGATCAGCGGCGCATCGACCGGCGCCAGCATCGATTCCATCCGCGCCAGCTGCGCCAGCCATTTCTCGCCGCGCGCGCCGGCCCAATCGTCGCTGGTCGGGTGTTCGCTGGCGGACATGCGGCGGCTCCTTGATGGTTGCATGGGTGTCGTCGTCAATTCGGCGTGAAAGGCAAGCCAATCTGCGCGATCGCGATCCGGCGATCGGCCAGCGCGAGCGGGGCCGGGCGGTGCGACACCAGGATCAGCCCGGTGCCGGTCGTGTCGAGCCACGCGCACAGCCGCGCGATCACCTCGGCCTCGGTGGCCGGGTCGAGCCCTTCGGTCGGTTCGTCGAGCACCAGCCAGGGCCGCCCGGCCAGAAGCGCACGGGCCAGCGACAGCCGCTTGCGTTCGCCGCCCGACAAGGAGCCGCCATCGTCGCCGAGCCGGGTGTCGAGGCCGGCGGGCATCACGGCGACGCGACCGTCCAGACAGGCAACGGCCAGCGCAGCGTGCATCTGCGCCGGGGTCACGCGCGGCCGGGCAAGCCGCAGGTTATCGGTGATCGTGCCGGCAATCAGCATCGCATCCTGCGGCGACAGCGCCACCTGGGCCCGAAGCCGGTCCGCGCTGCAGTCAGCAACTGCTACGCCATTGATCGCGATCGCGTGGATCGCCGGCCGCATCCCCGCCAGCGCTTCGATCAGCCGCGTCTTGCCGGAACCCGATGCACCGGTGATCGCGATGCGCGATCCCGGCGCCAGCTGGACAGCACCCAAAGTGATCGCAGCAGCTTTCGTCTCCAGCGGAACCGCTGGCGTGACACGATCGGGCAAGGCGATCAGCGCCGCCAGCCGAATCAGCGATTCATCGACGCTCGCCTGGCGCAGCGCGGTGCGTGCAAAGGCAGCCATCGACTCGACCGAGGCCGTCGCCGCGAGCAACGCCAGCGCGATTCCGGCCGCCGGCCCCTGGGCCGCGATCGCCAGCACCAGCGTTGCGCTCAGCGCGCCATAAGCGAGCATCAGCGCGGCCATCACCCCCTCGCCGCGAAACAGCGCCGCCCGTGCCTGATCGAGCCGGACAGCATGTTCCTCAAGATCGGCGATCACCCGGTCAGCCAGGCCATAAGCGATGATCTCAGGCCGGGCAGCGGCCAGATCCACGAAGCGCGTCCGCAATGCGCCAAGCGCGTCCGCGGCTGCATGCGCAGGGGCTGCCGTCATCCGCTTCGCAGCGATTGCCAGCAGCAACGGCAGCGCACCGAGCATCAGCGCCAGCACCAGCGCCGACGCCCAACCGGCAAAGCCAGTCAGGCCGATCGCGAACAATGCTGCGGCAAGGCTGGCGGGACGGGTTGGCCGCCGAACCACGAGGTCCTCGAGCGCGGCGATGTCGCCGATCAACCGCGCGCTGGCGTCGCCGCCTGACAGGTCTTCGGCCACGCGGCTGTCCTGCGCGGCCAGCTTGCCGAACAGATCCGCGCGCAGCGTCGCCATGCCGAGCAAGGCGGCGCGGTGCGCAAGCAGGCGCTCGCCATAGCGGCTGCCAGTCCGGATGATCGCCAATGCCCGGATCGCTGCGCTTGGCAGCAGATAATTAAACGCCAGCACCGCCGCGCCGCCCGCTGTACCGGCGACCGCCGCCGCCGTCAGGAACCAGCCGGACAGTGCCAGCAGCAGGATCGAGGACAGCCCGGCAAGCAGTGCGCAGATCAGCGCCCAGCGCAGCGTGCGCCGTTCGCCCAGGCCAAAGCCGATCGGGCTTAGGGGTGGTTTCACAAGCCTATCTCGCGATCGGCGACGGCGATCAGCCGGGAGTCATGGGTCGCGACGATCACCGCACGATCCTGGGCAAGATCGGCCAGCAAGGCGATGATGCCGTCGGCACTGTCGGCATCGAGATCGGCAGTCGGCTCGTCACAGAGCAGCAGCGGCCGCCCCGACAGCAGCGCGCGGGCCAGCCCGATCCGGCGTCGCTCGCCGCCCGACAGGCCGGAGCCGCGATGATCGAGCGGCAGATCAAGGCCCTCGGGTCGATCGGCGAGTAGGGGCATCAGCCCGACCCGCGCGGCCACCCTCAGAATGTCGGCGTCGGCGGCATCGGCGCGGGCGAGCGCGAGATTGTCGCGCAGGCTGCCGGGCAGGATCAGCGGACGTTGCGCTGCCCAGGCAATGTCGCCGGGCGCGATCGCGGTGACTGATCCGCCCGATGGCATGATCTGCCCGGCGATGACGGCAAGCATGCTGGTCTTGCCGCTGCCCGTCGCGCCGGTCAGCGCGACCATGCCCGATGGACCGATTTCCAGATCGATCGGGCCGATCCGCCGCCCGGGCCAGGGAATCGTCACCCGGCGCGCGCTGGCGCCGCCGAATCGTGCGGCTGATGCCAGTGGTGGTTCGGCGTCGAGAATCGGCTGCACTTCGGCCATGGCGGCCTCACCCAGCTGCTTCTCATGATAGGCGGCCGCCAGGCGACGCATCGGCAGATAGAATTCGGGCGCCATGGCGAGCGCGAAAAAGGCTTCGCGCAAGGTCAGCGTCTCGGGGGCGGGAAAGGGCAGCAGCTTGAGCAGGCTGAACCCGCAATAGACCGCGACCAGCGCGACCGACAGCGCTGCGAAAAACTCCATTACCGCACTCGACAGGAAGGCCGCGCGCAGCACTGCGATGGTGCGATCGGCGACGTCGCGGGTCGCCGCCTCGACCTGTCGGGCGATCCGGTCGTCGGCGCCGAAATGGCGGATGATCGGCAGGGTGCGGACGCGATCGACGAACAGGCCTGACAACTGGCCAAGCGCGACCAGCTGCCGTTCGGCGGCGGCGCGCGCCAGCGAGCCGGTCAGGATCATCCCGCCTACGAACGGAATCAGCGTTGCCATCAGGATGCCGGCGGCGACCCAGCTGGCGAGCGCGACGATCACCAGCACCACCAGCGGCGCCGCGGCCGCCGCCATCCGCGCCGGCACGAAACGCGCTTCATATTGCTCGATCGTCAGCGGATGGTCGATCGCCAGCACCGCTGCCTGGCCGATCAGCGGGGCGGCCGGCAGCCGCGCGCCGAGCAGCCGGCCGAGCAGGGTGTCGCGCAGCGCGGCTGACGTCGATTGCGCGCCGCGGATCGCCAGCGCGTGGACCAGTTGGACCGCGGCCGCGCGAACCAGCCCGCCCGCAACCATCGCCGCCAGTGCGCTGATCGGTACCGCCCGGCCTGTCGCCAACCCACTAATCGCATCGGCAATGCCCCAGGCAAACAGCGCAGCGCCGGCCAGATCGACCAGCCAGGCGAGCCCCGCGAATTTTAGTTTACTCATCATGCGAAATTGCGTAATTGATTTTCATCGCAGCGCCAATGCCCTATCACACCATTCATTCGGCAGGGGCGACTCGGAACGAGGAAATTTAGAATGGACATGGCCGTCGTCGAGCTTTCGAGGCTCCAGTTCGCACTCACTGCACTTTATCATTTCCTGTTTGTCCCCCTGACATTGGGGCTGTCGTTTATCCTGGTGATCATGGAAAGCGTCTATGTGATGACCGATCGGCCGATCTGGCGCGATGTCACGCGTTTCTGGGCCAAATTATTCGGCATCAATTTCGTGCTCGGCGTCGCCACTGGGCTGACGATGGAGTTCGAATTCGGCACCAATTGGTCCTATTTCTCGCAATATGTCGGCGATATTTTCGGCGCGCCGCTGGCGATCGAGGGGCTGATGGCCTTTTTCCTCGAAGCGACCTTTGTCGGCCTGATGTTTTTCGGCTGGGATCGGCTGAGCAAGCGCCAGCACCTCTTCACCACCTTCATGGTCGCGCTGGGATCAAACCTGTCGGCGCTGTGGATTCTGATCGCCAACGGGTGGATGCAACATCCCACCGGCTCGGCCTTCAACCCGATCACGATGCGGATGGAAGTGACGGATTTTATGGCCGTGCTGTTCAATCCCGTGGCGCAGGCGAAGTTCGTCCACACCGTCAGCGCCGGTTATGTCACCGCGTCGGTGTTCGTGCTGGGCGTATCGGCCTATTATCTGCTGAAGGGGCGCCATCTCGAACTCGCCAAGCGCAGCTTTGTGGTCGCCGCCGCCTTTGGGCTTGCCTCGTCGCTGTCGGTCGTCGTGCTTGGCGACGAGAGCGGCTATACGCTGACCGATAACCAGAAGATGAAGCTCGCCGCGATCGAGGCCGAATGGCACACCGAGCCTGCGCCCGCCGGAATCGCCGTGTTCGGCCTGCCGTCGAATAGCGGGCGTGAGACACTTTACGAAATCAAGATTCCCTATGTGCTCGGCCTGATCGGGACGCGCAGCCTGACCGGTCAGGTCGAGGGGATCTATCCGCTGGTGGCGCATGCCCGCGAACGTATTGTCAATGGCCTGCCCGCCTATGATGCGGTCGAGCGGCTCAAGGCCAACCCCAATGATCTCGCCGCGCGCGAGGCGTTCGAACGCAACAAGAGCGATCTTGGCTATGCGATGCTGTTGAAGCGCTATGTCGCCGATCCGCGCCAGGCCGATGCCGCCACGATCGACAAGGCGGCTTGGTCCACCGTGCCCAATGTGCCGGCATTGTTCTGGCTGTTTCGCGCGATGGCCGGCGTCGGTTTCTTCCTGATCGCCTTTTTCGTGGCGGCGATCTACCTGGGCAACACCCGGCAGTTTGATCGCAAATGGTTCCTGCGGCTGGCCGTCCTGATCATGCCGTTGCCCTGGATCGCGATCGAATTCGGCTGGATGGTTGCCGAAATCGGGCGCCAGCCCTGGGCGGTCGATGGCGTGCTGCCGACCTTCCTTGGCGCATCGAGCCTGAGCGTATCCGCCATTTGGACAACAATCATCGGCTTCACCCTGCTCTATGGCACGCTGGCGGTGATCGAGGTGCGGCTGATGCTCGCCATGATCAAGAAGGGGCCGGAAACCTATACCCCCTGGCAGCCCCGGCACGATGCCGTGCCCCCTGCCCCCGAACCAAGCCCGGCCTACGCCGTGCCCGCAGAATGACCGCCTGACCGACCCGGAGACAGACCATGCCGCTTGATTATGAAACGCTGCGGATCATCTGGTGGGCGCTGATGGGCGTGCTGCTGATCGGCTTTGCCCTCACCGACGGCTTCGATCTCGGTGCCGCCGCGTTGCTGCCCTTTGTCGGGCGCAGCGACGAGGAGCGGCGGATGGTGATCAACACCATCGGCGCGACCTGGGAGGGCAACCAAGTGTGGTTCATCCTGGGCGGTGGCGCGATCTTCGCGGCCTGGCCACTGGTCTATGCCATCAGCTTCTCGGGGTTCTACCTCGCCATGTTTCTGGTGCTCGCCGCGCTGATCCTGCGCCCGGTCGGGTTCAAATACCGTTCCAAGCATAATGACCCGAAATGGCGCAGCCGCTGGGACTGGGCGCTGTTCGTCGGCGGCTTCGTGCCCGCATTGGTGTTCGGCGTCGCGGTCGGCAATGTGCTGCTCGGTGCGCCGTTCCGCCTCGATGGCGATCTGCGCTCCTTCTATGACGGCGGCCTGCTCGGCCTGTTCACGCCGTTCAGCCTGCTGACCGGGTTGTTGTCAGTGGCGATGCTGGTGCTGCATGGCGCCGGCTGGCTGAGCCTCAAGCTCGAAGCCGGGCCGGTGCTCGATCGCGCGCGGACCTATGGGCGGATCGCGGCGCTGCTCGCGATCATCCTGTTCCTCGCCGGCGGCGCGTTCGTCGCCTGGGGCGGGATGGGCTATCGCCTCGACGGGCTGGTCGATGCCAACGGGCCGTCCAACCCGCACCTCGTCTCCGCCGTCGCCGCGCCGGGCGCCTGGCTCGACAATTTTGCAGCCCACCCGTGGATGCTGGCCGCGCCGGCACTTGGCCTAATCGGGCCGGTACTGGCGATGCTGGGCATTACCGCCCGACGCGACCTGCTGGTCTTTGCCGGCTCCTCGCTCGCCAATATCGGAATCATCTCGACGGTCGGTCTGTCGATGTTTCCGTTCATCCTGCCAAGCTCGATGGATCCGGCTTCAAGCCTCACCGCCTGGAACGCCTCGTCGAGCCATCTCACTTTGTTTATCATGCTGATCGTCACGGTGATTTTCCTCCCCATGGTGCTTGCCTATACCAGCTGGGCCTATCGGGTGATGTTTGGCCGGGTGACGACCGA
Source organism: Sphingomonas sp. 28-63-12 (assembly GCA_002281535.1). Taxonomy (GTDB): domain Bacteria; phylum Pseudomonadota; class Alphaproteobacteria; order Sphingomonadales; family Sphingomonadaceae; genus Sphingomonas. The sequence goes on from NCGD01000006.1 coordinate 15,277, forward strand.
GCAGGTCCGCTTCAACCCCGATTATTATTGATCGCCGTGAAAGGATTGATCCGATGTGGTATTTCGCCTGGATATTGGGCCTCGGCCTCGCCGTCAGCGTCGCGGTACTGAACGGCGTCTGGCACGAATTCCAGACCGACCCGGCGAGCGACCGCACGATCGCCGATTGAGCGCGGCGGCGCGGGACGGCCGATTGGACCATGTAGCGGCAATCGCTGAGGCAAGAAGCTGGTGCACCCGACTGGATTCGAACCAGTGGCCTCTGCCTTCGGAGCAAATATCAACGTCCTACGCCAGGGAACGCCACTGTTTGTTTTTCTACGCTAACCTACTGTTTCGATTAAGAAAGGTCGTTGAGTGACCTTTCCTATGCTACGCAGCAGTTGCCCTGGTTTGGCTCCCATCTGCTTCCGTGGTGCTTCCGCGGAAGCAGCGCTGGAATCAGAAAGGACGGCTGATGACCAAGCTCAACAAGCGCGTTGTGGACGCTGCACAGGCGCGCGACAAGGACTACTTCATTTGGGACGATGACCTCCCCGGGTTCGGGCTTCGGGTCTTCGTCTCGGGCAAGCGCAGCTACGTGATCCAGTATCGCGCGCAAGGCCGCAGCCGTCGTTATACGATCGGCCTGCACGGTGTTTGGACGCCGGAACTCGCGCGGCAGGAGGCAAAGATTCAGCTCGGCCGCGTTGCCAAGGGCGACAACCCGGCTGAGGAGCGCCAGCTCGATCACCAGGCCATCACCGTCAAGCAGCTGTGCGACCTCTATCTGGCTGACCTCAAGGCCGGGCTTATCCTCGGCAAAGGCAACCGGCCCAAGAAGGCGACCACCATCGGCACGGATACCGGCCGCATCCAGCGTCACATCATCCCTCTGCTAGGCAGCCGACGCGTGAAAGATCTCTCGAAGGCCGACATCAACAAGGCCCTCAAGGACATCATGGCGGGCAAGACCGCGGTGAGCGTCAAAACCAAGAAGCTGCGCGGCAAAGCGATCGTGAGCGGCGGCGCGGGTACGGCAACGCGCACCATCGGCCTTTTCGGGGGCATCCTCACCTATGCGATGGACGCTGGCATCATCACCGCCAATCCCGCGCATGGCATCCGCAAGCCGAAGGACAATGTGCGCGACCGCCGACTGACCGAGGACGAATACCGCCTGCTCGGGCGCATCCTTCGCGACGCGGTCGACGACGGCCAGTACGCGATGGCGGCCGAGATCAGCCGGCAGATCGCGCTCACCGGCTGTCGCCGCATGGAGATGATCGGCCTTCAATGGGTTGAGATGGACACCGGCGGTAGCTGCCTTCGCCTCATCGACAGCAAGGAAGGCAAATCGACCCGCCCGGTCGGCTTGCCCGTCGTGGAGTATATGGAGAACCGCCGTGAAGACGCGGAGGGCACCTATGTCTTCCCGGGTCAGGGTGACGACAACGCCTTCGGCGCGTTCCCGCGGCACTGGGACAAGATCCTCAAGGGAACCGAGCTCGAGGGCATCACGCCCCATGTGCTGCGGCACAGCTTCGCCAGCATCGGCAACGATCTCGGCTTCACCGAAGTGACCATCGCAGCCCTCGTCGGCCATTCGAAGGGATCGGTGACCAGCAAGTATATCCACACGCTGGACACCGCGCTGATCATGGCGGCCGACACGATCGCCGGATACATCGCCGGCCTTCTGGACGGCCGACAGTTCAAGCAAACCGCCTACGCGCTCGATCGCGACTCCCGGAAGGCGGCGCTCGCGCGCTTCCTCAGCAAGGCAGCCGGCGAGGTCGTGGGGCATAATGACGAGGAGATTCCCCTTGCCGCATAGGCCAGCGACCGAGCGCTCCAGCCTTGTCTTCGAGGGCCCAAACCCGCATATAGAAGGCATGGCGACGACCGCGAAAAAGAAGACTCGAGCGCGCCGCTCTGCTCCGGCGGAAAAGGCGTTCGTCTACCGGGGGATCAAGATCCCGCCGGCCACGGGTCGCCGCTCGCCTCTTGCGCAAGCCATCCTCGACGATTTGCGCAAGATGTACGAGCAGCCGCATGGCGAACCCAGCCAGGCGTAAGCCGCCCGCTTCCAAATCGATCTTCATCAACTGCCCGTTCGATGAGGAGTTCAAGCCGATCCTGCGCGCGATGGTGTTCGCCATCATCGCGGCGGGCTATCACCCGCGCTGCGCGCTCGACGCCACCGACGGGGCTGAGGTTCGGGTCGGCAAGATTGCTGTGATGATCGGCGAATGCGACTGGGGTATCCACGATCTGTCGCGGGTCGAGGTCGGCGCCGGCGGCGTGCCGCGGTTCAACATGCCGATGGAACTGGGGCTTCATCTTGGCGCCCGCCTTCTCGGCGAAAAGCGCCATCGGCGAAAGCGCGCGCTCATCCTCGACGCCGAGCGGCATCGCTATGACCAGGCCCTGTCCGATATCAGCGGCCAGGACATCGAATCCCACGGCAACGATCCCGACGAGGCCATCCGCTGCGTCCGCAACTGGCTGTCCGAGCATCGAATGCGAAACGCGGAACCGCTGCCCGGCGCGGCGGCCCTGCAAGCGGATTACCGTCGCTTCCAGGCGGATATCGGCGCTCTGATGGCGCCGCGCCGGCTTGATCCCGATGACCTGACACATAGCGACTTTTTGTTCGCCGTGCTTGACTGGCTCAAGGTGACTGGGGCCGCGGCGTGAGCGCGCTGCTCGACAATGCCATCGGCAGCATCCGTGTCGGCGTGCAGGACTACCGCTCTCCCGACGACCACCGCTATCTCAGCGCGGTTCGCAATTACTACGCCGGCATCCTGCTCCTCGCAAAAGAGGTGCTGGTCCGCCGCTTCCCGAACGAAGACCCCGACATCCTGATCGCTGCCCAGCTCAAGCCACAGGCCGGGCCCAACGGCACGGTCGAGATCGTGCCTGCCGGCCGTACTACAATCGACTTCCAGACGATCGGTCGCCGGTTCGACGACCTCGGCATCCCGTTCGACCACAAGCTGCTCAACGAGCTCAACCGCATCCGCAACGACATCGAGCATCGCTTTTCGCCGCTTGGCCGCACCGCAATCATCGAGGCGATCGCCAAGGGGTTTCCGGCGGCGGGGCAGCTGTTCCGCCTGCTCGGCGAGGATCCCGTCGAGCTGCTCGGCGACGAATGGGCCGAGATGCTCCAGTCGCAGGCGCTGTTCATCGCCGAGCTGGAGGCGTGCCAGAAGACGCTCGAGGCGATCGACTGGCGCTCGGGCACGATCGCCGAGGCCAAGCTCGTCTGCACGGAGTGCGAGTCCAACCTCGTCCAGCAAGCCGATCCCGAAAACACCGACCAGGATGACGCCGATCTGTCCTGTCGCGCCTGCGGCGCCCAGCTCGACGTCGGCGAAGTGATTGAGAAAACCGTCGAGGACGTCCTTGGCGCCGAGGCCTACCTTCGCGCCAAGGATGCTGGCGAGGACGGTCCCTATTATGACTGCCCCGAATGCGACAAAGGGACGTTCATTGATTTCGAAGCGGCCTGCGCCAACTGCGGGTTCACCTACACTTCGGACGGTCGATGCGGCATTTGCCACGCGACGATTCCCGTCGCCGACATCCTGCAGGATCCAGACCGCACTCTATGCTCCTACCATCAGTATCTGATGGAGAAGGACGACTGACCACCCAGGCTTGCCGCTAGCGCCCTTCCGCGTCGACCGAAGGCAGCGCACGGGGGCGCGTGAGCAATCCGATCTCTCGGTTCAACCCGCGAACATAGGGCTTGCCCGCCGCCGCGAAGCCGGCCTTGCCGAGCGTCGCGCGCATTCTGGCATTATCGGTTCGGACCGTTGAGAAAATCGCCGCGCCATCCGTATGAGCAAGCGCCTCTGCGATGAGCCGATGAGACCATCCAACGCCCTGAAGGTCGGACTCGATGAACACATAGCCGAGCTCATACGGCACCTCCGGTTTTGGAAGCGCAACGCCCGTCCACCCGGCAACCTTCTTGCGGTAGCTGTCCCGCGGTCGCTTCAAGGCGACAACCCCGCGCATGACGCCATCGGCCCAAAGTGTGACTAGCACTCTGGCGTTGGCGATATTCTCTTCGAGTATCGCTCCCCCGACTTCGCCGCCCATAATCACGAGATCCCGAAATCGGGCTCGATCGCTGTCGGAAAACGCGTCAGGCGTCGCTGCTTTGATCTCAATCTTGGAAGCCATCTTCGCGCCATAGCAGTGCTCAGCTGTCACCCCCAAGGGCGTCGAGGTTCTCCAGATCGCCAAACATCTCGTGGATGTAGCGATTCCGTCGCGGGAACGTGGTCAGCAGCTCGTCTGTAACCAACCTGAAGTTTTGCCGATTGTTCTTCCCGCTCTATAGCTTGCTGCGCGTGGTGATGGTGCGAATCGCGATGAGGGGGCGACGACGGGCTTGGTGTTCGATTCACAGCGAGGCTACGCGGGTGCGTCCCCTGGTCAGAATCTTGGGAGCTTGCTCGATCGCCTAACTGTGCGCGACCTCCAGATGATCGTTGGCCCGCGGGTGCTTCCTCTCCTCCCAGTCGTTCCGAAAGGAGATCGATCCGCCCTGATTGCGGCGGCAGAACGAGCGTTGCAGGACCGGGCGCAACAAGTCGTCGGGGAGCCGGAGATCAGGAAGACCCTGCTGCGCAATCTCGATCCGGGCAAACTTGACGAATTGAAAGCTCGATTGACCCAAGGTGGGGTCGATGTCGCTGCGGGTGAACTGGATATACGAGATCTCGCCGCGCCCCGGCCTTGGGCCATCGCCAGTGGATTTCTCGGTCTACAAGGGGAGGACGCGGCTGCTGGAACGACGGCGCTCCACCGCCAAGAAATCCAGCCAACCTTCCCCCTCTTCCCGCATCAGCGTTCGGTCGTTCGGCGCGCTTATAAGCGCGTCGGGACTGGATTCGGTCGGACGCTCATTCATATGCCGACCGGCTCAGGCAAAACCCGAACGGCGATGCATTTGGTATCCCGAGCGCTGAACGAGTTCGAACCAGGCATCGTCGTTTGGCTCGCCACCAGCCGGGAACTGTTGGAGCAGGCTGCCGAAACATTCGACGCGGCCTGGTCGTCGCTAGGCAATCGCGACCTGGAAGTGCGTCGCTTTTGGGGTGCCCGCACGCCAGCGCCGGACGACATGGCCGATGGAATTCTCATAGCCGGGCTTGCAAAACTGCATGCATGGCGCGAGCGAGACGGCTTGGCTTTCCTGAAACTCGCCGCCAAGGTCCGCCTCGTCATTATGGACGAGGCCCACCAAGCCGTGGCGCCGACCTACCGCGAGGTAATCGAGGGCTTGTGCGGCGCGGGGGGCGAAGGCGCCTTGCTCGGCCTGACCGCCACGCCGGGTCGGTCATGGAATGACGTGGGTGCCGACGAAGCGCTTTCCGATTTCTTCGGGGGTTCGAAAGTCGTGCTGGAGATCGGCGACGACCCCAACCCGGTCAAATATCTGCTCGATAACGGCTATCTGGCGCGACCGGCTTTTCAGCAGATTGAATACGCGCCCGAGATCCGCCCATCGCCTTCCGAGTTGAGGAAGCTCGCGAAGCTTGATGATTATGCCGACGAGACCCTGGACAAATTGGCCGCCGACACGGCGCGTAACCTCGCGATCTTGGATGCGGCCAAGGGACTGATCGCTCGCGGACACACGCGGATCATCTTGTTCGCGGTCAGTGTTGAACATGCTCAGGATATGGCCAGCGGCTTGGCGGCACATGGCATCGCGGCCGCTGTGGTGTCCGGCGATACCCCTGGCGCCAAGCGCACCTCGATTCTCAAGACCTTCAAGAGCGCGACCTCCCGGCCGCAGGTACTTTGCAATTTCGGCGTTCTGACTACTGGCTTCGATGCGCCGCGCACGAGCGCCGCCATCATCGCCCGGCCCACCAAATCGCTCGTGCTTTACAGCCAGATGGTTGGTCGGGCCACACGCGGGCCGCAGGCCGGCGGCAATGACACCTGCGAAATCCTCACCGTCCACGATCCGGCTTATCCCGGATTTGGAGACATCGCCGAGGCATTCTTTAACTGGGAGGACGTCTGGCATGGCGACTGATGAGACCACGATCGAAGACGCGTCCTTCATTCCCGCCGATCTCGCGATCCAGGCGATGCGCGATAGCGGTTACAAGAACACCGCCTATGCTCTCGCCGAACTGATCGACAACTCGGTGCAGGCCGAAGCCAAGAGCATCGAAATCATCTGCATCGAAGAGATGGTGCAACTCGCCGACCGCAAGCGCAAACGCCTAACCAAGATCGCGGTGCTCGACGACGGGCTAGGCATGAACGCATCGGTGCTTCGCAAAGCACTGCAATTCGGCAACGGAACCCGCCTAAATGACCGTTCTGGTATCGGGCGCTTCGGCATGGGCCTTCCAAATGCATCCATTTCGCAAGCTGGACGGCTCGACGTGTGGAGCTGGCAAAACGGGCCTGACAACGCCCTACACAGCTTCCTGGACGTTCAGGAGATTCGAGATCGGCTGCGCAGAGAGGTGCCGATCCCACAGCCGCTAGCGGTTCCCGCCGAGTGGCGCGAGCGAGCGCTGAGTGTAGGCCATAGCGGAACCTTGGTCGTCTGGACGAAACTGAGTCCGGATCGGCTCACCTGGAAGGGCGCCAAGGCCACGTTGAAAAACACCGGCTGGCTGCTCGGACGCATCCATCGTCGTTTTGTCGGTGACGGAAGTCTCAGCATCCGGCTAGCGGGCGGCGAGGACGGATATCTGGAATCCGATGCCGTCACGATCAACGACCCAATGTACCTGATCGCGGCGCCGACCATGCCGGCGCCATTCAACAAGGAGCCCATGTTCAAGGACGTTTTCAGCGTCCCAGTGACGGTGGAGGTCAATGATAAGACTTATCAGGTTCAGACCCGTTACTCCGTGGCCAAGGATATCACGCTCGATCTCGCTGGGACGGTGAATCGCGGCGACACCGCTTACGGGAAGGACGCGGCCAACAATATTGGCGTCTCCGTGATGCGGGAAGGCCGGGAGCTGATGCTCGACCGATCCTGGACGATTCAATACGACCCGCGTGATCGGTGGTGGGGATGCGAGGTCGAATTTCCCGCAGCGCTCGACGAAATCTTCGGGGTCACCAACAACAAACAGGCTGCCACCGTCTTCAACGAACTATCCGGCCTGGACTGGAAGGATCTCGCCGATCCCGGCGAAACCATGCCGGAGGTCGTTGCGCGGCTCAAGGATGAAGGCGACCCGAAGGGGGTGCTCCTCCATCTCAGCGAAACCATCAAGAATAATCTCGCCCAACTCCGAAGCACGATCAAAATCCAGGCCAAGGGCACCCGGAAGGGCGGCAAACGACATACCGATGGAGATCCAACCGAAGAGGCCAACAAGCGCTGGAAACAGCGGGACGAGACCAATCCGATCCCTGACGCGGATACTCCACCGTCGACCGATGATCTGAATGAGCTTTCGGGAGACCTGACCGAGGATGGACGCAATGCCGAAGACACGTCGGAAATCGTCGCCCGGGTCGTATCCGGCGACCTGAAGGTTGTCTTCATCGACAAGGCCCTTGGGGGTTCGTCCGAACTCTTCACCGTGGTCGCTCGTGGCCCGCTCACCGAGGTGGTCTTCAACCGCCGACATCCGGCCTTCGATATGATCTTCGACACGGTCTCCGCCGATGATGACCTTGACGCCCTATCGAGCACCGAACTGCAGGATCGCCTGCTGAAGGCCGGCCAGGCCGTCCAGCTTCTCTTCGCAGCCTGGGCCCGCATGGAGCGCGAGGATCCGCCAAACCAGGCACGCTATGAAAGGGTCCGGGAGAGCTGGGGCAAACTGGCCCGCGACTTTCTCGATCCTGTCGATATTTCCGGCCTCGACTGATGCGTCGAGATGGCGATCTGCTCGTCGCGCATGTGGCGCGAGCAAAAAAGAGCGTCTTGCTCTGTGCGCCCTTCATCAAGCTGGGTGTAGCCAAGCGCCTACTGAGCGCCATCGATCCTGATGTCCCTATAGACATCGTCACTCGGTGGCATGCTGAGGAGGTCGCCGCCGGCGTTAGCGACTTGGCCGTGTTCGATCTTGCTGCCAGCCGGTCCAGCGTAACTCTGCGCCTTCTCGATAACCTGCACGCCAAACTCTATGCCTCCGATGATCTGCTGCTTGCTGGTTCTGCAAATCTCACTGCGACCGCCCTTGGCTGGTGCAGCGACCCCAACCTCGAACTTCTCATGGCAGTGCCATCAAATGACGAGGCGGTCCTGCGGTGTCGGGCGGGACTATCCGCGGCGCGCTTGGCGACCGCCGAGGAACGCGCGGCCATTCAAGCGGTCGTAGACGAGATGCAGCGACCGCCTTTGCCCGAGGCGAAGACGGTTGACGACGCGCTGGCCGGACCCTGGCTCCCCAAGCTGGCGGCTCCCGAACGATTGTTCGCCGCCTATGTCCCCTCGGGGCGAGAGAGGTTGACGACTTCGGCCATCGAAGCCGCTGACCATGACCTTCAAGCGCTGGCCATCGAGCCCAACTTGAACGAACCGACCTTCCGGACTCAGGTCGCCGAGCGGTTTTCCACCATGCCTGCAGTCAGCGCCATTTTGAGAGCGGCTCAAAGCGACTTGTCGGATGCGGCCGCGGCCGATTTGATCCAAACGCTTGTCGGAACGTCCGACATGAGTGCAACCGCGCGTTGGCAGATCGTCCGCGAATGGCTCACATACTTCTTGCGCGACAAATACGAGATCGCGCCTCAATCTTTCGTCACGCGCCTGCGGCCGGGCGCCGGTCGCGAGTAGAGGCTCCTTGGAAATCCACCTGCCGACGAACTCGATCAGCGAGAGTTTGTCCGAAGTCGGCCTATTTATGACAAATCACGCACCCGCCCGCCGCCTCGTCGATCCCATAGACGTCATCGATGGTATCGGCGGCCGCGTCGGCAAGAGGGTTGGCTGGCCGGCGTAGCTTGAGCCGCTCCCGTCGGCGTTCATAATCCACTTTGATCTGCTCGGCGCGCGCTGGGCGGATGAGTTCGGGCAAGCTTTCGCCCTGGCTCCAGGTGAAGGGGGAGCCGTCCCGCAGCGCCGTCTTCTCATAGTCCACGGCTTCGGCAAATCGGTCGGGATGGTGTTCGGCCAATCGTACCCATTCGATCTTCTGCTGGAAAAAGCAGAAGGTGCAGCCTGAGCGGGAGCGCCAGGAATAGTAGTCCGGCTCGCCAACATCCGCCTGCTGCAGCATCTCGATCACCCCAGCGCGATCGATCCCGGCCTCTCGCAATGGCAAGTGGACCTGCATGTTGTCATGCGTTGCCTGATAGCCCTCGCGTGTCGGTTCATCGGCACGGATCGCCACATAGGAGTGGACTGTGACGCCGGCGTCGAGATCGGCACGCAGCCATTTTTCAAGCGGTCGGAGCTTCAGCTGGCGCGTACACCATCGCGTCCGCGGGGAGGGAAGAAAGTTGCCATATTCGTCGAGCCAGAAATCGAAGTCGCGATCCGGATTGAGGCGCAGGATCGGCTTTCCCAGGAACCCTTCCAGCCGGTCGAGGAAGGTATAGACCTCCGGCAGCTCTTTGCCGGTATCGGTGAAAAAATACTCGAGCGGCAGTTCAGGATGGTGCTGCCGCATGTAGACGGCCAGCGCCGCGCTATCGCGCCCGCCCGAGATGCCAAGAATGTGCCGATCGGGTTGGGTCACGCGATCTCCACCTCGGTATCGGCCGCTAGACTGGCGACAGCGCGCGCGAGGGCGGCGAACTGGATCCGCCCAAGCGCCTCGTCCTTTCCAAGCGTCTTCAAAAGTCGATCCGCGAGCGCGGTTGCTTGGACCTTCTCTGCCTCGGTGAGAATGAAGCTGCGAAACAGTGGCGGCGTCTTGGGATCGACGCCGACCACCAAGGCCAACGCTTCCGTACTGGATCGCCGGTCTCGCACGACGGCCAGCGCTTCAAGTTCCCGGAACTGTCGGCCGAATCTGGCCAACTGGAGCAATGCCTGTTCGCGATCTCGGTCCGACCATTGATGAGCCGGCTTGTGGAGAAGCAGACTGGCGACGCCCTCGATATCACCGTCGTCGGACTCGAATGCGGCAGCGCGCATGGCGAAACCCTCGAACGCATAGTCGTTCGTCAGGTTCTTTATCGAAGCGGCCCGCTCGGACAATCCAGCAAACGTCGATGCATCGACCGCCAGGGATCTGGCGAGCGCACGATGCAGATGATCGAGGAGTCGCTGATATGCGGCTTCGGCTTCAAGCAGGGCGTCGTGCACCGTTCCGGCGGACGGAGTGTCGCCCATGACCTTCGGCAAATCCTCGAAGAGCAGGGCTTCCGGGTCGCGCGATTTCAACACGACGCCGCGCACCTTTTGCGCCACGTCACTCAATGTCTCGGTGCGCTTGGCATAGGTCGTCAGCTTCGCGTAGCGCCGGAAGAGGGCCTGGGCCACGGGCAGGGACGCGGTGCCATCGCCGATGTCGAATTTCTGCGCCAAGCCACTCAGGAACGCTGCTTGGAGCACAGAGCGATCCACACGCCGCAGACGGACCTCGTTCGGCTTCTGCAGGAGCTTATCGACGACGACGTCGTCGAGCCCAGTCTGGAATACGCCGTCGATATAGACGGCCAGCCGGTCACGGTTGGCAATCAGGCTGGCCAGCGCCAGCACCGGCATCACACCCGCCTTCAGACCGAAGGGAGGAGCGGCCCAAATTCGATAAATCTCATCAAGCGTGATGTCCCCCGCCGCTTCAACGACATCCCAGGCCGGACGAAGGCTGGCCCCATCGCCCTCGGCCGTCGGCGCCTGAAAACCATAGACGCCGGGTTCAATCTCGCTGTGTACCCCAAACGGTTTGAGCGTCGTCAGATAGAGCCCCATTTCGGCGGGGAAACCTTCGAACCCGAGGTCGGGCTGATCCGCTCGTGCAACCATCGCGTGGCAAAGCTCGCGGAGCGCCGCCATTGCGTTGGACGATGGTCGATCGCGCTGCAGCAACTCGCTCTTGAGAATGGGCGTATGGAAATACGCTTCATCGGCAAGCGCCGTCGCCACGATCGCCAGCGGTTCACGTAAAACTGTCGCCGGATCAGGCGCGAGCCACCAGCGCGCATGGCTCAGCGCCGCTTCCAGGTCACGATGGACGAGATCGACTCCGGCCGACCGGCGAGCGGCGATCTCGCGACGGGCGATCCGATCACCTTCGAGCTGCGGATGTTCGCGAAACACCCGCTCGATGGCAAAAAGTTCCGCCGCGCTCGATCGCAGAGCATAGGCGTCGGTGGCGCCGCCCACCGCCGCGACAATCTTGGCCTTGCCAAGCGCCTTGGCGACGGCTTTGCATCGGCGTTCAACCTCGCCACCGTCGATTGTTCCGTCGCCAAGCAGCAGGATAAGAGATCCGCTCCCCTTGGGGCGGCGGGCTGCGATCACCTCGGCGATGGCGGACGGAATGTCCGCCTCTCCGGTGAGATGAACTACGACCTCGAATGTTCTGAGTGCGCCGGTACGGAAATAGTGACGCTTCGCCGGGGCAAATCCCAAACCGACCCGTTGGGGCAGAACTGACAATTGTCCGTCGCTGAGTGGCGCCGTCGCCTTGTTGATCGCATCTTCAAGATCAAAGTCACTGCCAGCGAACAGGGCGTAGCCCTTGAGCCGGGGTTGCCGGATCAGCACCGCCCAATCCACGAGATCCGCGATCGCCGCTTGGCGCTCCTTTTCGGACACGTTTGGCGTCGCGGCGGCCAGAATATCATCGGCTAGCGCGAGACCCGATCCATTGCGAAAGAACTCGATCGCGGCGGCGCTTTTGGTCAGACAAACGTGGAGCGGCCCACCCTTTGCACCGGCCCGCTCAATCGCTTCGAAAGCCAAACTGAACCGCGATCCATCAGCGCCGCTGGCGAGCGCCATGCCGAAGTTCGACGCCAAATAATCCCAGAGGCGATCGGGCCCGTAGGTCGCGCCGTCTTTGGTCGTATTTAGGTGCTCCTGAAATCCAGACGGCTCGGAGGAGCTAAGAAAGCCAAACACACTTCGCTCATTCTGGGCGAAGCGCTGCCGGGATACAGGACCGAGCAAAAGGGCGGTCACCGGATTCAACGGCCAGGTGGCGGTCAAGGCATCGGCGAGAACTTGCTCGTCGGTTGGCCGCCGCAGGCCAACGGCACCCGCAACGGCCGCGGCAGCCGCTGACGCGGAGGCTGGCCGTTCGGCGCAGCTGATCGCCCGACCTAGCAGGGCGACGGTTTCGTCCGCACCAGCGAGGAACGGAATGTCCTGATAGCGGCCCTGGACTTTCACCCATTCTTGGCGGGCGTCGCGCGAAGCGCGGGCCGCGTACTGATCGAAAGCTTGATGCAAGATGCCAATCACAACCAGCCGGCCGTCGCTTCGCGCAGCGCGCTCGGCGATGTCCTGCAGCAAATGGATGTCGCCACCTTCCAGCGCTTCGTGCTCAAGAAGCTTCCCAAGTTCGTCTAGAACAATGAGCGCGCCGCTGTGACCTGTGACTGCGGAAGTCAGAAGGGCGTCGATAAGTGCATCATCGCTAGCGTTGGCGCGGGCATGCGTCGTCTTCGACCAACCGAACGTCACGGCAGAAGCGTCAGCGATGGCTTGGCGCAGCCCCATTCGGCTGCCCGTGATAGCGACGACAGCCCAGGGCCCCGACTTCTCTGGAAACGCCTTTTGGTAGGTGCCTGCCAAAGAGGGGCCGGCGATCTTTCGCGCGATCGATCGGTTTTTCGATGTGCCGGCGACCAGGTTGGCGACGAGTAGCGCGGCGCTAGACTTGCCGCCACCATATGGGCCGGTCCATGTGAAGGCGCCTTGCTTGCTGTCGATCTGGCTGGAGGCGAGGGTTACTAGCGACTTCTCGACACTCGCTTGCAGCACATAGCCGACCAAGGGAGGCGTGCCGTTTAGGTCGGCATCGAGGCGCGCGGAGCGCGCGAACCGCCGGTTGATTTCTACAATGGACGCCAGCGTGCTCATGCCGCGGCCGCCAGCGGCCTGGGATAAGCGCTGCTCACCAGCTTGAGCGCATCGACCTCGCCGACTTTTTGGATTTGCCGCAAACCAGCGGTGTCGGTCCAGAGCCATGCTCCGTGCGTCAACGCCTCCAACCCCATGAGACGAGTGATGACGCTGTCTTCATCGAGTTTGAACACACGGCCCGGCGAGCCGGCGGCATAACAGATTTGCTCGGCCGTCAGCGCGGTCGATCCGCCCTGTCGCTGCCAGAATTCATTCAGGGCGTAGGCAAATACTCCATCGGGCAGGGTCGGCTTCGGCCCGCGCACAAATTCGTGCCAACCGCCAAATCGCGCCTCACGGATGAGGCCAAGCTCGGCCAGGAGCGGCTCTGCCGCATCCTCACCCTGCGCATCTTCCCGTCGCGTATAGCCGCGGAGGAAGACTTCAACGTCGCGCTTCAGTGTACCTCGAGTAGCCCGCCACCCTCTCGCTGCGACCAAGTCGAGCAGCTCTTCCACAAGCATGGCGGGATCGAACTCGATCGCGGCGAGGCCATTGAACGCATAGTAGGCAGTGGTCGTGAATTGAGCACTGCTGGCGATCGCCCAATGCACGAGCCAAACAGTGGCGGGCCGCTCGATATATGGGTCGAGGCCATCGTCGCGGAGGATTACGGCGCCTAGCGAGGTCGGCCTCAAGACGCGATCGACCTCTTCAACGAAGCCAGAAGCGAGCGCCCAATAGCGCATCGAAACGGCCATGTTGCGTCCGACACCAAAACGTGCGATCGCTGATTGTTCCTGGAATGTTCCGGCCGGCGCACCGTTTTCCACCGCGTCAAACGCCTTCTTCAGCCAAAGAAGGCGCAGCGGGAATGTCTCATGGCCTGCGAACTGCCCGCGAGAGTCGGAATCGAGGAGGCCGTGCTTCATGACGGCCTTGTAGCGGCTACTGGTGGGGTCGTCCAGTTCGATGGCGCACTCGCAGGCAGGCATCAGCGATTAATGTGGCTGCAAGGTCTATATCGGCTTCCGTATTATAACGACCACAATATATGCGAAATACCGATGAAGCGTCTACTTGACTCATTCCCATAGCACTCAAGACGTGGGAAGGAAGAACTTGGCCTGCGGTGCAGGCCGATCCAGTCGAAAGGCAGACTGTTGTTCGCAACATAGCTACTAGGTCGTCAGCCTCGATGCCAGGCGCCATCAAACTGAGGCTACCGGGCAAAACTGGCGCGTCGTCCGTGATTTGACTGCATCCGACTTGATGCTCATGAAGCCGCGCGAGCAGGCGGCGCGCCAGTTGGCGGCCGTGTTCTCCGTCCGCAGCCAGTCGGTCGCGGGCAAGCCCCGCTGCAACGCCAAAACCGATGATCAGGGGTACGGGTTCGGTTCCCGGTCTGACGCTGCTCTGCTGCCCGCCGCCCAAGTGGATTGGCCGCGGCGTCGGTGCGGCGGCCGAGATATACAGCCCGCCAACCCCGGCGGGACCGTACATCTTATGAGATGAGAAGCTCATATAATCGAGATCGAGCTCAACGACCTCCAGCGGAATTTTTCCAATGGCCTGGGCTCCATCGCAATGGATGAGAGCACCGTTTCGGCGGCAAATGGCCACAACGTCGGACATCGGCTGCAGCACGCCTGTTTCGTTGTTCGCTGCCATCACCGAAACCAGCAGCGTGTGCTCATCGACCAAAGTCGAAAGCACGGTGCAGTCGATCGCCCCGCGATGGTCGACCGGCGCAACAATGACCTCAAATCCGAGAGCTTTGAGCCAATGCGCTGGCTCTAGGATCGCTTTGTGCTCGACAGCCGAGACGACGATTCGCTGCCTTGTGTTTCCCGTTTCGAGAGCCCAGCGGGCGATGCCGATCAGGGCGAGATTATTTGCCTCGGTCGCGCCGGAGGTGAATACGATCTCAGAGGCGGAGGCTCCGATCAATTCCGCGATAGTTGCCCGCGCTGCAGCGACAGAAGCCGCTGCCAGTTCGCCGAGAATATGCGGCGATCCAGCATTTGCTGGGTTGGCCCAGGCGACAAACATCGCCTCTCGCGCCTCTGGCGCCAGCGGCATGGTCGCAAAGCCGTCAAGGTAAATAGGTTGCGTGGTCGGGGTCACTTCAACGGCCTATCAGATCAGGGCCGCTCTTGTCGAAGCGATGTGGTGACGACTGCGCGATCCAACCATCCAGCAAGTGATCCGAACTTCCCAATTCCCTATTCCGCAGGCGCTAAATCCTGGAGGGGAACGCCTTCCCCTGACGGCCAGCCGGGCTCTGGCCGTACCCCTTCGCGCGGGGACACCCCGCAACACCCCGAGAGGAAGAGCCCGGCCGGGAGAGCCGTGACGGATTGAGGAGTGGCGAGAGAGGCTCGCCGCGATCCGTCGCGGGGACTTCCCATGTCACGTATCGCGAACCGGACCGGCGGCGACCGGACCGACCTCTACCAGGACATCACCGACAAGATCATCGCCGAGCTGGATGCCGGGCGCCTGCCTTGGGTCCAGCCCTGGGCGGCGGCCCGTGCGTCGCTCGACATGCCGCACAACGCCTCCACCCGGAACCGCTACTCCGGCATCAATATCATCATCCTGTGGGACGCGGTGATCAGCTGCGGCTTCTCCACCAACGCCTTCCTGACCTTTCGTCAGGCGCTTTCACTGGGCGGCCATGTCCGCAAGGGCGAACGTGGCACGACCGTCGTCTACGCCAAGCCGTTCACGCCGGCCGAGGAGAAGCGGCGGGCCGAACGTGAAGGACGTGAGGCGGCCCGCATCCCGATGCTGAAGCGGTTCACCGTCTTCAATACCGACCAATGCGACGACCTGCCGGCGGAAATCTGCGCCCCGCCGCCGCCCATTCCCGACGATCTCATCCTGCCGGCTGCCGACGCGCTGATCAAAGCCACGGGAGCGGATTTCCGTATCGGCGGAAATCAGGCTTTCTACGCACCGGGTCTCGACTACGTGCAGGTCCCGCGGCCGGACGCCTACTTCGAACCGATCAACTGGCATCGGACGGCCTTCCATGAGCTGGGTCATTGGAGCGGCCATGGGTCGCGACTCAATCGCGATCTGTCCGGCGGCTTCGGCTCGGTTCCATATGGACGCGAAGAGTTGGTGGCCGAGATGGCCGGCGCCTTCGTCTGCGCCTCGATGGGCATCGCGCCGACCGTCCGGCATGCGGACTATCTCGGTTCCTGGCTCGCGATCATCCGCGAGGACAACCGGGCGATCGTGCGCGCCGCCAGCGCCGCATCCAGGGCCGCCGACTTCATTCTCGGCTTCCGGGACGAGGCCGAGGCGGACGCATCGGAAGCAGAAGCCGATCTCGCCGACCCCGCGTTCGAACGGAGGGCCGCTTGAGCCAAAGCTGGTCCTCCCTTCCGGCGGCGGCGCGTGGGGCGAGTCCGGGCGAGAGTGAGAGAGGGGCCGGATTTTCGTGGCGGGTTGAGGTTGGGAGAGAGTCTCCCGGCCGCCCGCCATGGAGAACTGTCATGGCGAAAGCCCTTCCGAAGCTCATCCTCAGCCCGTCGCGGGATATTCCCTTCGACAAGCTGATCCTGTCCCAGTCCAACGTCCGGCGCGTGAAGGCCGGCGTCTCGACCGACGATCTGGCCGATGACATTGCCCGTCGCGGTCTGTTGCATGGCCTCAACGTCCGCCCGCATGTCGATGCGAACGGCGATGAGACCGACCTGTTCGAGGTGCCGGCCGGGGGTCGCCGCTACCGCGCCCTCGAAATCCTCGTGAAGCGCAAGCGCATGGCCAAGACCGCCTTGGTCCCCTGCGTGGTGAAGTCGGTCGACGACGAGGTTTCGGCTGAAGAGGACTCGCTGGCCGAAAACACCTTCCGCGAGCCGCTGCACCCGCTCGACGAGTTCCGCGGCATGCAGCGCCTTGTCGAGAAGGGCGACAGCGAGGAGGCGATCGCCGCCCATTTCCGGGTGACGCCCGCCGTGGTCCGCCAGCGTCTGAAGCTCGCCGCCGTCTCGCCGACACTGCACGAGGTCTATGCCGAAGGCGCCATGACGCTCGACCAGCTCATGGCCTTCTCGGTGTCGAACGACCACGCTCGTCAGGAGCAGGTCTGGGAAATCCTCGCCCACAGTCTCAACAAGTCGCCGGCCTTCATCCGCGCGCGCCTCACCGAAAGCACGGTGCCGGCGGCCGATCGGCGCGCCCAGTTCGTCGGCATCGACGCCTATGTCGAGGCCGGCGGTTGTGTCCTGCGCGACTTATTCGAGGACGATGACGGCGGCTGGCTACAGGACGCGGGCCTGCTTGACCGGCTCGCGACCGAGAAGCTGAAGGCCGAAGGCGAGCGCATCGCCCGCGAGGGCTGGAAGTGGGTCGCGGTTGCGATTGACCTGCCTTACGGCTTCGAGGACGGGCTGCGCGAGATCGAGCCGACCCACACGCCGCCGACCGAGGCGGAGCTGGCCGAGATCGCCAAGCTCCAGGCCGAGGCGGAGGCGCTTGAGGCCGAATGGTCCAGCGCCGACGACATCCCCGACGCGGTCGACCAGCGCATCACCGAGATCGACGAGGACATCGCCGAGCTGAACGGCGGGCGCTGGACCTATGATCCGCAGGAGATGGCGATCGCCGGCGTGTTCGTCGGCCTGGACGATGATGGCACGGTGTTCGTCGAGCGCGGCTGGGTCCGGCCCGAGGACGAACCGGTGGCCGCGGTGGAGGAAGACGTTGAGGCCGACGCGGAAGTGGACGGCCAAGGCGCCGACGATCCTCACTTCATCGGTCCCCGCCAGCCGCAGCCGGAGGTGCAGCGGGCGGTTATCGCCATCGGTGGCAGCGCTGCGGTCCCGACGACGGAGGAGGATGACGAGGAGGACGTCATCAAGCCGCTTCCCGACCGGCTCGTGTCGGAGCTGACCGCCGAGCGCACCATCGCGCTCCAGGATGCCTTCGCGCAGAATCCGTCGGTCGCCTTCGCCACGGTCCTGCACGCCTTGGTGCTGTCGATCTTCTACTATGGCCGGACTGAATCCTGCCTGTCCCTCTCGCTCAGCCGGGTGTCGTTCCCTTTCCAGGCGTCCGGGCTGAAGGACACGCCGGCCGCGAAGTCGATCGCCGAGCGCTCCGCCCGCTGGAAGGAACGCCTGCCGCAGTCCGACAAGGACCTGTGGGATACGCTGCAGCAGCTCGACGGCAACGAGCAGGCGGCGCTGTTCGCCCATTGCGCGGCCTATGGCGTCAGCGCGGTGTGGGAGGCCGTGCCGAAGTACGACAACGGGCGGATCTCGGCGCATGGCGTCTCCCGCCGCATCGAGCACAGCCACATCCTGGCGCGCGCGGTCGGGCTCGACATGATCGGCGCGGGCTGGAAGGCGACCGTCGACAACTACTTCGGCAAGGTGACCAAGCCGCGGATCCTCGCGGCGATC
Source organism: Sphingomonas sp. 28-63-12 (assembly GCA_002281535.1). GTDB lineage: Bacteria > Pseudomonadota > Alphaproteobacteria > Sphingomonadales > Sphingomonadaceae > Sphingomonas. The sequence continues at coordinate 33,652 of NCGD01000006.1, forward strand.
GCCGAAGCGAAGGGTGAGCAGACTGCCGGTCTGATCGACCATCTCAAGAAGCCGGACATGGCCCGCGAAGCCGAGCGGCTGATGGCCGATGCCCACTGGCTCCCCGAGCCGCTGCGCACGCCGATCGTAGAGGTTTTCGAACCGAGCGCGGCCGAACCGGACACGCCGGTGGCCGAAACCGACGCGCTTCCCGCTTTCCTCGAAGAAGAGGAGGCGCTGGAGCCCACCGATCCCGACGAGGTTGCCGCCGGCCACGCCATCGCGGCGGAATGAACCCTTGCACTCAGGCGGGGCGGTCTCGGCCGTCCCGCCGCCCGACCAATCGGACTCTTCGATATTCTACGATCTGGGCGGCCCCGTTCTGGGGTCGCCCCCTTTTTGCCTGGCGGCCGAGAGGCGAGCCGGGAGGCGTGCGGGCTTGGGGGAACGGTCAGCTCCGGCCGCCCATCCGCGCGTCGCGGCGAGAGGCAGAGGTGGGCCGGAACGGGGCGAGCCGGCCGGGTCCAGAGGGAGCGCCCGGGGTTCGCTCCATCCCAGCTCTCCCGGATATCGCACATGACCGACACCCTTCCCGGCGCGGGCCGCGCGCCCGCGTCCATCTTCGCCAACTCTGCCCAGGCCCTATTCGACGCGGCGCATCTCCTGCTGCCGCACCTCGAAGCCGGCCGCGCCATCGACAGCCAGCTGCTCCGCGCGGCGATGGAGAACGCCTTTTCCGGCACCGACGCCGAGGGCGCCTGGGACTGGAAATCCGCCTACGACGCCTGCGAGGGCGCGCAGGTCCTGTTCCTGCGCAATTACGGAAGTGCGATCTTCCGCAAAGCCACATCGCCGCAAGCACGGCTGGCGATGCTGGCCCGGATTGCCGCGCTATCGCCGACCCACACCCGGCGCTCCGAAAGCGGCCAGGCCTTGCAGCAATTCTCGACGCCGCTCGGGCTCGCCTTCGTTGCCGCCTGCGCCGCGGCGATCCGGCCGGGCGAGCTGGTGCTCGAGCCCTCGGCCGGCACCGGCCTGCTCGCGGCCCAGGCCGAAGCCATGGGCGCCCGCATCGTGCTCAACGAGTTGGCCGAGACCCGTGCCGGCTTCCTCGGCTGGCTGTTCACCGACTTTTCGGTGACCCGCCACGACGCAGCGCACATCGACGATCATCTCGCCCCGGCGGTCGCGCCCGACGTGGTGCTGATGAACCCGCCCTTCTCGGCGGTGGCCCATGTCGACAAGCGCATGAAGGATGCGGCGCTGCGCCATATCGCCTCGGCGCTCGCCCGCCTGCGCCCCGGCGGCCGGCTGGTCGCGATCACCGGCGCTGGTTGCGCGCCCGACGCGCCGGGCTGGGCCGAGGCCTTCGCCCAGCTGCAGGCGCGCGGCCGCATCGTATTCTCCGCCGCCATCGATGGCCGGATCTACGCCCGGCACGGCACCACGATGGACACGCGGCTGACCGTCATCGACCGCGTCCCGGCCGAGGATCCGACGGTCTTTCCCGCCTCACTGGGCATGGCGCGGGACCTGACCACCTTGCTTGGCTGGGTCCTCGACCTTGTGCCGCCGCGCGAGGCGGTCCCGCCGACGACGCCGACCGGCGGCGGCGCCTTGCCGATCCCCACTCTGCGTCGGTCTCCTGCGAGCGCGGTCGCGCGCCCGGCTGCACCTCTGTCGTCGGCGCCGCCGGAAGCGCCTGATGGGATCGAGCTCGATTACAGCCTGGTCGATTGGACGCCGACGCAGGGTGAGCGGCTGTCCGACGCGATCTATGAGCCTTTCCAGCTCCAGTCGATCCGCATCGCCGGCGCCCGCCCGCATCCGACCGCCCTGGTCCAATCCGCGGCGATGGCCTCGGTAGCGCCGCCCAAGCCTGGCTATCGCCCGCGCCTGCCGGCCCGCCTGGTCGCCGACGGGGTGCTGTCGGACGCCCAGCTCGAATCGATCATCTATGCCGGCGAGGCCCATGCCGGCTTCCTGACCGGCGCCTGGCGGGTGGACGAGACCTACGACGTGGTGTCGGCGGTCGCCGAAGACGCCGAGGATGTCGTCCGTTTCCGGCGCGGCTGGTTTTGCGGCGATGGCACTGGCGCGGGCAAAGGCCGCGAGGTCGCCGGCATCATCCTCGACAACTGGCTGCAAGGCCGTCGCCGCGCGGTCTGGGTGTCGCTGTCGGACAAGCTGCTGGAGGATGCGCAGCGCGACTGGTCGGCGCTCGGCCAGGAGCGTTTGCTTGTGACCCCGCTCGCCCGTTTCCGGCAGGGCACGCCGATTCGGCTCGCCGAAGGCGTGCTGTTCACCACCTACGCCACGCTGCGCTCTCAGGACCGCGGCGAGAAGGTCAGCCGCGTTCAGCAGATCATCGACCTGCTCGGCCGCGACTTCGACGGGGTCATAGTCTTCGACGAGGCGCATGCCATGGCCAACGCTGCCGGCGGCAAGGGCGAGCGCGGCGATCAAGCCCCGTCGCAGCAAGGCCGCGCCGGCCTGCGTCTGCAGCACGCGCTCCCCAATGCCCGCATCGTCTATGTCTCGGCGACCGGGGCCACCACAGTACAGAACCTCGCCTATGCCGAGCGGCTTGGCCTATGGCTCGGCGAGGACTTCCCGTTCGCCACGCGCTCCGAATTCGTCGCCGCGATCGAGGACGGCGGCGTCGCGGCCATGGAGGTGGTGGCGCGCGATCTCAAGGCGCTCGGCCTCTATGCGGCTCGCTCGCTCTCCTTCGACGGTGTCGAATATGAGCTGCTCGAGCACGCGCTGACGCCCGAGCAGGTCCGCATCTACGACGCCTATGCCGGCGCCTTCCAGATCATCCACAACAACCTCGCCGCCGCGATGCAGGCCGCGAACATCACCGGCGCCACCGGCACGCTGAACGCCCAGGCCAAATCGGCGGCGCGCTCGGCGTTCGAGTCCGCCAAGCAGCGCTTCTTCAACCACCTCATTACCGCGATGCAGACGCCGAGCGTCGTCGCCAGCGTCAGGCGCGACCTAGCCGAGGGGCACAGCCCCGTCATCCAAATCGTTTCGACCGGCGAAGCGCTGATGGAGCGGCGCCTGGCCGAGATCCCGACCGAAGACTGGGGCGACGTCCAGGTCGACATCACCCCGCGCGAATATGTCCTCGACTATCTCGCGCACAGCTTCCCGGTCCAACTCTACGAGCCGTTCAGCGACAAGGAGGGCAATGTTCATTCGCGCGCCGTCTGGCGCGATGGCCAGCCCGTCGAATGCCGCGAGGCCGTCGCGCGCCGACAGGCGATGATCGAGCGGCTCGCGGCGCTGCCGGCCGTGCCCGGCGCGCTCGACCAGATCATCCAGCATTTCGGGACCGACGTGGTGGCCGAGGTTACCGGCCGCACGCGGCGCATTGTGCCTCGTCTGCGCGAGGACGGATCGCTGCGCTTCGCCGTCGAGAACCGGTCGGGCGCCGCCAACCTCGCCGAGACCCAGGCGTTCATGGACGACATCAAGCGCGTCCTGATCTTCTCGGACGCAGGCGGGACCGGGCGCTCGTATCACGCCGATCTCGGTGCGCTGAACCAGCGGCTGCGAATCCACTATCTGCTGGAGGCAGGCTGGAAGGCCGACACCGCCATCCAGGGGTTCGGCCGCACCAATCGCACCAACCAGAAGCAGCCGCCGCGCTTCCGGCCGGTGTCGACCGACGTGAAGGCGCAGAAGCGCTTCATCTCAACCATCGCCCGCCGGCTCGACACGCTGGGCGCGATAACCCGCGGCCAGCGCCAGACCGGCGGCCAGAACATGTTTCGACCCGAGGACAATCTGGAATCGGACTATGCGCGCGACGCGCTGCACCAGCTCTACCGGTTGCTCTACGCCGGCAAGCTGGAAGGCTGCTCGCTCGATGATTTCGAGGCCGCGACCGGCCTTTCGCTGTCCGACAGCGAGGGACTGAAGGACGAGCTGCCGCCGATCACCACCTTCCTCAATCGGATGCTGGCGCTGACCATCACACTGCAAGAGGTGATCTTCACCGCCTTCGAAGGGCTGTTGGTCCGCCGCATCGAGGGCGCGATCGCGTCAGGCGTCTACGAGATCGGGCTGGAGACGCTACAGGCCGAGAGCTTCGTCATCGCCGACCGCTCGACGATCTACGTCCATCCCGGCACCGCCGCCGAAACGCAGCTCCTCACCATCACGCGCAAGGATCGCAACCGTCCGCTTGCACTCGCCGACGCCCTGCATCGCGCGACCGAGCGCGGTGCGCGCCTTATGGTCAACGCCAAGTCGGGCCGCGCCGCGGTGCAGGTCGGCGCGCGCAGCCTGATGCTCGACGACGGCGGCGTCGAGCGGCGGGTCAGGCTGATCCGGCCGATGGAGGCGCCGACCATGCCGCTCGACGCGATGGCCGAAACCCAGTGGGAGGACGCCGATCCCAAGGCGTTCGTTGCGGCCTGGAACGCCGAGGTCGCGGCGGTTCCGGAATTCGAGACCAGCACGCTGCACGTCGTCGCCGGCCTGCTGCTCCCCATCTGGAAACGCCTGCCGAACCAGTCGACGCGGGTCTACCGGCTCCAGACCGACGACGGCGAGCGCATCGTCGGCCGGCGCGTCTCGCCCGCCTGGGCGGCCGCGACGCTTGGGCAGCAGGCGCCGACGCTCGATGCGCGTGCGGCGTGGCCGATGCTGGAGGCCGGCGATGTCACCCTCCATCTCGCCCAGGGCCAGACGCTCGCCCGGGTCCGGGCGATGAATGCGCCCCGGATCGAACTCAGCGGGTTCAACGACCTAGCCGTCGAACGGCTGAAGGCGCTCGGCTTGATCTCCGAGATCGTCTCGTGGAAATTGCGACTGTTCGTTCCGACGGGGGCCGCCGGTCCGGACGTGCTCGCCCGGCTCATGGAGCGCTATCCGCTCCAGCGGGTCGCCGAGCGCCATGCGGCGAAAGCCGCCTGAGAAGGACCGGCCCCATGGAAAAACCTGCCACCGTCATTGCACGCCGTCTCGCCGACCAGGCCGAGGCGGTGTGCCGCCACTTCCTCTCCAAGGGTCGCCGCGAGGGCAGCTACTGGCTGATCGGTGACGCCCACAACACGCCCGGTCGCAGTCTCTATGTGCGCCTGGTCGACGCCGCCGATGGGCGCGGCCGCGCGGGCAAATGGACCGACGCCCAGAATGGCGACCATGGCGATCTGCTCGACATCATCGCCGTCACGCAGGCGACGCGATCGATGCGCGAAACCCTCGACGAGGCCCGGCGCTTCCTCGCGATGCCGCCCGAGCCGATCGTCGGCCAGCCCGCCTATCGCCGAATCGCGAAGGCCCCGACCGGGACGCCCGAGGCGGCGCGCAGATTGTTCGCGGCCTCGAAGCCGATCGCCGACACCGTCGTGGACGCGTATCTCCGCAAGCGCGCCATTACGCCGACACGCGGATACGACGCCATCCGGTTTCATCCGCGCTGCTGGTATCGGTTGTCGGACGACGATGCGCCGGGCACGCGCAATGCCTGGCCGGCGATGATCGCCGCCGTCACCGACCTCGATGGCGAAATCACGGGCGTACACCGCACTTGGCTCGACGGCGCCGCGCTGGACAAGGCGCCGGTCGCCTATCCCCGCCGCGCCATGGGTCATCTTCTCGGTCACGGTGTCCGCTTTGGACCTGCGGTCCCGGTCATGGCGGCGGGCGAAGGCATCGAGACCATCGCGTCGCTGCGCTGCGCCATGCCCGCCATGTCGATGATCGCCGGGCTCTCCTCGGCGCATCTCGCCGCCATCCTGTTCCCGCCGCAGTTGCGCCGTCTCTATGTCGCCCGCGACGACGATCCGGCCGGCGCGCAAGCGGTGGCGACGCTGGCCGAGCGGGCCGAAGCGGCCGGAATCGAGATCGTGCCCGTGCTGCCGGTTCTCGACGACTTCAATGCCGATCACCGCACCTTGGGGCTTAAAGGTCTTCGCGAGACCCTTCTGCCGCAGCTCCGTCCCGAGGATCGGTCTCGGTTTTTGTCGACGCCAGGCTGAGCCGGGAAGCGGAGCCTGATGCAGGCGGCTTCCGTGGAATGACCCGGTCGGGGGTCATGGCGCCGCTATCGGTAGAGGGTCGCGCCCCGGCCTTCTGAGAGGGCGACAGAACGGCAAGCGGCCCGGTCGCGCAACGGCTTCAGCGACTATTTTCCGCCGCGGGCCCGCGGGCCCGCTTTGCATCGCGAAGCAAAATAGCCGCCTCCCGCCGTCCTCCGCCGAGGCTCCGGTCCTGCGGATGCGCGCCCGGTCCGCCCGCCGTCTTTCGTCGCCATGAAGGCCGCGGAGGGCGCGGCCAACCGAAGAGGCGACACCATGACCCCCGACCTTGATCTCCCCGAGGACGAACCCGAACATCAGGAATCCTCGCTCGCCTATCTCCTCCAGGAGCTGGCGCTTTACGGGCACCGGCCCTTCGAGGACGAGGCGGACCCGCGGCCGCTCCCCGAAGCCCGCGCCGTGGAAGGCGCCGCCGCCGACACCTTCGACGCGATGGTCGCCTGCCTGCAGGACACTCGGCTCGAACCGGACCTTGAAGACCTGCTCTGGGGCTTCACCAATGTCTTCCACCGCGCCGGCGAGCGGATCGAACGCGAGCTGGACAGCAATGAGCAGGCGCAGAAGCGGCTCCAACGGGAGCAGGACGGCAGCGAGGTCAAGTCGGTCGAGCTGGAGCGCGCCCTCGACGAGGGCAAGACGATGCTCGAACGCCGCGACGCGATGGAAGCGTTCCGCGACGCCTTCGCCGACCAGTTCCGCCTGCATATACGCAAGGCCTGGACCCCGCGCACCGGCTCGAAGGTGAATCGCAAGGCGCTCACTGCGGCGGTGGTCGACAGCCGCGACTTCCTCAACGCAAGGCGCTGGGCCGACAAGCAGGTGCTGATCCCACCGGGCGAGCGAATCTACGTCACCGGCGGCACGGCCTACAACGACGATCGTTTCATCTGGAGCGTGCTGGACACGGTGCTCGCCAAGCATCCGACGATGGTCTTGATGCACGGCGGCTCGAAGAGCGGCTCGGAACGCATCGCCGCCTGCTGGGCCGACAGCCGCAAGGTTCCGCAGATCCCCTTCGCGCCCGACTTCGCCAAGCACAGCAAGGCGTCGGCGCCGTTCAAGCGCAACGACACGGTGCTCGAGACGCTGCCGATCGGCGTGATCGTGTTCCCGGGCGGCGGCATCCAGGACAACCTGTTCGACAAGGCCAAGGCCCTGGGCATCAAGCGCTGGGATTTCCGGAAGCGGGGCTAACGCCTCCTTCCAGCTCTCTAAGGCTGAAACCGACTACGGTGATGGGCCAGATATTCTCCATGACGCGCATCAAGCCCGGTGATGCGCATCGCCGGCTCGAGGCCGAGGCGAGAGCGGTTTTCGTCGGATACCGAGGACGAGATGCACAAACGGCCGTCGTCTTCGAAGGTGATCAAGTGGCGGTCGAACAGGGCGTCTATATGGGCGCAGAGCAGGATGCCGTTGAAGGGATCGAGGCGCTCGGCGTTGGTTGCCTCGCGCCAAGCCTTGATGTGAGACGCGCGCAGGAGCGCGGCGTGATCGACGCCAGCCACGGGACACGCACCATTCCAGTAGATCATCAACCGGTCGCGGAACTCGCCCTGGCCGACCCGAGCGGCTTGGAGCCGCTCGCGCTCGGTCAGCGGATCCTCCTCCGGCGCGACCGCGCGCACGACGCCCTCGGGCGTCGGGATTGTGGCGCTCCGCTCCAGCAGATCGAGCAATGCGCCGAGCCGGGTTGCGCCGACGCCGACAGCGAAGCCGTGGCGACCTTCGGTTGCGCGATGATCGGCGTGATAGGCTGGAAAGGCGCGCAAGTTGCTGTTGACATAGCTCCGCGCGGGAACGGGAACCTCCACACCGATCGCGCGAAGCTCTTCGGCAATATCGACGAAGTGCGGGTGGATGACGAGCGGCCGCGCCTCAGTCTCACGTTTCACATAGACGACGAGATCGCCGCGGCGCAGCTGGACGAGCTTTTTGGTCGCCCGCGTCCGCGCGAACCCGTGGCGCTCGAGCGCCGCCACCAGCGCGTCACCGGTCAACAGCGCAGCTGGCGTCGCTGGCTGCTGGGCCGATATCCGCAGCGTTAGCCCCTCGGCTTTTCGCGCCCAACTCCGCCGATTCTCGGAGGGCCAATCGACACGAAGAACTCCAGCGTGCTCGGCGAGATCGGCGCGCGGCTGCGTCGTGAAGATGTCCACGGCTTCGCCATCGCCGGGCTCGTCACCGCGATAGTCGCAGAGCCAGTCGGCCTTGCGGGTCTCCGACAGCGTCGCATCGAACAGTCCGATGAACATGGTCTCATCGGGAGCCGGGCACACGAAGGCGGCCCAGATTTTGCGCTGTCGGAAGAGCGGTCGTCCTGATTCCTGTGTCGCCTGATAGCGCGTGAAGCCAACGGCGTCGGCGCGCCACAAATCGTGCAGCGTGGCGAAGTCCTTGCCGCGTTCTGGCGTGTGATGGCGGATGATGCAGACATCTGCGGGCTTGATCCCCGCCGTCATCAGAAGGTCGTTGAACGTCCCCGCCACGGTCAAGCCCGCCGCAGCGTTGCTCGGCCGCCGTTGGCGAGACCCTCGATCTCAGCGAGCGTAAGGACGTAGCTCGGGATATATCGCAGCCCGGCATCGAGGGCGTCGGCAATAGACCAGATGACAAGGCCGGCGCTCGACCCGAACTCGGGCGCGGCCACCCTTTGGCCCTCGGCCTCGCGAACGACCAGACCGGGCGGGCCGGGATACACTTCCGCCTCAGGCGTGTTGAACCCGGTCGGGATATCGACCCCGAAGTGCGCTGCGATTTCTTCCGCGCTCTTCCTGACAGTGTAGAGACTGCACATGGCGCGGGCATAGCACGGAATGCCTGCTGGCTCGAATGGCCATGTTCGCCTTAAAGGTCAGCGCGACAGGTCGACAGGGACAGGAGACATTCGACGATGGTCATCATCATGGTGCATTGGCTGATCAAGAAGGGATTTAGCCACGAGCAGAAGTTCAAGGAGACTTGGGCCAGGATGACGATCCAGCCCAATACTGGGCTCTATCGCGAAATGCTCACGACCGTGGAGTTGGATAGCGACCCGAAGTTCAACACCTTCAGCCTTACGGATGAGGCATACACGACCTTCATCAACATTGGCATTTGGAAGGATCTGGCGAGTTTCGACGAGGCCGTGGGGAAATACATCATGGCGCCTGAGCGCCGGGCGCCGATCGCTAAGCCGGACACTGAGATGAACGCGATCTACCTGCAAGACTTCGAGTTCAAGGTGCGCGAACGCGTGATCCTCTCTAAAGTGCTGGACCGTAAGGGCGCCCTCGAATTTCCGGAGGCCGATCTGAGCTAGCGCGGAGCGACCCGAATCCTCGGCATCGCGGTCGGCGATCCTCGGCTGGGCGTTGGGCCATCAGGCGGCCACGGATTACGCCTTGCTCTATGGTGTCGGACGCCTCGTTGGAACGCTGGCGCTATTGGGCTTGCCGACTCTGATTGCGTCGATCGGCTGGCGCGGCTTTTACCTTGTCAGCGCCGCTGCCGTCGTCTGTTCAGTCGGCTACTTCATTGCCAGACCGAAAGTGGGATCGGCGTGTCCGCGTGGAACGCTTGGCTCGCTCTCTGACGTCCCCTAGGTCGCCATCGGGCGCCGAGTGATCTGACACCCCGCCGAGGCTCGCCGCTTGGCTTCAGCCAAGAATGGCGGGCGCGCCAGCGGCCGAGGCCGACCGAGGCGGACAAGGCGGGGCTCGACGCACGTCGCATCAATGGCGACATCAACGCCCTTGGCCAGCGGATCGCCCATGCGCCGGGTCAGCGCGACTACGCGACCGTGCGGATCGATACCGATCGCGGCGAGCGTTGGTTCTGCACCATGACGGCAGCGCGCGCCGCCGGCTGGCGGCGAGTTGTTCGCTAGGCCCGTGTCCCGGCTTCCGGCGGAGGCTCATCTAGCGGCGTGACCGGAAGGTCGAGCCCTCCGTTATAGCGCCCGCCTGAGCGAGAGCGTCGTGGCCAGAGGTCAGGACGCCTTCCGGCATCTCGAAAACCAGCCCCTCATTTGGCGCCTTCTACGGCGCTCGGCCGGCTAGTGCCGTCAACCCCGCAAGGGGGTTCCCCTTCGCTGACGCTGCGGTGACGACGCCGTCCGGCGCCTTCGTGTCGACGCCATCGGGGATGGTCCCCGAGACACCGAAGGAGATTTTGACATGGCCACCATCGCAACCCTCACCGCCAAGCAGGACGGCAGCCTGGACGGCACGCTCGCCACCCTCAACGTCACCGCCGCGATCTCGATGATCCCGAACGGCAGCAAGCGGAAGGAGAACGAGCCAGACTTCCGCATCATCAGCCGCAAGAACGGCTTCGAGGTCGGCGCCGGCTGGAACCGCCGCAACACCCGCGACGGCGGCGAATATGTCTCGGTCACGCTGTCCGCGCCGGAGTTCGGCACCATCTACGGCAACCTCGCCTCGGCCCCCGGCGATGACCCCGCCAAGAAGGTCATCATCTGGAACCCGCCCGCCTGACCGCCGCGACCCGGCCCCGCCGACGGCGGGGCCGGCCTCGATGACGAGCGGGGCGACCCGCTCCATTTGGGAGCCGACCAATGTCCCTCAACATCGCCCAGCGCTACGCCTGGAACCTCGCCAAAACGCTCATGGTCGAGATCACCTTGTTCGCGACCCCGAGCGGCTACGCCGCGGTGCCAAGCGCAGAATTTGAAGGCGACGCCGACAGCGTCGTTCGCGAATATGATCCGTTCGCCCGCTAGGCCGAGCACGACCAACGGCGGCGCCCGGCAAGTCCGACAGGCTTTCCGGGCGCCGCCCATTTGTGCTATATTCAACTCGCAGATTGCGCTGTGGTGGTGGTGGAGAGCGCGTCCCGAAATCCGTTCGTCACGGAGGACGCCATGATCCTTGCCCTCATCCTTGCCGGCATCGCGGTTATCTTCGCCTGCTGGCTTCTCTTCACGCTCGCAACGCTCGCCTTGCCGACTTTCGCCGCCATCTCCGTCGGCCTATGGGCCCATGCCCACGGTGCGGGCGTCATTGGCGCGCTGGCGGGCGGCCTCGTCGCAGGCGTCCTCACCCTGCTGGCCGGCCAGCTCCTCTTCGCTCTGTTCCGCTCACCGCTATGGCGGTTGGCGATCGCCCTGCTGTTCGCCCTCCCGGCTGCGATCGCAGGGTATCACGCGGTCCACGGCATCACCGGAATGGGTGTCGAGTCCGAGGCCTGGCGGCAGGCGCTTGGCGTCGTCGGCGCGCTGTTCGTCGGTGGCTCGGCATGGCTGCGGCTGGCCGGCGGCGGCGAGGTCGTGCGCCGGATCGAGCAAACGTCTCCGTCGGTCGGCTAGAGACAGTGTCCTGATCGAGGGGCGCGCTTCGCCTTGAAGAGTCCGGCATGAAGGCAGGGCCGCTCTGTCCATTGCCTGTCGCGGTCCGCACCCATCACGGCCTCTTTGACGGCTGATCTGCCCGGGGTCGCCTGCGGCTCGATCGACTGGCCGCAACGGCGCGCGCCGACTTTCTTCCCCTGATCTTCGATCATTCCTCGCGAGACAAGAAACTCGTCCCGCGCCGTCCTCCGCGGCGCTGCGGGCTGCGCTGCGGCGTCAATCGTCCCCGGCCTCGTGATCGCCATCGAGGCCGCGATGGGCGCGGTCCGAAACGACAAGGAACTTCATCATGGCGACCATCGGAACCTTCAAGAAGACCGGCGACGAGTTCAAGGGCTCGATCACCACCCTCAGCGTTCAGGCCAAGAACGTCCGGCTCGTGCCGGAGACGAACAGCAGCTCGGACAAGGCCCCCTCCCACCGGCTCTACGTCGGCGACGCCGAGATCGGCGCGGCCTGGAAGAACGCGGGCAATGGCGACAAGCGCCCGACCTACTCGGTCAAGCTCGACGATCCCAGCTTCACCGCTCCGGTCCACGCCCTGCTGGTCGAGCGGCAGGACGGCGACTTCGACCTGATCTGGACCCGCCCCGCCAAGCGCCGCGGCCGATGAAGCGAAAAGGCCCCGCCCGGGAGACCGGGCGGGGCTTTCTCGTGTCTGCGGAAGCGCGTAAATACGATTCCCTAGTATGCTGGGTGGCAGTATACTAGGGAACAAGCGACCTCCCGTGCATGAGATTACGGGAGATCGTGGCGAAGAATCTGCGTCGGCTTAGGCGTGAGAAGGGCGTGTCGCAGGAGGAGTTGGCCGATCGTGCTGGCCTCAACCGCAACTATCCTGGGCTTCTCGAGCGCGAGCAGTATGCCGCGACAGTCGACGTGCTCGAAAAACTGGCCGCCGCTCTGGATATCGACCCGGTGGAGTTCTTCCGCAAGAATAGTTAACGGATTTCGCGCCGATTCGGATGTATTCGGCGGCACCGTGGTGCATCACGCCTTTGGGCGTGCGTCAGCCGCTGCGGCCGTGCTGATCGCCGCTCGGAGTCACAACGATTCTCCCGGCAAGGGGAGAACGCATGCCGCGGGAGGGGACGACCTTGGCGCGCCGCGACGCGAGCGAATTTCAGCGTCCGCCCCCGTCGACCGAGCACATGCGGGATCGTAGCCGAATGACCCAACCTGCCTTCCAAGACGAGCCGCCCACATCCCCGGCAGTCACCGCTTACGACGAAAGCCATTTGGTCACTTATCTGCGGATTCTCGACGCCGCCACCGAGCAGGCCGACTGGCGCGATGTCGTGCGGCTGGTGTTCGGCCTCGACCCCGAGCGGGATCCAGAACGAACCAAGAAGATCTATGATAGTCATCTCGCCCGAGCCCGCTGGATGACGGAATGCGGGTATCGCGACCTGGTCGCGAAAGGCCGCAGTTAAGGTTAACCTACGTAAAAGGCACAGGATATTACGTTCTCAGTTCTACCTGAACGCGAATAGCTCCAGTCATTCGCCGGACCTTCCACATCACCTCCATCTCGTGATGGTGGACTCGGGGGCATCCATAAGAAGCTGGAGAGACCCGTGTCGAAAGGTAGTGCCTGGCGGTCCTCGTCGATCGCGCAAGATTTTGCAGATCATCAGTATCCCGATTTCGCGCAGGAGTTCCTGCGCCGCAATCCTGACTATCGTCGCGACTATCGGCGGGTCGCCCGCCAGATCGCCGAAGGCCGGATGACGCCCGGCAACGCATCGGACGCGGTCAGCAAATGGGGGTTGGTCTTTCGCCTGCGATCCTGATGCCTCCCCGATCAGCGCGCCAGCCATCTGGCGCCCGGAACTCTATCCCGCGACGCTGCCACTCGACGCCGCACCGTCCGACTATGATGATGTTCCGCCGCTGGATGTCGCCGGCGCCGGACCAATCCTAGCGGATGGCCCGACAGCGGCGGGCCGACACCTCGTCATCGAAGATCCCGATGGCGATCATCGGCTCTGGTTGCGCGCCGCGCCCCGAGCGCCGGTGGCGATAGTCCTTCCGCTCGACGATGATTTCGAGCTGCGCCTGGGAGCCGCCGCCCGTCTTTTTCGCCGGCTGCGTGGTCTCAACGGCGGCCCGATGCCGCCGCGTCTTGCCGTGACGCGCTTCCAACGGCTGCGACTTACGTTGCTGCTCAACGTGTTCGACCACCTTGGCGGCGGCGCGAGCAAGCGAGAGATCGCCCGCGACCTCATCTATCCCGGCCTTGAGCCTGCTTCTGCTGCCGAATGGAAAGCGTCGGCTGAGCGTCGCAGAACGCAGCGCCTGTGCGACGAGGCCAAGGCGATGGTGGCCGCAGGCTACCGCCGCCTGCTCCGCGGGCGATGAGCAAAACACCGCCCACGGTCCTCTGTGGGGGGACATTTTCAGGCCTGCTCATTCAGCCGCTCCGGCCACCAGCCGATCCTTCGCCACAATCACCCCTGCATCCCCGCCGGCGCCCGCAAGTGACCGGCGACTTGCAGGAGAACGATCATGCAGCTTGCTGTCGCGGCGATTACGCCGCGCTTCCTCAAGACCCCGGACGCTGCCGTCCATCTCGGACTGTCCGCCCGCACGCTGGAGAAACATCGGTGCTTCGGCACCGGGCCCGTGTTCCGCAAGCTGGGCGGCCGCATCGTCTATGCGATCGAGGACCTCGACGCCTGGGCGGCGCTCGGCGCCCGCAACTCGACCAGCGATCCCGGCAACGGTGTCGTCCATCCGGCCAAGCGTCGGCCGACCGACGTCGTGCGGCGCTGACCCCGCCGATGGCTTCCGCCCAAGCCCTGCCGCGCGTCCAGCTCGACCTGTTCCGGTCGATTCCCGGCGACATCGCGCCCCGCGACGCCCAGGACCTGATGGCCTGGCCGTTCTTCTCGCTCGCCAAGTCCAAGCGCACCGCGCCGATCGATTTCAAAATGGGTGAAACGTGGATCCTGGTCGAGGCGACCGCCGAGCACGGCATGGCGACCATCTGGGACGCCGACGTGCTGATCTGGGCCGCGAGCCAGATCGTCGAGGCGCGTGACGCCGGCCGACCGACCTCCAGGCTGATCGCCGCGACCCCGCACGAAATCCTTGCCTTCACCGAACGCGGCACCGGCAAGGCCGCCTACGACCGGCTGAAGGCCGGTCTCGACCGCCTGCAGTCGACCACCATCGCGACCTCGATCCGCCAGCCGCACCAGCGCCGACGCCACCGCTTCTCCTGGATCAACGAATGGAAGGAGCGGCTGGACGATAAGGGCCGGCCGCTCGGCATCGAGATGATCATCCCCGACTGGTTCTACGCGAGCGTCCTCGACCAGGCGCTGGTGCTCACCATCGACCGCCAATACTTCTCGCTGACCGGCGGCCTCGAGCGCTGGCTCTATCGCATCGTGCGCAAGCACGGCGGCAAGCAGAGCGGCGGCTGGTCGTTCGACGTCTCGCACCTCCATCTCAAGTCCGGCGTCCTCTCGCCGCTCAAGCAGTTCGCCTTCGACCTGCGCGCCATCGTCGTGAAGCAGCCGCTGCCCGGCTACGTGCTCGCGCTCGAACACGCCTATGGCCGCGAGCGCTTGAGCTTCACGCCGATCCCCATCGACCCGCTCGAGACGGCCTGGCGCCGCTTCGGCTTTCCTGTGGATAAGTGATGCCTGCGTTCGGACTATCGTTGACCGCCGGATTCGGACGATCGTTGACCGGGGATTCGGACTATCGAAAACCCGGATCGGCCATAGCGCGTTGGAATCGCTGGCGGATTCGGCCTGACTCTAACTGTGCTAACAAAGAGTCCTTCGGACTCTTGCTAACGGCCGCCCCAGCTGTGGACGGACGAACATGATCGTCGCCCTGCTCAATCAGAAGGGCGGCGTCGGCAAGACCACCATCGCCCTGCATCTTGCCGGCCAATGGGCTCGGCAGGGACGACGCACGCTGCTGATCGACGCCGACCCGCAGGGCTCGGCGCTCGATTGGTCGCAGCAACGCAGCCACGAGCAACTGCCCCGGCTGTTCGGCGTGGTGGGTCTGGCCCGTGATACGCTCCATCGCGAAGCGCCCGAACTGGCTCGCGATGTCGACCATGTCGTCATCGACGGCCCGCCGCGCGTCGCCGGTTTGCTGCGCTCGGCCTTGCTTGCCGCCGACCTGGTGATCATCCCCGTGCAGCCCTCGCCGCTCGATGGATGGGCGTCGGCCGAGATGCTGGCGCTGCTGACCGAAGCCCGCATGTTCCGGCCGGGGCTCGCCGCACGCTTCGTGCTCAATCGCTGCTCGGCGCGCACCGTGATCGCCCGCGAGACCGGCGCGGCGCTGGAGGCGCACGACCCGCCCTTGCTCGCCTCGCGGATTGGCCAGCGCGTCGTCTATGCCGGCGCGGCCCGCACCGGCCGGCTCGCCTTCGAATGCACGCCCGAGGGTCACGCCGCCGCCGAAATGGCCGCGCTCGCCGCCGAAATCGAGGCGATCCGGCCATGAGCGGATCAGACATCCGTCCCGGCTTTGCGTCGAGGCCCGGCGCCGCCGAGCGCTGGGTCAAGACGCCGGAAGCCGTCCGACCGCCTTCGGCCGATCTGTTCACCGCCCGTCTGACGATCGACGTGACTCCCGAGCTGCGCCACCGGCTCAAGCTCGCGGCGCTCCAGCGCGGCCAGACGGTCGCCGACATGCTGCGCGCGCTGTTCGAGCGCGAATTCCCCAACAGCCAAGGAGACGCGCCGTGACCACAACCGCCGTCCATCCGTCCGTCATCACGACGACAGTCGACCTGTTGTGGATCGAGGGACAGATCGAACGCTGGCTGCGTTTCGGCCGCGATGCCGGCGATCAGATCGTCGACCGCCGCCGCCGCCTTGTCACCTTTTTGCCTGGCGCGATCTTCGCCTTCGTTCGCTGGGCCTCGAACGACTTCGGCACCGCGCAGTCGCGCATCGACATCCTGCGCGCCATCAAGCCCGGCGAGGCCTATTCGACCGTACCGTTCGTCGCGCCGGGCGGCGATATTCTGCTGCGCATCCACGGCTGGCCGAAGGTCCAGCGCGTGTTCGCCGCGATCGATGCCATCGAGACGCTCGACATCGACCCAGCCGATGCGGCGCCCGACTATTGGCGGCACGTCCACAATCGGCTGTCGGTCGGGGAGACGCCGCGCGCCTACGGCCGCGACCGTCATGCGGCCTGGATCCTGCGCCGCGCGGTGCAATCGTGACGAGGCGGCGCTGGCTGCAAATCACGCTTGGCGCAGCGGGCGTGATCGCGGTGACCGCGTTCATCAACCCGCTGCCGCGACTGATGTGGAATGCCACCGCGAGCGTCCCGACCGGGCTCTATGCGATCCGCCCCGGCAATGATCGGCAACTCGGCGAGCTGGTCGCCGTCGCGCCGCCCGAACCGCTCGCCGGCTTCCTTGCCGATGGCGGCTATCTGCCCCGGGGCGTGCCGCTGTTGAAGCATGTTGCGGCCATGCCCGGGCAGCGTATCTGCCGGCTCGGCGTCGTGGTCACCGTCGATGGGCGACGCCTTGGATTGGCGCGCGAACAGGATCGCCGCGGGCGCTTGCTGCCGTCCTGGTCCGGCTGCCGCGCGATCGCGCCGGGCGAGCTGTTCCTGATGAACCCGGACGCGCCCGACAGCCTCGACGGCCGTTATTTCGGGCCGCTTCCCGCCAGTTCCGTTCTCGGCCGAGCGACACCGCTCTGGACCGATCCGCCGCGCCGAAAGTCGTCCAACGACCGCGCCGCTGCCGATCGACGGCAGTGACTTCTACTCAACCAACGACAGGAGATGACCATGCAGATCGGTGAATTCACCCGCACCTCAACCGGCTTTTCCGGCCGCATTACCACCATCACGCTCGACTTCGAATTGGCCCTCCTTCCGGCCGAGGCGAGCGACACCGAAGGCGCGCCGAACTATCGCCTCCATCTCGGCCCCGATGGCGAGGGGCCGGAGATCGGTGCGGGCTGGGATCGCAACGGCGAGAAGGCCGGACCCTATGTGTCGGTGCAGCTCGACGATCCCGCCTTCGTGCAGCCGCTGCGCGCTAATCTCTTCCGATCGGGCTCCGATGACGCCGCGCATCATCTGGTCTGGAATCGCCCCAGCAAGCGCGAAGGCGGTCCGGCAAAGTCCGAAGAGCGGAGCTGATCGTGCGCCGCTATGGCTGCGCGGCTGTCCGTCGCGCCGCAGTCATCGGCATGATTGCGGCGCTCGGCAGCTCGCCATTGATCGGCAGTCCGGCCGCCGCGCAGACGGTCGCCGGATCGGCGCCGACCGTCGACACGATCGCCGTCCATGTCACCGAAGCCGCACAGCGGTTCGGCATTCCCGAGGCATGGATCTATGCGGTCATGCGGGTCGAAAGCGCGGGCGATATCAGCGCCACTTCGGTCAAAGGTGCGATGGGTTTGATGCAGGTGATGCCCGCAACCTACACCGCTCTGAGGTCGCGTTATAGCTTCGGACCGGACGCCTATAATCCGCGCGACAACATCCTCGCCGGCGCGGCCTATCTGCGCGAAATGTACGATCGCTACGGCTCGCCGGGTTTCCTCGCCGCCTACAATGCAGGGCCCGGCCGCTACGAGGATTCGCTCGCCGGCCGCGCTTTGCCGGTCGAAACGCGCGCCTATCTAGCGCGTCTATCGCCGGCGATCGGAGGCACGAGCGGGCGCGCTACCGCACCACCCGATCCGTTTGCCTGGACACGCGCGGCGCTATTCGCTGGCCGTTGGAGCGACACTGAACCGGCCACTCAGAGCACGGCCGCTGCTTCTAAGGCCGATCTCCCGCCCGCTGCACCGACAACCCAACTTGCGCGCCTTGGGCCGCCTGCCGCCGGTCTCTTTGTCCCTCTTTCCGGGGAGCGGCGATGATGTTGGGCGCGATCGTAGGGGGGCGTAGAATAGCGGAGGGGGGAAGGCAGAAGGGGATTTTGGGGGCTTCAGAAGGTAGGCGAAGAAGGCGATGGCAAGATAAAAGCGCCGCCGTCGGGCGGGGCGCATGTGGTTGGATCGCAAGCGGAATTTGTGCCGTCTCGCGTAGCAACGTGCCGTCGCTGGCCCCCAGAATCCCAGCAAATTCAACGCCCGCCGCGCCGTCGCTCGATATGCCGAGCGGTTCCTGATCCCATGGAGCGTGACGACCACGAGTTCCGGATTCGGCCGGGAAGGAGCCGGGACCAGGGCGCGGGATTGGCGCGCAAGGGCCAGAAGCTGGCGGCCCAGGTCAAGCGCGCCGCGATGCGGGCCGGCTACACCCGAGGCGGGGCCACGGGCAAGCGAAGCGGCGGCACCGGCCACCGGGCGCGCGGACGCGCCGCGGCCTTCGCCGGCCGGCGTGCGCCGGGCCAGCGGCGCGTCGTCATCATGGCGCGGGTGGTACGCCATAGCGGCGCGCGCTTCCGGGCGGCGCCGATCGCGCGGCACATCGCCTATCTCGAGCGCGACGGCGTTACCCGCGATGGCCGCGAGGCGGCGATGTTCGACGCGCGCTCGGAGACGGCCGATCGCGATGCCTTCGCTGAGCGCTGCGAGGGTGATCGCCATCATTTCCGCTTCATCGTCTCGCCCGAGGACGCCGGCGAGATGCAGGACCTGCGCGCCTTTACCCGCGAACTGATGGGCGACATGGCCCGCGATCTCGGCACCGACCTCGACTGGGTGGCAGTCGATCATTGGAACACCGACAATCCGCACATTCATGTGCTGGTGCGCGGGCGCGCGACCGACGGCGCCGACCTCGTCATCGACCGCGACTATATCAAGGAAGGTATGCGGGGACGCGCCGAGGAGCGGGTGACGATCGAGCTTGGTCCGCGCAGCGAACAGGAGATCCAGCGCGCGCTGTCGCGCGAAGTCGGCGCGGAGCGTTGGACCAGCCTCGACCGCGGCCTGCAGCGGCTCGCCGACCAGGGCGGCGGGATCGCCAATCTCCAGCCGATGCCGCGCGAGACTGACCCGGGCCGTCGCGCGCTCATGCTCGGCCGCGCCGCCAAGCTCGAAGCGATGGGTCTGGCCGATCGTGTCGCCCCCGCCAGTTGGACATTGAAACCAGGGATCGAAGCGACACTGCGCGATCTCGCGTCACGCAACGACATCATCAAGATGATGCATCGGACATTCGCCGAGGCGGGTCGTTCGCCCGATCCCGGCGGCTACGCGCTTCACAGCGCCGCGCCGGCCGACCCTGTCATCGGACGCCTGGCCGGCCGCGGACTCCATGACGAGCTGTCGGGCTCGGCCTTCGCGGTCATCGAGGGCATCGATGGTCGCGCCCATCACCTCAGGTTCGACGATCTCGAAATGACCGGGGACGCACGGCCCGGCGCGATCGTCGAGCTGCGGTCCTGGCAGGACGCCAGGGGTCAGACGCGGCTCTCTCTGGCGACGCGTTCGGACCTGCCGATCGAAGCGCAGATCACGGCGCGCGGCGCCACCTGGCTGGACCGGCAGCTCGTCGCGCGCGAGGCTGCCGCAACGGGCGCGGGGTTCGGCGCCGAGGTGCGCGCGGCGATGGACGCGCGGATCGATCATCTGGCCAGCGAAGGCCTCGCCCACCGGCAGGGCCAGGCCGTGCTCTTCTCACGCGGCCTGCTCGACACCCTGTCCCGGCGCGACCTCGCCGAGGCGACGCAGTCGATCGCCGATCGGACCGGCCTGCAGCACCGTCCATCGTCTTCCGGCGAATATGTGACGGGCGCCTATCGGGAGCGGATCACGCTCGCCTCGGGTCGCTTTGCCATGATCGATGACGGCATGGGCTTCCAGCTCGTACCCTGGCGGCCGGCGCTGGAGCAGCATCTCGGCCAGCATGTCACCGGCACGATGACGCCCGGCGGCGGTGTCGATTGGAGCTTCGGCCGACAACGCGGCATGGGGTTCACGCCGTAGGACCGCGCCTGTCGTATGGAAAGATCTGCAACTTCGTGGTGCCGAGACGCGGATGCCATGCGCCGACGAGGCCCTCGCGGCGCTCTCCTTCTTCGGCGAACATCACGTTCACCGCCAGATTGTCGATCTCGTAGAACCAGGTAGCGAACGCGCACCGACCGCCTGGGCCAACCGCCGTCCAGATGTCCGTCATGCCGACGGAAGCAGGCAACCCTGCGGTCTCCCGGCGGCAGAACCGGAGATGGACCCCGGCATGAGCTCGGCCAGACAGGATCGCCGCCGCGAAGGGGGCGAGGTCGATCGGGATGTCGGCCTCGCGAATGTGACAGCCGAAGACCTTCACGAAATAGAGGTGGACGTGCAGCAAGGTGCGCCGCGTCTCAAAAGGGACGAGGCGCGATAGCCGCAGGAACTCGGTGGTCTCGTTCCGGCGCAGTGTAGTTCGGACCAAGTCCGACACGCGTTCCCACGCGAAATCATGTGGCTGAGTGCGGGCGTTGTTGCAGCTTGCGCAGAGCCGCGCCCCTGACTTTAGGCGATTGGCATCGAGGCTTCCGATCGTGTGATTCCGCCTCCGATCGGTGCTCAAGAACATCGGATCGGCCTGCGTGGGTCTCCCAAGCACCGCCTTGAGATCCGATTTCTTCGAGCGGTGCTCGCCCGTCGTCGCCGGGTCGCCGCAAATCCAGCAATCCACTCTGCGGCTCCTCTTACGCCTGTCCTTGAACCTCGGGCCTGCGCGGTCAGGCTGTCATCCTTCGCCATAGCCTGTCTTTCTTCGCCATAGTGCGAAGCGACTGGAACGACGAGCATTTCAGCTTGAATCCCGTGGCGACGACCTCCGACTTCATGCGCGAAGGAGATCGCGCGTGTCCGCCACAAAAATCCTCTGGGGGCAAGTCCTTGCAGTCGCCCTGATCGTGCTCGCGGGCGTATGGGGCGCGACCCAGTGGACAGCGCACGCGCTGGGCTTTCAGTCCCAGCTCGGACCGCCTTGGTTCGTGGTCGCCGGCTACCCGCTCTATCCGCCACCAGCCTTCTTCTGGTGGTGGTTCTCCTATGACGCCTACGCGCCCCATATCTTCCTGACCGGCAGCTACATCGCGGCGTCTACCGGGTTCGTGGCAATCATCGTCGCCATCGCCATGTCGGTTTGGCGCGCGCGCGAAGTGAAGAACGCGCAGACCTATGGGTCGGCGCGCTGGGCGACTGTCCGCGAAGCTAGATCCGCAGGCCTGCTCGGCGACGACGGTGTTATCCTGGGCAAACTCGGGGTTAGCTATTTGCGCCACAACGGGCCCGAGCATGTGCTGTGCTTCGCGCCGACCCGAAGCGGCAAGGGCGTCGGTTTGGTCGTGCCCTCGCTGCTGACCTGGCCGGGCAGCTGCATCGTCCATGACATCAAGGGCGAGAATTGGGGGCTGACGGCGGGCTTCCGTTCGCGCATCGGCCGCGTGCTGCTGTTCGACCCGACCAATGCGGCGTCGGCCGCCTACAATCCGCTGCTCGAAGTGCGCCGCGGCGAATGGGAAGTGCGCGACGTCCAGAACGTCGCCGATGTGCTGGTCGACCCGGAAGGCTCGCTCGAGAAGCGCAATCACTGGGAGAAAACCAGCCACGCCTTGCTGGTCGGCGCGATACTCCACGTCCTCTATGCCGAAGCCGACAAGACGCTCGCCGGCGTCGCCGCCTTCCTGTCGGATCCGCGCCGGTCGATCGAGGCGACGCTCGCGGCGATGATGTCGACCCCGCATCTGGGCGAGGCCGGCGTCCATCCCGTCGTCGCCTCGGCCGCGCGCGAGCTGCTCAACAAATCGGAGAATGAGCGATCGGGCGTGCTCTCGACCGCCATGTCGTTTCTGGGTCTCTACCGCGATCCCGTCGTCGCCAAGGTCACCCGGCGCTGCGACTGGCGGATCGCCGATTTGGTCGATGGGGAGCAGCCGGTCACGCTCTACCTCGTGGTGCCGCCGTCGGACATCAGCCGCACCAAGCCGCTGATCCGGCTGGTGCTCAATCAGGTCGGGCGTCGCCTGACCGAGGAGCTGACGCCGAAGGCCAAGCGCCACCGCGTGCTGCTGATGCTCGATGAATTCCCCGCGCTCGGGCGGCTCGACTTCTTCGAATCCGCGCTCGCCTTCATGGCCGGATACGGGCTGAAGGCCTTCCTCATCGCCCAGAGCCTCAATCAGATCGAGAAGGCTTATGGGCCGAACAACGCCATCCTCGACAATTGCCATGTGCGGGTGAGCTTCGCCACCAACGACGAACGCACCGCCAAGCGTGTGTCAGACGCCCTCGGCACCGCCACCGAGATGCGGGCGATGAAGAACTATGCCGGCCACCGGCTCTCGCCATGGCTGGGACATCTGATGGTCTCGCGATCGGAGACAGCGCGCCAGCTCCTGACGCCTGGCGAGGTGATGCAGCTGCCGCCGACCGACGAGATCGTCATGGTCTCCGGCGTGCAGCCGATCCGCGGGACCAAGGCCCGCTATTATGAGGATCCGCGGCTGAAAGCGCGGATCGCGAAACCGCCCAAGTCGATCGCCGCGCTGACCGCGCCGCCCGATGACTGGAGCAGGCTCGCACCGATCACGGCGGCCGCGGCCGCGCCGGCCGCCAGGACGGACGATGACCTTGCCAATGGCGGCATCCGCCGCGAACCCGAGCTCCAGCGCCACGAGGATGTTGCACCGAAGCCGGCGCGCCCGCAGCGCGAATTCAGCTTCGGCGACGGCGACGGCGGCGACGCGGATGCCGATTCCGCGCGCAATCGCCGACTCAACGATCAGATGCGCGGCGCGGCGCAGCGCGCCTCGCTCGACCCAGGCGACGGCATCCTGCTGTGACCGCCAAACGTATCAAGCACACCTTCCGGCTGCCGCCGGCGCTGTCCTCGCAACTTGCCGACTATGCGACGCGCAAGCGGATCAGCCAGGCGCTCGTGGTGGAGACGGCGATCACGTCGTTCCTGTCGCCCGATGGCTCCGAGCGGCTCGAAGCCGCTTTGACCCGCCGCCTGGATCGGCTGTCCCGCCAAGCCGATCGCCTCGCCTGGAATGTCGATCTGAGCAACGAGGCGCTCGCCCTCTTCATCCGCTTCTGGCTGACCAACAATGCGCCCTTGCCCGACACGGCGCTGGCGGCCGCCCAGGCTATGGGCCGCGAGCGCTACGAAGGTTTCGTCGAGGCGCTGAGCCGCCGCATGGAACTCGGACCGCGATTGGGCGCCGAATTGTCGGCTGACGTCGGTGCGCAGGAAAATCCCGACGAGTGAGTCCGCGAAAGCACGGCTCGCGATGCTCCGTCCGCGCTGATCGGCCGACGCCCGACGCGATTGCGCTGGTCCCCAAAACCGCCGTCGCTTTGTCTTTCTGCGCCACACTACGCTGCTCGCAAACAGTTGTTGCGATTGGCCAATCCAGGGTCTTGTTAGGCGTCCGCAAGCGCCGGCGCTGCAGTAGCACCGGCCCCACCAAGGGAAGCGGGCGTGAGTGTCCATCCGATGCGATCTGAAGCCAGCGCCCGCGGCGCCCGCATGCTGCGGACCGCGCTGGGCCCGGCGATCGCCGGCTGGCTGGAGGATCCCGCAGTCGTCGAGGTGATGCTGAACCCCGACGGCCGGCTATGGATCGACCGGCTCGGGTCCGGGCTTGCCGACACCGGCCAGACCCTGTCCGCCTCCGACGGCGAACGCATCATCCGCCTGGTCGCGCACCATATCGGCGCCGAGGTCCACGCCGACCGGCCCCGCGTCTCGGCCGAACTGCCCGAGACCGGAGAACGGTTCGAAGGCCTGATCCCGCCGGTGGCGATCGCGCCGACCTTCGCGATCCGCAAGCCCGCGGTCGCTGTGTTCACGCTCGACGACTATGTCGCCGCGGGCATCATGTCGGCCGGCCAAGCCGACAGCCTTCGCGGAGCGGTCGCCGATCGCAAGAACATCCTGGTCGCCGGCGGCACCTCGACCGGCAAGACCACGCTGACCAACGCGCTGCTCGCCGAGGTCGCCAAGACCAATGATCGGGTCGTCCTGATCGAGGATACGCGTGAGCTGCAATGCGCCGCGCCCAACCTCGTGGCGCTACGCACCAAGGATGGCGTCGCGTCGCTGTCGGACCTGGTCCGCTCGGCGCTGCGGCTGCGTCCCGACCGCATTCCGATCGGTGAGGTGCGGGGCGCCGAAGCGCTCGACCTGCTCAAGGCCTGGGGCACTGGCCATCCGGGCGGGATCGGCACGATCCACGCCGGATCGGCGCTCGGCGCACTGCGCCGCATGGAGCAGCTGATCCAGGAAGCGGTGGTCACGGTCCCTCGCGCGCTGCTCGCCGAGACGATCGACGTGATCGCGGTGCTGGCCGGACGCGGGTCGGAACGCCGGCTCGCTGAACTCGCCCGCGTCGAAGGGCTCGACCCGCATGGCGACTTTTCCCTTAGCCCGCATGGAGACCAGCAATGACACACAGCGCCTCGCTGCGCCGTCGCCTGTTCGGCGGCTCGATGATCGATCGACTTGCCGCGATCGGCACGACTGCAACGCTTTCGCTGACCCTCAGTCGGCCGGCCTACGCCGCCGGTTCGTCGATGCCGTGGGAAGCCCCGCTGCAGTCGATCCTCGAATCGATCGAAGGCCCCGTCGCCAAGATCCTCGCGGTGATCGTCATCATCGTCACCGGCTTGACGCTGGCGTTCGGCGACACGTCGGGCGGCTTCCGCCGTCTGATCCAGATCGTGTTCGGCCTGTCGATCGCGTTCGCGGCCAGCTCCTTCTTCCTCAGCTTCTTCAGCTTCGGCGGCGGAGCCTTGGTCTGATGGAGTCGGGCGAGCCCATCCCCGGCTACATGGCGCCGGTCCATCGCGCGCTGACCGAGCCGATCCTGCTCGGCGGTGCGCCGCGCACGGTCGCCATCGCCAATGGCACCCTCGCCGGTGCTGTCGGGCTCGGCCTGCGCCTGTGGATCGCAGGCCTGGCGATCTGGGCGATCGGCCATTTCTTCGCCGTCTGGGCGGCCCGGCGCGACGCCCAGTTCGTCGACGTCGCCCGGCGCCACCTGCGCTACCCCAACTGGATGCGGGTCTGACCGTCATGATGTCCCTGCGCGAATATCGCAGCAACGCCGCCTCGCTCCCCGACTTCCTGCCGTGGGCGGCGCTGCTCGCCGAGGGCGTCGTCCTCAACAAAGACGGCTCGTTCCAGCGCACCGCCCGCTTCCGGGGGCCTGACCTCGATTCCGCCACGCCCGCCGAGCTGGTCGCCACGACCGCGCGGCTCAACGGCGCGCTTCGGCGCCTCGGCTCGGGCTGGGCGATCTTCGTCGAAGCCCAGCGCGTGCCGGCGCTCGCTTACCCGGACAGCGTCTTTCCCGACCCGGTTTCGGCCCTGGTCGACCGCGAGCGGCGCGAGCAGTTCAAGGAGGAAGGCGCGCATTTCGAGAGCGGCTATTATCTGACCCTTTTGTGGATGCCTCCGGCGGAGGACGCGGCACGGGCCGAGGGCTGGCTCTATGAGGGTCGCGCCCGGACCGGCGTCGATGCCTGGGAGCAAGTCAAGAGCTTCACCGATCGGTCAGACCGCCTCGTGCAGTTGCTCGAAGGCTTCGTGCCGGAGATCGCCTGGCTCGGCGACGGCGAGACGCTGACCTACCTGCATTCAACGGTCTCGACCAAGCGCCAGCGCGTGCGGGTGCCCGAGACGCCGATGCACCTCGACGCGCTGCTGGCGGACGAGCCGCTCGCCGGCGGCCTCGAGCCGCGCCTCGGCGCATCCTATTTGCGCACGCTCACCATCGTCGGCTTTCCGACCGCGACGTTCCCCGGTCTGCTCGACGAGCTTAACCGGCTGGCCTTTCCCTATCGCTGGGCGACGCGGGCGGTGATGCTCGACAAGACCGACGCGACCAAGCTGCTCGGCCGCATCCGGCGGCAATGGTTCGCCAAGCGAAAGTCGATCGCCGCCATCCTCAAGGAGGTGATGACCAACGAGGCGTCGGTACTCGTCGACAACGACGCGGCCAACAAGGCCGCCGACGCCGACCTGGCGCTGCAGGAGCTGGGCTCCGACATGATCGGCCAGGCCTATGTCACCGCTACGGTCACGGTCTGGGACCGCGAGCCGAACATCGCCGCCGAGAAGCTGCGGCTGGTCGAGAAGATCATCCAGGGCCGCGACTTCACCGTCATCGCCGAGGGCATGAACGCCGTCGAGGCCTGGCTCGGATCGCTGCCGGGACATGTCTACGCGAATGTCCGCCAACCCCCTGTCTCCACCCTCAATCTCGCCCACATGATCCCGCTTTCAGCGGTGTGGGCGGGGCCGGAACGGGACGAACATTTCGGTGCGCCCCCCTTGCTGTACGGCAAGACCGAAGGCTCGACCCCGTTCCGGTTCTCTCTCCACGTCGGCGACGTCGGCCACACTTTGGTGGTCGGACCGACCGGCGCCGGCAAGTCGGTGCTGCTCGCACTGATGGCGCTGCAGTTCCGCCGCTACGAGGGCGCGCAGGTCTTCGCCTTCGATTTCGGGGGTTCGATCCGCGCAGCGGCCATCGCTTGCGGCGGCGACTGGCAGGATCTGGGCGGAAGCCTCGACGAAAGCGTCGGCGAGGGTGTCCAGCTCCAACCGCTGGCACGCATCGACGATGCCGCCGAGCGCGCTTGGGCCGCTGAATGGCTCGCGGCGATCCTTGCCGGTGAGGGGCTTCCTGTCGATCCGGCGGCGAAGGAGCATCTGTGGTCGGCGCTGACCTCGCTTGCGTCCGCGCCGATTGCGGAACGCACGCTTACGGGGCTTGCCGTGCTCCTGCAGTCGCAGGCCTTGAAACAGGCCTTGCAGCCCTATTGCGTCGGCGGGCCCTGGGGCCGTTTGCTCGACGCCGAGGCCGAGCGGCTCGGCGACGCTGACTTTCAGGCGTTCGAGACCGAAGGCCTGGTCGGGGCCGGCTCGGCGGCCGCGGTGCTCTCTTACCTCTTTCACCGGATCGAAGGCCGGCTCGACGGGTCGCCGACTCTGATCATCATCGACGAAGGCTGGCTCGTCCTCGACAGCCCGGCCTTTGCCGCGCAGCTGCGCGAGTGGCTCAAGACCCTGCGCAAGAAGAACGCCAGCGTCGTCTTCGCCACCCAGAGCCTGGCGGATATCGAGACCAGCTCGATCGCGCCGGCCATCATCGAAAGCTGCCCGACCCGCATCTTCCTGCCGAACGAGCGCGCCTTCGAGCCGCAGATCGCGGCCATCTACCGGCGCTTTGGACTGAACGATCGCCAGATCGAGATCCTCAGCCGCTCGGCACCGAAGCGCGACTATTATTGCCAGTCCCGCCGCGGCAACCGGCTGTTCGAGCTGGGCCTGGGCGAAGTGGCGCTCGCCTTCGTCGCGGCATCCTCGAAATCCGATCAGATCCGCATCGGCGAGCTTGTCGATGAACATGGCCGTGACGCGTTCGCGGCCGCCTGGCTGCGCGCGCGCGGAGCCGGCTGGGCGGCCGACATCCTTCCTTCCGCGCACGAGGAGTCTATTCCATGAAGCTCTTGTCCCTTCGCCGCACGCTGCTCGCCGCGAGCGCCATCCTCTCGCTTTCGGTCGCTGCCGTGCCGGCACACGCCCAGTTCGGCGGCATCGTCTACGACCCGACGAACTACGCGCAGAACGTACTGACTGCCGCCCGCGCGCTGCAGCAGATCAACAATCAGATCCAGCAGATCCAGAACCAGGCCACATCGCTCATCAACCAGGCGAAGAATCTCGCCAACCTGCCGTTCAGCTCGCTGGCGCAGCTGCAGTCGCAGGTGCAGCGCACCCAGCAGCTGCTCGGCCAGGCGCAGCGGATCGCCTACGACGTCCAGTCGATCGATCAGGCGTTCAGCCTCAAATATAAGGGCGCGAGCATGTCGGCGTCCGACCAGTCGCTGGTCAGCGACGCCAAGGACCGCTGGCAGACTTCGGTGGCATCGTTCGAGGACGCGCTCAAGGTCCAGGCGGGCGTCGTCGGCAATATCGACGGCGCCCGCACGACGATGAATCAGCTGGTCACGTCGAGTCAGTCGGCGACCGGAGCGCTGCAGGCCGCCCAGGCCGGCAATCAACTGCTCGCCCTTCAATCCCAGCAGCTTTCGGACCTGACCGCGCTCCTCGCCGCCCAAGGCCGGGCGCAGGCGCTCGACATGGCGCAGAAAGCGGCGGCTCAGGCTCAGGCTCAGGAGCAGATGCGCCGCTTCCTCAACCAGCCGAACGGCTACACGCCGACCACCGTGACGATGTTCCACAATTAGGGGCATCGCGATGGACACCAAGCTCCTCGCTCGGATCGGCGCCATCATCTTCGTGGCGATCGCGATCACCATGACGGCGATCGAGATGAGCCGGCCCAAGACCGATGGCCGGAACGCGGTGCCGACGGCGCCGATCGCGGAGGCTCCGGCCGATCCCCTGATCGCCGAGATGCGGCGATGCCAGGGGATCGGCGAGGCGGGCGCGTCCGATCCGGCGTGCCTGCGCGCCTGGGCCGAGAATCGGCGGCGCTTCCTCGCGCCCGGCGCGCGACCCGAGGCGAGCCTGGCCGCCGACACAGCAACCAAGGAGCCCTGAGCCATGGGCGGCGGCACCGGCGTCATCGATCGCTTCCTCGAGGTCTTCACCCGCTACATCGACACGGGCTTTGGCCTGCTCGGCGGCGAAGTGGGATTCGTCGCGACCACGCTGATCGTCATCGACGTGACGCTTGCGGCCCTGTTCTGGAGCTGGGGCGCCGAAGACGACATCCTTGCGCGCTTCATCAAGAAGATCCTGTTCGTCGGGATCTTCGCCTACATCATCGGCAACTGGAACAACCTCGCCCGGATTGTCTTCGAAAGCTTCGCAGGGCTCGGCCTGAAGGCCTCCGCGAGCGGCATGACGACCGCCCAGCTGCTCCAGCCCGGCCGCGTCGCGCAAGTCGGCCTCGACGCCGGCAAGCCGATCCTCGACTCGATCTCCGGCCTGATGGGGTTCGTCTCGTTCTTCGAGAACTTCATCCAGATCGCCGTGCTGCTATTCGCCTGGGTGATCGTGCTGCTCGCCTTCTTCGTCCTCGCGGTGCAGCTGTTCATCACCCTCATCGAATTCAAGCTCGCCACGCTCTGCGGCTTCGTCCTCATCCCGTTCGGCCTGTTCGGCAAGACCAGCTTCATGGCCGAGCGCGTGCTCGGCCATGTCATCTCGTCCGGCGTGAAGGTGCTGGTGCTGGCCGTGATCATCGGCATCGGCTCGACCCTGTTCGACGAATTCCGCGCCGGCTTCGGCGGCGCGCAGCCGACGATCGAGGACGCGATGACGATCGTGCTCGCCTCGATCTGCCTGCTTGGCCTCGGCATCTTCGGTCCCGGCATCGCCACCGGCATCGTCTCTGGCGGCCCGCAGCTCGGCGCTGGCGCCGCGGCCGGAACCGTGCTCGCCGCAGGCGGTGTCGCGGCCGCCGGCGCAGCCGGGGCCGGCATGGCGGCGGGCGCGGCCGGCGCCGCCATCGGCGGCGCGGCGGCGCTCGGCGCCCGCACGGCGGGAGGTGCTGCCGCCTCCTATGCCCTGGGTTCGGCCGGCCGCAGCGGTGCATCCGGCGTCGCCTCGGGACTTGGCGCGGTCGTGCAGAATGCCGGCAGCGCCGCCATGTCGCCGCTGCGCCGCTCCGCGGAGGCGATGCGCGCGAACTACCGTGAGGGCGGCCGGGCCGCGATGGGACTGTCCGCCAGCCCGGCGGGCACTCCCGGTGACGCCACAGCCGGGCCTCCCGCCTGGGCGCGCGCGATGCGCCACCGCCAAACCATGACCCATGGCACGACGATCGCCGCCCACACGCTGCGCGGCGGCGATGGCGGCGGGTCGGGCGCGGCGGTCGATGTCAGCAGCAAGGATTGATGCGATGTTCCGACGCCCAACCACCCGCTATGGCAAGACGCCCGACGCTGAGACGCCCTACCAACGCGCCGCCCAAGTCTGGGACGATCGGATCGGATCGGCCCGCGTCCAGGCGCGCAACTGGCGGCTCGCTTTCTTCGGAACGCTCGCAATGTGCGGTGGCCTGGCGGGCGGCCTCATCTGGCAGGCGACTAATGGCAGCATCGTGCCGTGGGTGGTCGAGGTCGACAAACTGGGCGAGGCGCGCGCGGTCGAGCCCGCCACCGCCGATTATCGGCCGACCGATCCCCAGATCGCCTTCCACCTGGCGCGCTTCATCGAGGACGTGCGCTCGGTCGCGGCCGACCCGATCGTGGTGCGGCAGAACTGGCTGCGCGCCTACGATTTCACCACAGACAAGGGCGCGCTCGCGCTGAACGACTATGCCCGCGCCAACGACCCGTTCGCCACCATCGGCAAAATCCAGGTCGCGGTTGACGTCTCCAGCGTGATCCGCGCGTCGCCGTCGAGCTTCCGCGTCGCCTGGGTCGAGCGGCATTATCAAGACGGCAGCCTCGCCTCGACCGAGCGCTGGTCGGCGATCCTGACGGTAGTGATCCAGCCACCGCACAGCCCCGATGCGCTCCGCAAGAACCCGCTCGGGCTGTTCGTCAACGCCATCAACTGGTCGAAGGAGTTGTCCCAATGACCGCACCGTCGCGTCGCCGCGCGTCCTCGCAAGCGCGCATTTCCGTATCGTCGTATCGCCGTATCGCAGCCCATGCGCCGCTGGCGCTCGCCATCGTCGCGCTGGGCGGCTGCGCCAGTCACGGCAAGCGGCCGCCGGCGATCGACTATGATGCACCCGCCGTTGCGGCGGTGGAGACGCCGCCAGCCGACCCCCCCAAGCCGGTTGAGATCGTCACCA
Organism: Sphingomonas sp. 28-63-12; assembly: GCA_002281535.1. Lineage (GTDB taxonomy): Bacteria > Pseudomonadota > Alphaproteobacteria > Sphingomonadales > Sphingomonadaceae > Sphingomonas. The sequence continues at coordinate 64,724 of NCGD01000006.1, forward strand.
TCCCGCAGGCGGTTCCGCTACCGGGACAACTTAAGCCGGTCACCAGTGCGCCAAGGGCTCCCGAGCCGGCGGACCCGCGCGACAGGGTCGGCGCCGCCAATCTCGCCGCCCGGATCGAGCCGGTTCGCGACGGCTTCATCAATGCGATCCAAGTCTATCCGTGGACCGACGGAGCACTCTTTCAGGTCTATACCGCCGTCGGCCAGGTGACCGACATCGCGCTGCAGGAGGGCGAGCAGCTCGTCGGGGCCGGTCCCGTCGCAGCCGGGGACACGGTCCGCTGGGTGATCGGCGACACGACCAGCGGCGCCGGGCTGAGCCTGAAGGTCCACATCCTCGTCAAGCCGACGCGCCCGGACCTGTCGACCAACCTGGTCATCAACACCGATCGTCGCACCTATCACCTCGAGCTGCGCGCGACATCAGCCACCTATATGGCTTCCGTCTCCTGGGCCTATCCGCAAGACCGCCTAATCGCGCTCCGAGGCCAGAATGTCGCCGCGGCGGCGGCTGCGCCCGTCGCGTCGGGGATCGACGTCGCAGCGCTCAACTTTCGCTACCGGATCGAGGGCGACCAGCCGCCATGGCGGCCGTTGCGCACCTTCGACGACGGGCGCCAAGTCTATATCGAGTTTCCCGCTGGCGTTGGCCAGGGCGAGATGCCGCCGTTGTTCGTCATCGGAGCGGGCGGCGACGGCGAACTAGTCAACTACCGCGTCAACGGCCACCACATGATCGTCGACCGCCTATTCGCCGCCGCCGAGCTGAAGATGGGCGACAAGGCTTCCACCCAGCGCGTGCGGATCGAGCGCACCGACGGGAGGTCACGGCGATGAGCGATATCGACCGGGACGGGGATGACGGCGGCGATCGGCCGCTCGCCAACGAGCCGCCGCCCGACCTGCGCCTGCGCGGACAGCCGCCCAGGGTCATGCGGCTGTCGCGCCGCGCGCTCGCCGCCATGGGCACGGTGGCCTGCGTCGGGATCGGCGGCGCCCTGATCTATGCCCTGCAGCCGCCCACCAAGAAGACAGCGGAAGAACTCTACAATACCGACAGCCGCACCACTGCCGAGGCCATCACCAGCGCGCCCAAGGATTACGGTGACGTCCCGAAGCTGGGGCCACCTTTACCCGGCGATCTTGGCCGACCGATCGTAAGCGCCCAGCAGCGCGGTGAGACGATTCCGCCGTCGCCGATGGGCCGGCCGGGGGCAACCTCGCCGCCAACGCCAGCGCAAACCGCCGCCCAGGCGGCCCGCCAACGGGCGCTGCAGGAGCGCGATTCCGCGCGGACCAGCGGCGTCTTTCTCGGCGGCCAGGCGTCGGGCGGTCGCGGCGCTGGGTCCGCTGGCGGACCGGGGCTTGCCGGGTCGGACCTTTCGTTGCCGGCGCTGGGCGCGCTTGCCGGGGCGATACCGGCGGCGGCGCCCGCGACTGCCACACCGGCCGCTGCACCGGCTGGCAGCGCCCGGCGCGCCTTCCTCAACGGCGAGGTCGATCATCGCACGACGAGCGCCGAGCGGCTGACCGCGCCGGTCTCGCCCTATGTGGTCCAGGCTGGCAGCGTCATCTCGGCGGCTCTGATCACCGGGCTGCGCTCCGACCTGCCCGGCCAAGTCACCGCGCAAGTGACCGAGAATGTCTATGACAGCCCCACCGGGCGGATCCTGCTGGTCCCGCAAGGCTCGCGCCTGATCGCCGATTATGACGATCAGGTCGGCTTCGGCCAGCGCCGGGTTCTGCTGGCCTGGACACGGCTGATCCTTCCCGACGGCCGCTCGATCGTACTCGAACGACAGCCGGCCGGCGACGCCGCCGGGTTCGGTGGCCTTGAAGACAAGGTTGATGAACATTGGACCGGGCTCGCCAAGGCGGCGGGCCTCTCGACCCTGTTGAGCTTCGGCGCCGAGCTGGCGACGAACAGCGACGACGACCTCGTTCGCGCCTTGCGGGAGGGCGGGCAGACCACGTTTAATCAGGCCGGTCAGGAGATCGTGCGGCACCAGCTCAATATCCCACCGACGCTTACCATACGTCCGGGTTTTCCGGTACGCGTCCTGGTCAGCCGCGATCTCGTGATCGAGCCCTGGAGGACCACCCCATGAGCGCGCTCAAGCTCGGCGCCATCACCGAGGAACGTCCGATCAAGCTGACGGTCGAGCTCCCCGCTGCCGTGCATCGCGACCTTATCGCTTATGGCGAAGCACTCGCCCGTGAAACCGCGGAGGCCACGCCAATTGAGCCGGCGCGGCTCGTGGCGCCAATGCTCGCACGCTTCATGGCGACCGATCGCGGGTTCAGGAAAGGCCGGCGATCGTCTCAGGCCGGATAGCGTTCATCGACGAGTTTGAGGAGCCGGGCTAGCGCCGGGCTTGAATTGTCAGCTCGCCAGTAGCCGGCATAGACGATGTGGCAAATTTGGCCGGCTATCTCATGGATCTCGCGAAGGACCAGCCCAGGCAGTATACGCCCAAGCGCAGTATCGGTAGTCAATGTGCTGTATCGACCAATCGGCACGATATTGGCAACGTTTTCCCGGCTGACTTCTTGCGTTTCGACATCGGGCTTCCAACCAGGTTCACCCAACCGCGCCTTGACAAGATCGGCGAGGTCGGTCCCGGGATCTTGACGCGGGAGGATGAATCGCTCCGCGCGAAGATCGGGCCAATGGATCCTCTCCTTTTTCGCTAGTGGATGCTGCTCGTGGAAGGCGACCATCACGCGCTCGCTCCACATCGCACGTCGTTGGAATTCGATTTCCGGAAGATTTCCGCTAATGACAGCGAAATCTACCGTTCTCGCGTGAAGTGCTTGTGTCAGGCGGGTTCGATCACCCTCCACATTGACCAGACGCAATTCGGGATAACGGCCTACGAAATCGACGATCAGGGAACGCATATTTCCGGCCGCTAGGGACGTGGAGAAGCCCAGTCGTAATTTCCCCACCTGGCCTGCGCCGAGGGAAAGTCCGCTTGAGTTTAGGGCTTCAAGATCTGTCAAGATGTGGCGCGCGGCGTCGATGAAAGTTAAGCCCGCCTCGGTCGGCACTGCGCCTTTGGTCGACCGTTCGAAGAGCTTCAGCCCGAGGCGCGCCTCCAGCAACGCAATGCGCCTGCTTAATGTGTTCTGCTTCACGCGCAATTGAGCGGCCGCGCGAGCAAAGCTTAGCGTGTCTGCAGCAAGGACGGCAAAGCGAAGTGCTACGATGTCGGGCGGCACGGCCTCGGCAACCAACGCGGACGTATCAGCTACTGACCGCATGGGTCCGGCGCCCCATACGTGCCTCGTCAGCTTTTTGCCTCCGTCTACGGCCGAGCAGAGCCAGGGTAATCTTCACCGCCAGGAGGCATGGGACCGCGACCATGAAGAGCAGCGCAAGTGACAGAAATGCCTCGTTGAAGGAAATCGCAGCCGCTTGGCCGCTTACCAGGCGATCAAGCGTAGCAAGCGCGGCCGGCTGGACTTGCTCCGGTGAGAAACCGCCACCTGAGAGCGCTTGCTCAACCCCCAGATTTCCGGGCCTAAGATGGTCGACGAGCGCTGTGCGGCTGAGCGCCATGTGGTGCTCCAGGGAGGTCGCCAGAAAGGCGACGCCGATCAGCCCTCCCATCTGCCGTCCAAGGTTGAACAGGCCAACACCGTGCGGGATTTCGGCTCCGGTGAGATCGCCGAGGCATATGATCGTAACGGCGATGAACAACAGACCCATTCCGAACCCGCGCAGCACCAAGGTCGGCATGAGATCGGTGTAGCCGCTTTCAGCATTCGAGCCCGAGAGGAGCCACATGGCGGTCATGAAGATGACGATCCCGAACGGTACGATGACCACCGGCGGTGCTCGCAAGAACTGGATGACAGCGCCGCTCGTCACCAGTCCGAGCCCTACCGTCAGAGCGCTTGGGAGCAGCACCAGGCCGGCATCGCGGGCCGGGAACTGCAGAACTTCAAGAGTGAAGGCCGGGATCAGGAACGCGCTGCCGAACAACGCGAAACCGGCCACGAAGCTCACGACGAAGCCGAATGCGAATTCCTCATGGCGAAAGATCCGCAGGTCAGTCAGGGGCGAGCGATTCCTCGGGCTAAGCTGCCAGAGCAGGCAAGCTGAGAGCGCAGCTCCCGCGACCAAGCTGAGTGCTATAATTTTCGTGTCCTCGAACCAATCCCATCGGCTCCCCTCGACAAGCACGTAGACCAAGGCCGCCAAGCCTAAGCAGATCAAGGCGATGCCAAGCCAATCCGGTTTGACGACGGTAACGGAGCGCCATGGCGCGATCAGCGGTATGGCTACGAGCACGAGGAGACCGACGGGCAGATTGAGCAGAAGGACGTAGTTCCAGGAAACAGCGTCGGTGATAACACCGGCGATAGCGGGGGCCGCCGTGGTCGGCGCCATGATGGCGCCCAGCGCGAAGATGGCCTGGATCAGGCCCTGCTGGTTGTGTTCGAAACGCCCGAACAGCCAGCTTTGGCCGCCGACGATGATCGCGGCCCCGGACAATCCTTGCAGCACGCGGCAGATGACCAGAAGACCGAGGTTGGGTGCCAGCGAGCATCCGGCCGAACCGATCATGAGAAGGATGATCGCCCAGCTCAGCAATCGCCGCGTTCCGAGCCAAGTAAGCAAAAATGCGGTCATCGGCAGACCACAGACCTTGGCCATGAAATACGCGAGGTTCAGCCAAGCGGCTTCGTCCGGCGTCGCGGAGACGGAGCCAGCGATGTGTCGGCCGGCTATGTCGAAGATCGTCGCGTTCAAACCGTCCATGAAGGCGGCGACCGTCAGCGCGCCGACCGCGATCACTGTCTGCGTGCGCGTGGCGCCGCCTCGGTTGGCGGAGGCGGTCGCTACGCCGGGCAGACAACCGGCACCCGCGCGCCCTCTATCGTTTGCCGCCATCTCAGTGCGCTCCGGAGATGTCGATCGCGGCATGCATCGAGAGCCCGACGCGGAGCGGATGCGCTTTGAGCTCGGCCGGGTTTAGCTGGATACGCACCGGGAGCCGCTGAACCACCTTGATCCAGTTGCCGGTCGCGTTCTGCGCCGGGAGCACTGCAAACGCCGAGCCCGTGCCGCCGGCAAAACCGGTGACGCGACCACGGTAGACGACATCGGACCCATAAAGGTCCGAGGTTATCCGTACAGGCTGGCCAAGCCGGACGCGGCTGAGCTGAACCTCCTTGAAGTTGGCTTCGACATAGATGTTCTCGACGGGCACCACGATCATGACCGGAACGCCCTGCTGCACGCGCTGCCCGACGGCGACTCGCCGTTGATCGATAACGCCGTCAACAGGAGCCCGGATCACTGCGCGAGCCAAATTGATCCGCGCCTGATTGAGCCCCGCCTGGGCGGCGAGCACCTCGGGATTCGTTTCAATGGTGGCATCATCGAACAGCGCCTGATTTGCGCGACGAGCGCCGCCTGCGGAAGCTCGGCCGGCCCGTGCAGCGGCGATCCGCGCCATGGCCTGCGACACCGCCGACTGTGCAACCCGGACGGCAGTCTGCGAGTCGCTCAACTCCTCCTGCGAGATCGCGCCCGGGCCAGCGAGCCGTTGCCGCCTCTGTTCATCAAGGACCGCTTTGTCGAGGTCGGCCCGCGCCCTGAGCAGATCAGCGCGCGCGGTTGCCTGATCGGCTTCCCGCACGTCTTCCTGACCCGCAAGGTTCGCGTCGTTTTCCCGCACTTGGCGCACCTGCCGTCGCGCGCGTCCAAGCGCCGCTTGCGCCTGGTCGACGGCGAGCCGCAGATCGGTGTCGTCCAATTCGACGAGCAGGTCGCCCGCATGGATGGGCTGGCTGTCCACGACGAGCACACGCTTCACCGGGCCGCCAACCAAAGGCGTCACCTGCGAAACCTCGACATTCGTGTAGGCGTCCCCGGTGCTCTCGGAGTCCACCGCGACCAAGGTCGACCCTATCCACCAGCAAGCCGCGATAGCGATCAGGCCCACCCCGAGCAGGAGAATCAAGCGCTTCCGCTTATGCGCCCTGAGTAGAGGCTGGTCGCTTGCGGTGGGGTGATCCTCGTCCAGCACAGCTGCATCCGTCATCGGTCGATCCTTGATGGTGAGTTGGTGTTTCCGGTAAGGACGGGTGCGCGAAAGCCACCCCCCAGGGCTTTGGCCAAAGCAATGTCGAGCACGAAGCCTCTCAGGCGGAGCGCCGCCGACTGCTCGCGCGCTGCCAGGAGTGCATCCTCGACGATCAGAACGGACTGATAACCAGACAGACCGCCCTCGTACCGCAGGCGGGCGAGGCGATAGGCCGCTTCCTGCCGGGAGAGTGCTGCGTTGGTGCGTTCGACCCTCATCGCGAGTGTGCGGAGCGACGTCGCCGCGTCCGCCGCTTGGTGGAGCGCCTGGAGCAGCTCTTCATTGTAGCTCGCGACTGCCGCGTCGTAGTCGCCGCGGGCGCCTCGATAGTTGGCGCTGAGCCGCCCGCCATCGAAGATCGGCAGGCTGATCGCGGGCCCGACCGAACCGATCAACGATCGGGAACTGACCAGATTGCTGAGGCCGAAGGACGCCAGCCCGATCAGGCCGCTGATATTGACATTAGGATAGAAGCCGGCGCGTGCGACCCCTATGCGCTCCGCCGCTGCCGCTACCCGCCAGCGAGCCGACACGACTTCCGGGCTGCGACCGACCAGCTCGATCGGAATGTTGGCGGGAAGCGCGGTCGGCCTCCGGTCCGTAAGCGACGGCGCGACAATCGACAGCCCGCGGTCCGGCCCCGCGCCAACCAGAGCCGCAAGGGCGTTGCGATTTAGGCTAATGGCTTCGTCGATAGCCGCCAGCTGAGCCTCGGCGGTTTCGACGCTACCTTCAGCCTGCTCCATTGAAGTGCGAGGTTCAAGGCCGGCGTCGAATCGCTGCGCAACGAGATCTCGCGTCTCGCGGCGGATACGCGCGGCGTCGGCTGCAACGTCCCGACGCACCAGCAGCTGGGCGAAATCGACATAGGTAGTTGAAACCGCAGCCGCCAGCGTGATGCGTGCCGTCGCTGCATCGGCTTCACTGGCGGATTTTTGGGAGACCGCTGCCCGCAATGCAGCGCGGTTCTTTCCCCATAGGTCGAGGTCGTAATTGAGACTGACGAGCCCGGCCATCAGCCAGTGCCAGTTGCCGTCGGTGGGCAAGCCGACGCTCTGCGTTATGCGCACGTCCTGTGCCGTCGCTGTTGCTCCGACGCTCGGCATGAGCGCGGCTCTGGCGAGCTCAGCTTGCGCTACCCCGATCCGGATGCGAGCCGTGGCCTGGTCAACAGTAGGCGAATCCTTCAGCGCTTCGGTTACCAGCGCGTCGAGTTGTTGATCGCCGAAGTCCTGCCACCAGCTATCGGACGGCCAGTCCCGCGATGTCCCCGCAAGAGACCGCGCTGACGCAAATGCGTCTGGCTGGGCTGGCTGCGGCCTGGCGCCGAGATCGGGCACGGTAGCGCACCCGCTTAATCCAGCCAGCATCATGAAAGTCGCTATTCGCCGCATCGGTCAGTCCTTGGTAATGATCGTTACCACTGTTGACAGGTAAGGTAACGTACCGTACCAGTCAAGAGGCAAATTATGGAGTGACCGATGCCCTCAACTGCCCGTTCCAAGCGCCCCTCCCAGGACGATCGGCGTAGCGCCATCCTCGAAGCTGCAGCCGAGGTGTTTTTTGAGCAGGGCTACGCCGCGACCAGCATCGACGCGATTATCGAGCGCATCGGAGGCTCGAAGCGGAACATCTACAGCGAGTTCGGTAACAAGGAGGGCCTCTTCACTGCGCTTGTATCCGAAAGAGCGGCGAGTGCCGTTTCCGCTCTTTCCGTCGAGCAATTTGGCAACAAGGATCTGAGCGAAATCCTGCTCGAGTTCGGGCGCCGACTCTTGGAGATCTACATGTCGCCGGGTTTGATCGGGGTTTATCGCTCGATCATGCCAGAAGCTATCCGCTTCCCGGAATTGGCCAAGGCATTCTACGAAAAGGGGGCAGGCCGCGCTTCAGACCGCCTTGCCGAAGTGCTGGAAGAAGCACGGGACCGCGGCGAGATCCAACTCGACGATTGTCACTGGGCTGCCGACCACTTTGTCGGCATGTTTCGCGACAATCTTCACCTGCGGGTGGTTCTTGGCCTTTGTCCGCCGCCTTCACCTGCCGAGGCCGATGCAGCCGTGACCTCCGCAGTTGGGATCTTTCTCCACGGAATCTACGGCGTCGATTGTACCGGGAAGGCGAAGCCAGGTGGACAATGATACCGCGTGCAAAGGGACGGACCTCGCGGTCAGCGGTCAGCAGTCAGCAGTCAGCAGTCAGCAGTCAGCAGTCAGCAGAAAGAATTATATCAGCCACCCGGTTTGACCAGGACTTACTCCGCAGTTTGAGGATGACCAGCATTGTGGTCACATGAACCGTTCAGCAACGCCAGAATGTAGCCGAGTTCGCAAAGTGTCGATAAATACCCGCACACGGGCGGGCACGTGCGTGCGGGTCGGAATCACCGCCCAAATCCCGACTTCCAGCGGTTTGACGTCAGCCAAAACAATGCGCCTCAGCTCTCCGCGTGCGATTTGCTCGTGGACGTCCCAATAGGTCAGCATGGCGATGCCAACCCCCGCGATACAGGCTGCCCGAACCGCATCGACGGTGCTGGCCGATAGCGGGCCACCAATCCTAACTCGGTGTGTTTCGCCACCTCGCGTGAATGGCCAATGGTCCATTGCGTGAAGCTTTATGCATGGATGGGCCACCAGGTCTTCTGTCGTAGTGGGTTCTCCAAAACGTGCGATGTAGTCCGGCGACGCGCAGAGTGTGAATGGATTGTCGGCGACCCTCGTTGCTATCAATTCCGAAGGTTCCATCACCGCTACGCGAACGGCCACGTCTAATCCCGTCGTCGCGATGTCGATGACGCCGTCGCTCAAAGTCAGATCCACGCGCAACGCGGGATTGTCGGCGATCAAGTTGGCCACGATCGGGACAACGACGGAGTGACCGATGACGTTTGGTGCCGTGAGTTTCAACACGCCCGAAAGGACGGAGCCGCTCGAGGACACTGATTCAAATGCGGAATCACGGGCTTCTATGAGGGCAACGGCGTGAGGCAAGAAGGCCTCTCCCTCGGGGGTCATGGCTAGCGAGCGCGTCGTGCGGTGGAACAAGCGCGCGCCTAACTCGGCCTCTAGGCCTGCCAACCTGCGGCTGACCGACATCGGAGTCGTGCCCATCTGACGAGCCGCAGCAGACATACTGCCTGTGGACGCAATGGCACGGAACAGGGCTACATCCAAAAGGTCCATATTATAACGATAAGCGCTACACTCCTTATCGTCCACTCTATCTTCCGCGCCTCATTCAGAAAAAGTAGTCCTAGCTCCAGCAAGCGATGATCGAACCAGTTTTCGTTCTCATGCGCTCGATCTATGCTTTTGGAGGTTTTCACGATGAACACTGATGTCAGCTCTCTTTTCACGCCGATCGTTATAAACGGCCATACCATAAAGAACCGCCTGTCAGTTGCGCCGATGACGCGGGTCACCGCGACCGAGGCCGGCCGGGCAACTGAGACGATGACCCGCTACTATGAGCGTTTCGCGCGGGGTGGATTCGGGGTGGTCAGCACCGAAGGCATTTACACCGATCAGGCGTTCTCGCAGGGGTACGCCAATCAGCCGGGCATGAGCGACGAAGCGCAGGCCAATGCGTGGAAGCCAGTCGTCAGTGGCATCAAGGCGCACGGCGCCCTCGCGATCGCGCAGATCATGCATGCCGGCGCGATCGGCCAAAGCAATCGCTTTCGCGGCGAAACGGTCGGTCCGTCAGCCTTCCAGCCTAAGGGCGAACAGATGGCGTTTTATGGCGGCAAAGGCCGATATGCTGTGCCAGTTGCGATGACAGAGATGCAGATTGCCGACGCCATCGCCAGCTTTGCCGGTTCAGCGGGGCGCGCCATCGAGTTGGCAGGATTTGACGCGATCGAAATCCATGGCGCCAATGGTTATCTTCTGGACCAATTTTTGACCGACTACACCAATAGCCGAGCGGATCAGTGGGGCGGTTCCGTGCAGAACCGGATGCGGCTGGTCGTCGAAACGTTCAAAGCGGTTCGTGCAAGGGTTGGCGCCAAGGTGCCCGTTGGCGTACGCATCTCGCAAGGTAAGGTGAACGATTACCACCACAAGTGGGCCGGCGCGGAGCGTGACGCCGAAATCATCTTCGGTGGTCTAGCCGATGCGGGTGCCGACTTCATCCATGTGACCGAGTTCGAAGCATGGCGGCCGGCATTTTCTCCATCCGGCTCATCCCTCATGAATCTGGCCAAGCGTCACGCTCCAAAAGTAGCGATTCTTGCCAATGGCAGTCTTCACAATATTGAGCAGGCGGTGGCCGCGCTGAACGACGGTGCAGATATCGTAACTATCGCCCGTGGAGCCCTGGCGAATCCCGACTTGCCAAAGCGGTTGTTCGAACGAAACCTTCTCAAAGAATTCGATCCGACAATCCTTGGTCCTATCGCTAACATCAAGGAATCAGAGCTTTCCTTGTAAAGCAAGTTTTCTTGTCTTGGGAGGGAGGTCCGTATGAGCATTGAACTAATGATGGACAACGTCACGATATTCTGGATTCAGATACTTACGACTGTCATCGTCCTCACGCTCATCGCGGTGTGGTACGTTTGGCCAGCGCTTATCAGGGTTTCCCGCAATTCGGCGCTAATTATTCTTCTCTTTGTGCACGTGTTTCGATATTTGGGCATGACACTGCTGGTTAAGGGTATGGTCGACCCGAACCTGCCGGGTGCCTTCCTTTCTAGCGCGGCATACGGCGATCTCCTGGCCGCAGCGCTTGCCCTAGCGTCAATCTTTGCCCTTCGAGGCAACTGGCGTTTTGCCGTACCCTTGGTGTGGGCCTTCAGCCTGTGGGGATTGGTGGACCTGCTGAACGGGTTGCGCAGCACCTTCGCGCTGAATGTCCCAAGCTTCAACCTCGACACGCTTTGGTACATCTACGTCTTTTACGGTCCCTTGGTGATCGTTTCACAATTGATGATTTTTTGGATTTTGATCAAATCCAAATCCTGGAAGATATGAGGATTAACACTTTGCCATAGTTACTACGGTACAACAAGGTTCAGTAATGACCTTAAAATTAGGAGGAGTAGGATAGTGGAAAACGTCCCGATATTCTGGATGCAGATTCTAACGAGTGCGTTTGTCCTCACGCTGGTTGCAGTCTGGTACGTTTGGCCGTCGCTAGTAAAAACTTCCCGCGATTCCGCTCTAACTATACTGCTCTTTGTTAATGTGCCCCGCTATGTGGGAATGACCTTGCTGGTCACAGGCATGGTCGATCCGAACTTGCCAAGGGGGTTTCTTCTCGGCGCAGCCTACGGCGATCTCGTGGAAGCAGCGATGGCCCTTGTCTGCATCTTCGCTTTGCGGAGCGGCTGGAAACTCGCCATTCCGCTGGTGTGGGTAACTAATAGCTGGGGATTCCTTGACCTTCTGAATGGACTGCGCGGCGTCTTGAACTTGAATGTTCCAAGCTTCAACCTCGCCACATTCTGGTATGTCTATACCTTCTACGCCCCACTGGTGCTCGTCTCGCATCTGATGATTTTCTGGATCCTGATCAAGCCAAGAACTTGGAAGAGATAGACTTTTTGAGCACGTAGGAGTGATCGACATGGCAGAACGACAAACAGCTATCGTCTTCGGCGTCGGACCGGGGCTGGGATGGGCGTTGGTGAAGCGCTTTGCGGAAGAGAAAATGCAGGTCGGTGCGGTAGCTCGCAACGCAGCAAAGCTGAATGCACTGATCGGGCCCAGCGACGCCGGGGGCATCCGCCCTTATGCTGCAGACGTCTCGAACAGCGACGACGTTAACAGCGTCTTCGAAGCGATAGACCGTGATCTCGGAGAACCGGATCTCGTGATTTTTAACGCAGGCGCTTTTGAAAAGGCCAACGTCCTCGATATCGATCCCTCCGACTTTGAGCGATGCTGGCGTATCGGCTGCCTCGGCGGCTTGCTCGTCGGGCAGGCGGCAGCGCGGCGGATGATCAAGCGCGGGCACGGCACGATCATCTTCTCCGGTGCAACGGCCGCACTGCGCGGTAGCGCCGGTTTCGCGAACCTAGCCGTTCCGAAGTTCGGCCTGCGCGCACTCGCCCAGAGCATGGCTCGCGAGCTGGGACCCCAAGGCATCCATATCGGCTTCGTGATCATTGACGGGCAGATTGAGTCCGAACGCTATCAAAATCTCATTGACGAGCGTGGCGCGGACTCCCTCCTCGCGCCGGACGCGATTGCCGAGCTTTATCTGCAGTTGCACCGGCAGCCCCGCAGCGCCTGGTCGCACGAGATGGATGTTCGTCCGTGGTCGGAGAAATTCTAGGAGGCTACGGCCTCCGATCGTTGCTGCAGGCTATTGTCTCGAGAAGGTCTCGGAAAACCAGCTGACGAAGGCTTGCGCTTTCGCGGTAGGCAGCCGTCCGCTCGGATGGAGAGCCCACAAATCGGCGCTTGGGAGCTTCCATTCGGTCAGCACCGGCACGACGATTCCCTTGGCGAGCTCGGGCTCCATCATCCAGCGCGAGCTTATCGCGAGGCCAAGCCCTCCGATCACCGCTTCCCGCACCCCCTCGGCCGCGCTGAACGAGAGCCGGGTGGGAATGCGCACCGACGTATCCGCGGTCCCACAGCGGAAGCGCCACTCCTCAGCTACCAGCCCCTGCGTGTAGACAATCGCGGTGTGCGCGAGCAGGTCGATCGGCGTGGCAGGCGTCCCCATGCGGTCAAGATAGGCGGGGCTGGCGACCACGTAGCGATCGCAGGTGGCGAGCCTGCGGGCCGTCAGACTCGAATCCGATAGCTCGCCTGCGCGCAGCGCGACGTCGATGTTCTCCTCCAGTAGGTCGACGTAGCGATCGTCCATGACGAGATCGAGGCTGAGGTTGGGATGCGCCTCCATGAACGCCCCGATGCGCGGCACGACGTGTAGCCTCGCGAAGGTGACGGACGAGCAGACCCGTAGCCGGCCCTCGAGGCCCGAACCTTCACCCCGCGCCGCGCTGTCGGCCTCGTCGGCTTCGCTCAATGTCCGCCGCGCCCGTTCATAGAAAGCATGTCCCGCCTCAGACGGGTGGAGGTGACGGGTCGAACGAACGAGGAGGCGAACTTGGAGCCGATCCTCCAGCGCCGCAATTAGCTTCGAGACGGCGGGCTGACCGATTCGCAGATCGCGCGCGGCCGCAGAGAAGGACCCTGTCTCCACGACCCGAACGAAGACCTCCATCGCGTGCAGTCGGTCCATGAGCAGCTCCGAAATATATTCCTTTGGAGCATAGATCATATCGCCACAGCCCGGCTTCTGGAAGCGCGATGAATGGATCATTTGGGTGGCACGCCAGCAGTGAGGCTGGCTCCGAACCACTCAGGAGACCGACCTTGACCATCAATGGCTTCGAACTGCTCGACACTGCAACCGCCCCCGCCGGATCGTCGGAATTGCTCGACGGCGTGAAGAAGGCTTGGGGTTTCGTGCCCAATCTCAACCGCGTCCTCGCTGTCAGCCCGGCGGCGCTCGAGGCCTACGCCACGCTCTGGGGCATCGCCGAGAAGACCAGCTTCACGCCGCAGGAGCGCAACATCGCCTACCTCGCGATCATCTACGAGAACGAGTGCACCTATTGCATGGCCGGCCACACCAATCTGTCGAAGATGGCGAAGGTCGCCGACGCCGACATCTACGCCATCCGTGAAGGCCGCGAGCTCGACGACCCTAAGCTCGAGGCGCTGCGCAGCTTCGCCGCAAAGTTGACGCGCAACCGTGGCTTCGTCGGCGAAGCCGATGTCACCGCGTTCAAGGCGGCCGGCTACACCAACCAGTCGGCGCTCGATCTTCTGGTGCTCGCCGCGACCAAGCTGATCTCGAACTACACCAACCATCTCGCCGACACGCCGACCGACGACTTCATGAAGGGCGTCGAGTGGGTCGCCCCGGGCCACCTGAAAGCCGACGCGTAACCGCCTTACTAGTTGCTCCGAGGGCGCCTTCCCCCTCGCCCTCGGCGCTCCCCTTCGACGGAAATCGACCATGATCCGCAGATTCACCCCGACGCTCGCTGGCCTCTCCAGCTTCACGTTCACCGCAATCATCCTTCTCGTGTCGAGCCACATCTGAACCGGCAGCAACTGCCGAAGGGAACTACGATGTCACTCCAAGGCGATCTTCAAACCCTCGACGCCGACCTCATGACGCAGCTGCCCGCCGCGATCGCGGCCGCAATGTCCCACGCGGACCTCGCTTTAAGTGCCTCGGGCATCCTCGACGCTGCCCTGAAGGCGGGCGATCACGCTCCGGACTTCGCGTTGACCGATGCACATGGCGGTATGGTGCGGCTATCCCACGTGCTCGCCTCGGGTCCTGTGGTGCTGAGCTTTTACCGCGGCGGCTGGTGCCCCTATTGCAACCTCGAGCTACGTGCCCTCCAGAACGTGCTGCCCGAATTCGGTGCCGTTGGTGCCACGCTGATGGCGGTCTCACCGCAGACCCCGGGCGAATCCCTGAACACCGCCGAAAAGAACGATCTCGCGTTTCCGGTACTGAGCGACACGGGATCGCGCGTCGCGAAGTCCTTCGGCATCGCGTTCGACCTCGCCGACGACCTGCGCCCGATCTTCACCAGCTTGGGCCAGGCCCTGCCCGACCGCAACGGCGACGACAGCTGGCTACTGCCGGTACCTGCTACCTACGTGATCGACCGCGACGGGATCATCGCCTTCGCCCACCTCGATGTCGACTTCCGAAACCGGCTCGAACCGGCGACGATCACCGCGACCCTGGCGGCGCTCGCGCGCCACAAAGCGGCTTAGCTGTCGCATGACACGCGTTGCATTCAGCCAGGCCCAGAGGCTCTACAGCTTCTCGGAGTCGATGGTCGCGTCATTGGCGCAGGCCAACATGCCGTACGCAGCCCAGGCCCTTCTTATCCTGCAGATAGCCGAACTGCTCGCCGCCCGCATCCTGGCCAATCTCACCGCGCGCGCCTCCCAGTCACTCGTCTACTGAACACTCCCGCCAACACGAGGATACGCCATGATCGACGTCTACGCATTCGCCACACCCAACTCTGTCAAAGTGCCCATCGCACTCGAGGAGATGGGCCTCGACTACACGCTCCACTCGATTGACATCCGGTCCGGTGGCCAGAAGGATCCGGCCTTTACTGCGCTGAACCCCAACGGCAAGGTGCCTGTTCTGATCGACCACGAAGCGGATGGCGGTCCGCTCCTGCTGAGCGAGAGCGCGGCGATCCTGATCTATCTCGCCGAGAAGACCGGGAAGCTCCTACCAAGGTCCGGCGCACCGCGCGCACGGGTGTTCGAGCAGCTCTTCTTCCATGGCACAGCCATGGGACCGGCCTTCGGGAATGCCGGCTTCTTCCAGAAGTTCGCGCCGGAACAGATCCCGCTTGCGATCGATCGATTCCTCGGCGAAGCGAACCGCGTGATCGGCGTCCTCGACGCGCTGCTTGCGACGCAGAGGTTCGTCGCCGGCGACGAGCTCAGCATCGCCGACGTGGCAAACTTCGGCTGGCTGTGGAAGCGCGAGTTCGTCGGCATCAACTTCGACGCGACCCCCAACTTGGCACGCTGGTTCGGCGAGCTCGACGCCCGTCCGACCTTCCAGATGGCTATCGCGAAGACCGAAGCACTTGCGGCTGGCTAGCGCTGCATCACCAGACCGCCGATACGCGACGCAATGCCGCGACACATTTTATACCAGGAGTGCATCATGTCCGATCAGCAGGAATACACCCCGCCCAAAGTCTGGGTGTGGGACAAGCCCAACGGTGGGCAGTTCGCGTCCATCAACCGCCCGGTCGCCGGCGCGACCCACGACAAGGACCTGCCGGTAGGCGAGCATCCGCTGCAACTCTACTCACTCGCCACGCCGAACGGTCAGAAGGTGACGATCCTTCTCGAGGAGTTGCTGGCGCTAGGGCGCACGGGCGCCGAGTACGACGCCTGGGCGATCCGCATCGAGCAGGGGGACCAGTTCGGGAGCGGCTTCGTCGAGATCAATCCCAACTCCAAGATCCCGGCGCTGCGCGACCGATCGGGACCCACGCCGATCCGCGTCTTCGAGTCCGGTGCCATCCTGACCTACTTGGCCGAGAAGTTCGGCGCCTTCCTGCCGACCGAGCCGGCCAAGCGCGCGGAAACCCTGTCGTGGCTCTTTTGGCAGATGGGCAGCGCGCCTTATCTCGGCGGCGGCTTCGGCCATTTCTACGCCTATGCGCCGACCAAGATCGAATATGCGATCGACCGGTTCGCGATGGAAACCAAGCGCCAATATGACGTGCTTGATCGCCGTCTCGCCGAGACCCCGTATCTGGCGGGCGACGATTACACGATCGCGGATATCGCGGCATGGTGTTGGTATGGGAATGTCGCGCTCGGTCGGCTCTACGGGAACGCGGCGGAATTTCTGGCGCTCCACGAATATGCCAACGTCCAGCGCTGGGTGGCAGCCATCGCCGATCGCCCGGCCGTGAAGCGTGGGCGAATGGTCAACCGCGTTAGCGGTGAACTGTCGGAGCAATTGCACGAACGCCACAATGCCAGCGACTTCGACTTGCGCACGCAGGACAAGATCCACGTTCCCTGATGGCCTGGCGTCGAAATCAGGCTATATCACTAAGCGCCACGGTTTCTAAATGCTTGGCGTGACTGACATCGCGTCACCTTCTACGCTCTCTAGCAATCAACTGGCGGGAGCGCCCGGTGTAAAAAGGGCTACCGGAAGCCGACTTCGGGCAGGAGTTACGCAACGACGGCAGCTGCGCTACGTCCTTACCAAGACCGTCGGCGGCACGGCCGAGGATTTGCCGAATGTTCGGCCGAGCTGGCGTCGCGAATTTCTGTCGCTGCAAACCTGGCGCGCCAAGGACGACCACATCTCCAAAACCTTAGATAGTCTGCTCATGTTCCTGCTTCAGGATTTCGGCTATCGCGGCTCCATAGGTCTTTACATGACAGGATCCCGACGTGGCGCGCTAGCGCTCTCTCCGAGAGCGCTGGGTCGGATCGCAACAACTCAGCTTAAGCAAGCGCAGGGCTGGGCTTCGTCTACCTATCCAACAGACTGCGAACGGCTCGTAACAGGGATCGCTTTGTGGAGAGGGATTGTTGCCGGCCGCGCTGCGCTAATTCGTTGAGGCGGCCCTCTGCCACCGCCTACTATGAGAATGCAATTCTTTGAATGGCGCACCCGACAGGATTCGAACCTGTGGCCTTCGCCTTCGGAGGGCGACGCTCTATCCAGCTGAGCTACGGGTGCCAATGCTTCCACGGTGCTTACGCGGAAATTCTGAGAGTGGGAAGGCTGCGCCGAATTAGCCTTTAATTCCTTGAAAATAGAACCTTTTCTAACTTCCTTTTCTACCCCAACCAACTTGACACCTGCCTTCGGAGGGCAGCGCTCTATCCAGCTGAGCTACGGGTGCCTAGAGAGCTTCGCCTAGCAAAGCCTTGCAGGCGACGCCAGATTTTTTGCAGCGTCGCTATTTTTCGGGCGGAGCGAGGGTGACCGGCTGGAAAGGGCCGAGCGGACAGCGCGCGCCGCTCGAGATCGGGCTGGTATACAACACGGTGATAATGTCGCTGGCGCACAGCCGATCGAGCGAGGTCGAATAGCCGAAGCGTTCTTCAAATCCGAGCCCGGGGCAGCCGCCCGGGATCGTCACGCGATAGATTTTGCCGCCCAGCATCTTGAAATCGATCACCGAATCGCTGCGCACCAGCGATTCACGGATCTGCCGGTGCGGGATGCAGAATTCGGCTTTGCCGGCTGGCGTCGCGACCGGCACGGCGCGACGATTGCGGGCGCTGCCCGGATTGATCGACAGCGCGATCCCCACGCCGATCGAGAGGGCCGCCGCGGTGACGGCAATAAGCGGACGTCGCATCGGATTACTCCTTGTCCACCGGCCCTGCCGCCGATGCCCGTTGGCGGGGCACCGTCGTCTTGGCCTTGAACGCACACAGATCACTGACCCCGCACCGCCAGCATTCGGGGGTACGGGCCTTGCAGACATATCGACCGTGCAGGATTAACCAGTGATGAGCGTGCAGCCGAAACGGCTGGGGCGTTGCCTTGTCGAGCTTTTTCTCCACCGCCAGCGGCGTCTTGCCAGGCGCCAGCCCGGTGCGGTTGCCAACCCGGAAGATATGCGTGTCGACCGCAAAGGTCTCGGCACCGAACGCCACGTTCATCACGACATTGGCGGTCTTGCGGCCAACGCCCGGCAGCCTTTCCAGCGCATCGCGGTCCGCCGGCACCTGGCTGCCATGATCGGCGATCAGCGCGGCTGACAAGGCGATGACGTTCTTCGCCTTGGTATTGAACAGGCCGATCGTCTTGATGTGATCCTTAAGGCCCGCTTCGCCGAGGGCCAGCATCGCTTCGGGCGTCTTGACGCTCTCGAACAGCAGCCGCGTTGCCTTGTTCACCCCGATATCCGTGGCCTGGGCGGACAGCACCACCGCGACCAGCAACTGATAGGCATTGCCCGATTCGAGTTCGGTTTCGGGATGCGGGTTATCGGCGGCAAGCCGCGCGTAAAAGTCGACAATATCGGCTTTTTTCAAATCCCGAGCACCTCGGCCATCGAATAGCTGCCAGCCGGCTTGCCCGCCAGCCACAAGGCGGCGGTGATCGCTCCATGCGCAAAGATCGCGCGATCCTCGGCGCGGTGGCCAAGCTCGATCCGTTCGCCATTGCCGGCAAATATCACCTGATGATCGCCCGCCACCGTGCCGCCGCGCAGCGACGCCAGGCCGATCGTCCCCTCGGCGCGATCGCCGCTCAGCCCCGCGCGCCCGACCACGCTGACATTGCCCAGCGCGACGCCGCGCCCAGCGGCGGCGGCTTCGCCGAGCATCTGCGCGGTGCCCGAGGGCGCATCGACCTTGGCGCGGTGATGCATTTCGACGATCTCGATATCCCAACTACTGTCCAGGCGCGCCGCGGCCTCGCGCACCAGGCGGGCCAGCAACGTCACGCCGAGCGAGGTATTGCCGGTCTGCAACACGGCGATCTCCTGCGCCGCTTCGGCGACCAGCGCGCGGTGGGCCTGGGTGATGCCGGTCGTGCCGATCAGGATCGGCGTGCCAGCGGCACGGGCGGCGGCAAGATTGGCGGGGAGCGCACCGGGCACGGTAAAGTCGACCAGCACATCGGCAAGACTGGCGAGCGGCGCCGGATCGCCGCCGGCATCGATGCCGCCGGCCAGGGTGGCGCCATAATCAGACAAGGCCGCCGCGATGGCCCGTCCCATGCGCCCTGCGCTGCCGTAAATTCCGATCGCCGTCACTGCCTGCTCCGATTATCGTTTCTGGGGCAACGGATCGATACGCCGCCGCGCCCGAAGCACGGCAAAACGGATCGCGTTAGCCCGATCCGCGAAATGGCAGAAAGCGGCCATGGAAAACAGGGGGCTTTTTGCCACTGGCATCAAAAAGCCGCGTTTATGGCCTTTGCGGACAAAGCCGGTTACCGAGCAACGATGGACCGCCATTCGACGATCGTCATCCTCACCGGCGCCGGCATTTCCGCCGAAAGTGGCCTTGCCACCTTTCGCGGCCCGGGCGGCCTGTGGGAGGGGCATCGCGTCGAGGATGTTTGCACCCCACAGGCGCTGGCGCGCGCGCCGGCGCTGGTCCACCGATTTTATGATGATCGCCGGGCAGCCCTGGCCGGCGTTGCCCCCAATGCGGCCCATCAGGCGCTCGCCCGGCTCGATGCCGCATGGCCGGGCGACCTGCTGATCGTCACGCAGAATGTCGATGACCTGCACGAGCGCGCGGGCGCGCAGCGGCTGCTCCACATGCACGGTGAGCTGAACTCGGCCTTGTGCGCGGCGTGCGGCACGCGCCGCGGCTGGCCTGGTCCGCTGCCGCCGGCGAGCGTTTGCCCGGCCTGCGCAGCGGCGGCGCTCCGCCCCGACATCGTGTTCTTTGGCGAAATGCCCTATCAGATGGAGCGGATTGAGGGGCTGCTGCGCCAGGCCGCGCTGTTCGTCTCGATCGGCACGTCGGGCGCGGTCTATCCGGCGGCGGGCTTCGTCCAGACGGCACGGCATTGCGGCGCGCAGACGCTGGAATTGAACCTCGAACCATCAGCCGGGAGCGGCCTGTTCCACCAGACCCGGCTCGGCGCCGCGAGTGCGCTGGTGCCGGCCTGGGTGGAGGAAATGCTGGGCCAGGCCGTAGGCAGCTAGATCAGCCCTTCGGCTAACGCCCAGTTGCAGACATGCGCATCTGCCTTAAGCTACCGCGTATGAGCAAGCGTTCCAACTCAAGCAAAAGCATCCTCATCGGTCTGATCGCCGCCTTTGGTATTGCGGCGGTCACCGTAGGCGGCTCAGTCATTCTCGCAATCCAAGCAGGGAACCGGATTGACCTGACTGAGGAGGGGGGTGTCCTGCTGTTCCAGATAGTGTGGGTAGCTGCGCCCTTTGTGGCACTCTCCTTAGCACAAGTGCGTGCGAAACGGGCTTGGGTCGCTGGAGTCGTCGTGACGCTTATGTTCTGGTCTGCCTATCTTGCTTCGGCATACCTCAGTCATGGGGGTGGGGCGAACATCGGTATGGGCCTACTGATGCTTGCTTCGCCCTTAATCACAGCTGCAGCGGCATTCGGCGCATCCGCCTTGAGGAGCAGAAAGTGATCTAGCGAATGACCGCTTCCCACCAACTTCTGACCATTCGCGCTTTTGGACTTGCGCCTTAATCGGCCGGCTTGTCGCTTTTGCGGCGCGTGCGCGGGGCGAGGCCGTCGATGGCATTGGCCACGCCGGTCCGCGCGCGCCGGTCGATCCGCAGCTCGAACACATCGGGGCGCGAATAATGGCCGTCGGTGTCAAGTGCGGCAAGGCCCCGGCCGATGGCCGACAGATCGAGATCGGCGATCAGCAGGTCCGCATCCGCGCGGGCTTCGGCAATGATCACGCCGTCAGGCCCAATGATTGCACTGCCGCCAAATTGCAGCTGGCCTTCGGGCATGCCCTTGATCAGCGCCAGCGCATCGACATCACCGCCGACGCGCGCCAGCCCTTCCAGCAGCTCGCTGCGATCCTGGATCGTCCCCGCCGCCAATACGAAACAGCGCCCTTCAAACGCATAATGGCGCGACGCGACGAGATGTACCTCGCGCACCGTCGGCCAGGCGGCGACATGCACCGCCTCGCCTTCATGATGCATGGCGGCGCGGACCAGCGGCATCCAATGCTCCCAGCAGATCAGCTGGCCAAGATTGCCCCAATCGGCCGCATGCACCTCAAGCGTCGATCCGTCGCCCCTGCCCCAGATCATCCGCTCGCCATGGGTCGGCACCAATTTGCGGTGGAGGACCGGCGGCAGTGCAGGGCGGAAGATATATTGCGTGTTGGTGATCGTCGATCGCACCCGTTCATGCCCGCCGACGCAGACGATGATGCCCGACGCATCGACCAAAGCCTGCAGCGGGACGAGCCGCGGGTCATTCTTGCGCAGCGCCTGATCAAGGATGATCGAATGCAGCGCCTGCGTGCCTTTATGGTCCCAGATCGCGGCACCCGGCGCTTCGTCGAGCCACAGTGGATAGCCGCCCAGAAAGGTCTCACCAAAGGCAATCAGTTCGGCGCCGATATCGATCGCGTCGCCGACCTGCTCGATCAATCGCTCGATGCCATAATCGATGCACAACGGCACCGGTGCCGCCTGATAGATTGCCGCCTTCACCCTCTTGGTCATTCTACCCAGTCCAGCCCCATGTCGCGGTATACACCACGATCATCATCCCAGTTTTCCTTTACCTTGACGTGAAGATAGAGGTGCACCGGACGCCCCATCAAATTCGACAGCTCGGCGCGGGCGCGGGCGCCGATTTCCTTGATGCGCTGGCCGCCCTTGCCGAGCACGATCGCGCGCTGGGTGGTGCGCGCGACGAGGATCTGCTGGTGGATTTCGACCGATCCGTCCTCGCGTTCCTTATACTGCTCGGTCTCGACCGCGCTCGCATAGGGAAGTTCGGCGTGGAGCTGGAGATAGAGCTGCTCGCGCGTCACTTCGGCCGCCAGCATGCGTTCGGTGGCGTCGGAGACCTGGTCTTCGGGGAAATGCCACGGGCCGAGCGGCATCGCCCTGGCAAAGGCGGCCTTGAGTTCGGGCAGACCATCCCCGGTCGAGGCGCTGACGAAGAAGATTTCTTCGAACGGCACCGCATCGTTCAGCCGCTTGGCATGGCCGAGCAGCCGTTCCTTCTCAGCGATATCCACTTTGTTGAGGATCAGATATTTGGGTTCGCGGCGATGCTTCAGCCCTTCGGCGATCGCCATCACCTTGGGGCCGATGCCGCCCTTGCCATCGACGACGAGCGCAATCACGTCGGCACCTTCCGCCCCCGACCATGCAGCGGCGACCATCGCGCGATCAAGCCGGCGCTTGGGCTCGAAAATGCCGGGCGTATCGACCAGCAGGATCTGCGTATCGCCCTCGATCGCGACGCCCATCAGCCGGGTGCGCGTGGTTTGCGCCTTGGGGCTGACGATCGCGACCTTCTGGCCGACAAGCGCGTTGACGAGCGTCGATTTGCCCGCATTGGGCGCGCCGACAACGGCGATCAGGCCGCAGGATTGGGGAGACAAGGTTTCAGTCATTGGTGATCAAATTTTCCGTTCGAGCTGAGGGTGTCGAAGCACCGTAGCTTTCCCTTTTGCAACGGAAATCACGCCTCAAGCTGCGCCAGCAGCGCCGCCGCCGCCGCCGTCTCTGCCTCCTGCTTGGACGTGCCGGTGGCGCTTGCCTCGGCCAATTTGCCGATGCTGACCCGCACGGTGAAGACCGGCGCATGCTGCGGGCCGGATCGGTCGACGATCGCATAATCGGGCGGGCGGCGGTTATGCGCGGCGGCCCATTCCTGCAGCGCTGATTTGGGGTGTTGCGGCGCGCGGGCCTGGGTGGTCACGCTGTCGCCCCACAGCCGGCGGATCGCGCTGCGCACCGCCGCCAGGCCATGATCGCGGTAGAGCGCCCCGATCAGCGCCTCCATCACATCGCCCAGCACATTGTCGCTGTCGGCTGCGCCATCGTCGCGCGCCTGCTTGCCGAGCTTCAGCCTGGCGGCGACGCCATTGGCGCGCGCCACCGTGGCGCAGACCGGCCCGGTCACCAGCGCATTGAGCCGTTTCGACAATTGCCCTTCGGGTTCGTCGGCGAAAAGCTCGAACAGCCATTCGGCAATGATCAGCCCCAGCACCCGGTCGCCGAGAAATTCCAGCCGCTCGTAATTGGCAGCGGCCTGGCTGCCATGCGTCAGTGCCCGGTCATACAGCGCGATATCCTTTGGCGGGACCCCGAGCAGCTGTTCGAGCCAGCCGCCAAGCGTGGTGTCGCTCAAAAGCTGCCGCCGATCCGCCCCCAGCGGGCAGCGCTGAACCATGTCCAGGGCAGGAACCAGCTGGCGGTGCCATCGGTGGAGAAGAACATCAGCACCGCCTTGCCCTCCAGATTGCGGGTCGGGACATAGCCGATACCCTGGCCCTCGGTTGCCGGAAAGCGGCTGTCGGCGCTGTCGTCGCGATTGTCGCCCATCATGAAGACATGGTCGGCGGGCACGGTGAATAGCCCGGTATTGTCGGCGGCCGTCTCGCCACGATCGAGGACATTATAGCTGCGGCCACTCGGCAGCGTCTCGCGATATTGCGCATAGCGGCAGATCGGCTTGCCCTTGTCGCTGTCCTGAAAGTCGACCGAGCAGGTGTAATTGGGGGTGATCGGCACGATGAAATCGGCGATCCGCTGCTTGGGCACCTTCTTGCCGTTCAGGATCAACTGGCCCTGGCGCATCTGAATGGTATCACCGGGCAGGCCGATGACGCGCTTGATATAATCCTCATCATTGCCAGGCGGTGCCTTGAACACCGCGATGTCGCCGCGTTCGGGCAACCGCGCCAGGATATGGCCCGGGATCAGCGGCAGGCTGAACGGCAGGCTGTAGCGCGAATAACCGTAATTCCATTTCGACACGAACAGATAGTCGCCAACCAGCAGGCGCGGCAGCATCGATTCAGACGGGATGTTGAACGGCGAGAAGATGAAGCTGCGGAAGATGCTGACGATGATCACCAGCTTGATCAGGAACGAGATCGTCTCGCGAGTCTCCGCGCCCAGAGTCACCGGTATCTTGCTGCGGCTGGCGGTCTCGGTCATGCCCCGCCTTTGCTTGGGCGCGCTTGCGGCGTCAAGCCGGGCGTTTCGGGTGGCAGGCGCTGTAATGGGACGCTAGAGCGGATTTGGCCCGGCTTGGTGCGGCTTTGCCCGCCACTCATGGTGATCTTTTGGAGAAATGCCGATGTCCTCCCCCGATTGGCACGTGATCGAGGCGCTCGACCCGCCACCGTTGCAAACCCTGTTTGCCGAGGATCCCGATCGGGTGGCCCGGTTCGGCATCGATGTGGCCGGGCTGCATTTCGACTGGTCGAAAACCCATTTGACCGCCGAGGCGGTGGCCGCATTCGAATCGCTCGCCAAGGCACAGGACCTGTCGGGCAAGCGTGAGGCGCTGTTTCGTGGCGAAGCGGTCAACGTCACCGAAGGGCGTGCCGCCGAACATAGTGCCGAGCGCGGCGAAGGCGCGGAAGACAGCGTGACCCGCGCCGGCTTGCTCCACGCGCGGATGCGCGCGCTGATCGATGCGATCGAGATGGAGGCGCTGGGGCCGATTGCGCATATTCTGCATATCGGCATCGGCGGATCGGCGCTTGGCCCCGATTTGTTGATCGATGCGCTTGGCCGAGACGAGGATCGTTATGAAGTGGCGGTCGTCTCCAATGTTGACGGCTGCGCGCTCGAAGAGGCATTTGCCCGGTTCGATCCGACCGCAACCTTGCTGGTCATCGCCTCCAAGACCTTCACCACCACTGAGACCTTGCTCAACGCCACCAGCGCGCTCGATTGGCTGCGCGACGGCGGCAATGAAGACCCCTATGGCCGCGTGATCGCGCTCACCGCCGCGCCCGACAAGGCGGTTGAATGGGGGGTCGACGAAACCCGCGTGCTGCCCTTCGCCGAATCGGTTGGCGGGCGCTATTCGCTCTGGTCGTCGATCGGCTTTCCGGCTGCGCTGGCGCTCGGCTGGGCGGCGTTCGAGGAAATGCTGGAGGGTGCAGGCGAGATGGATCGCCATTTCCGCCTTGCTGCGGCGCATGAAAATGCCCCGGTGCTCGCCGCCTTTGCCGATCTTTTCTATACGCAGGTCAAGGGGTGCGAGACCCGCGCCACCTTCGCCTATGACGAACGGCTGCGGCTATTGCCGAGCTATCTTCAGCAGCTTGAGATGGAATCGAACGGCAAGAGCGTGCGGAGCGATGGCCGGCCGGTCGGCCGGGCGACCGCGCCGATCACCTGGGGCGGGGTCGGCACCGATGCCCAGCATGCGGTGTTCCAGCTGCTCCATCAGGGCACCCACCTGATCCCGGTCGAATTCGTCGCGGTGGCCGAACCAGGTGACGCGCTCGACGACGACCATCACCGCCAGTTGCTGCTCAACTGCTTTGCGCAAGGCGCGGCGCTGATGGCGGGGCGGGCCAATGACGCCGATCCGGCCCGCGCCTATCCCGGCAACCGGCCGAGCGCGACCATTCTGATCGAAACGCTCGATGCCCGGGCGCTGGGCGCGCTGATCGCGTTTTATGAACAACGCACCTTCGTCAACGCCGTGCTGCTGGGAATCAACCCGTTCGACCAGTTCGGTGTCGAACTGGGCAAGGAAATGGCCAAGGCGGCTGGTCAGGGGGGGCTGGACTTTGATGCCTCCACCACCGATTTGATCATGCGCGCGTTCGGGTAAGCCATCCCACCAAAACGTCATGCCGCGGAACGCCGGCATCTTATGCGGCAGGAGACCCCAGCTTCCGCTGGGGTGACGCCATCAAGGAACGATCATGACGACCTACGATTATGACCTCTTTGTCATCGGCGCTGGCTCGGGCGGTGTCCGCGCCGGCCGTGGGTCGTCGGCGCACGGCGCCAGGGTCGCGATCGCCGAGGAGTTCCGCGTCGGCGGCACGTGCGTCATCCGCGGCTGCGTGCCCAAGAAGCTGCTCGTCTATGGTGCGCATTTCGCCGAGGATCTGGCTGACGCGCGCCGCTTCGGCTGGAACGTGCCCGATTGCAGCTTCGACTGGCCGCGGCTGCGCGACAATGTGCTCGCTGAAGTCGACCGGCTCAACGCTGCCTATACGACCACGCTCGACAGCCACAAGGTCGAGGTGATCCTTGAACGCGCCGAGGTTGCCGGCCCGAATGAAATACGGCTTGGCAGCGGCAAAACGGTGACCGCCGGCCGCATCCTGATCGCGACGGGCGCCACCCCGCAATTGCTCCACTTCCCCGGCAGCGAGCATGCGATCACCTCCAACGAGGTGTTCCACCTGCCCACCCTGCCCAAACGCGTGCTGATCGCCGGCGCGGGCTATATCGCCAATGAATTTGCCGGCATCTTCCACGAATTCGGCAGCGCGGTGACGGTGGTCAACCGCAGCGATGCGATCCTGCGCGGCTATGACGAGCAAATCCGCGACCGGCTGCTGCAAATCTCGATGGGCAAGGGCATTCAGTTCCGCTTCAACACGGTGTTCAAATCGATCGCCAAGCAGGACGATGGCAGCCTGCTGGTCGAATTCACCAGCGGCGAACCGATGACCGTCGATTGCGTGATGTTCGCCACCGGTCGGGTGCCCAATATCGCCGGGCTGGGGCTGGAAGAAGCCGGCGTCGTGCTCGACAACGGCGCCGTCAGGGTTGACGACGATAATCAGTCGAGCGTGCCGAGCATCTATGCGGTCGGCGACGTCACCAATCGGGTCCAGCTCACTCCGGTGGCGATCCGTGAGGGCCAAGCCTTTGCCGATACAATCTTCGGCGGCAAGCCGACGCGCGTCGATTATGGCTGCATCCCCAGCGCGGTGTTCAGCCACCCGCCGATCGGCGCCGTCGGGCTGACCGAAGGCCAGGCCAAGGAGAAATATGGCGCGGTGAAGGTTTACACCTCCGATTTCCGCCCAATGAAGAATGTGCTCGCCGGCCGCAACGAACGCGCGCTCTACAAGATGGTGTGCGATGCCGCGACGAACCGTGTTGTCGGCCTGCACATGATCGGCCCGGAATCGGGCGAGATCATCCAGGCGGCGGCAGTCGCGGTGAAGGCGGGCCTGACCAAGGACGCCTTCGACCAGACCATCGCGCTCCACCCGACCATGGCCGAAGAACTGGTGCTGATGAAATAGGGACGACTGGGGGGGGCAGAATGCCCCCCTCCCCTCGACAATCGCCGCCCGCCACGGCACCACCACGCCCATGACCAAGAAATATGACGCGATCATCATTGGCGGCGGGCATAATGGCCTTGTCTGCGCTTTCTACCTCGCGCGCGCTGGGCTGAAGGTCCGCGTCCTTGAACGCCGCGACATCATCGGCGGGGCGTGCGTGACCGAGGAGTTTCACCCCGGGTTCCGCAACTCGACCGCCAGCTACACGGTGTCGCTGCTCCGCCCGCAGGTGATTGCCGACATGAAACTGCACGACCGTGGCTATCGCATCATCGAACGCACGATCAGCAATTTCTTCCCCTTCCCTGATACCTATATGACGCTGGGCGGGGGCACCGCGCGGACACAGGCAGAGTTTGCGCGCTTCTCGACCAAGGATGCCGAGACTTTTCCCGCCTATGAAGCGGCGCTGGAGCGCGTGGCGGAGGTGCTGCGCGACCTGTCCTTGAAAACCCCGCCCAATGCCGGCGGTGGCATCGCCGCGCTGCTGAGCGCCGCGGCGCAGGGGCGCAAGCTGGCCGGGATGAGCGTCGATGCGCAGGCCGATGTGCTCGACATGTTTACCAAGAGCGCGCGCGACTTTCTGGATGGCTGGTATGAGGACGACCACGTCAAGACCGCCTTCGGCTTTGACGCGGTGGTGGGGAATTATGCCGGCGTCAGCACGCCGGGTTCGGCCTATGTCCTGCTCCACCACGTATTTGGCGAAGTGAACGGCAAGAAGGGCGCCTGGGGCCATTCGGTCGGCGGGATGGGCGCGATCACCAAGGCAATGGCCGAGGCGTGCGTCGCGCACGGCGTCGAGATCAGCCTGGAAGCACCGGTCGCGCAGGTTTTGGTGGACGGCAAGCGCGCCGTCGGCGTGCGGCTCGAATCGGGCGAAGAGATCGCCGCCGATATCCTCGCGGCCAATGTCGGCCCAGCCCTGCTCTATCGCCAACTGATCGCCGGGAGCGACCTGAAGCCCGACTTCAAGCGACGGATCGACAATTTCAAGACCGGCTCCGGCACCGTCCGGATGAATGTCGCGCTGTCCGAACTGCCCGATTTCAGCGTGATGCCCGGCAAGGAAAAGGCCGAGCACCACACCGCCGGGATCATCATCGCGCCCGGCATGGACTATATGGACGCGGCTTACGACGATGCCCGCGCCTTTGGCTGGTCAAAGGCACCGATCATCGAGATGAAATTGCCCTCGACCGTCGATGATTCTCTGGCCCCGCCGGGCTGCCACGTCGCCAGCCTGTTCTGCCAGCAATTCGCGCCCGAGCTGCCGGATGGCCGCAGCTGGGACGACGAGCGCGAGGCCGCCGCGGATCACATCATCGATTGCGTCACGCAGCACGCCCCCAATTTCAAAGCCAGCATCATCGCGCGGCAAATCCACTCCCCGCTCGATCTGGAGCGCAAGTTCGGCCTCATCGGCGGCGACATCTTCCACGGGCGGATGAGCCTTGACCAGCTCTGGGCGGCGCGGCCGGTGCTGGGGCATGGCGATTACCGCAGCCCCATTGCCGGGCTCTATATGTGCGGTTCGGGCACGCATCCGGGCGGCGGAGTGACGGGCGCGCCGGGGCACAATGCCGCGCACGAGATCTTGAAGGACCGGAGCCTGCTAGGCCGGTTGTTCCGCAAGCGGGCGGTGGCCTGACCGCCGCCAATAGAGCGGCAGCCCGGTCAGCATCAGGACAAAGGCAAGCCCGGCCGCCTCCACCCCCGCGCCCCACATTGCCCAGGCGGTGAAGGGCAATCCGATCGCGGCGAACGGCACCGCCACGCGCTTGAACAGCGCGCCCAGGCAGATCGCCACATACAGCCACAGGCTGGAACAGGTCGTCACCAGTGCGGCAAATTCGAAGACCCCGCTCAGCGATTTGCTCGCGTTCGAGAGCACCAGCAGGCTCGACAACACCGACGACAGGATATGCACGCCAACCGGTACATCGCGTCGATTGACGCCCGCGAACCAGCCCGGCAAGAGCCCGGCGCGCGCCATGGCGAGCGGTGTTTCTCCCTGCAGCAGCACGAACGCATTGAGCGCACCGATCGCGGCAATCGCGGCGAACGCCGCCACTGCCAGCGCTGGCCCCCGCCCCCAATATGTCTCGACGAACAACTGGAAAGGCGCCGCCGACGCCTGCAACGCTGCCATCGGCAGCGTGGCGACAATCCCCGTGCAGACGATCAGGTAGATCAGCCCGACCACCGCCGTGCCGAGCATCGTCGCACGCATGATCGTTGACCCAGGATTGTGCACCCGACCGGCGGCGATGCTGGCGCATTCGAAACCAAGCAGCGGAAACAGCGTCAAGGTCACCACCGCGGTGAGGCCGCTAAACGCTGTGCCGATGCCCGGCAGCGGCGGCAGCCGCGTGGAGCCACCATAGGCCAGCGCCGCCAATATGCCGATCACCACGATCAGCGGCAGCAGCTTCAGCGCCGTCGTCACCACCTGAAACTGGCCCGCCGCCTTGGCGCCGCGCATGTTGAGCAGCGTCAGCAGCCAGATCAGCGTGACCGACGTCAGCGCGCCGGCCAGCGGCGTCGCGTTCAATGCCGGCACAAACACCACGATATAACTGGTCGCGGCAATGGCGATCGCGGCATTGGCCGCCCAGCACCCAACCCAATAGCTCCAGCCGACCAGCACCCCCGGCACCGGCCCCAGCGCCGCGCCCGCCACCGCAATCGCGCCGCTGGCCTCGGGCGTCGCGTCACTCAACCGCCCGAGCGTATAGGCAATGCACAGCACGCCGGTGATGCTGATGATCCAACCGATCACGCCGGTCCAGCCGAACGGCGCAATGCTGATCGGCAGCAAAAAGATGCCCGATCCGATCATCGACCCGACGACAAACGCGCTCGCTGTCCAAATGCCGAAAGGTCGAATCTCGGTCGTCATTCCTGCTGCCCCCCGGCCCTTGATGCCGAAGTGAAGCAGGTTTCGCCGCCCCGCGATAGCCCGCCCCGCCTACCGCCCCGCCTACCGCCCCGCCTGCCGCCAGGCCGCGACACCAGCGGGTGGCATCCGCGCCTCGCCAATCACGAAAGAATGATCGCCACGGGCGCCCAGCTCAATCGGTTCAGGGCCATAGTTGAAGGCGAACGTCACGTCGCCCGCCCGCCGCAATCGCACATCGCGGGGCAAAGGCGCGATCGTGATCCCGGCCGCGCTGGCCATGGTTTTAAAGAGCCGCGCGAGCAGCGCCGGATCGGGCCAGCCCGCCAGATACCGTATGGCGCCCTGCCGATAGACGATACCGCGCCCGTCAAGCAGCGCGATATCGGGCTCAACCAAAGACTCGACATACTCGAACCAGCGCGAAATCATGAAGCCATCGCCCTGCTCTTCCAGCCCCTCGCGCAGGGATTCCACGCGAGAAATGGTGATCGGAATCGCGTCGTGCAGGGTACCGGGCGGCAGTCCTTGCGGGATCTGGAAATCGCGCGTGCGGCTGCCGCTGCGCGGACCGAACAGCACCGGCACGCCAAGCCCCGCCAGTCGCCCGACCAAAGCCGTATCGAGGATCGGCAGCGATGGCGCCACGACCATCTTGTAGCCATCGAGCACGGCATCGGGCGGCAGGATATCGACGTCCAGACCCAGCTGCCGCAGCGCCGCATAAAAGGCGAAGACCAGTTCCATATAGCGGAAACTTTGCCCCTGCGGCTGCGCCTCGAAAAGCCAGGCAGCCTCGTAGGAAAACAGCAAGGCGACCGATTGGGGCGGCGGCCCGAGCGCACCTAGCGTCGCCAGATCAGCCGCCGCCGCGCGTGCCTCGTGCGCGCCGACATCATCGACACTATCGGGCCGGAGCAGCCCGGCATGGTGCATTTCCTGACCGAACGGTGCCTGCCGCCAGCGGAAATAGCTGACCAGTTCAGCCCCGTGTGCAGCGGCCTCCAGCGTCCACAGCCGCACCATGCCGGGCAACGGCGCGGGATTGTGCGCAGCCCAGTTCACTGGCCCCGGCTGCTGCTCCATCACCCACCAGCGCCCTTTGGTGCAGCCACGATACAGGTCGTGGTGGAAGGCGGCGATATCCGGGTGGCCCTGGCGTGCATAACGCAGCTTGTCGTCACGGCCGAACCAGAATTGTTCGAGGAAACCGATCGGGTAGCTGTCCCACGTTGCCACATCGAGATCGCGGCTGAGCGCGTGGTGATCGAACTCAGTGAAGAAGCCCATATAATTATGGACGATATCGCGGCCAGACGTCCCTTCACGCAGGATGTCCACCTGCAGCCGATTGAACGCGACAACCTCGTCCGAAGCGAACCGGCGATAGTCCAGCACATGCGCCGGGTTGGGCTCAGTGACGGTCAGGTTCGGCGGATCGATCTCGTCAAAGCCGCGATAGTCCATGCTCCAGAAGACATTGCCCCAGGCCGTGTTGAGCGCGGCGATATCGGCATATTGGCCCGCCAGCCAACGGCGAAACCCCTGCGCCGCACTCTCCGAATAGCTGACGATCGTATCGTGGCAGCCATATTCATTATCCGTCTGCCACGCGACAATGCCGGGGTGATTGCCGTATCGCTCCACAAGCGCCGCCGTGATCCGCGCGCATTCAGCGCGATAGCCGAGATGCGAGAAGCAATAATGCCGCCGCGAGCCGAAGCGCCGTTCGCGTCCCAGCGCGTCGATAGCGAGCATGTCGGGCATCTTGTCGACCAGCCATTTCGGCGGGGTCGCGGTCGGCGTGCCCAGGATGATCCCCAGCCCCGCCGCGTGGAGCGTGTCAATTGCACGGTCGAGCCAGCCCCAATCATACCGCCAGGGCTGCGGCTCGATCCGGCTCCAGGCGAATTCGCCGATCCGCACGCGGGTCAGCCCCATCGCGACCATCCGGCGGGCGTCTTCAGCCCATATCTCTTCAGGCCAATGTTCGGGATAATAGCAGCAGCCCAGGCGCATCATTGCCCGAAATCCATGCGTTCGAGATAGACGATATGCGCCGTGGCCGGACGCGCCAGCGGCAGCACGATCCCCGCCTCTGCCAGCATCCGCCCGCTCAGCGTCCAGTTCCACACCCCATTGGGCGGGTCGTCATGATCGCCGAGCGGATAGGCGATGATGTAGCGCATGTCAGGCTGCAGCCCAGGGAAGCGGACTGGCGGGGCGTTGTAATCGCCCGCCATCTCGGTACGCGCGACCAGGGCGAGCGCGCGGCCCTGATGCTCGATCATCGTGCCGAACAAGCCGGGGTCCTCGAAGCTGAGGTCGCTGACCACGCCATTATGCAGGAGCTCGCGATATAATTTATAGCAGGCGATGTGCGCGGCGAGCGTCTCGCGGTCAGCCTCGCTCATCGCTGCCGGATCGGCCTCGACCCCCATATGCCCAAACATCGCCACCTTCGCCCGAAAATCCATCGGCAGCATCCGGCCGGTGATCGGGTTGGGGCTGGGGCCGACATGATTGCCCATCACCTCGGGCGGCAGAAACAGGTTCCAGGCGCGATTGATCCGCAGGCGCTCGATCGCGTCGTTATTGTCGCTCGGCCAGACCCGGTGACATCGGCTGAGCATGCCGTAATCGATCCGGCCGCCACCGCTCGCGCAGCTTTCGATCTCGACCCGGGGATGCGCCGCGCGAAGCCGATCGATCAGCGCGTAGAGCGCCAGCGTTTGCGCGTGGCCAACCCCGTCATTGGGGAAAAGCTCGCGGTTATGGTCCCATTTGAGATAGGCGATCCGGTGCGCCGACAGCAGGCCATTGAGCTTGCCGTACAGATGCTCGCTCACCGCCGGCCGGGCGAGATCGAGCATCAGTTGGTGCCGCTGGGTGGGGCGATCAAATCCGGTCCGGTGCAGGCACCAATCGGGATGCGCGCGGTATAGGTCGCTATCGGGGCTGACCATTTCGGGTTCGACCCACAGGCCGAAATCCATATCGAGCTCACCGACATACTCGATCAATCGATCGAGGCCCTTGGGGAAGCGCTCCTGATCGGCGGTCCAGTCGCCCAGACTGGTGGTGTCGTCGCGCCGCCCGGCAAACCAGCCGTCATCGACGACAAAGCGTTCGGCACCGATCTGGTAGGCAGCATCGGCAAGCCGGGCGAGCCGCATGTCGTCCATCCCGAACGCCACCGCTTCCCAGCTGTTCAGATGGACACGACGCGCTGGCCAGTCGGCGCGGCCCGGCAAGACGCCGTCGCGCAGGTGGCGATGCATCGCGCGGCGCACGCCATTCCTGCCGCCATTAACGATGGCCATCACCGCATCGGGTGTGGTGAAACGCGCGCCCGGACGAAGCATGACCTCACCAGGATCAAGCCGCGCGCCGATTTGCACGATCGCGCCATCGGCATCATGCTCAATGACCGTCTCGTGATCCCCGCTCCAAGCGAGATGGAGCGCAATGCCAAGGCCATGATCGGCGGCAAAGCCCGGCTCATGCGCGATTAGCCAGTTCGCCCCGTCAAAGCCCGGCCGCCCGCCGCGCGACTCGCCGCCGCTGCGCCCATGCGGGATCGGCGCGGTGTCCTCCCGCATCTCCCCCGCCCAGCGCCCATGAAAGCGGGTGGCGTGCGTCGCCCAGCCCGGCAGCGGCAGAGCAACGCTGGCGATGCGGTCAATGGCGAGCGCGGTGTCGCCGATGTTGAGGATGGTGCTGCTGGCACGCACGACATCACCAGCGCTGATCACCCAGTCGATCAGCACCCGAACGCCGGCAGCCATATCCTCAAGCACCAGATGCGCCGATCGGCCCGCGATCAACGAGCCTTCGCCCAGCACAAGATCGACTGGCAGCAACGCATCGCCGCGCCGTGCCGCGAGCGCCGGCAGGCCCAGATAGCCGCGCCCTGCCTGGGGCCAGATCGTCGCCAATCGAGCGATGTCGGGCTGCGACCCGTGGCGCTTTCGCTGCAGCGCAATTTCAAGCGCGTGCAAGTCTTCGTCATCGGGCAATTTACCGCCTGCATACAGCAGCAAGAGCGACTCATCGAGATGGAGTCCAAAGACAAGGGTGATGCCGTCTCCGTCAATCCGATAGGGGATGCACTCCCAGTAATCGCTGTCGTCTTCGCGCCAGCCGTCGTCGGCATCATCGCTGTTGGTCTGGTCGCTGGTCATTCCGCGATCCTTGGACAAGCACCGCTTGCACGCAAGGTGCGACTGCCTATGCTCGCCGAAAAATCGGCCGCGGGAGTGGATTTGCATGGCATTGAACGGCAGCGTCCAGATGGGCGTGGCGATCCTGTTGCTCGCCGCCATCGGTCTGGCGACCTGGCTCAAGGTGCGCCGCGCGCGCCACGACGGCAGCGAGAAGGACGTCTATCTCGCGGGCGGAGGCTTAAGCTGGGTGTTTGTCGCGGGGTCGATCACCCTCACCAACCTGTCGACCGATCAGCTGGTCGGCATGAACGGCAACCAGATGCTGCTGCTCGCCTGGTGGGAGATATCCGGCTTCATCGGCCTGCTGATCCTCGCGCTCGTCTTCGTGCCGATCTATTATCGCAACGATTGCACGACCGTCACCGAGCTGCTCGACCGACGCTACCAGGGCGATACCCGCAGCGTCCGCACGCTGATCTCCGCGCTCTTCCTGTTCGGCAACATCCTGATTTACCTGCCCGCCGGCCTGTACAGCGGCGCATTGTTTCTGAATTCGCTGTTCGGCGGCGACACGCCGCTGATCGTCTTTGCGATCGTCTTGGCCGTGATCAGCGCGACCTATACCATCCTGGGCGGCCTGCGCGCGGTGGCGGTGATGGACACCTTTTCGGGCTTCGGCGTGCTGGCAATTGCGGTACTGATCGTTGTGCTGGCGCTGGCGGCGGTGAATTACGACCTGTTCGGCGGCGTGCCAGTCGAGCGCACATCAATGATCGGCGGGGCGGATTCGCCAATCCCGTTCCACACATTGTTCACCGGCATGATCTTCATCCAGATCTTCTATTGGTCGACTAACCAGAACATCACCCAGAAGGCGATGACCGCGCCGACGGTGCGCGAGGCGCAAAAGGGCGTGCTGGCGGCGGCCGCCATCCGCATCATGATCATCCCGATCATCGTCACCGTGCCCGGCGTCATCGCGTTCAAGCTGATTGGCGATGTGGGGGACAAGGCCTATGGGCTGCTGGTGGCGCAGGTGCTGCCGGGCTGGCTGTCAGGCGCGTTCGCGGCGATGATCGCCGCCGCCGTGATCGCGCATACCAGCGCGGTGCTGAACTCGACGGTCGCGCTTTATGCCGTCGATTTCCACAAGCCGTTCTTCGGCAAGGTGGCGGACCAATGGCGGCTGAGCATGATCGTCACGATCATCGTCACGATCTCATCGGTGCTGCTGGTGCCGGTCTATGAAAACGCGACCAGCATCATCAATCTGCTGCAACAGCTGAACGGGTTGTCGTCGATGCCGATCCTGTCCGCCTTCATCGTCGGGCTGATGTTCCGCGGGGTCGGCGCGAGCGCGGCGACGGCGGGGGTGGTGTGGGGCGTGGCGCTGTACGCGCTCTACAGCTTCGGCCTGCAGCCGGCGGGAATCGTGACGCTGCACTATATCGATTTCATGGTGATCACGCTGTTCAGCTCGGTGCTGTGCGCGCTGGCAATCAACCGTTTCATGCTCGGGCGGCGCGCGCAGTTTGTCGGCTGGCGGCGCGCTACCGCCTAACGCCGGCCTACCAGAATTGAGTCCCGGGCGGCCCCTTGAACGGCCCCGCCACGGCGCTGGTGATCCAGCCGCCGTAAAAGCCGCCCGGCTGCGGCGTCACCTTCTCACCATTCACGAAGCAAGCGTCCATCGGGCCGGCATAAAAGGCGATATGATCCGTCAGGCACGCGAACGCGCGGGTCGGCGCGGGATAGGCCCAGCCGACACGGTTGGCCCGCCTGGTCGGCCCGACCACGTCGAGATAGCGGGCCTGCCCCTTCCATTCGCAGATGCTGGCCGATCCCCCCGCCAGCGCCAACATCGCCTGATCGACATCGACGGGCGGGAAATAATAGCTTGGCGGGTGGCTCGTCTCAAGCGTACGCACGCCATGGCGCGTCTCGGCGAGTACGCGGCCATCGAACAGGATACGCAGATGCACGTCGGTCAGCTCGGCAATGGCCGGGCGCGGATAATCCCACACGCTTTCCTGGCCGGGGCGGACGAGATCGGGGCTCGGGTGGCGCATGCCGGCTGTTCCTTCAGGGCGAAGCCTTTGCCTTACGACTGATTGCCCTTTCCCGCGATACGGCCATCGGGCCGCCCCTGTTGATCCGGGCGTTCAGGTTGGGGTTCACGCCGGCGGCGGGACCAGGCCCCAGATCTTCATCAGCACCGCCTGCGCGATCATCACGATCAGCCAGTGGGCGCAATCGACGATCACGGTCCGGGGCTCCAGCCCGCGATAGCTGAGCGTGACCGCAAGGACCGGCAGCACAAAACCCGCCCAGATCACCACAGCGCTGCCCACGGCCATGATCCAGGGATCGGCCTTTGCGGGCGCCAGGATCAGGGCCCCGGCGAGGATCGACGCTAACCAGAATTGCGCCAAGGCCGCCAGCAGGATCAGCCCGATCGACGGCGTCCTAGCACCACCACCGGCGAGCAGATGATGCGCGGTATCGATGCCAAGCCCCAGCGCGGTCGCGGCGAGGATCGGCAGCAGGTTGAGAAGAATATAGATCATGCGCGAACCCCATCAGCCAGCCGTTCGGCCGCCTGGCCACGCTAACCGGGACATCGCCCTGCTGGCAACCATGCAACCAAAACTTGACGCACGGCCCGTTATGGCGCATCGCCCGATCGCTCGTCCGGCGTGTTCGCCGAGACCCGCCCCAGCCGCCCTTTTGCGGCGCACCCCAATTGGACGTCCATGCCCTTCACCGCCCTCCCCCCGCTTCTGTCGGAAGCGCTCACCGCCCGTGGTTATGCTGCCCCCACCCCCGTTCAGGCGCAGGTGATCGAACCCGATGCGCTTGGCCGCGACCTGATCGTTTCCGCGCAAACCGGATCGGGCAAGACCGTCGCCTTCGGGCTGGCGATGTCCGGCCAGATTCTTGACGAGAACGGCGCCCTTCCCTTCATTCGCGAACCGCTCGCGCTGGTCATCGCGCCCACGCGCGAACTGGCGTTGCAGGTCAGCCGTGAGCTGGCCTGGCTCTATGCCAAGCTCGGTGCGCGCATCGCCACCTGCGTTGGCGGCATGGATGCGGCCAAGGAACGCCGCAGCCTTTCCCAGGGCGCGCATATCGTCGTCGGCACGCCGGGCCGCTTGCGCGATCATCTCGAACGCGGCTCGCTCGACTTGCGCAGCTTGCGTGTCGCGGTGCTCGACGAGGCCGATGAGATGCTCGACATGGGCTTCCGCGAAGATCTCGAGCAGATTCTTGACGCAACGCCGTCCGAACGCCGCACCTTGCTGTTTTCGGCGACGATCCCGAAGCCAATCCTCGCGCTCGCCAAGCGCTATCAGCGCGACGCGCTGCGCATCTCGACGGTTGGCGAGGATCGCGGGCATGGCGATATCAGCTATCAGGCCGTTACCGTCGCGCCTGCCGATATCGAGAATGTCGTCGTCAACCTGCTGCGTTTCCATGAGGCGGAGACGGCGATGCTGTTCTGCGCCACCCGTGACAATGTCCGCCATCTCCATGCCGGATTGACCGAGCGTGGGTTTGATGCCGTCGCCCTGTCGGGCGAGCATAGCCAGAATGAGCGCAACGCCGCCCTGCAGGCACTGCGCGATCAGCGCGCGCGCGTTTGCGTGGCGACCGATGTCGCCGCCCGCGGCATCGATCTGCCGTCGCTCAGCCTGGTCATCCATGTCGAGCTGCCGCGCGATGGCGAAGCACTCCAGCATCGGTCGGGGCGCACCGGCCGAGCCGGCAAAAAGGGCACCGCGATCCTGATCGTCCCCTATCCGCGCCGCCGGATGGTCGAATCGATGCTCCGCAATGCCAAGATCGAGGCCGACTGGATCAATCCGCCGTCGAGCGAGGACATTCGCAAGAATGATCGCGAACGGCTGATCACCCAGTTGCTCGAACCGATCGAGATTGACGAGGACGATCGCGAGCTGGCCCAGCGCCTGCTCGCCGAGCGCAGCCCCGAGGAAATCGCCGCGGCTCTGGTCCGCGCCTTCCGCGCCAAGATGCCGGCACCCGAGGAACTGATCGATCGCGACAAGCAGCCGCATGGCAGCGCCGAGGGTCACCGGGCGGGGTTTGAGGATACGGTCTGGTTCAAAATGGGCATCGGCCGCCGCCAGAATGCCGATCCGCGTTGGATATTGCCGCTGATCTGCCGTCGCGGTCACATCACCAAGAACGAAATCGGCGCGATCCGGATCGGCGCGAACGAAACCTTCTTTCAGATCCCCCGCGCGGCCGCTGCCAAGTTCAAGGACTCGCTGAAACGCACCGCAGGCGGCAGCGATGACGACGGTGGCGTCGAGATCGAGGCTTCGGCCACTGGTCCTGCTGCCGAAGGCGGCAATGATCGCCACAAGCGTGGCGGCCCGCCGGTCAAGCGCTATGCGCCGAAGCCATCGGGCGGTCGCCCCGGTGGCCCTCCCGGTGCCCGCCCCGGCGGCCCGCCGCGCAGCGCTGGCCCCGGTGGCCCGGGCGGACGGCCGAAGCCGGCGTTTCGGCCGAAGTAGCGTCGGGGCGCGCGCATTGCTGCCTCTCTGCCTTACACTCTTCAGGTGCTTCCCCGGCGAAGGCCGGCGCCTGGTGGCGAAGGTCGATCTTGCAAAGCGCAGTGCTCGATGATCGCCGTCCTCAAACTGGGCCCCGGCCTTCGCCGGGGAAGCAGCCGATTTAAAGGCATTCGGCAAGTTGTTGCGCACGGCCTCACCCCATGATCCGCATCCTGGTCGATGCCGATGCCTGCCCGGTCAAGGACGAGATCTACCGCGTCGCTGATCGCCACGCGGTACCCGTCTCGATCGTCGCCAACAGCGCGTTCCGGGTTCCCGTCGGCCCGATGGTCGAGCGCGTGGTGGTGAGTGACAGCTTCGACGCCGCCGACGACTGGATAGCCGAACGCGCCGGCCCGGCCACCATCGTCATCACTGCCGATATCCTGCTCGCCGACCGTTGCCTGAAGGCAGGCGCGACGGTCATTGCGTCGACCGGCAAACCATTCACGACCAGCTCGATCGGCAGCGCGATCGCCACCCGCGCCATCATGGCGGATCTGCGCGCCGGCGGTGACGTAATCGGCGGGCCCGCACCGTTCGGCAAGACCGATCGGTCGCGGTTTCTGTCAGCCCTCGATACCGCCCTGGTCAGGCTCAAACGCGCGGGCTGAGCCTGGCACGCTATGATCGGCACGCCCCGAAAAGAAGAACCCCGCCGCCCTGGGGGAGGGGCGGCGGGGTGGTCCCGGCTTGGCCGGGCCTGCGTCCCCGAAAAGGGGGGGAACGAGGGCGCAGGAAGGCGAAAGGCTTAGATCTTGCGCGCGGCGATGATCGGGCCGCCCTTACCCTGCTGCACCAGGACAGCGGTCGCGAGACCGGCAGGCGCTGCGGGCAGCGCAAAGCTGGCAGCAGTGCCCTGCCACTGGCCAAGGCTGGTCAGCTGGCGGACGATATTGCGATGCGGGATGGTACGGCCGCCATTCTCGCCGGCGGCAATCGCCACGTCGATGGTGCGGGGATCATAGCGGACGACCCAGACGGTAGCGGCACCCTTGCCGGCACCCACGGTCACGTTATTGCCAGCGACCGCGATGTCGGGGCCCGACGTGTTGGCGTTGCGGGCAATCGCCTCGTTGAGTTCGCCTTCGCGGCTGCCGAGCACGGCATCACGCCCGTTGACGATCACCTGCGGCGTCGCGACCTGGCCGCGGCCGGCGCTATGGGCGTAATCCCATTGGCGGGCGGTGAAGGCGGGGCTGCCAAAGCTGTCCTTCCAGCCGAGATCGTCCCAGTAAGTCACAGCAAAGCTCAGCGCGATCACGTCCTTGCGGTCGGCGATCTTGTTCACCACCGCATCGGCCGGCGGACACGATGAGCAGCCCTGGCTCTGGTAGAGTTCGATGACGGTAGGATGCGCGACATCGCCGACAAAGGCAGCCGGCCGGGCGCTGGCGGTCGAGGCATCAGTGCCCACGCCGGCATTGGCCGATGGGGTGGCGGTTGCGCCCGAACAGGCGGCGACGAAGAGAGCAGTCGAAACAGCGAGAATGGCACGCATGATAGGCTCCTGAGATTTTCTGCAAGGAAGCCGTCTGGCTGCCTCATGCCCCAGTATTCGCGACTAGCCGGGGAACGGTTACATTGCCCGGCAAACAATCCCGTCAATAATTACCAGCGCAGCAATCTGGGGCCAACCAATGCCCCGACTCCGGCTGCCACGACCATACCAAGACTATACCAGGTCAACACAAAGGTCGCCGACACTTCGGGGCAATGGAGTCCATAAATGGTCGCGGCGCAGGCGCCCGAGGCCAGGCCGGCGGCAGCCCCGGCCGAGACGAGCCGGGTCGGTGCCAGCGTGCGAAACGCCCAGAGCAGCCCGCCGAACACCGGCAGCGACAGCACCGCGACCCGCGCCGAACATTCCCGCCAGCTATGGCCAAGCCACATCGGCATCCAGCCATCGACCGGCGTGTCGATCAGCTCGACTGCCGAGGTGATCGCCAGCAGCACGAACGGCACCACGATCAGCCAGGCCAGCCGCATCGGGCCGGCATCGGGCCGCGCGACGTGCAGCGTGGCCACCAGGGCGAGCACGCCAAGCGAAATCGTATAGGCCCATTTCATCACAAAGGCGGTCGTCATCATCGCGCCGGGCAGGTCGGGCCGAAAGCCCATCCACGGCACCATCAGCGCCAGCGCCGCGATGCCGCCGCCCAGCAGCCCGAGCAGCACACGCTGCTGCAGCGCATGGGGGGAGATGGCGCGGGTATCGGCGCTGAGTGACTGGATGAGATCTTCGCTACGCATTACTTGCCCTTCAGTCGTTCAGCGAGCGCCTTGAGCCCGCGGTGGACGGAAACCTTCACATCGGCCTCGCTGATGCCGGCGCTTTCCGCCGCCTCGGCAACACTCAGCCCGTCGATCTTCGTCTGGCGGATCGCGCGCGCCTGTTTGGGCGAAATACCCTCAAGCAGCTTGTCGACATCCATTTGCGCCGAGGCAGCGTCCTGAAAGCCTTCCGCCACCAGAATCTCTTCAAGCCCCTCGAACGGCACATGG
This sequence comes from Sphingomonas sp. 28-63-12, assembly GCA_002281535.1. GTDB lineage: Bacteria > Pseudomonadota > Alphaproteobacteria > Sphingomonadales > Sphingomonadaceae > Sphingomonas. Next base: position 106,229 of record NCGD01000006.1, read on the forward strand.
TGCCGGTTGCGCCGGAAATGATCGATCATCTTGTAGCGCGCTACCGCATAGGCCCAGGCCGTGAACGGGCGATCCCGATCATAGCTTGCGCGCCGCGTGTGGATCGCAATCAACGTATCCTGCACGAGATCCTCGACATCATCGCCGGCGCCGCGAAGGCGACGCCCGAAAAAGGAGCGCAACAAGGGCAACAGCGCGGTCAGCAGGGCATTCTGGGCCGCCGCATCTCCATCGAGACCACGGACCATCAGCCCCTTGAGCTGATCCTCACTCACCCTTGCTTGTACTCCCGATAAGGCCATTCGGTTCGTCCACGCAGAAGGTTACACAGGATAAACGGCGACAATTGGCACGCGCCATAGCGACAAAATCAGGCCGCCGGAAACCGTACCGTTCAAATTCTATTTTGCCCGGCGTGTAACCACAAGCGATCCGCGTGCGAACACGCTAGTGCGACCTGCCTTGCATGGCCTCCCAGGTCGTCGGGCGGCGCGTTTTCCCCCAAGATACGCGCCGCCCGTTACCCTGCTCGCTGCCGCCACCAATGCCAATCGCGGTCGACAATTGCCCGGCGATCCGCCATTCGCTCTATCGAGCAGCAAGAGGAATTGCCATGCGTGAAGCCGCCATCGTCGCCACCGCCCGCACCGCCATCGGCAAGGCCTATCGCGGCGCCTTCAACGCAACCGAGGCGCCGGCGCTCGCCGGCCATGTCATGAATGCGGCGATCGAGCGCGCCGGGATCGATCCGGCGCGGATCAACGAAATCTTCTGGGGCGTCGGCAGCCAATGGGGTAGCCAGGGCGGCAATGCCGGCCGGATGGCCGTATTCGCCGGCCAGTTGCCGCAATCGGTGCCCGCCTTCACGCTCGATCGTAAATGCGGTTCGGGGCTAACCGCCATCGCCGTCGCCGCGCGCACGATTATCTGCGACGAAGCCGATATCGCGCTCGCTGGCGGAATGGAATCGATCAGCTTCACCGTCACCAAGGATGCGCCGCGCTACATCAACCAGTCGGTGATCGCGCACGAACCCGCCGCCTATATTCCGATGATCGAAACCGCAGAAATCGTCGCCGATCGTTATGGCATCAGCCGCGAAGCCCAGGATAGCTATGCCGCGGCCAGCCAGCAACGCGCCGCACGCGGGCTGGAAACCGGTGCTTTTGCCGAAGAGATTGTGCCGATCACGGTCACCAAGGCGCTGTTCGACAAGCAGGGCAACCAGACGGGCACCGAAACGATCACGATTGCGCAGGACGAGGGCATTCGCCCCGGCACGACGCTGGAAGCGCTGCAGGGTCTCAAGACCGTCTGGCCCGGCGGCCAGTTCACCGGCCCCGGCAGCAGCATCACGGCCGGCAATGCCAGCCAATTGTCCGACGGCGCCTCAGCCCAGATCCTGATGGATCGCGCCACCGCCATGGCCGAGGGCAAGGAGATATTGGGGATTTACCGCGGTTTCCAGGCGGCGGGCTGCGCGCCCGACGAAATGGGCATCGGTCCGGTTTTCGCCATCCCCAAATTGCTCGATCGTGCCGGGTTGTCGGTGGCCGATATCGGGCTGTGGGAATTGAACGAGGCCTTTGCCAGCCAGTGCCTTTACTGCCGTGACACGCTGGGCATCGATCCCGAAAAATATAACGTCAATGGCGGCGCGATCGCGGTCGGCCATCCGTTCGGCATGACGGGGAGCAGATTGGTTGGCCATGCGCTGATCGAAGGCCGCAAGCGCGGTGTGCGCTGGGTGGTGGTGTCGATGTGCACCGCCGGCGGCATGGGCGCCGCCGGGCTGTTCGAAATCGTCTGACGCACAGCCACACAGGCCTTCTTCGCGCCGCAACTCGCCTCTAGAGGGCAGTTGCGCCTTGGAGCGCCTGCCCCCCAAGGCGAGTCGCCGATGCGTGCCGCGTATGTTGAAGAAGCCAGGGATGACGATCGCGCGCTGTTTCGACGGCGGGTCGCCGGCTTTCTGCTGGCCATCGCCATCGAGATATTGGTCGTCCTTGTCCTGCTGACGATCGGACCGCCCAAATTCGGCACGCCGACCGGCGATGGCCGACCCAAGACCTTTACCATCACCCAGTCGGCCGAGAAGGAACAGGCCAAGAAGACGCCGCAAAAGAAGCGCGCGACCAAGGTGACCAAGGTCGTGCCGCCACCGCCGCCCACGCCGCAGCGGCCGACGCCCACCCCGCTCGGGCCGATCCCCGGCCTGATCCCGCTGACCCGCGAACAATATGTCGCCGCCGATATCGGCAAGATCAAATCGACCAAGGCCGAACAGGCCGATGCCGCCCCGGACGGTGCGGCCGCCGATGACAGCCAGGTCGCCGGCACCGGCCCCAATGGCGAGCCGCTCTACGACGCCGAATGGTATCGCGAGCCCACCGACGCGCAGATGGCCTTTTACATCCCCAAGGGCCTGCGCGACGGCGGATCGGCGCTGATCGCCTGCAAAACGGCGCCCAGATACAAGGTGGTCGATTGCGTCCTGCTCGGCGAAGATCCGCCCGGCACCGGCCTTGCCCGCGGCGTCCGCGATGCCGCCTGGCAATTCCAGGTCCGTCCGCCGCGCAAGGGCGGCAAGCAGCTGATCGGCGCCTGGGTGCGGATCAGGTTCGATCTCGTCACGCGCAAGGCGCGATAGGGCGACCCAACATGGCCGATTTCACCATCGGGTTCCATCGATTAAGTAAAAATGACCTGCCTTTATCTATTGGCTTGATTAATTAACGAGGTTAATCATGATGGCGATTATTATTTATAGTCTATAATACGCTAATGGCAGGTGAGAGA
>NCGD01000007.1 GCA_002281535.1 Sphingomonas sp. 28-63-12
CGAGGATGCGCCACGTATCGCGATCGATGTGTCGGGGGCACATTTCTGGGATATCTCGGGGGTCGCCGCGCTCGACAAGATCATCGCCCGGCTCAGGCGGGAGGGGCGCGAGGTCGAGGTGATCGGCTATAACCGTGCCAGCGCCGACATCATCGATCGCTTCGCGCTGCACGACAAGACCGGGTTCGAGACGGGGGCGGTGCCGCATTGAGCGCGGGTTTTATGGCCGCTACTGCTTGAAGCAATGATCCCTGTGCCACGTGAGAAAATGGGGATGTGGCCGATCTGACTCCCTGGCCGGCCGCATCGCCTGCCTTGATTTGTTGAGCAGCGCCCAAACGCTGTCCTGGTCGTTCACTTGACGGGACACCAAGATCGAGAGGTCATCGGCGAGTGAGATGAGGCCGCGATCGAACATCCAATGGATCGTACCAGAGAGCGCCAGTCCGTTCGTAACGTCATCGGGGCCATTTGATTCGACGGGCCTGATATGGGCAGCTTCGACTTCTGCCCTACCACCACCGTTGATCAATTTGAGCCCGGTAAGTGCGCAACGTTCATCATAGGCCCGTAGGATAGTCTTGCGAAAAGCTCGGTCACGGACGATCCGATTTGTAAGGATCGAGGCCCTGTCGCGATCGCCAAAATCGAAGGCACTGCGTTCCTCTCGTACAAGACTCGGCAATACGTCGTCATCGAGCCTAGGCAGCAAATCGTCGATGTCGTTGAGGCCCTGATTGACGATGCGGGCAAAATCAGTGTCACTTATTGGTCGCACTGCAGATTGAGCTCTCCCGGATAACCGGCCCTGTTCATTCAGCAGACCGCGCTCAGGCATGGTTGAGAGGTCGCCGAATGGTACTGGCTCTGGAAATTTGAGAAAGCTTCCCGGCGCGATCAACGCATAGTACATCCCGGCTTCAGCCGGATCAGCAATGATCGTCTCGACCCGAGCCACTGCCCAATAGCCACGGCTGCTGCGGACTTTGACCGGTTCATAGTAGATAATCCAGTCGCCGACACATTCACGCGCCCTGGCCAAATAGGGGCGGGGGAAATGATACCTTTCTGTCGGCGTATCTTTGTAGTTCGAATCTTCGCGATGAATGAATACGCCCTTGCCCATGCCGCAGCATTCCGTTGTTTACTCTGGATATGACATGCAACTTTTAGGCATGGCAATGACACAAATATGGGCGACCCACATGTGTCAGGCCGCCTCAGAAACCAGTTATGGAGATGCCTACAGCTTGCCCGTCAGCTCCGGCACGATCTTGAACAAATCCCCGACCAAACCAATGTCCGCCACCTGGAAGATCGGCGCGTCCTCGTCCTTGTTGATCGCGATGATTGTCTTCGAATCCTTCATCCCCGCGAGATGCTGGATCGCGCCCGAGATGCCGACCGCGATATAGACTTCGGGGGCGACGATCTTGCCGGTCTGGCCGACCTGATAGTCGTTGGGGACGTACCCTGCGTCGACCGCCGCACGGCTCGCGCCGACACCCGCGCCGAGCTTGTCGGCCAGGGGTTCGATGATCGTGTGGAAATTCTCGCTATTCTGCAGCGCGCGGCCACCCGAGACGATGATCTTGGCGCTCGTCAGTTCAGGGCGCTCGGACTTGGCGATTTCCGAGGAGATGAAGGTGGAGGTTCCCTTGTCGCCCGTCGAGGCGACGGCTTCGATCGTGCCTGATCCGCCGGACGTCTCTGCCTTGGCAAAGGCGGTGCCGCGTACCGTCAGCACCAGCTTGGCGTCGCTCGACTTGACCGTGGCGATGGCGTTGCCGGCATAGATTGGGCGCGTGAAGCTGTTGTCACCTTCGACCGACAAAATGTCACTGATCTGCATCACGTCGAGCAGGGCCGCGACGCGCGGGGCGATGTTCTTGCCGGTCGAGGTGGAGGGCACGACGAAGGCGTCATGATGGCCCATCAGATCGGCAACGAGCGGCGCGATGTTTTCAGCGAGGGCGTGCGCGAAAGCCGCATCGTCGGCGACATGGACCTTGGCCACGCCGGCGATCTTTGTCGCGGATTCGGCCACCCCGCCAACGCCCTGGCCGGCGACCAGCAGGTGCACTTCGCCCAGCTGGCTTGCGGCGGTGACTGCCGACAGCGTTGCATCCTTGACGGTCGCACCGTCATGCTCGACCCAAACCAACGTCTTCATGCAACCACTCCCAATGCCTTCATCTTGCCGATCAGTTCATCGACATCGGCGACCTTCACGCCCGCGCTGCGCTTGGCAGGCTCTTCGACTTTCACGGTGGTCAGACGCGGCGCGATATCGACGCCGTAATCCGCCGCCGTCGTTTGCGCCATCGGCTTGGCCTTGGCCTTCATGATGTTGGGCAGGCTGGCATAGCGCGGCTCGTTGAGGCGCAGATCGGTGGTGACGATGGCGGGGAGCTTGAGCTCGACCGTCTCAGCACCGCCGTCGATTTCGCGCGTCACCTTGACGGTGTCGCCGGTGACCTCGACCGCGCTGGCGAAAGTGCCCTGGCCCCAGCCGGTGAGTGCCGCCAGCATCTGGCCGGTCTGATTATTGTCGTCATCGATCGCCTGCTTGCCCAGAATGATCAGCCCGGGCTGTTCCTCGTCGGCGATGGCCTTCAACAGCTTGGCGACGCCCAGCGGCTCGACGCGGTCTTCGGTCACGATCAGGATCGCGCGGTCAGCGCCCATGGCGAGCGCGGTGCGGAGCGTTTCCTGCGCCTTCTGCTCGCCGATAGAGACCGCGACGATCTCGGTCGCGACGCCCTTTTCCTTCAGGCGGATGGCTTCCTCGACCGCGATCTCGTCAAACGGGTTCATGCTCATCTTGACGTTGGCAAGATCGATGCCTGTGCCGTCCGCCTTCACGCGGGGCTTTACGTTATAGTCAAGCACGCGCTTGACGGGGACCAGTACCTTCATTTCCATCCTCTCTAAACATCCCTCTCCCGTCGGGAGAGGGTTGCGGAGACTTGGGTCGCATACTTCATGCGGCCCTAGTCGTAGCTGGGTGAGGGGATATCCCCTCTCGAGAACGCACACGCCCTCATCCAACTTCGGCTAAGCAGCAAGCTGCCAAGCCTGCGTATCCTTCTCCCGCCGGGAGAAGGTTTAGCTTACGCCGCCGCCTTCACCTCGGCGACGATTTTCCGGGCGGCATCGCCCAGATCATTGGCGGGGACAATGGCGAGGCCCGAATTGGCCAGGATCGCCTTGCCCGCTTCGACATTGGTGCCTTCCAGCCGAACGACCAGCGGCACCGACAGGTTCACTTCCTTGGCCGCCGCGACGATGCCTTCGGCGATGATGTCGCACTTCATGATGCCGCCGAAGATGTTGACCAGGATGCCCTTCACGTTCGGATCGGCGAGGATGATCTTGAACGCCGCCGTCACCTTTTCCTTGTTCGCGCCGCCGCCGACATCAAGGAAGTTGGCGGGGAACATGCCGTTGAGCTTGATGATGTCCATCGTCGCCATGGCGAGGCCCGCACCATTGACCATGCAGCCGATATCGCCGTCGAGCTTGATATAGGCGAGGTCATACTTGCTCGCTTCGAGCTCGGCGGGGTCTTCCTCCGATTCGTCGCGCAGTGCCATCAGATCCTTGTGGCGGAACAGTGCGTTGTTATCGAACCCGACCTTGGCGTCGAGCACCAGCAGCTGATTGTCGGTCGTGACGGCGAGCGGGTTGATCTCGATCTGCTCGGCATCGGTGCCCATGAACGCGTCATATAGTTTGGCGGCCACATTGGCCGCCTGCTTGGCCAGATCGCCCGTCAGGCCAAGCGCATCGGCAACGGCACGACCATGATGCGGCATATAGCCGGTGGCCTGATCGACATCGATCGCCATGATCTTTTCCGGCGTGTCGTGCGCGACGGTTTCGATGTCCATGCCGCCTTCGGTCGAAACGACCATCGACACCCGGCCGCTCGCGCGATTGACGAGCAGGGCGAGGTAGAATTCCTTGGCGATATCGACGCCGTCGGTGACGTAGAGGCGGTTGACCTGCTTGCCATGCTCGCCGGTCTGGATCGTGACAAGCGTGTTGCCGAGCATGTCGGTAGCGGCAGCGCGGACTTCGTCTGCGGTGCGGGCGAGGCGAACGCCGCCCTTGGCATCGGGGCCGAGTTCCTTGAACTTGCCCTTGCCGCGGCCACCTGCATGGATCTGCGCCTTTACAACATAGAGTGGCCCGGGCAGTTTCTCAGCGGCGGCAACTGCTTCCTCGACGCTCATGGCGGCAAAGCCGATGGGAACGGGCACGCCGAAGCTGGCGAGCAGCTCCTTGGCCTGATATTCGTGGATGTTCATGGGTGGCGCGCACCTTTGCGGAGGAATGGGGTGCGCTGCCTTAAGCACAGAGGCGCGGCCGAATCCAGAGGGCGGCGCACCTCGCCAAGCCCGATTGGTCTCGCTATATTGGCTGGATGTCGATCATTGCCGGTTTCGCCTTGTTCTTTGCGACCATCCTGGGGATGGAGATTTTCGCCTATGTCGTCCACCGCTGGGTGATGCACGGCTTCGGCTGGTTCCTGCACGAAAGCCACCACCGCCCGCGCACCGGCAATTGGGAGATGAATGACTGGTATTTCGTGATTTTCGCGACGCCTTCGATCGTGCTGCTGGTGCTGGGGACGAGCGGGACAACCGGCGACTGGGCCACCTGGACCGGTGCGGGGATCGCAGCCTATGGCGCGATCTATCTGGGGTTTCACGACATCATCGTCCACCGGCGGCTGGAAACCGGCTATGTGCCGCGCTGGAATTATATGAAGCGCATCGTCCAGGCGCACCGGCTGCATCATGTCGTCGGCACCAAGCACGGCACAGTCAGCTTCGGCTTTATCTATGCGCCCAAGCCCGAAATACTGAAGGCCGAGCTGAAGCGCCGTGAGCTGGCGGGCGTGCGTGCCGCCGGCGCACAGAATGCGGCGGGAAGATCAGTCGAACAGGCTTGAGACGCTTGATTCGTCGGCGATCCGCTTGATCGCTTCGGCGAGCAGCGGCGCGATCGTCAGGTGGCGGATATTGCGGGCGTCCTTGATGATGTCATGGCTGCCGATCGAATCGGTGATGATCAGCTCGCTCAGCGCAGATCCTTCGACCCGCGCAACCGCCCCGCCCGATAGCACGCCATGGGTGCAATAGGCGATCGCCTCAGCCGCGCCCGCCTGTTTCAGGGCAGCGGCGGCGTTGCAGAGTGTGCCCGCCGAATCGACGATATCGTCGATCAGGATACAGAAGCGCCCCTCGACATCGCCGATGATGTTCATGACTTCGGATTCGCCGGCACGTTCGCGGCGCTTGTCGACAATGGCGAGCGGAGCGTTGTTGAGCCGCTTGGCGAGCGCGCGGGCGCGGACCACGCCGCCGACATCAGGGGAGACGACCATCAGGTTTTTCGAGCCATAGCGCGCGACGATGTCTGCCGACATCACCGGCGCGGCATAGAGATTGTCGGTCGGGATATCGAAGAAACCCTGGATTTGCCCGGCATGGAGATCGATCGACAGCACCCGGTCTGCCCCCGCCACCGTGATCAGATTGGCGACGAGCTTGGCCGAAATCGGCGTGCGCGGCCCGGGCTTTCGATCCTGCCGGGCATAGCCGAAATAGGGAATAACCGCCGTGATGCGCCGCGCCGACGCGCGCTTGAGCGCATCGATGCAGATCAGCAACTCCATGAGGTTGTCATTGGCCGGATAGCCGGTCGATTGCAGCACGAACACATCCTCGCCGCGGACATTTTCATGGATCTCGACGAACACTTCCTCATCAGCGAAGCGGCGCACGCTTGCCTGGGTCAGCGGGATTTCGAGGTAGCTCGCGACGTCGCGCGCCAGCGGCAGGTTCGAATTGCCGGTCATCAGTTTCATCTGGCGCTCTTCCCCGTAACAGATTTGTCACCCCTTAAAGCGCGGGCCACACAACGCAAAGGGGGCATTGCCGCCTGCGTCCCCTCTGCCTAGAGCACCGCCATGACCGTCACCACCCGTTTCGCCCCATCGCCGACCGGCACGCTTCATGTCGGCAATATCAGGCCTGCGCTGCAGAACTGGCTGCTCGCGAAAAAGCTTGGCGGCCGGTTCATGCTGCGGATCGATGATACCGATCCCGAACGCAGCGAGGAGCGGTTCGTCGACTCAATCCGCGCCGATCTCGCCTGGCTGGGGCTGGAGCCCGATGGCGAGGTTCGGCAGTCGCAGCGGTTCGACCTGTATCAGGCGCGGTTCGATGCGTTGCTGGCGGCGGGGCGGATTTATCCGGCGTATGAGACAGCGCAGGAGCTGGACCTGAAGCGCAAGATCGCCGCCGGACGTGGATTGCCGCCGATTTATGACCGGGCCGCGCTGGCGCTGAGCGATGCCGAGCGGGCGACGCTAGCGCGTGATGGCGTGCAGCCGCATTATCGCTTCAAGCTCGATCATCAGACGCCGATCGACTGGGATGACCTGATCCGCGGCCCCCAGAAATTCGATGCAGCGACGATGAGCGATCCGGTCATCCGCCGCGCCGACGGGACCTGGCTGTATATGCTGCCCTCGGCGATCGACGATGCCGATATGGGCATCAGCCATGTCATGCGCGGGGAGGATCATGTCTCCAACACGGCTCTGCAATTGCAGATGTTTGCGGCCATGGGCGTCGCCCCGCCGCGTTTTGCACATGCCGCGTTGCTCGTTGGCACCGAGGGGAAATTATCAAAGCGGCTTGGGTCGATCGGCGTCGAGGCTTTTCGGGAGAAGGGCATCGAGCCGGAGGCGATCATCGCCTTGCTTGCCCGGCTGGGGACCAGCGACCCGATCGAGCCGATCGCCGATCGCGCGCAGCTGATCGCCACCTTCGATCTCGGCCGGTTCGGGCGCGCGCCGGCGCGCTTCGACGATGCCGAGCTTGAGACACTCAACGCCAAGATCATCCACCAGCTCGATTTCGCCCGCGTCGCCAGCCAGCTGCCCGCCGGCATGGACGATGCGACATGGCAGGCAGTTCGCCCCAATCTGAAGCGGATCGCCGAGGCAGCCGATTGGTGGCGGGTGATTGAGGGGCCGATCGAGGCGATTGCCGCCGCCGAGGATCACGATTTCCTGGCCCAGGCCGCGCTACTGGCCGAGTCGATCGATTGGGCGGGTGACCCATGGCACGCGCTGACCGCTGCCCTCAAGGCGGCAACCGGCCGCGGCGGCAAGGCGCTGTTCCTGCCGCTGCGGCGCGCGCTGACCGGGCTCGATCATGGCCCCGACATGGCCGCGTTGCTGCCGCTGATCGGGCGCGCCCGGGCGCTCGCGCGGCTGTCGCCGCCCGATTGATCGACCACATGACGCTATCACCGGTGATCTTGCCGCGATTAATGTAATGTTGTACCATAACTTCAGCTGGACGGACGATCCGGCCATTGGAGATGATGGAGAATAGGCCATGTATGCAGAGCGAAATGACCGGTCCGGCGCGATCAAGCCCGGCAGCCTCTCAATGGCGATGGCGATCAACGCCGGTGTTTTGGGCGCGGTGCTGCTGGCGGCACCCGAGATCATCAAGATCAAGCCGCCCGGGAGTATCGACATCATCAACATCCCGATCAAACCGCCACCGCCACCGGAGCTGGTCCAGCCGCGGGTGAAGGCCGATCCTGCGCCCCGCCCGAAACTCACCATCCCCGACCCAATCATCGAGAACCCACATCCGGTCGAGGTCACCCTGACCGGCACGACGGTGATCCCGACCGGGCCGGTCGGCACCGGCGAGGGCAATGGCCTCATCATCGATCCACCCGCCGCCCCGCCGGTCTTGATCGATCCGCAGCTTGACGAGCGCTACCGCAACGGCTTCCAGCCCGCCTATCCCCCCGCCGAGCAGCGGGCGGAGCGCAGCGGCCTGGTGACCGTGCGAATCATGGTCGGCATTGATGGCCGGGTCATCGCGATCGAACGTGTGAGTGCGACGTCGGACGATTTCTTCGAGGCGACTCGGCGGGCCGCGCTTGGCAAATGGCGGTTTCGCCCCGCCACGAGGGACGGCGTCCCGATCGAGCGCTGGCGCGTGATCCGGGTGACGTTCCGGATCGAAGACGCCTGAACGGGCACCGCGTTCGGGCATGCCACGGGATTTCGGGCGGGGGCTGGCCTTGGGCCGCTACCCGCCCTATCTTGTCTCTATGCGCTATTTCGCCCGTTTCTCGCCGCTTCACGCCATTCGCGATCTGCGGGTCTTCCTGTCGCACCGTCACCCTTATGAGCTCGGCTTTCTGGCGCTGGCGATGGTGATCACCACCGCGTTGATCGCCGGCTTTGTGCACGATTCGCATGCCGAGCGGCCCTATGTGCGCAACATCATCTATGTCGAGCAATGGCCCGCGACCCGCACCGAAGCGGAAATTCTCGCCCGGCAGAAGATCGACCAGGTTGGCGAGCGCGCGCGCAAGGCGGAAATTGTGCGGCAACAAAAGGCCGTTCAGGCCGATTTCAAGAAGCTCGACGACCGGCTTAAGGCAATGGGCCTCTGAACCGCGGCTCGGTCGACGCGCGCTGGATGGGCTCGGCGCTGGCGCTGGGCGAGCGCGGCCGCGGGCGGACGGCACCCAACCCGCATGTCGGTTGCGTGATCGTCAAAAACGGCCATGTCGTCGGTCGCGGCTGGACACAGCCGGGCGGGCGGCCGCATGCCGAAGCAATGGCGCTGGCCATGGCGGGCGATGCCGCCCGGGGCGCCACGCTCTACACCACCCTTGAACCCTGCGCGCATCGCTCAACGCGTGGGCCAGCCTGCGCCGGCTTGCTGGCCGATGCCGGCCTGGCCAGCGTGGTGATCGCGCTGGGCGATCCCGATCCGCGCACCAATGGCAACGGCATCACCCAACTGAAAGCAGCCGGAATCACGGTGATCACCGGGGTTTGCGGTGACGCGGCTCGCCGGTCGATGGGCGGGTTTCTGATGCGACTAATGCGGGGGCGGCCGCAGGTGACGCTCAAGCTCGCCACCTCGCTCGACGGCTGCATCGCATTGGCCAATGGCGAAAGCCGCTGGATCACCGGGCCGGTCGCCCGCGCCCATGCCCATCTCGAACGGGCGCGGCACGAGGCGATCCTGGTTGGGCGCGGCACGCGTGATGCCGATTCGCCGGCGCTCGACGTGCGGCTGGCCGGGCTCGAGGATCGCAGCCCCCGTCGCCTCGTCCTCACCCGCCACCCCGCCGAGCATCGGGACGCGGAGCCGGGGTGGGAAACCGTCACCGCCCCGGCCGATATTGCCGGTCTGCCCGACGTCAACGACCTGCTCGTCGAAGGCGGCGCGCACACCGCGGCAGCTTTTCTTGCCGCTGATCTGGTCGACCGGCTGCTGCTATATCGGGCGCCGATCCTGATCGGTGCGGGCAAAGCGAGCCTCGGCGATATTGGGCTGGGCAAGCTTGGCGACGCACATGGCCGCTGGCGGCTTGACGATGCGCGCCAGCTTGGCAGTGACAGGCTGGAAGTCTACGAGCGGTGGCGAGGATAGGGCAAATGTTCACAGGCATCATCACCGATATCGGCACGATCCGGGCGATCGAGCGGCGCGATGACACGCGTGTGGAGATCGCGACCAGCTATGATTTGGCTGGCCTGGATTTCGGCGCGTCGATCGCCTGTTCAGGCGTGTGCCTGACGGTAGTGGACAAGGCCGCGCCCGGCGAGCCAGGCTGGTTCGCCGCCGATGTCTCCGATGAGACGGTCCGCCGCACCGCACCGGGCCAGTGGCTCGCCGGCCGCCGCCTCAACCTGGAGCGCGCGATGAAGTTGGGCGACGAACTGGGCGGGCATATCGTGACCGGTCATGTCGATGGCATCGGCATGATCGACTCGATCGCCGTGATCGGCGGATCGCATCATCTGTCAGTAATCGCCCCGCCCGAAATCGCGCCATTTGTAGCCACCAAGGGATCGATCACCGTCGATGGCGTGTCGCTGACGGTCAACGCCGTCCATGACCGCTCGGATGGATCGACTGCGTTCGATCTCAACATCATCCCGCATACATGGGGGGTAACCGCGCTGGGCGATGTCGTGCTCGGTCAGGAGGTCAATCTCGAGATTGACGTGCTGGCGCGCTATCTGGCGCGGATGAAGGATTATGTCGCCGCGCGATAGTTTTAATGTGATATCTGCGCTTGACGATCACACTGCGATGTGATTACTGCCCAGGCATGAGCACGCAATTGATCGAAAAACTCCGCAGCCTCGTCACCGATGGTGGCATGTCCCGGTCCGGCCTCGCCCGGGCGGCCGGCCTCCATGCCAACACCTTGCGCGATCTGGAGGCGCCCGACTGGAACCCCACCGCCGAGACGCTGCGCAAACTTGAAACCTTTATCTTTTCGAACGATGACACGCCCGCGCTGGTGCCGATCGAGGAAATTATCGATGAGGCGCGCAACGGCCGGATGTTCATCCTGGTCGATGACGAGGACCGCGAGAATGAAGGGGATCTGGTCATTCCGGCGCAGATGGCGACGCCCGATGCGATCAACTTCATGGCGACGCATGGCCGCGGCCTGATCTGCCTGTCGCTCAGCAAGGCGCGGGTCGACTCGCTCGGACTTGAACTGATGAGCCGCGCCAATGGCACGCGCCACGAAACCGCCTTCACCACCTCGATCGAGGCGCGCGAAGGGGTGACGACGGGTATTTCCGCTGCCGACCGTGCAAGGACCATTTCGATCGCGATCGATTCGTCCAAGACCCGCGACGATATTGTTACGCCCGGCCATGTCTTCCCGCTGGTCGCCCGCGAAGGTGGGGTGCTGGTCCGCGCCGGCCATACCGAGGCGGCGGTTGATGTCGCGCGGCTCGCCGGGCTCAACCCGTCAGGGGTAATCTGCGAGATCATGAAGGACGATGGCACAATGGCGCGGATGGACGATCTCGTCTCGTTCGCGCGGCTGCATAATCTCAAAATGGGCACCATTCGCGATCTGATTGCCTATCGCCGCAAGCACGACCATCTCGTCGAGAAGCGGGCTGAAATGGCGTTCCAAAGCCAATGGGGTGGCGACTGGCGGGCGATGACCTTTTTCAACAAGGCCAGCGGCGACGAGACGATTGCTTTGGTCAAGGGCCGGATCGACCCCGAGATGCCGACCTTGGTGCGGATGCATACCGCGTCCTGGTTCGTCGACATGTTCGGTGAAGTGTCGGAACGGTCCGGGCTGTTGTCGCGATCGATGGAGGCGATCGCCGAGGCCGGATCGGGCGTCATCGTCGTTATCAACCGGCCAATGAAGGACAGCGTCTCACGCTTCATCCGCCTGCGCGCCGAGGGCAAGGGCGCCGGTGCACCCGAGGTCGAGGAACTGCGCGACTATGGCGTCGGCGCGCAGATTTTGGCCGAACTCGGGGTGCAGGATATGGTCCTGCTGACGAACACGCATCACACGCTGGTCGGGCTGGATGGCTATGGGCTCAGCATCGTTGGCGAACGGCCGATCCCGGGAACGGGTGGGGAGTAAACCCGCCTCTCTACCCGTCAGGGCCGGGCTTGTTCCGGTATCCGCCGCGCCGCATAAGCAACCGTCGTAGAAGAACGACACGATAGGCTCCGGAGCGAGACCGGGGTGACGATGTTGCCTCAACAATCTTTCATAGCGAGACCACATGGCCAAGATCCTCATCGTCGAAGCGCGCTTTTATGATCACCTCAACGACATGCTGCTCGACGGCGCACGCGCAGCGATCGAGGAGGCAGGGCATGCGCATGACACGATCACCGTGCCCGGTGCGCTCGAAGTACCCGGCGCAATCGCCTTTGCCGCCGAAACCGGGGGCTATGATGCCTTTGTCGGGCTTGGCGTCGTCATTCGCGGCGAAACCTATCATTTCGAAATCGTGGCGGGCGAAAGCGCGCGCGGGTTGATGGCGCTGAGCATGGATGGGCTCGCCATCGGCAACGGCATCCTCACGGTCGAGAACGAAGCCCAGGCGCTGGCCCGCGCCCACCCGGCGGACAAGGACAAGGGCGGCGAGGCGGCCAAGGCGGCGCTCGCCATGCTGGCGCTGAAAGCCCGTTTCGCCTGAACCGATGCGCCACCCTCCCCCTCCCTCGCGCTACCGAATCTATGAACGCGACCGGCGGCTGGTGGTGGTCGACCATTGGGCAACGGGCCGCCCTGCCCAGGCCAGTCCGACGACGGCGGCAGCAAATCCCGGCCGCCGCAAGGTGGTGCCCGGCAAGCTCGATCGGATTGCCTTTGACGGGCGAACCCAATTTACCACCCACCGCTTGTTCGATGCCAAAGGACCGCGCACCATCACCCTTGATCCCGGCAGCGCTTCGGTGATCGGCGGGGTGAAGGTCGCGCTGGCGATCACGGCGGCGGCAATCGTGTTCGTCGCAGTGACCGCACCCTACCTACTGCTGCTGCTCGTGGTGCTGTTGCAGCCCAAGCTACGCCAGCCGATCCGCCGCGCGATCACCGCCTGGCTAGACCGCGCTGCCGGCCAGCCCGGATGACGGCACGCGCATGATCGGCCCCATCCTCGTCACCGACCGGCTGATCCTGCGCCCGCTGGCGGCGGCGGATTTTGATGGCTGGGCCGATTTCCACGCCGATGCCGAAACGATGTATTTCCTGGGCGGCGTCAGCAGCCGCGCTGTCGCGTGGCGCGGGCTGTGCGCGATGACCGGCGCCTGGACGATTCGGGGCTTTTCGATGTTCGCGATGATCCACCGCGAAACCGGCGCTTGGATCGGCCGCACCGGGCCGTGGCAGCCCGAAGGATGGCCGGGGACCGAAGTCGGCTGGGGCGTAGCGCGGGGCTTTGCCGGCCAGGGCTATGCGCAGGAAGCAGCGGTCGCCTCGATCGACTATGCCGTCGATATCCTGGGATGGACCGACATCATCCACACCATCCACCCCGACAATCGGGCCTCGATCACGCTTGCGCAGCGGCTCGGCGCGGTCAACCGCGGACCGATCCAGCTGCCGCCGCCGCTCGATGGATTCCGCGTCGATGCCTGGGGCCAGACCGCGGACGCGTGGCGCAGCCGGCGGGCAAGCCGCTAGTCATTTGGCCGGGGCTTACTTATACTGATGTAAGTAACGATTCCGGAGACCCCCCATGGCGCTCGCTCACACCTTCAAGGCCAACCCGCATTGGCTGAAGCCGATCCCGCAGAGCGCCATCCACAATATCCCAGGCGAGGACGGCTGGCCGCTGGTCGGCAACACCTTTCGCATGCTGCGCGATCCGGTCGGGTTCGGGCGGCGGATGATCGCAACTTATGGCCCGGTGTTCCGCAACAACGCCTTTGGCGGGCCGCAGGTCAACATGGTCGGCCCCGATGCCAATGAATTGCTGCTGTTCGATCGCGACAAGGTCTTCTCGTCCGAACAGGGCTGGGGGCCGCTGCTCAACCTGCTGTTCCCGCGCGGGCTGATGCTGATGGATTTCGACAAGCACCGGGCCGACCGCAAGGTGATGGCGGTCGCCTTCAAGCCCGAACCGATGCGCCATTATGCCGAGGTGCTGAATGAGGGCATTTCACGCCAAGTGAGCAACTGGGCCAACAAGCCGATCAACTTTTATGATGCGGTCAAGGAGCTCACGCTCGATCTCGCGGCGGAGAGTTTCCTCGGCATGGATCTTGGGCCGGAAGCCACGAAGATCAACAAGGCGTTCGTCGATGAGGTGCAGGCAAGCGTCACCCCCATCCGCGTGCCGCTCCCCGGGACCGCGATGGCCAAGGGCGTCAAGGCGCGCCAATATCTGGTCGAATTCTTCTTGGCGGAAATCCCGAAGCGGCGGGCCGGCACGGGCCAGGATTTCTTTTCGCAATTCTGTCGCGCGACCGATGATGAGGGGCAGCCGCTGTCGGACATGGCGATTGCCGATCACATGAACTTCCTGATGATGGCCGCGCACGATACCATCACCTCGTCCGCGACCAGCCTCGTCATGCTCCTCGGCCGCAATCCCGAATGGCAGGAAAAATTGCGCGCCGAGATCGCCGAACTTGGGCTCAACGACGAAGAGGGGCTGGCTTATGGTCAGCTCGACCGGCTCGAACTTACCGACTTTGCCTTCAAGGAAGCGCTACGGCTGATCCCGCCCGTGCCCTCGCTGCCGCGCCGGGCGCTCAAGCCCTTCAGCTTTGGCGGCTATGCCATTCCGGCGGGCGCGAATTGCAACATTGCGGTCGCCTATACCCATATGATGCCCGAGATCTGGCCTGAGCCCGAAAAATTCGATCCCATGCGCTTTGCGCCGGATCAGGTGCGCGGGCGGCACAAATATGCCTGGGTACCGTTCGGCGGCGGCGCGCATATGTGCCTGGGCCTGCATTTCGCGACGATGCAGATCCGCATTCTGATGGTGCAGCTGCTGCGCCGCTACCGGATCGAGCTGGACGAAGGCAGCGGCACCGATTGGCAGCCCTGGCCGATCCCGCGACCCAAGGACGGGTTACCGTTGCGGTTCATCCCGCTCGGCTGACCCGTCCCCGCGCTTGCGTCATTCAGCTGCAACCGACTCCAGCGAAGGGTAATCGACATACCCCTCAGGCCCCTGGCTATACCAGGTCCGGAAATTGCCGTCGTTCAGCGGAGCCCCGGTCCGCAGCCGCTCGGGCAGATCGGGATTGGCGAGGAAGGCGCGGCCAAAGCTGACCGCATCCGCCACGCCCGAATCGATCACTGCCTGCGCAGCTTCGGCGGTGACATAGTCCGAATTGACCACCAGCGCCCCGGCGAACACCTCGCGAATCGCGGGCGATTGGCGCGGCACGTCGGTGCGGCCGAAAGTGCCCTCTGGCCCCGGTTCGCGCAGTTCAAGAAAGCCAATGCCGATGTCGCTCAGAAGCTTGGCGGCAGCGGTGAACAATGCCTGCGGGTTGCTGTCGTCCACCCCTTGCGATTCGCCATTGGGCGAGAGCCGGACTGAGGTGCGATCAGCGCCCGCAACCGAGGCGACGCGTTCTGTCACTTCGCGCAGCAGCCGAGTGCGGTTTTCGATCGATCCGCCATATTGGTCGGTCCGGTGATTGGCACCGTCGCGCAGGAACTGATCGATCAAATACCCATTCGCGGCGTGAATCTGGACGCCATCAAAACCGGCGGCAAGTGCGTTTTTGGTGGCGCGCGCATAATCATCGAGAAGGCCGGGAATTTCGGCCAGCGCCAGCGGGCGGGCGGTTTCGAAATCCTGACGCCCTTCATAGGTGTGCGCCTGGCCCGCGGTGGCCGTCGCGGAAGACGACACCGGCTGCTCGCCGATTACCGACGAATGCACCTGCCGCCCCATATGCCAGAGTTGGGCGACAATCCGGCCGCCGGCGGCATGGACGCGCGCGATCACGGGCTTCCACGCTTCGGTCTGCTCGTCGCTCCAAAGCCCTGGGGCAAAGGGCCAGCCAAGCCCTTGCTGGCTGATGCCGGTCGCTTCGGAGATGATCAGCCCGGCGCTTGCGCGCTGGCTGTAATAGTCCCCCATAATCGGCTGCGGCACATGGCCCTTGCTCGATCGGCCGCGGGTGAGCGGCGCCATCAGGATCCGGTTGGGCGCATGGATCGCCCCAAGCTGGATGGGATCGAACAGGCTGGTTCCGGACGGGCTGGGCATGGACGGCTTTCCTCAAAAGGGGGCCCATCAGAGGGCGACGTGGCTGAGATAGGGGGCTATGCGCTGCAATGCATCATTATTGACCCCCAAGAAAATCTACGTCCCGCCAAAAAGCAAGCGATCATGGCCGACTCCTCCTTCAGCACCCCAATTGCCCCCGCGCCGGACCGGCCGGCCGATGCCCCCCCGGCTTCGGCCTTTGTCGCGTTGATCATCGGCAATGTGGCGCTTGCCTTCGGTCCATGGTTTGTGCGGATGGCCGACACCGGGCCGGTCGCATCGGCGTTTTGGCGGATCACCCTGGCGGCGCCCGTGCTGGTCGCTGCGGCCTTGGTGACGGGCTGGCGGCCGGCACGGGTGTCGCGATCAATCTGGCTGTTCGTGATCCTGGCCGGAATATGCTTCGCCGCCGATCTGTCGAGCTGGCATATCGGGATTTTGCAGACGACGCTGGCCAATGCCACCCTGTTTGGCAATTCGACGATCCTGTTCTTCCCGATCTATGGCTTCTTCATCGTCCGGGCGCTGCCGAGCAGGACCCAGGGTGTCGCGCTGGCGCTGGCGGCAATCGGCGCATCGCTGCTGATGGGGCAATCCTATAGCCTCGATCCACGCCATCTCGGCGGCGACCTGCTCTGCCTGCTGGCAGGCATTCTTTATACCGCCTATTTCGTGCTGATGGCACGAGCCCGCGAGACGGTGGCGCCCCTGGCAACGCTCGCAATGTCGACGCTCGCGAGCATTGCCCCGCTGCTGGTGTTTGCTGTGCTGCTCGGCGAAAAAATCCTACCCGATCATTGGGGGGTGCTGATCGGCTTGGCCTTTTGCAGCCAGGTGCTGGGGCAGGGAATGATGATCTATGCGCTGGGGAAATTGTCTCCGCTGGTGATCGGCATCGGGCTGCTGATCCAGCCGATCGTGGCCGCAGCGGTTGGCTGGATCGTCTACCAGGAGCAGCTTGGCCCGGCCGATCTGATCGGGGCGATCCTGGTGGCGATCGCGCTGGTGCTGGTGCGGCGACCCGCGCCACCGCTTGGCGTGGCCGTCGCCAGCGGCTAATCAGCAAGCCCCAAGGAGATTGACAATGTCCGCCACCACTACAAGCGATGCCACGCTTGACGAGATTCGCGCCACGCTGGCGCCCCTGATCGCCGATAATGCAGCCTTTGACGGCTGGACCAGCGCGGCACTCGCCGCCGCCGCCGATTCCGCCGGGATCGATCAAGATATCGCCACGCTCGCCTTTACCGGCGGCGCCGTCGAGATGATCGACGCCTGGTTCGCGGCGATCGACCGGCAGATGACCGAGACGGTGCCCGATGTCGCACTCAGCCGGATGAAGGTCCGCGATAAAATCACCGCCCAGATCGAGGCGCGGCTGGCTGCCGTGGCCGACACCCGCGAATCGTTGCGCAGGGCGCTGTCGATCCTGGCCATGCCGCAAAACCTGCTCGGCGCGGGCAAGCTTGGCTGGCGCACGGTCGATTTGATGTGGCGGCGCGCCGGCGATACCGCCACCGATTACAACCATTACAGCAAGCGGGCGATTCTGGGTGGCGTCTATGCTGCAACGATCACCGTTTTCCTCGATGACGAGAGCGAGGATTGGGCCGACACGCGGGCCTTTCTCGCCCGCCGCATCGAAGGGATCATGCGATTCGAAAAGGCCAAGGCGGGCTTCACCGCCCGCACCGAGAATCTCCCGAGCTTCAGCCGCTTTATCGGGCGGCTGCGCTATCCCGTGGTGTGAGCGCGCGCGCCGCGCCATGCACCTTTCCGACGGCGCAAGGAATTAATCCTGCCCGGCCTGACGTCAATCAAAGCGCTACCTTCTATTTGCGACTAATTATCATCTACACCTTATGGTTGTTATTGATAATCACTCGCAGAAGAGATATCGCACCGATATGCAGAATCGCGTCAGCCTTGAAAAGCTTGCCCTGGGACAAAATGCCACCGTTGCGGCGGTCGATTGGGCGCGGCTCGCGCCCCCCGAGGCACGGCGGTTGCGCGAGCTGGGGTTTGACGAGGGCGTTGGCGTTGAGGTGCTGCACCGCGCCCGGCTGGGCGGCGGGCCGATCGCCTGCCGGATTGGCCGGATGACGGTGGCACTGCGGCGTGCTGTCGCTGGCGCCATCCAAGTTTCCCCGCTCCTTCCCGCGGAATGATTCCGCGCCAATGAACGGGGCCCCGCTGGTGGCGCTGGTCGGCAATCCCAATGCCGGCAAAAGTGCCCTGTTCAACGCCCTGACCGGCGCGCGGCAAAAGGTTGGCAATTATCCCGGTGTCACGGTCGAGCGCCATTCGGGGCGGCTGGCGCTGCCCGATGGGCGTCCAGTCGAGCTGGTCGACCTGCCCGGTGCCTATAGCCTTGATCCCGGCAGCCCCGACGAGCGCGTAACGCGCGACGTGGTGACCGGCGCACAGGCCGGCGAGCGCCTGCCCGATGCGCTGATCGTGGTGGTCGATGCCGCCAATCTGGATAATCATCTGCGCTTCACGCTGCAACTGATCGCGCTCGGGCTGCCGGTGGTGGTGGCGCTCAACATGATCGATCTGGCCGAGCGCGACGGGCTGGTGCTCGATACGGAAGCCTTGTCGCGTGCACTCGGCGTGCCGGTGGTGCCGACCGTGGCGGTCCGGAAACGCGGGCTAGAGACGCTGAAGGACCAGCTGGCCGCCCTGCTCGGCCAGGGCCCGCTCACGCGGCTGCGCCCGAGTGACGGCAGCGTGCAGGAGGATATCGTCACCCTGCAACGCCGTGCGCGGACGATTGCGATAGCGGCAACTATTTCGGAAACACCGACTCGCCGGTGGACGCACACGCTCGATTCGATCGCGCTGCACCCCGTCTGGGGCATGATCCTGCTCGCGACGATCCTGTTCCTGATGTTCCAGGCGGTGTTCAGCTGGGCACAGGTGCCCGCCGACGCGATTGATGCCGGCTTCAGCGCGCTTGGGGCGGCGATCACCGCACAATTTGGTGAGGGGTTCATCCAGTCGCTGATCATCGATGGCGCGATTGCGGGGGTGGGCGCGGTGCTGGTGTTCCTGCCGCAGATCATGATCCTGTTTTTCTTCATCCTGCTGCTCGAAGCGAGCGGTTACATGGTCCGCGCCGCCTTCCTGATGGACCGGGTGATGGCGAGCGTCGGCTTGTCGGGCCGCGCCTTCATCCCGCTGCTGTCGAGCTTCGCCTGCGCCGTCCCCGGCATCATGGCGACGCGGACGATCGAGGATGAGAAGGACCGGCTGACAACGATCCTGATCGCGCCGCTGATGACCTGTTCGGCGCGGCTGCCGGTCTACACCCTCATCATCGGCGCGCTCATCCCCAATACCCCGGTGCTGCCGTTCGTGGGGCTGCAGGGTCTGGTGATGTTCGGGCTTTATATTCTGGGCGTGGTCGGTGCGTTCGTGGCGGCTTTGGTGCTGCGCAACACCGTCACCAAAGGCGCTTCCTCGGGCTTCATGATGGAAATGCCCAAATATCAGCTGCCCCGGCTGCGCGACATCGCGCAGGGCCTGTGGGGCAGGGTCGTGATCTTCCTGCGCCGCGCGGGGACGATCATCCTTTATTCGACGATCGCGCTGTGGCTCCTGCTAAGCTTTCCCAAGCCGCCCGCCGGCAGCCCGATCTCGCCGGTCAATTATTCTGTTGCCGGCCGTATCGCCAATGGGCTGGCGGTAGTGCTGAAACCGATCGGCTTCGATCGTGACATCGCGCTGGCGCTGATCCCGGCAATGGCGGCGCGCGAGGTGGCGGTGGCGGCGCTCGGCACGGTCTACGCAATTGACAACCCGGATGCCGAATCGGGGCAGAAGGCGCTGGCCGCCAACCTGAAAAAGCACTGGTCGCTGCCGACCGCGCTCGCGTTCCTGATGTGGTTCGTGTTTGCGCCGCAGTGTATTTCGACGATCGCCGTCACGCGGCGCGAAACCAATAGCTGGAAATGGCCTGCCTTCATGGTTGGCTATCTCTTCGTGCTGGCCTACATCGCAGCAGGCGCGACCTATTGGGGCGCGATCGCACTCGGGCTTTAGGAAGAAGAATATGGCGGGCAGCGTCAACAAGGTGATCATCGTCGGCAATCTTGGGCGCGATCCCGAGAGCAAGTCGTTCCAAAATGGCGGCAAGGTCGTGAACCTGCGCATCGCCACGTCAGACAGCTGGAAGGACAAGAACACCGGCGAACGCAAGGAAGCGACCGAATGGCATTCGGTGGCAATCTTCAACGAAGGCCTCGCCAATGTGGCCGAGCGCTATCTGCGCAAGGGCAGCAAGGTCTATATCGAGGGCGCGCTCAAAACCCGCAAATGGCAGGATGCGAGCGGTAATGATCGCTACTCGACCGAAATTGTGCTGCAGGGCTTCAATTCGGTGCTGACGATGCTCGATGGCGCGCCTGGTGGCGGCGGCGGTTCGGGCGGTGGCTCGGGTGGTGGTGGCGGCGGCGATTGGGATGGCGGCCGCGATGACTTTGGCGGAGGCTCAAGCGCCCCGCGCAGCGGCGGTAACGGCAATCGCGGTGGTGGCGGCTTTGGCGGCGGTAATAGCGGCGGCGGTTTCCCGGATGATCTCGACGACGACGTGCCGTTCTGACGGGCTATCGCCGCAGCAAAAACACCGCATGTTCGGCCAGGAAATTCGCCGCTGCTGAGGTAGTGGCCTTGCCGTCCGACAGGAACCACGCGCCCTCCACCGTCACCCCGCGCTCTTTCACAAAGGCGCGGAAATCGTCGACGGTGACATGGTGGATGTTCGGCGTGTCGTACCAGCGCTCGGGCAGCAGCCTGGTCACGGGCATCCGCCCCCCCCACAGCAGCGACGCGCGCACGCGCCAATGCGCGAAATTGGGGAAGGACACAAAGGCCTGCCGCCCGATCCGCAGCAAGTGATCGAGCACCACATCGGGCGCGCGCGCAGTCTGCAAGGTCTGGCTCAGGATCGCATAGTCGAAGCTGGCATCGGGATAATCGGCCAGGTCGCGGTCGGCATCGCCCTGCACCACCGACAGCCCGCGCGCGACCGCAGCGGCTACATTGCCCGCATCGAGCTCCAGCCCGCGCGCATCGACTTGCCGTGTGTCGCGCAGCGCTGCCATCAGCGCGCCGTCACCGCAGCCGATATCGAGCACGCGGGCACCCGGGGCGACATTGGCGGCGATGATCGCAAGATCGGGGCGCAGCGTCATGCCACCGATCGCAGGAAACCATCGACCACCCGGTTCAACTCGGGCGATTCGAGCAGAAAGGCGTCGTGCCCATAGGGGCTCGACAGCTCGACAAAGCTCGCGGCCGCGCCGCTGGCGTTGAGCGCGTGGACGATGCTGCGCGATTCCGCTGTTGGATAAAGCCAGTCGGTATCGAAACTGACCAGGCAGAAACGCGCCGCCGTGGCGCGGAAGGCATTGGCCAGCATGCCGCCATGTTCTTCGGCCAAGTCGAAATAATCCATCGCGCGGGTGATGTAGAGATAGCTGTTGGCATCGAACCGGTCGACGAAGCTGATCCCCTGGTGCCGCAGATAGCTCTCGACCTGGAAATCGGCATCGAAGCCGAACGATTTCGCCTCCCGCGCCTGCAACCGCCGCCCGAATTTTTCGGTGAGGCCAGCCTCCGACAGATACGTGATATGCGCCGCCATCCGCGCCACCGCCAGGCCCGCGGTCGGTGGCTCGCCGCTCGCATAATAATCGCCGCCCTGCCAGCGCGGATCGGCCATCACCGCCTGCCGCCCGACTTCGTGAAAGGCGATATTCTGTGCGGTGTGGCGCGCGGTCGAGGCGATCACCACCGCCGCACGTACCCGATCAGGGAAGGTCGCGGGCCAGCTCAGCGCCTGCATCCCCCCCATCGATCCGCCGACCACTGCGCGCAACACGCCAACGCCCAGATGATCGAGCAGCATCGCCTGCGCGCGCACCATGTCGCGAATGGTGATGACGGGGAAGCTCATGCCCCAGGGCTCGCCCGTCGCGGGATTGACGCTGGCCGGGCCCGACGAGCCCATGCAGCTGCCCAGTACGTTGGCGCAGATAACGAAATGGCGCGCAGGGTCGATCGGCTTGCCGGGCCCCACCATCCGCGTCCACCAGCCGGGTTTGCCGGTAATCGGGTGATCGCTGGCGACGAACTGGTCGCCGGTCAGCGCATGGCAGATCAGGATCGCATTGCCGCCATCTGCATCCAGCGCGCCATAGGTTTCATAGGCGATATCGACAGGGGACAGCAGATTGCCACGGTCCAGCCGCAACGGGCCGGGCAGGGTAACGGAACGGCTAAGGCCAAAACGGACGTCGTCAGACATGGACCGGGCGCTAGGGCCGGGCCGTTCACCTTGTCAATGCAAGCACTGAACGGCTATGCGCGCCCCATGTCCGCTCCAACCCCCGCCCCCCGCCCTAAAGACTGGGTCATGGCCATCGCGCCCTATGTCCCCGGCCGCTCCACCGCTGATGACGGGCGCAAGCTCGTCAAGCTGTCCGCGAATGAAAACCCGCTCGGCACCAGCGCGCATGCCCGCGCCGCCTTTGACGAGGCGGACCGCTCGCTCGATCGCTATCCCGATCCGGGCGCGACGCTGCTGCGCGAGGCAGTGGCCGAAAAATATGGCCTGGATCCGCTCCGCGTCATCTACGGTACCGGGTCGGACGATGTGCTCCATCTCGCCGCCGGCGCCTTTGCCGGGCCGGGCGATGAAGTGATCTTCGTCCATTACGGCTTTGCCGTATATGAAATCGCCGCGCGCCGGGTCGGCGCGACCCCGGTGGTCGCGCCGGACAAGGATTATGCCACCGATGTCGACGCGATCCTGGCCTGCGTCACTGAGCGC
Organism: Sphingomonas sp. 28-63-12; assembly: GCA_002281535.1. GTDB lineage: Bacteria > Pseudomonadota > Alphaproteobacteria > Sphingomonadales > Sphingomonadaceae > Sphingomonas. Next base: position 22,428 of record NCGD01000007.1, read on the forward strand.
ACCCGGATCGTCTTCCTCGCCAATCCCAACAACCCCACCGGCACCTTTACGCCGCGTGGCGAGATCGCCCGGCTGCACGCGGCATTGCCCAAGAGCGTGCTGCTGGTGATCGATCAGGCCTATGCCGAATATATCGACGCCGCTGAGGACGATGCCGGCCTCGCGCTGGCGATGACCGAAAGCAATGTACTGATCACGCGGACCTTCTCCAAAATCTATGGGCTCGCCGCCGAACGGATCGGCTGGGGCTATGGCGCAGCGCCGCTGATCGAGGCAATGCACCGGATCCGCCTGCCCTTCAACGTTACCACTGCCGGCCAGCTGGCGGCGGTTGCAGCGCTTGGTGATACCGATTTCGTCGATGCCGCGCGCGCGCACAATGCCACATGGCGGACATGGCTGGCCGACGAGATCGCGTCGATGGGGAATCACGGACTGCGTGCGGTGCCCTCCATGGCCAATTTCCTGCTGGTGCTGTTCGAAGGCGCGGTGACCGCCGAGGCGGCTTACAAGGGGCTGATGGAGCGCGGCTATATCGTCCGCTGGCTGCCGGGGCAGGGCCTGCCGCATGGCCTGCGCATGACGATCGGCACCGAGGACGAGACTCGCGGGCTGGCAGCGGCGCTGCGCGATATCGTCGAGCCGAACGGCTGATGCTGCCTTTTGCCCGCGTCACGATCATCGGGCTGGGGCTGATCGGCTCGTCCGTCGCGCGCGCGGTGAGGACACAGATGCCGACCGTGCGGTTGACCGGGCATGACGGCGATCCCGAGGTTCTCGCCACGGCCGATCGGCTGCAGCTGTGCGACGATATCGCCGACAGCGCGGGCACTGCAGTGATCGATGCCGATTTCGTGATCCTGTGCGTGCCGGTCGGCGCGATGGCGGCGGTGGCTGAGGCGATTCGCGCCGACCTGCCCGCCGACGCCATCGTCAGCGATGTCGGCAGCTGCAAGGAAGAGGTCGCGCGCGTGCTGGTCGAGGAGCTGCCCGGCGCAATCATTGTTCCCGCGCATCCGGTTGCGGGCACCGAACGATCGGGGCCGGAAGCCGGTTTCGCCACCCTGTTCCAGGGCCGTTGGTGCATCGTCACGCCGATCGCGGGCATGCCCGAGGCGGCGACCGAACGGGTTTGCGAATTCTGGCGCCGACTGGGCGCGAACATCGATCTGATGGCGCCCGATCACCATGATCGCGTGCTCGCCGTCACCAGCCATTTGCCGCATCTGATCGCCTATACCATTGTCGGCACCGCCTCCGACCTGGAAGAGGTGACCCAGTCCGAGGTGATCAAATATTCGGCGGGTGGTTTTCGCGATTTCACCCGTATCGCGGCCTCCGACCCGACGATGTGGCGCGACGTGTTTCTGTCGAACCGCGAGGCGGTACTCGACATGCTGCAGCGCTTTTCGGAGGATCTCTCGCAGCTCCAGCGCGCGATCCGCTGGGGCAAGGGCGATGAATTATTCGATCTCTTCACGCGCACCCGCGCGGTGCGGCGCAGCATCATCGAGCAAGGCCAAGATGACCCAGCGCCCGATTTCGGGCGAGCGCACGAATAACCTTATTCCAGCACGTTGATTGCGGCATGAACGCGCGATTCAATCTCTTCACGCGGCAGTTTCGGCGGGATGCGCTCACCGAATCGGAAAGTGACCACACCGGGACGTTTCGGCCCGCTTTTCGGCCAGACCGCGCCCGAATTGATCGCAATCGGCACCACCGGCATGCCCAGCACCCGATATAGCCCGGCAAAACCCGATTTGAGCGGCGGCTTCTCGCCCGCGGCAACGCGCGTGCCCTCGGGAAAGATGATCACCGATCGCCCCTGTGCCAGCGCTGCCTTGGCCTCGCGCATCATCTGCCGGAGCGCGGCGGCATTGGCGTCGCGATCGACGACGATCGCCCCATAATGCCGCATGGCCCAGCCCCAAACCGGGATGGAGGCCAGTTCGCGCTTGATCACGAATACCGGATTGCCCAGCGTCCGGCACAATTCCAGCGTCTCGAACATCGCATGGTGCTTGGCCGCATAAAAGGTCGGCTCTGCCGAAACGCCGCCTTCATAGCGGGTGGTGATGCCCAGCGTCACGCGCGCCGCAAAGCGGTGGAATCGCGACCAGAGATGAACATTGGCCATGAAGGCACGCTGGCCGATCAGCGCCGAAATCGGCGTGGCCAGGACGATCGGCACCGATCCCAGATAGAATAGCAGCACAAACGCCCAGGTCCGCAGCCGGTTGATCACGCGCCAACCCCCAGGCCCAATGCCACGCGCCGGACGAGATATTTGTTATATTCGGCAAACAGCAGCAGGAAGCGCGGGGCGCCGGGCACACCGTCACCGACGATTTCCACCTTGGATCCAAGCGCGTAATTGAGCTCAAGCAGGGCACGGCGGAGATGCCAGTCCGCCGTCACCAGCCGCACCGATCGATAGCCATGGCGCCGCACCCAATCGCGGGTTTCCTCGGCATTGGACCGCGTATCCACCGCCTCGCGACCAAGATCGATGCAACAGGCAAACAGGCTCGGCGCGGTGTGATAGGCGATGGCAAGATCGATCGGTCTGACGCCCTGATCGACCCCGGTGACCAGCATCCGCTTGGCAGCGCCGGCCCGCAGCAGGGCAATCCCGCGATCGATCCGGCCCGGCCCGCCGGTGGGCACGACGATGGCATCAGTACGGCGGTTGTCGAGCGGACCGGGCAGGGTCAGCATGAACCATGCAAAACCGAGCAGCCAGGCAATGGCTGCAAGCCCCAGCACACGCCGGATCACAGGAAGCGCCTGAGCGCGCCGAGCACCGCATAGCGCGCCGCCACGGTTGCCAGCAACGCAAACAGGATAGGCAGGCCGGCGAGCAGAACCCAATCGCGTTCGGACAGCGCAATCCCGCTCAGCAAATCCGAACCCAGCCCCGATAACTGGCTGCCGATAACCGTGATCGTCATCATCGCCAGCACCGTCCCCGCCACACCGCCATAGAGCGTATCGAGCGCAATTCGGCGCTGAAACAGCCGCGCGACCTGCATATCGGTCGATCCCAGCATATGGAGCACCTCGATCGTCTCGCGGTGGGTGTCGAGCCCGGCCCGCCCGACCAGGATCACCACCGCCGCCGTTGCGCCTGCCATCAGCAGCACCAGCCCCAAAGCGAGCCAGACCATCAGGCGCATGAAATTGCTGACCGGCGACATCCAGCTTTCATGGCGATCAATCCGCGCCGCTGGCACGATCGCCCGCACCGCCCGCGTCAGCCGGGCGACGGTCTCATCGCTCCCCACCCCCAATTGTACGTCGATCATCGCCGGCACCGGCAGATCGGGATCAGCCCCATCTTCGCCCAGCCATGGCCGCAACAGGGCGGCGAGCTGCGCGCGATCGACCGGATCGGCCCGGGCGACGCCACCGATCCGGCGGATGGCAGCGAGTGCAGCGGCGGCATCGCGCTCTCTCACCCCCTCATTCGCCTCCACGATCTGCACGGTCAGCCGACCGGCGAGCTGGCGATCGAGCACCGATGCCGCCGCCAGCGTGCCAAGCCCAAAGGCGGCGGCCAGCACCGTCAGGAACAGCATGATCGCCATGATCCACATCATCGATCGCGTCCGGCGGCTTTCATCGAGCAGGCGGCGATCGGCGGCGGGGGTGATAATCCGCACCTTCACGGCTGGGCACCGGGCGGATGACGCAGTGATCCGGTCGGATCGAGCAACCGCCCCTGATCGAGCCGCATCATATGCGCGTTGGGGATTCGGCCAAGCAAATGAAAATCATGCGTAGCGACGACAACGGTGGTCCCCAGCCGGTTGAGGCTGTCGAACAGATGCAGCAGCCGTTCGGCCATATCGGGATCGACATTGCCGGTCGGCTCGTCGGCGACCAGAATCTCTGGCCGGCCGATCACCGCGCGGGCAATCGCCACGCGTTGCTGCTCGCCACCCGACAAGGTTGGCGGCTTGGCCTGAACCCGGTCAGACAAGCCAACCCAGGCCAGCATCTCCCGCACCGGCGCCTCGACATCGGCCTCGGGCACCCCCGAAACCCGCAAGGGCAGGGCGATATTGTCATAGGCAGACAGATGCGGGAGAAGCCGGAAATCCTGAAAGACCACGCCGATCCGGCGTCGAAACCCCGGCAAGCGGCTGCGCGGCAGCGTGCCCGCATCCTCGCCGAACAGCTTGATCGACCCCCGGCTCGGGCGCTGCGAGAGATAGAGCAATTTCAGCAGCGATGTCTTGCCCGCCCCCGAAGCGCCGGTAAGAAAATAGAACGCCCCGCTCGACAGCGTGAAGCTGACATCGGTCAGCGTCTCCTGCCCCGATCCATAACGCAGCCCGACATTGTCGAAATGAACGATGTTCGCCATGGCGGCGCGGTTTCCGCTTTCGGTGGTTGATCCGGTATTATCCAGCCATCGCACGCTCGGGCGGGCGGCTCAAGCGCGCTCGCGCCCGCCCGGGCCAAAGCTTCCGCTTGCCAGTTCGGCCCGCAACGTGCTTAGATTCGTGACAGGCAGAAGTCGGCGGCCCCGCCAGCCCCGGTACAACAAAGCGTAGCGCGATGATCTTGGAATGCACCGAATGCCGGACACGGTATCTGGTCCCCGATGCGGCCATTGGGGCAGATGGTCGCACGGTGCGCTGCGCCAGCTGCAAGCATAGCTGGTTCCAGCCGCCCGCCCCGCTTGACCTCGTCACCCGCGCCGAATCGGCCGGTGCCGAATCCGGTGCAGACCAATATCCCGCGCCGACGCGCGCGCGGCCAGCCGATAGCACCACCCCAGCCGCGGCGCCCATCGCACCAGGCGACGATCCCGATTTTGATCCCTTTGCGCACCGCGCGCCATTTCGTCCGCGCCGCAACCCTGCCCGGCGACAGACATTTGCCGCTGTCGCCGCTGGCACCGCCATGCTGGTGGGGGTTGTCGCGATTCTCTATTCGGGCGCGCCGGGCTTTGCCACGCAGATGGGCCTCGCCCAGCCGGTCAAGGACGATCCGCTGGTGATCGAACAATATCCGATCGACCGGCGCGATCTGCCGACCGGTACCGAATTATTCGCGGTGAGCGGCCGGATCATCAACAAATCCAACAGCCGCCAGGCCGTGCCCGATATCCGCGCCGAGCTGCGGGACGGCGAATCCGGCAATTCGCGGGTGGTGTTCAGCTGGACGATCACGCCCGAACGGCGGACACTGGCACCGGGCGCCGCGATCGAGTTCAACAGCGCGCAGACCGATGTGCCCGCCAATTCCAAAAGGCTCGATTTCACTTTTGAACGTGGCCCCGCCGGCTGATCGCGGTACGGCGCATGCATTACTGAGCGCCTGACCCGATATTTCGCCCCGACATATGCCGCTTGTCAGCACCTACCCGCTTTGCTAGTGCCCCGCGACTACCAGCTGCTGGGCCCACATCATTACGGGTCGGCGGTGTACACGTGCGGCCGTGGCGGAACTGGTAGACGCGCAACGTTGAGGTCGTTGTGGGCGAAAGCCCGTGGAAGTTCGAGTCTTCTCGGCCGCACCACTTTTCTATAATTTGCCCCCAGGGGGCAAGACTGTTGGCAAGATTCGGCTTCAGGTTGACCGGACCATTGGCAAAACAATCCGACCCGGACCGCCGGACAGGTACCAGCCAGACTCAAATTGGCGCTAAAGCCCCAGCTCGCTCAGCCCGGGATGGTCGCCCGGGCGCGGGCCGAGCGGCCAGCGGAACAGGCGCTCTGTCTCGGCGATCGCGACATCGTTGACCGAAGCCTCGCGCCGGACCATTAGGCCGGTCGCGTCAAACGCCCATTGCTCATTGCCATGGCTGCGCCACCATTGGCCGGCCGCATCATGCCATTCATAGACGAAGCGCACCGCAATCCGGCTGTCGGTAAACGCCCAGACTTCCTTGACGAGCCGGTAATCGAACTCGGCTGCCCATTTGCGCGTGAGAAAGTCGATAATCGCAGCGCGGCCGGTGAAGAAATCGGATCGCGTTCGCCAGCGGCTGTCCTCGCTATAGGCCAAGGCGACGCGCGCCGGATCGCGGCTGTTCCAGGCATCTTCGGCGAGCCGCGCTTTCTGGGCCGCGGTTTCGGCGGTGTAGGGCGGCAAAGGCGGACGGGACATGGGGGCTCTCCTCAGGGAAACCGGCCTGGTAATGCCCCCAGGGTGGGGATAGAATAGCCGCAGTTCGCAAGGCATTATTGCGCAGGAGGGAATGAATGGACCGGCTGCAGGCGATGAAGACCTTTGTGAAGGCTGCCGATGTCGGCGGCTTTGCCGAGGCAGCGCGCCAGCTGCATATGAGCCCGCCGGCGGTGACCCGCGCGATCGCGATGCTGGAGGGGCATGTCGGCGCGCGGCTGTTCACCCGTACCACCCGGGTGATCAAGTTGACCGAGGCCGGCCAGCGCTATCTGGAGGATTGCCGTCGCATCCTCGCCGCGATCAACGAAGCCGAGGCCGCCGCTGCCGGCCGCTATGCCCATCCCAGCGGGCTGCTGGTGGTGACCGCGTCGATGCTGTTCGGGGAACTATATGTCCTGCCGGTGCTGCTCGACTATCTCGACGCCTATCCCGCCGTCGCCGCGCAGGCGCTGTTCGTCGACCGGGTGACCAATATTGTCGAGGAGGGGATCGATGTCGCGGTGCGGATCGGCAATTTGCCCGATTCGAGCCACAGCGCGATCCGGGTAGGGTCGGTGCGGCGGGTGATTTGCGGCACCCCCGACTATTTCGAACGCCATGGTCGGCCGCAGCTTCCCGACGATCTCGCCGCCCATCGCATTGTTGCGGCGAGCGCCTCTGCAAGCGCGCTCGAATGGCGCTTTGGTGGCATCGGGCAGAAAGCGGTGCGGGTCGAACCAAGGTTACGCTGCCAGACCAACGAGGCCGCAATTGCAGCCGCGACGGCGGGTTGGGGCCTGTCGCGGCTGCTCAGCTACCAGGTCGGCCCGGCCTTGGTGGCCGGCACGTTACAGACCGTGCTCGACGACTATGAGGAACCACCGCTGCCGATCCATGTCGTTCACCATGAGGGGCGCCGGGCATCAGCCGCGGTGCGGGCATTTGTCGACCTGACCGTAGATCGGCTGCGCGCCAATCCCCTGATCAACTAGCGGCATTATTGCGCTCAATTGAATGGTTCAGACCAATCATCGTAATTTTCATCGTCGTCTGTAATGAATACACCAGCATCACCCGGACAGGAGCGAGTAGATGCACGTCGAGACCCCCAGCGACATAATGTTCAGCCCCCGTGTGAAGGCAATCCAGGCAGAACGCGGATCGCGCGACAATTATGCCAAGATGGCGGCGCGCGGTGGCTTTCGTACCGCGATCGACGCCGATCTTGCCGCTTGGCTCGAGTCACGCGACAGCGCCTATCTCGGCACCGCCAGCGCCGATGGCCAGCCTTATATTCAGCATCGCGGTGGTCCCCCGGGCTTCCTGCGCGTGCTTGATCCGCAGCGCTTCGCCTTTGCCGATTACAAGGGCAATCAGCAGTTCATCTCGACCGGCAACCTTGCTGAAAATGACCGCGCGACGCTGTTTTTGATGGACTATGCCAATCAACGCCGCATTAAGATCTGGGGCAGCGCCTCCACCACGCGGGACCCAGCAGTCATCGCCCAACTGATGCCGGAGGGGTACAAGGCCCGCCCGGAACAGGCGATTATCTTCACGGTCGAGGTTTGGGATGTGAATTGTCCGCAGCATATTCCGCGCAAGCTGGCGGTTTCGGACGTGGCCACGCTGGTGGAGGAACTGCAGGCGCGCATTGCCAAGCTCGAAGCCGCGCTGGCAGCCAAGCCATGACCTCGCACCGCTAGCGCAGCCGGGCGATCGCCAGTCCATCCGCCTTGGCGCGATCCTTCACCGATTCCTCGCTGCGCGTCATCGCCTTGGCAATCGCCTTGAGCGGCATGCCCTTCTTCGCCAGCAAATGCAGCTTCTGGATCTCGTCCTGCGTCCAGGGCTGACGATGCCGTTCGAATCGTTCTGCCATCGCCTCTCCCCCTTTTGTCGCTTCATCCCTACATGACAGAAGTGGGGGCGAAATCGGCCTTGCCGCGTTATGATCATGATTCACGCGCATAGGCAAAAGCTATTCCGCTTCGGCCCCGACGAAGAAAGTCATCGCTTGGCCGTGTCCGCCTATCTCAACGCCATTGGTACCGCCGTGCCGTCGCACGATATCCATCAGCCGTTCATCGGCTGGGCGGGCGCGCAGATCGCTGATCCGCGCCAACGCAAATTATTCGATCGCATGGCGGGGCGCGCCGCCATCGGGCATCGCTGGTCGGTACTGCCGCGTGGCGCTGACGGCGGATCACCGGTCGATCGCGGCGGGTTCTATGACGCACCGGTGATGCCCGGAACGGGCGCGCGCATGGCGATTTATGCCGAGGCCGCGCCGATGCTTGGCCTGTCGGCGATCGAGGCGCTTGCCGAACAGACACCGGTCACCGGCATCACCCATTTCGTTGTCGCCAGCTGCACCGGTTTTGTCGCGCCGGGCATCGACCAGATCATCGCCGGGCGCTTGGGGCTGTCGCCCTCGGTCGAGCGGCTGCTGATCGGCTTCATGGGCTGTTATGCGGCCGTGGCGGCGATCCGCACCGCGCGGCACATCGTCCGCTCCGAACCCGCCGCCCGGGTTCTCGTCCTGTGCGTCGAGCTGTCGACGCTGCACCTGCAGGAAACCGGTGCGATCGAACCGCTGCTCGCTATGCTGCAATTCGGCGACGGTGCCGCCGCGGCATTGGTGACGGCAACGCCGGCCGGATTTGAGCTTGGCCAGCCCTTTGCCACCACGCTGCCGCAATCAGCCGAGCTGATCCGCTGGGACATTACCGATCAGGGCTTTGCCATGCATCTGTCGGGCGAAGTCCCGGCCCGGATTGCCGCCGGGCTGGCCGATCCGGGCTTTGCCCGGGCGGCAACCGGCGGCCGCGCGCCTGCCGAAATTGACGGCTGGGCGGTGCATGCGGGCGGGCGATCGATCCTCGATGCGGTTGAACACGCATTGGGGATTGATCCTGCCCGGCTGTTGGCGTCGCGACAGGTGCTGGCGGACTATGGCAATATGTCGTCAGCCACCTTGATGTTCGCGATCGCCAATCTGCTGTCGGGGCCGCCGATTGCCGATGGCGTCGCGCTTGCCTTTGGCCCGGGGCTGGCAGCCGAGGGCTTCGGGTTCCGGCGCGCGGCATGAGCAGGCTGCGTACCCGGGCGATCGCCGACGAGTTGATGGACGCCGACGACCTCGATTCCGATCGCTATACAGCCGTGGTCGGCGATCTGGCCCGGGTGAATGCGCTGACGATGGCGGCGCGCCCCACGCTTGCCTTTCTGGCACGGGCGACCCGCGGCGCGACCACGCTGAAATTGCTCGATGTCGGCTTTGGCGATGGCGACATGCTGCGTCGGATCGCCCACTGGGCGGCCCGGCGCGGGTTGGACACCGAACTGGTCGGCGTCGACCTCAACCCGCGCAGCGAAGTGGCGGCCCGAGCGCATACCCCGGCGGGAATGCCGATCCGCTATATCACCGGCGATTATGCCGATCAGGCCGGTGGCGGCTGGGATGTCGTGATCAGCAGCCTCGTCGCCCATCATATGACCACGCCCCAACTGGTCGCTTTTCTGCGCTTCATGGAGGCAGAGGCGCAGCGGGGGTGGTTCGTCAACGATCTGGAGCGCCATCGGTTCGCGCATTGGGGGTTTCCGATCCTGGCCACGCTGATGCGGTGGCACCCCATCGTCAAACATGACGGCACCTTGTCGATCGCCCGATCCTATCGCGCCGAGGAATGGCCGGCGATCCTGGCGATGGCCGATATCGATGCCGCGATCGTCACGCGTTATTTTCCGTTCAGATTATGCGTCGAACGCCAGCGCTGATCATCGGCGGCGGGCCAGCCGGCGCGGCGACCGCGATCCTGCTCGCCCGAGGGCGGGCGCCGCACCTGCTGATCGAGCGAACCGCAGCGACGGGCGATGCGCTATGTGGCGGTTTTCTCAGCTGGCGCTCGCTCGAATCGCTCGCCGCCCTCGGAATCGATCCCGCGGCGCTCAATCCGGCGATGTTGACGATCGCCCGGCTGTTCGTAGGCGGCACGGTGGCCGAGGCACCGTTGCCCCAGCCGGCGCGTGGCGTGTCCCGGCACCGGCTCGACAGTGTGATGATGGCACAGGCGATCAGCCAGGGCGCCGCCGTCGAACGCGGCGCGGATGCACGGGCAATCGACGGCGACACGGTGCGGCTGCACGACGGGAGCGAGATTGCCGCCGACGCCATCTTCCTCGCGACAGGGAAGCGTGACCTGCGCGGCCTGTCCCGCCCGCCCGAGGCGCAACAGGCCGATCCGTCGTTGGGCCTGCGCGTCCGGCTCAGCCCCGCGCCGGCGCTCAGCAAGCTGCTCGCCGGGACGATCGAGCTGCATCTGTTCGATCGCGGCTATGTCGGGCTCAATTTGCAGGAGGACGGCAGCGGCAACCTCTGCCTCGCGGTCCACCGGTCGCGGCTCAACGAGGCCGGCGGCCCGGAAGGATTGTTGCGCGCGCTGGCCGCGGAATCGCCGGCGCTGGCCGAGCGGCTGGCCTGGCGTCAGCCGGGCGCAATCGATGCGGTGGCCAATGTGCCCTATGGCTGGCGACAGCGCGTTGGCATTGCGGGGCTGTTCCGGCTCGGAGACCAGGCCGGCGTGATCCCGTCGCTGGCGGGTGAGGGAATGGGCATCGCCATCGCCAGCGGGATTCGCGCGGCCCAGGCCTTTGCCCAAGGCGGCCCCACAGCGTCGGTTGGCTTTCAGCACCGGCTCGCCCGCGATCTGGTTCGCCCCTTGGGGGTAGCCGGGCTGATCCGCGCCGCTGCCGAGCACCCGGCGGCGGCGCGCCAGCTTGTGGCGCTCGCTAAAAAAGCACCAATCATGATCGAGATCGCCGCCCGGCTGACCCGGATCAATCATTCGCCGATTGACGCGCCGCGCGCGGCATAAGATGCTCGGTAGCATGGACCATCTTACCCTCTCCGAAGCCGAATGGCGCAAGAAGCTGTCGCCCGAAGCCTATCATGTCCTGCGTGAAGCCGGGACCGAACGCGCCTTTTCCGGTCGCTATAACGACAACAAGGCCGATGGCGTCTATCGCTGTGGCGGTTGCGGGCTCGAGCTGTTCGACAGCGCCGACAAATATGATTCGGGATCGGGCTGGCCAAGCTTCAACCAGCCGATCACACCCGCCAATGTTACCGAACATCGCGACGACAGCCACGGCATGACGCGGATCGAAGCGCGCTGCACCCGCTGTGACGGCCATCTGGGCCATGTCTTCCCCGATGGCCCGCCGCCGACCGGCCTGCGCTATTGCATGAATTCGCTCTCGCTCGATTTTCGGTCACGTGGCAGCAGCGAGACCAGCTGACCGCTTGTGAGCGGATCGGATACACTGTATTCCGCCCGTTCTTCATGGCAAACCTGTCCTTTCCCAACATCCCGCCCGTCTGGCGTAAACGGCTTCTGCTGGCGGCGCAGATTTGCGGCGGGCTGTTTGTGCTCGGTCTGGTCGGGCTGATTACGGCTGTCTACGTCGCCAAGGCGCAGCTGCCGAGCTTCGACGAGCTGAAATCATCCCCCAACGGCCAGACGATCCGCGTCCATGCCGCTGATGGCACCGTGATCGTCTCACTGGGGCCAAGCTATGGCGACTGGCTGTCCTATGACCGCATCCCGCAGGTGATGCGCGATGCGACGATTTCGGTGGAAGACCGGCGTTTCCGATCGCATCCCGGTGTCGATCCGATCGCACTGCTGCGGATCACGCGCTTTGCCATCGCCAATCATGGCAATGGCCGGCGCCTTCAGGGTGCATCGACGATCACCCAGCAAGTCGCGCGCACGATCTTCCTGTCGAACCGCTATACATTCGGCCGCAAACTGCGCGAAATGGTGCTGGCGCTGGCGCTGGAACGCCAATTTACCAAGGACCAGATACTCGAGCTTTACCTGAACAAGGTCTATTTCGGCGGCGGTGCCTATGGCATTGATGCAGCGTCACGCCGCTTTTTCGGCCATAGCGCCGAACAGCTGACCTTGTCCGAAGCCGCCGTCATCGCCGGTCTGGTCAAGGCCCCATCGCATTATTCGCCGACCGCAGACGCCGAGGCTGCGATCGGTCGCGCCGGTGTCGTGATCGGCGTGATGCAGGAAACCGGCGCGATTACCGCTGAACAGGCCGCCGCCGCTGATCCGTCCTCGGTCAAGCTCGCGCCCGAACCGAAGCAGAACAGCGTGCGCTATTTTACCGATTGGGCGCTGCCGCAGCTTGAAACGCTGATCGACGAGACGACCCGCCCGTTGGAAGTCTGGACCACGCTTGATCTGCCGATGCAACGCGCTGCCGATGAGGCGATCCGGGCTGCAGCGCCGAAAAACGCCCAGGGCGCACTGGTCGCGCTCGATCGCGACGGGGCGGTCCGATCGATGGTGGGCGGCAAGGATTATGTCGCGTCGATCTATAACCGGTCGACCCAGGCGGTCCGCCAGCCGGGATCGTCGTTCAAATTATTCGTCTATCTCGCCGCGCTCGAAGCTGGACATCGCACCGACGAAAAGATTGTCGACGAACCGATCACCATCAACGGCTGGACCCCGCGTAACAGCTCGGGGCGCAATGCCGGTGAGGTCACGCTGCGCAATGCTTTTGCCTATTCGATCAACACCGTTGCTGCAAAGCTGGGCGAGGAAATCGGCTTTTCGACAATCGCTGACATGGCCCGTCGCTTTGGTATCACCACCCCGGTCGATACCCATCCCGCGATGGTGCTGGGCACCTCCGACGTCCGGCTGATCGACATGACCCGCGCCTTTGCATCGGTCGCCAACAAGGGCGTGGCGGTAACACCTTATGGCATCACCAAAGTGACGGCGAATGGCGTGACCATCTATGCACATGAAGTGGACCGGTCGCAGGTGCTGGTCGCGCCGAGCATCGCCGCGCAGATGACCGATCTGTTGCAGACTGCAGTCAACACCGGCACTGGCCGGGCCGCGCAGATCGGCCGCCCCGTTGCCGGCAAGACCGGCACGACGACATCCAACAAGGATGGCTGGTTTCTGGGCTTTTCGAGCGGCCTGACCACTGGCGTGTGGATGGGTCGCGACGATGCGCGCACCGTGCCCGGCCTGCAGGGCGGGACCGCCCCCGCGCGCGCCTTTGCCGCCTTCATGAAGGTCGCGGTCGCCCGTCGGCCGGTCGAGCAATTTGAAACCGCAGTCACTTTGCCCGACGAAGCCGCAGCGCTCGACGAGCAAAGCTATTTTGGTCAGCCGGACAATGGACTGTTCGTCGATGAAAATGGCGACCCGGTCGATCCCGGCGCCGCGCCGCCACGCGATGGCAGCATGGTCAACCCCGATGGTGGCCCGATCGAGGGCGATCGCCCTGCCGGCGAAGGCGGGCCCATCCAGCCCAATCCGCAGCTCGACCAGGCCTGGCTAGACCGGGTTCTTGGCCGGTCGTCTGGTCCTCGCCCGGGGCCACCGCCGGCACCAGTGCCGACCCGGGCGCCACCGCCGCCCGAGCGGCTTCAGGAACCGCGCCCCAACCAGTGAAGCGCGGCACCATGGCGCCGCAGCCAGATCCTGGCGATTGCCGCGTCGTCGCCGACAAGGCGGTCAACCAGCGCATGGAAATCGGGGCTGTGGTTCATCTGCAATCGATGCGCCACTTCATGCGCCACTGTCGCCCGCCGCACCCGATCGGGCATCAGGATCAACCGCCAGCTATAGCGTATCACCCCGTTCGACGCGCAGCTCCCCCAGCGACCGCGCGGATCGCCGATTGCCACCCGGCTGATGCTGACCCCCAGTCGCACCGCAAATTCCTCGGTCTCGCGGCTGAGCTGCGCGAGCGCCTCGCGCTTGAGCCAGGCGGTAATCCGGCGCGACAGTCCCTCGATCGGGCCGCCGCAATGCAGGCTATCGCCGATCCGCGCGATCCGACGGGAAGCGGTTTCGTCCCAGACGATGGTAACGGTCGCATCGCCGATCGGAATCTGCGCACCGGGGGCGAACGGGCGCGGGACCGGCAGTTTGGCGCGCTGTTCAGCAATCCAGTCGCCATGATCTTCGGCCCAACGCAAGGCCGGCGCTAGCGCCGCGCGCTTCGGCAGCGTCAGCCGGACGATACCGGTTGCCGGATCGACGCTTAATCGGGCGCGGCGCGCACCCGGATGGCGAACGACCTCGATGCCGCCGCTCATAATTCCTGATCGATTAGGTGATGCTCCAGCTCGCCGGCATCATCCTCCGATATCGTCCGGCCCCGCACCGATTTGCCGGCACGGTGGATCGAATCGCGATCGCCCGAGACCAGATAATGCCAGGCCGGCAGCGGCAGGCCATCTTCGCGCAGACGATAGGCGCAACTGCTCGGCAACCAGTCAATCTCGGCGAGCTTGGCGGGCGTCAGGCGGACGCATTCGGCAACATAGGCGTGGCGGTGCTTGTAATTGGAGCACAAGGCGGTGGTCCGATCGAGCAGCCGACACGAGACGTTGGTCGGCAACAATTCGCCGGTTTCCTCATCCTCCAGCTTGTGGACGCAGCATTTGCCACAGCCGTCGCACAGTGCCTCCCATTGGGCGCGATCGAGCTTGTGGAGCGGCGTGTCTTCCCAGAATTTGCCGCTCATCGTGCCCATCGCTTAAGCTCGGCGACAATCTCGGCCGGGGTCTTGTCCTGGGGCAGGAGCGCCAGTGGCTTGCCATCGGGCCCGAACAGATAGGCCAGCCGGCTGTGATCGACGATATAGCCGCCATCGGGGCGTTTGGGCTGGGCTTGCGAATAGATTGCGAACTCGTCCTTCACCGCCTTGATTTCCGCCGGGCTGCCGGTGAGCCCGACCAGTCGGGGGTGAAAGGCAGTGACGAACTGCTTGAGCACCGCTGGCGTATCACGCGCTGGATCGACGGTGATGAAGATCGGCACCACCCGCGCCGCCAGCGCCGGATCGCTCTTTTCCAGGCTGTGCATGGCCAGCGCGATGTTCTGGACGTCGACCGGGCACACGTCCGGGCAATAGGTATAGCCAAAATAATAGATGCGATATTGGCCGGCAAAGTCGGCATTGCTGACCCGCTTCCCATCCTGATTGGTCAGCGTGAAGGGGCCGCCGATGCGCGCCCCGGCCAGTGGCGGCCGCGCAGTATCAGCCCCGCCAGCGCCGGGGGAACAGGCCGCCAGCATCACCGCGGTGAGGAGCGCAGCGGTGAAGCGCAATTTCTCGTTCATGGCAGAGCCAGCCATGATCTGTTATCGCTTGTCGCGCAAGTGGTGCGCCGCACCATGGCGGAACAACAGGGATATGATGCGATCATGAAAATGATGATTCGGTTGGCAGCGATCGCGGTGCTGGCGATGATGGGCAGCGCCATGGTGGGCAGCCCGGCTGCGGCGCAATTCGCTCAGTCGGCCGGGGCAAAGTTTCTCGAAGCGGTCAAGGAAGAGAAGAATAACGACGTCGTCGCCGCGCTCAGCGCCAGCGGGACCACCGTCGTCAACACCCGCGATTTTTCGACCCGCGAAACGGCGCTGCACATCGTCGCGAAGCGGGGGGATCTGCTCTACACACGCTTCCTGCTGCAAAAGGGCGCTGACCCGAATTTGCGGGATGCCAAGGGCAATACGGCGTTGATGGTCGCCGTCAGCGGCGGCTTTGGCGATCTGATTGCACCACTCGTCGCGGCCAAGACCAATGTGAATCAGGGCAATGACAGTGGCGAAACACCGCTGATCCGCGCGGTGCAGCGGCGCGATGTGGCCATGATCCGCGAATTGCTCACCGCTGGCGCCGACCCGGACCAGGCCGATTCCCTCGCCGGCAAGTCGGCACGGATTTACGCCAATGAGGACGAACGAACGCCCGCGCTCGCGCGCCTCTTCGCCGATATCCCCAAGCGTGACCGGCGCGCCGTCGCCGGCCCGACGCTGTGACCAGCGTCTGAACCGCGCTAACCGAGCATCTCGGCATCCGGATCTATGGCCAGGATCAGCCGCCGGCCCGCGCGCCGCGCAAAGGCCAGGGTTTCGCGCTTGCGGGCGGGCGCTGATAATGGCGTGCTATAGGCTTCCCGCACGATCATCGCATCATAGCGATCGGCGACGATAATGCCTGTACGTTCGGGCAGGAAGGCAGGCCCCGCCAGCGGCGTGATATCGAAACCGTTCGGCACTGCCCAGTAATAGCGGTCGCAATGCGCCAGGTAATCGCCCCATTTGCCATCACCGAGCAAATCCGCGCGCGACGTTTTGATCTCGACGATGACAATCCCACCGCGCGCATCGATCGCCATCAAATCGGCGCGGCGCCCGCCATCGAGCGCCACTTCGGCGATCGTCACCAGATCATGGCGGAGCAACAGCCGGGTGACACCGCGTACGACATCGGCCGCCACCAGGGCACGCGCTGCCGGGTCCTGCAATGCGGCGGGGGACAGTTGATCAACCATCCCCCGGCCTAGAACATTACACGAACGAAATAAAGAGGGCGTCGCGCAGTGGAGTTCGGCTCAGCGCCACTCAGCGGTAGAAGATGTGCCCGCCGATTGCCGCGACCCGCGTCAACCGCCAGCCTGGCGAAACGCGACGGGCGTGGAAATAGAGTGCGTTGGCGACCGGGCTCTCCCAGGCCTTGTCCATCGCCACCTGGGCGATGGCGAGCGCTCGGCGATAGCTGGCATTGCCATGGGCGATGCTCGGCATATGGCCGCCGCGAACGAACGAGAATTGGCCGCGCTGGGTAACTACCGAGCAGATCGAGCTGGGAAAGCGGCCCGACGTGGTGCGGTTCATGACAACCTGGGCAACCGCCAGCTGGCCCGCAAGCGATTCGCCCTTGGCCTCGAAATAGATCGCGCCTGCCAGGCAGGCGAGATCACCATCGACGCTGTCGGGCACGGGTTGCGCATCAATCGCAGCGGCGAGCGTCGCATAGGCACGCTGCGCATCGGCTGCGCTGTCGAGCGTTGCCTCCTGGTCATCGTCACTGGCAATGGACTGAGTCAGCCCCGATGCGGCGGGCGGGGGAACCAGGGCAGGCGTCGGAACGTTGGCTGGGGTAGAATGATCATAGGCCGACAGCGATGTCGTGATGACCGATCGGTCCGGCTCGATCGCGAACCCCGGGGTGCCAGACCCGGCAAGGCTCGTCGCACAGAAGACCGCGATGATGATCGCGGCACGAAGAGAAAACTGCATTGAAACTGCTGATTATGCGGTTGGTGCGCGGTGATGATCGCCGTCAATGGCACCATCCCGGGCTTACCCCCCGACTGCGTCACTGGCCGATATCGCACATCCGCCAGCACAACGCGTTTTTCGAAGCGCCGTCCTCTCGTTGTGCAGCGCGACATAGTCAAGCGAGCGCAATCGTTTCAGCGGCGAACCGTTCCGCATCCGCGATGTCCAGTTCAACAACCCATAAATCGGGATCACGCGCCCGGCGCCGTTGCCAATAATCGGTGATCGGACCGGGATCGTCGCCGGCAGGGCCAGATACCGCCATCAGCTCAACCAGCCCCGATGGCCCGATGGCGCGTTCTAACACTTTGAATTTCTTGCCTTTGTGGCAGGTAATGACCAGAATGGCCCCGGCCTGTGGGTCACCCTTGGCAAGCACCATCGCCATTCCGCCGGCATCGTTGATTTGCCGCAGCAGCGCACCGATCAGCGTGCCACTGGGCAACCGATCGCTCATGCCGGCCGGTAGCCAGGCAGGCTGGCCAGCGGAATGCGGGATCGCATGAAGGTGCCGGTTCCCCGCGCGACCTCCTCTCCACTGACGTCAATCAGCCGGGCATCGGCGATCAGCACCCGGCGCTGGCCGCTGATCCAGCGCCCCTCGGCAGTGACCATGCCCTCCGTCATCGGGCGGGTGAACAGCAGGTTAAAGGCGGTCGTCAGCAAGAATCGATCGGTGACCAGGCTGTTCGCCGCGTAAAAGGCGGCATCGTCGAGCATTTTGAAATAGCTGGTGCCATGCGCGGCGCCGCCGGCGTGATAATAGCGCGAATCGAGCATGAATTCGATTCGCGCGATCCCGCTTTCCGGAATGGTCAGGTGTGATTCGAACAGCTGGTTGATCGGAGCTGCCGCATAGAGCGATTCGAGCGCCCGAAAATGCGCCTCGGCGCCTTCGGCTGGTAGCGCTGAGTCAGGCCGCATCGCGCGCTTCGTCACCGGTCCACAGCGCATAAAGCGCATCGGGTGAGCCGGCCCCGCGCAACTTGGCGACAAAGCCGCGATCCCGCAGCCGCCGCGATACCCGCGCCAGCGTCTTGAGGTGATCGGCACCCGAATCGGGCGGCGACAACAGCGCAAACACGATATCGACCGGTAAATCGTCGATCGCCTGGAAATCGATCGGCTGGGCGAGGTGCGCAAACACCCCGATCACCCGATCGAGCCCGGCAAGCTTGCCGTGGGGAATGGCGATCCCGCCGCCAAACCCCGTCGAGCCGAGCCGCTCGCGATCGCCAAGGACCGTGATGATCGCCTTCGCATCGAGCCCGTGTGCTTCCGCCAATATGGGCGACAATTGTTGAAACAGCGCCTTTTTATTGGACGCCGCCACGTTATTGAGCACGGTATCGGACAGCAGCAAATCACTGAAGTTGATCATCATGGTTCCACAGCGCAGCATCGGCGGCGCTTGACGCGCACGATGCAACGGTCGCGCCGCATAACGCCGATTGGGCGCGAGTGAAAGCGTCAGCTGACGCGCTGCGGCTCAACCCAACCGATCGTGCCGTCACCTCGTCGATAGACCATGTTATACGCGCCGGTGCCGCTGTTGCGGAACAACAAGGCGGTGGTGTTGCGTAAATCGAGCATCATCACGGCATCGGATACGCTGGCATCGGGCACGTCGACGCGCATTTCAGCGACGATTGCAGGGAAATCCTGGGCTTCGGTTTCGGAATCTCCTTCGCTGAACAGCGTGTAGCCCGCATTATCGGCCTGCGTGTCGTGGCCGTTGCTGGCCTGGGCGCTGTGCCGGTCCTTCAGGCGGCGCATATAACGACGCAGTTGCTTTTCGATCTTGTCGGCCGCGCCGTCAAAGGCAAGGTGCGCCTCCATCGCATCGCCGCGGCCCTTGAGCACCAGGCCCTGCATGACGTGCGCGACGATATCGCACGTAAAACCGTTGTCATGGGGGCCACGGCCCAGCGTGACATGGGCGGAAATCGCGCGCGCGAAATATTTCTCGGCAATCCCCTGGAGTCGGTCGTCGACACGTTGCCGCAGCGCTTCGCCTGTATCGACCTGATGGCCTGAAACGCGGATGTCCATGTCTTTCCTCCTCAATATGGGCTGCCGGGAACCAGCTGCCCGCTTACGCTCATCAACTCTAAACCAACGACCCCCACAGTGGATTGTTCACACTTTCCAGGAATTTGCCGTGCCGCAGCGCCTCGTCCGGGCTGACCGAAAAAATCCGCTGAGGCCGCACCACGCTGGGTGATGCCGGGGCCATCGGCGCGCCTGTGTCAACGATGTCGCTGACCAGAGTCAGCCCGATCTGGCGCCCCCCGGTCAGCTCGACATAGACTTGCGCGAGCAATTGGGCATCCAGCAGCGCCCCGTGGAGAACCCGATGACTGCGATCGATCCCAAAGCGCGAGCACAGCGCATCGAGCGAATGCTTGGCCCCCGGGTGGCGAGTGCGCGCCATGGCGACGGTGTCGATCATTCGGTCAAGCGAGAGGATCGGGCGGCCGCTGCGCTTCAGTTCGCCGTTCAGAAAGCCGAAATCAAAACTAGCATTGTGCGCGACGAGCGGGCTGTCACCGAGAAATTCGAGCAATTCGTCGCAGTGCGCGGCGAACAACGGCTTATCGGCGAGGAAGGCATCGCTCAGACCGTGGATCGCCTGGGCTTCGGGGGCCATGGGCCGTTCCGGGTGAAAATAGGCATGGTAGGTCTTGCCCGTCTCGACGCGGTTGAACAGTTCGACGCACCCGATTTCAACCAGCCGATCGCCATTGGAAAAACTGAGGCCGGTCGTCTCGGTATCAAAGACAATCTCGCGCATAACCCTTGTTATTCACCCCTTGGGGCCAACAGGCAAGCGATCACCGCACGCACTGCTTCCCTGGTTTGATCGATCGGCACATCGGTGGCGATGATGAAATCGGCGCGCGCGCGCTTTTCCGCATCCGGGGTTTGCCGCGCCAGAATTGCCGCCAGGCGATCGCTCGACTGGCCGGGCCGGGCAAGCACGCGTTCGCGCTGCACGGCTGGCGCGGCCGAAACGACCGCGATCTTGTCGACCCGCGCTTCCCCGCCGGTTTCGAACAGCAGTGGAATATCGAATACGACCAGCGGTGAGGCCGCTTGCGCCGCCAGAAATGCCGCACGTTCGACGCCGACCGCTGGATGAACGATCGCTTCCAGGCGCTTCATCGCCGGATCATTGCCGAACACCGCCGCCCCCAGCATCACCCGATCGACTCCCTCGGGCCCGGTCGTCCCGGGAAATGCCGCCTCGATCGCCGGCACAAGCTTCCCTCCCGGACCCTGCAGTCGGTGAACCGCCGCGTCGGCATCGAACACCGGCACGCCCTGCTCAGCGAACAGCGCCGCCACGGTCGATTTGCCCATCCCGATCGATCCGGTAAGGCCGAGCGTGATCACGCCAGCAACGCGCGCAGCGAGTCGTCATCATCGCGCGGCGGCTCGATGCCGAACAGGATTTCAAACGCCAGTGCCGCCTGGCCGATCAGCATCTCGAGCCCATCAACCGTATCGAGATCGCGCGCCCGCGCGGCGGCCAGCAGCGGCGTTTCAAGCGGTGCATAGACCAGGTCATAGACGATCGCATCGGCGGGCAGCGGGGACAGGTCGATCACCAGCGGCGATTGGCCGATCATGCCAAGCGAACTGGCATTGACCAGCAAGGCAGCTGGCGGCAGGGGCGCGCCAAGCGGCAACGCCGCGCCTTTCAGGCCAAAACTCGCCAACAACCCCGCCGCCTTCAGGACATTGCGGTTGAGGATGGTGACATGGCCAACCCCGATCCGCGACAAGGCAAACAACACGGCACGCGCCGCGCCGCCGGCGCCGATTACCACCACCGATGCGGTGGAGAGGTCGACCCCGGCGATCGGCGCATAAAAGCCGGCGGCATCGGTATTCGTCCCGAAGCAAACCCCCTGCTCGTCGCGCGCGACCGTGTTGATCGCACCGATCGTGGCGCGAATTCCTCCCGGATCGGCAACATGGTCGAGCGCGGCAATTTTGTGCGGCACGGTAATATTGCAGCCGCGCCACGCCGGATCGGTACGTCGGGCTTCGAAATAGTCGGCCAGCCCCGCAGGGGTGACGTGGCAGATACGATAATCGGCATCATGGCCCAGCGCCTTGAGCCAGAAACCGTGGATCAGTGGTGACTTTGAATGCGCGATCGGATCACCGATCACCTCGGCATAGGGTTGTGTCATGACGTCATCAGTCCCCGAAGCCGCAAATAGCCGAGCACCGCAACCAGCGGCATGCCCAGAATTGTGAAATGATTGCCCTCGATCCGATCAAACAGCTGCACGCCGATCCCTTCGATCCGAAAACACCCGACACAGCCGGCAATCGCTGGCCATTCCTGATCGAGATAACCATCGATGAAGCCTGACGACAGCGGACGCACTGTCAGGCGCGCGGTATCGACGCTCCGCCATACCGGCCGGCCATGTTCGGCGATCACCGCCGCGCTGATCAGCTTGTGTGTACCCCCCGCCATCGCGTGCAGATGATGCGCTGCCTGCGCCCGGTCGATTGGCTTATCAAGGATGGTGCCGTCGGTCAGCACCATGATCGAATCGCTGCCCAGGACGAACGCCCCGGGGTTGGCCTGCGCGATCTTCACGGCCTTTAATTCGGCCAGGGCATCGGCAATGTCGCGGGGCGGGCGGCCCGCTGCCTGCAGCGCTGCTTTGGTGGATTCCTCGTCGACATGCGCGGGGAGCGCGAGATAATCCACCCCCGCTGAATCGAGCATCGCGCGCCGTGAAATGCTCTGCGACGCCAGGATCAGCGTCATTGATCACTCGCCCGGTCATTAACCAGCGCGATGATCGCCGCGGCGGTCTCTTCGATCGATCGGCGGGTCACGTCAATCACGGGCCAGCCATTATCGGCAAACATCCGCCGCGCAAACGACACTTCATGGGTGACCGATTCCTGATCGACATAAGCCGTCTCTGGCGCCTGATTGAGCGACAACAGCCGATTGCGCCGGACCTGGATCAACCGATCGGCGCTGGTCGTCAGCCCGACGACCAGCGGGTTCTTGAGCGTGAACAGCGCAGGTGGCGGCGGCACCTCGACGACGATCGGGATATTGGCGGTTTTATACCCACGATTGGCGAGATAGATCGCCGTCGGCGTCTTTGATGATCGCGACACGCCGGCCAGGACAATATCGGCTTCTTCCCATTCCTCCGGGCCAATCCCGTCATCATGCGCAATGGTGTAATGGATCGCTTCGACCCGGGCGAAATAGGCGGCATCGAGCATATGCTGCCGGCCGGGGCGCGCTTTGGCCTGCTGGCCGAGCAACCCCGACAAGGCATCGGTCACCGAATCGAGCGGCGCAACCGCGGACAGGCCAAGTGCGCGACACTGCGCCTCCAGCGTTCGCCGGGTTTGCAGATTGACCAGGGTGAACAATACCAGCCCGGGATTTTGCGCGATCTCCTGCACGATCCGTTCGAGATGCGCTTCGCTGCGCACCATCGGCCAGAAATGGCGGATCGTTTCAACATCGTCATATTGGGCAAGCGCGGCCTTGGCGATGTTCTCGAGCGTCTCGCCGGTCGAATCCGACAGCAAATGAAGGTGGAGCCGCATCAGCGGGAGGGTTCTGTGGACAACATGGGCAAAAGGGCTAGCGCAACCCGGCGCCAGCGCCAAGCGTGGGGCAGGCGGTTGATAAACCGCCATTCGTCCACAAAGCCATCGACAGGCCAATGATCGATCCACATGCTGTGGATATCGTGCATGCTATTTCCCCCTATAAGGGCGATCGGAGCATCTGGCCGCAGCCACCTGTTGGCATTATCGGGATTGCACCATAAGCCCCGCTATCAACGGTGCCATCACATCAACATCCTTTTATAGATTCTTTTTTAGATGAAGAGCAGGAGAGAGACGCTGTCCGACCAAAAGCCGTTGCTGGCGACACTGCGTGGCCAACGCCAGACTATTCCACCAATCTGGCTGATGCGCCAAGCGGGGCGGTATCTGCCTGAATATCGGGCATTGCGGGCCGCAAAGGGTGGATTTCTCGATCTCGTCAATGACAGCGATTCCGCGGCCGAGGTCACAGTGCAGCCGCTGCGGCGTTTCGGTTTTGATGGGGCGATCCTGTTTTCGGATATCCTGATGGTCCCGTCGGCCATGGGTCAGCAGCTCAGCTTCGGTGTCGGTGAAGGGCCTGCATTAACGCCCCCGCTGATCGATACGGCGCTCGCCGCGCTTGTCGCCGTGCCGGCTCGGCTCGATCCCGTCTACGCGACGGTGCGCAAGGTCGCCGCAATGCTCGATCCGCACACGACCTTTCTTGGCTTTGCAGGGAGCCCCTGGACGGTCGCCACCTATATGGTCGCTGGCCATGGCAGCAAGGATCAGGCAGAGACCCGCCGCTTCGCTTATCGCGATCCCCAGGCCTTTGGCGCGATCATCGATGCAATCACGACATTGACGATCGACTATATCGGTCAGCAGATCGAGGCCGGGGTCGAGGCGATCCAGTTGTTTGACAGCTGGTCGGGCAGCCTGTCGCCCGCGCAGTTCGAACGCTGGGTGATCGCCCCCAATGCGGCGATCACAGCGGCCTTGCATGCCCGCTATCCCGATACGCCGGTAATCGGCTTCCCCAAGGGCGCTGGCGCGAAGCTTGCGGCCTATGCGCGCGAAACCGGTGTTGATGCGATCGGGCTCGACGAAACGCTTGACCCGGCCTGGGCTGATGCGACGTTGCCGGCAGGCATGCCGGTCCAGGGCAATCTCGATCCGCTGGCCCTGATCACGGGTGGCGAGACGCTGGCGATCGCGATCGATCGGGTATTGGCCGCGTTCCCCGAACGGCCGCATGTCTTCAATCTCGGTCATGGTATTTTGCAGGACACGCCGATCGCCCATGTCGATCAGCTGTTGGCGCGTGTTCGCGGGGCAGCGGCATGACCGGCTGGCTCGGCAATGCCTATCTCTGGGTCAAGGCAGCCCATCTAATCTTCGTTATCTTCTGGATGGCGGGCCTGTTCATGCTGCCGCGTTTCCTGGTCTATCATCAGGAAGCTGTGCCGGGATCGCCGGAAGCGGCGGTGTGGACCGAAAGGGAGCACAAGCTGCGATCGATCATCCTCACCCCCGCGATGATTATTGTCTGGGTGCTTGGCCTGATGCTCGCGGCACAGCGCGGGTTGTTCAACGGGGTGTCGGGCCTGGGCTGGCTGCACATTAAGCTGCTGCTCGTGGTTGGCTTGACGGGCTATCATGGCTATATCGCCGGCTACTCCAAAAAACTTGCAGCGGGAAAAGAGGCGCTTACCGGGCGCCAGCTGCGTCTGCTCAACGAAGTCCCCGGCATTGCTGCTGCCATCATCGTGATCCTGGCGATCGTTCAGCCTTTCTGAAGCCGGCTTGACTTGAGCCGTCGGCCCGCTTACCTCCGGATCAGTCACCACGCGCGGTTCCGTGCCGTGCGTCGGCTCTTCCTTCCAGCATCGTCGCGTTTTCGTTTCGCAGACTGACGCTCTCCCCCAAACCGTTACGACCGGAACGATCGCCATGCATCTTGCAGACCTGAAAAAGAAGAAACCGGCTGAATTGGTCGAAATGGCTGAATCGCTTGGGATCGAGAGTGCATCGACGCTGCGCAAGCAGGATCTGATGTTTGCGATCCTGAAGATTCAGGCCGAAAATGGCGAGCAGATCATGGGTCTGGGCACGATTGAAGTGCTGCCTGACGGTTTCGGTTTCTTGCGCAGCCCAGAGGCCAATTATCTCGCTGGCCCCGATGACATCTATATTTCGCCCAACCAGGTGCGCAAATTCGGTTTGCGGACCGGCGACACGGTCGAGGGCGAAATTCGCGGGCCCAAGGATGGGGAACGCTATTTTGCGCTGGTGCGACTGACATCGGTGAATTTCGACGATCCCGATGCTGTCCGCCACCGAGTCAATTTCGACAATCTGACGCCACTTTATCCCGATGAAAAATTGACGCTCGATCCGCAGGATCCGACCGTTAAGGACAAGTCGGCCCGCGTCATCGATATCGTCAGCCCGCAGGGCAAGGGCCAGCGCGCCCTGATCGTTGCGCCACCACGGGTCGGCAAGACGGTGCTGCTGCAGAACATCGCCAAGGCAATTACCGACAATCATCCCGAAGTGTTCCTGATCGTGCTCCTCATCGACGAGCGGCCGGAAGAAGTGACCGACATGCAGCGCAGCGTGAAGGGTGAGGTGATCTCTTCCACCTTTGACGAACCCGCCCAGCGCCATGTCCAAGTCGCTGAAATGGTTATTGAAAAAGCCAAACGCCTGGTCGAGCATAAAAAGGATGTCGTGATCCTGCTCGATTCGATCACGCGCCTCGGCCGGGCCTACAACACCGTTGTGCCGTCTTCGGGCAAAGTACTGACGGGTGGTGTGGATGCCAATGCCCTGCAGCGGCCAAAGCGCTTCTTCGGTGCGGCCCGCAATATCGAGGAGGGCGGCTCGCTCTCGATCATCGCAACGGCATTGATCGATACCGGCAGCCGCATGGACGAAGTGATCTTCGAAGAATTCAAGGGCACCGGCAATTCAGAAATCGTGCTCGATCGCAAGGTAGCCGACAAGCGCATCTTCCCGGCGCTCGATGTTGGCAAATCGGGCACCCGTAAGGAGGAATTGCTGGTCGACAAGGGCAAGCTCTCCAAAATGTGGGTGCTGCGCCGAATCCTCATGCAGATGGGGACGATCGATGCGATGGAGTTCCTGCTCGACAAGATGAAGGACTCCAAGACCAACGAGGATTTCTTCGACTCGATGAACCAGTAAGTTACCGCCCAGGGAGACATGAGCATGCTGGCATTGATGGCCGCCGAACCGATGTCGATGGCCTATCTTTGGCAGCATATCCTCGCCGATTTCGCCAATATCGGCACCACCTCGGCGCTGATTGCGTTTGGCACTGTGGTGCTGCTCGATATCGCGCTGGCCGGCGATAATGCGATCGTGGTCGGGGCGCTCGCCGCCGGGCTGCCGGCCGCACAGCGGAAGCAAGTGATCTTCATCGGCATTATCGCGGCGCTGGTTTTGCGGATCATCTTTGCGATTGGCGTGCTGTACGGGCTGGAGAGCTTCAAACATTACGGTCTGGTGTTGGGCGGCGGTTTGCTGCTGCTGTGGGTGGCGTGGAAGATGTACCGTGAGCTGCGGCCGCACACCGGGGCGGCTGAGGACGATCTCGGTGGTATTCACCCGCCTAAAAGCTTCCTGGCGGCGGCCTGGGCGGTCGCGCTGGCCGATGTGTCGATGAGCCTGGACAATGTCCTGGCGGTTGCCGGCGCGGCGCGCCAGCACCCCGGCATCATGGTCATCGGGTTGATCCTGTCGGTGGCGCTGATGGGGATCGCCGCCAACGTCATCGCCAAATATATCGAACGCTATCGCTGGATCGCCTGGTTCGGTCTAATCGTCATCGTCTATGTCGCTGGCCGGATGATCTATGAAGGCTGGTTCGATATCCAGCCGATGGTACAGGCGATCATCTAGATAAGGCGCTCGGCATCGACAGCACCATAGCGCTGCTCGTGCGCGAGCAGCCACGCCTTGGTGGCTGGGCCTTCACCGCCCGAATAGGCGCCGAGTATGCCGCCAGCGGCAAGAACACGGTGGCAGGGCACGATGATCGGCAACGGATTGCGGGCACAGGCCTGGCCGATTGCGCGCGGGCTTGAATTAAGGCTGCGGGCAAGCGCACCATAGCTCAGCATATTGCCATAGCTGATCGCCATAATCCCGGCACGCAGCACGGCGCCGCGCGGGCTGGCGATCGGCACCAGCGGTAGATCGAACAGCTGACGCTCGCCGGCGAACCATTGGTCGATCTGGCGCGATGCTGCCTGCAACAGCGTTGACGTTCCACGTGAAACGGTCCGATCGCGCTCGATCGTCACAGATTCAAGGGCGTCCCCGGCCGCGACCAGGCGGATGGTGCCGATGGGCGTTGCGATAATGGTCTGTTCACGCGCATACATGATGATGGGTATGCCGGGCAGCCGGGCAATGCTCAAGTGGAGGTGGACCCCAGCATGAAGATCAATGTCGAAGTAGAATGTTCGCCTGAGGAAGCGCGCCGGCTGATGGGCCTGCCCGACTTCACCCCGGTCCACGAAAAATATATCGCCACGCTGACCGAATCGATGGACGGCCATGTTAAACCCGAAATGCTTGAGGCGGTCATGCGGAGCTGGGCGCCCATGGGTGAGGCCGGCATGAATTTCTGGCGCCAGTTGTTTGACGGGTCCGTGAAGCCGAAAAGCTGATCGCGTGAACGCCAATACCGACACGATTTTCGCGGTGGCGAGCGGGCAGCCGCCGGCGGCGATTGCGATCATGCGGATCAGTGGCCCCGGGGCAATGACGGCGGCTGCGCGGCTGGCGGGCAAGCTGCCGCCGCCCAGGCAGGCTGGCCTGTGTGCGCTGCATGATCCTGAAACCGGGATGCTCCTCGACCGCGCCATCGTCCTGACCTTTCCGGGCCCGAACACCGCCACCGGGGAAGATCTGGCCGAACTCCACCTTCATGGTGGCCGGGCCGTGATCGCAGTAGTTACCGGTGCACTGGCGTGCATGGCTGGCCTCCGCCCGGCTGTCGCCGGTGAATTTACCCGCCGCGCCTTGATGGCGGGGCGGATCGATCTGGCGGCGGCGGAAGGATTGGGCGACCTGCTCATGGCGGAAACCGAGGGACAGCGCCGCGCGGCAATGGCCGCAGTCGATGGGATTGTCAGTCGCGCGGTTGGTGGTTGGGGTAGCCGACTCGTCGGTATTGCCGCCCATGTCGAGGCGATGCTCGATTTTTCTGACGAGGATGATGTTGAGGAAATGCCAATCGACGCCGTCCAATCGGCAGTGGCGGGGTTGGCGGGCGATATTGCGCAAGTCTTGGCCGCGCCGCCGGTCGAACGGCTGCGCGACGGGGTGCGCCTCGTGCTCGCTGGCCCGCCCAACAGCGGCAAATCGACATTGCTCAATGCGCTGGTCGATCGCGATGCAGCGATCGTGTCGCCGATCGCCGGCACCACCCGTGATCGGATCGAGGCGCCGATCATTCGGGACGGGATCGCCTATTTGGTAACCGATACGGCCGGGCTGGCCGTTACGACGACTGATCCAATTGAGGCGATCGGCATCGATCGCGCCCGGCAAGCAATGGCAGCAGCTGATATCCTGCTCTGGCTGGGCGACGATCCTCCCCCGGGCGGGCAACCGGCGCTGTGGCTTTGGCCTCGGGCGGATGACAGGGGCTCGATGCCGCCGAGCGACCGGTTGGCGGTTTCAGCGCTTCGCGGTGCGGGGATGGCAGTTTTATGGACAGAAATCGCCAATGCGGCAATGGCCTTGCTGCCACGCGACGATCAGCTGGCGCTCAACCAGCGGCAACGGCTGCTTTGCCAGACGTGCCAGGCCGCATTGGTGGCGATTGCCGGGGAACAGGATCTGCTGATCATCGCCGAACAGCTCAGGCTGGCGCGGCAGGCGCTCGATCGGGTCACCGGCACGACCGATGTCGAGGCGATGCTTGACGCGCTTTTCGGCCAGTTTTGCATCGGCAAGTAATGTTTCACGTGGAACGCTTTTGACTTAGCGGCGCGCACGACCTAGCGACCACAGCCATGGACTATGAAGTCATCGTGGTAGGCGGCGGTCATGCCGGTACCGAAGCGGCGGCGGCGGCAGCGCGGCGCGGCGCACGCACCGCGTTGATCAGCTTTGATCCGGCGCGCATTGGGGCGATGTCCTGCAATCCCGCGATTGGCGGGCTCGGCAAGGGCCATCTCGTCCGTGAAGTCGATGCCTTTGACGGGCTGATCGCGCGTGCGACCGATGCGGCGGGCATTCATTATCGCATGCTCAATCGCAGCAAAGGCACGGCAGTGCAGGGGCCGCGCGTCCAGGCCGATCGCCGCCTTTATGCCGATGCGATCCAGCAGATGCTCAGCATGCAGCCGGGATTGACCATCATCGCGGGAGAGGCAGCCGGGCTGATCGTCGATCAGCACCAGCTCGGCGGGGTATTGCTAGCCGATGGGCGTCGACTATCAGCGCGCGCGGTGGTGCTGGCGACGGGGACATTCCTGGGCGGCCGGCTTTTTTGTGGCGACACACGCGACGCTGGCGGCCGCTGGGGGGAGCGTGCGGCAACGGCGCTCGGCGAACAGTTACGCGCGCTCGCGCTGCCGATGGCGCGGCTCAAGACGGGAACGCCGCCGAGGCTCGATGGCCGAACGATCGATTGGGGCCAGCTCGCCGAGCAGCATTCGGACGCTGATCAATGGACGATGTCGCCGATCAGCACTGCGCGCGCCTTGCCGCAGCTGTTTTGTGCGATTACTCGGACCAACGCTAGGACCCATGCGATTATCCGCGGCGGACTGGATCGTTCGCCGCTGTTCAGTGGTGCGATCGGCGCCGCCGGGCCGCGATACTGTCCGTCGATCGAGGACAAGGTTCACCGCTTCGGCGATCGTGATGGCCATCAGATCTTCCTCGAGCCAGAGGGGGTCGACGATCATCTCGTCTATCCCAACGGCATTTCTACCTCGCTGCCGGCGGATGTGCAGGCGGCGATGATCCGCTCGATCGAGGGGCTGGAGCGTGCTGTGATCGTGACGCCGGGCTATGCCGTCGAATATGATCATATCGATCCCCGTGCGCTTGATACCTCGCTTGAACTGCGGGCGCTCCCGGGCCTGTTTTGCTGTGGGCAGATCAACGGCACGACGGGCTATGAGGAGGCAGCCGGCCAGGGGCTGCTGGCGGGCCTCAACGCCGCTGGCAGATCATTGGAGCTGGCGCCCGTCATTCTCGATCGGGCGAGCAGCTATCTTGGCGTCATGATCGATGATCTGGTGCTTCATGGCGTCACGGAACCCTATCGGATGCTCACGGCCCGTGCCGAATATCGGCTGCGCCTGCGCGCCGATAATGCCGAGTCTCGCCTTGGTACCGCCGCGCTGGTAGCCGGGTGCCTGGGACTGGAACGCCAAACCCGCCTGGCGGCACGGACCGCCGAGCGGGCGGTGATTGAGCGCGCCTTGGAAGCGTCACGGCCAAGCAAGGCGCTGGCCGATCTGGGTGCCCCAATTGTCGATGACGGCGGCGTGCGCTCGGCCTTTGAATGGCTGCGCTTCCCGGGCGTATCGCTGGCCCATGTCGCCCCGGACGTGGTAACGCGCCATGATCCAGCTTTGCTTGCCGAGATCGCCGAGAATGCGCGCTACGCCCCCTATCTCAACCGCCAGGAGAGCGAAATCACCCAATTGAGGCGCGAAGAATCCCTGCCGTTGCCCGCCGATCTCAACTTTGCCGCCATCCCGGGCCTGTCGACCGAGATGATCGAGCGGCTGACCACGGCGGCACCCGGGTCGCTTGCCGCCGCCGGGCGCATTCGGGGGATCACCCCGGCCGCCTTGTCGGCCATCCTTCTCCATGCCCGGCGCCTGGCGGCATGACCGAAGACGAAGCGCGGCGTTGGATTAACGCCTGTTTCGATGTTTCACGTGAAACATTGCTCGTGGAGCTCACAGCGCTCATTGTCGCTGAGGCAGCGAATCAGAATCTGGTATCGGCATCGAGCCTGGAGTCGCTCTGGACCCGCCATATTGTCGATTCGGCCCAGCTGATTCCGTTGGCAGCGCGGCATCCTGGAAGTTGGATCGATATCGGCAGCGGGGCGGGTTTTCCCGGGCTGGTCGTGGCGATTCTCACGGATCGACCGGTCACCTTGATCGAACCGCGCCGGAAGCGCGCGCAATTTCTCGAACGTGCCGTCGCCGTGCTGCAATTGGGAGCGCGCGTGACGGTGGTGGCTGCCCGTGCCGAGCAATATCAGGCGAAAGCCGCGGTTATTTCCGCACGGGCGGTGTCTGCCGTACCGGAATTGCTGACCTCGGCGGCGCATTTGTCCACAACAAAGTCGCTGTGGCTGTTGCCAAAAGGGCCTCGGGCGTTGGAAGAGGTGGAAGCTGCCCGCCGGACGTGGCATGGATCGTTCCACGTGGAACAGAGCATAACTGAAGCAAGCTCGCTGATCATCACTGCAAAGGGTGTTGCCCGACGATGAAATGCATTGCGATAGCGAATCAGAAGGGCGGCGTCGGCAAGACGACAACCGCGATCAATTTGGGCACAGCGCTGGCCGCGACGGGTATGCGCGTGCTGCTTATCGATCTCGATCCGCAGGGAAATTGTTCAACCGGGCTCGGTATCAACCGTGCCGATCGCGACCGCTCCTCCTATGACTTGCTGATTGGCGAGGCCGCGCTCGAAGACAGCTATATCCCGACCAAGGTGCCCAATCTCGATATCGTCCCGGCCACGGTCGATCTGTCGGGCGCCGAAATCGAGCTGGTGGAGTTTGACGAGCGCACCCACCGGCTCGACAAGGTGTTTTCGCGCGCCAGTGATCGCTGGGACGTGGTGCTGATCGATTGCCCGCCGTCGCTGGGGCTGCTGACGATGAATGCGATGGTTGCGGCAGATTCGCTGCTGGTCCCGTTGCAATGCGAATTTTTCGCGCTGGAAGGGCTCAGCCAGCTGCTCAATACCGTGGAGCGGATCCGCACCCGGTTCAATCCCGGCCTGTCGATCCTCGGGGTGGCATTGACCATGTATGATCGTCGCAACCGGCTGACCGAACAGGTCTCCGAGGATGTCCGTGCGGTGCTGGG
Source organism: Sphingomonas sp. 28-63-12 (assembly GCA_002281535.1). Lineage (GTDB taxonomy): Bacteria > Pseudomonadota > Alphaproteobacteria > Sphingomonadales > Sphingomonadaceae > Sphingomonas. The sequence continues at coordinate 54,430 of NCGD01000007.1, forward strand.
CAAGGTGGTGTTCGATACGGTGATTCCGCGCAATGTCCGCCTGTCCGAAGCACCCAGCCACGGCCTGCCCGCGTTGATCTATGATCATCGTTGCTCGGGGTCGGAGGCCTATATCGCGCTCGCGCGCGAACTGATCGCCCGTTTGCCCAAGACCGCCCCGAGAGACGTGATCGCCGCATGACCCAGGAAACAGCGCCCACCACCGCCGCCACGATCCGCAAGGCCCGGCCCGGCCTTGGCCGCGGGCTGAGCGCGTTGATGGGCGATATCCAGCGCGAGGAGCCCGTCGCTCCCGGCGCGGTAACCACCCCCGGCCTGCGGATGCTGCCGGTTGGTTCGCTCACCCCGCATCCCGGCCAGCCACGCCGGCGGTTTGACGAAGCAGCGCTCGATGAACTCGCCGCATCGATTGCCGCGCGCGGCATGATCCAGCCGATCGTGGTGCGTCCCTTGGGCAAGGGGTTCCAGATCGTTGCTGGCGAGCGCCGCTGGCGGGCTGCCCAGCGGGCGAGGCTCCATGAAGTACCTGTTATTATTCGTGATTTCGATGATGCTGAAACGCTCGAGGTCGCGCTTGTCGAGAATATCCAGCGCCAGGATCTCAACGCCATCGAAGAGGCTGAGGCCTATGCCCGGCTGGTCGGCGATTACGGCCATACCCAGGAAGCGCTTGCCAAGATCGTCCATAAATCACGCAGCCATGTCGCCAATCTGATGCGCCTGCTCGAACTGCCGGCGCCGGTTCAGGCGCTGGTGGTCGATGGTCAGCTTAGCATGGGCCATGCCCGGGCGATGATCGGTGCTGCCAATGTCGAGGCGCTTGCCCGCGATGTGATTGCCAAGCAATTATCGGTGCGCGAGACCGAGAAATTGGCCCGTGCGGCTAAGCCGGCCAATGGGCGCGGCGATCGCACGGCCGGGCAGGGGCCCGATCATGACATCGCCGCGCTCGAACATCAGCTGGGCGATTTGCTTGGCCTGTCGGTCCGGATCGCGTTCAGCGCTAAGGGGGGCACCCTGACCCTGGGCTATTCGACGCTTGATCAGCTCGACATGATCTGCCAGCGGCTGAGCGGCGACAAGCTTTAGCGCGGCGATCTGCCGGCACGGGCGACCGCGAGGCACGCTGCCTCGGCCAAAACTTGCCCTGCCGTTGCCGATGACATGATCGCTCGTTCGGCCTGGCGCAGATGGTCAATCGCCCCGCTCAGCTTTTTCGGCGTCCAGTGGCGCAGCGCGCGCCCGGTCGCTGCCTTTTCCTTGAAGAATACCCGGGGGCCCTCGATCACGCTGGCGATCGCCGCGCCGGCGGCAACCTCGGCCTGGAGTTCGGCCAGCGTCATCAGCCGACGCACAAGGCCGCGCATCAGCGGGATCGGTGACACACCGGCTTCGTTGAGTCGCGCCAGTTCGCCCCCCAGCCGCGCGGCATCACCGGCAATTGCTGCATCGATGGCCTGCGCCATTTCCGCTTCGCCCAGATCCGCCCCAATCGCATCAATGGCACTGTCATCAAGCGTGGTCGGCCGCTCGGGGGCGGCGTCGAGATAGAGCGCGATCTTCTCGATCTCGCGCGTTAGCACTGCGCGATCGCCGCCGCTCGCGGCAAACAGCCGGCCAGCAGTGCCGCCGCTGGTGCGCAGGCCATGTTCGCCGGCAATGGCGGCGGCAAGTCGATCGGCATCCGCCGCCTCGGGCGGATAACAGGCAAAGCTCATCGCATTGCCGGCGGCCAGCGTGAGTTTGACGACTTTGCCGGAGGATTTGAGCGTCGGCGCGATCGCGACCACCGGATTGCCCGCCTGTTCGGCAGCCAGCAGGATCGTGATGGCGTCATGGCTCTCCTCGCCAAGCGCCGTCACCCGGATATGCCGGGCGCCGCCGAACAGCGACAGGGAGGCCGCCTCGGCAGCCAGCCGGCCGGGATCGCCTTTGAGCATTGCCCCGTCGAGATCGATTCGCTCGGCATCAGGGCCCATTGCGCGCGCCAGCCGCAGCGCAAGATCGCGCGCGCCGGATTCATCGGGGCCATGCAACAGGTAAAAGCGGATCGCCGGATTGGCGCTGTCGAGCGCCTGACGAAGCTGATTCGCGCTGGCCTTCACGATCCGGGCGGGCTCGTCCGTTCGGCATAAAGCGCCATGCGGGCGATGATCTGATCGGCGACGATGGCCGAAAGCCGCTCGAGCGCGGTGTCCTCGGCGGCAATCGTTGCATATTCCGATCCGACGACATCGACGCCGGCATCGGAGCCCGCGGTCGCATCGAGCAGCACGGCGCCATTGGCCAGATCGATCAGTTGATAGCGGGCGCGCAAGGTGCGGCGCTCACGCGTGATCGTATCGTCACTGCGCACACCAAGCCCGATGATCTTGTCGTCGAGCTTGATTTCAAGCCGATAGAGCGGCGTATTGCCCCGGGTGTTGGCGAGCCGATCCTTGATCGCATTGCCGACCAGATACCCCGCCTTGCCCTCGATCGGCGCGACCTCGACTTGGGCCAGGGCCATCGCGACACGGCCGCTGCCACCGCCGGCATAGAGCGGATGCAGGCCGCAGCCGGCCAGCGGCACTGCCAGCAGGGCAAGCATCGGGGCGAGCAGCAGGGCCGGGGAGCGCACGCGGTTCATGCGACGAGGTTCACGAGTCGATCGGGCACCACGATTACCTTTTTAGGAGCAGACCCGTCCAATATGCGCTGCACATGGGCATTGGCCAGCGCCATCGCTTCCAGCGCCTCGCGCGAGGTGCCCTTGGCCACGCGCTGCGTGTCGCGCAGCTTGCCGTTGACCTGAAAGGCGATGGTCACTTCGTCCTCGATCAGCAGCGCCGGGTCGACCACCGGCCAGGCCGCATCGGCGATCAAGCCCTCGCCACCCATCGCTGCCCAGGCCTCTTCGGCCAGATGCGGGACCATCGGCGCGACGAGTTTCAGCAAGTCGCGCAGCGCGGCTGTGCGCGAAGCCGACGGCGCCGATTTTTCGATGACATTGGTCAGGTCATAGATGCGGGCGACCGCCTTGTTGAAGCTGAGCGCCTCGATGTCCTCGCCAATCGCCGCAATCGTCTGGTGGAGCTTGCGGTCGAGCGCGGCATCGCGCCCTTCTCCGGCACCCTCTGATTGCAACAGTCGCCATAGCCGCTGGACGAAGCGCCAGCAGCCCTCGATGCCCGATTCGGTCCAGGGCAAGTCGCGCTCGGGCGGGCTGTCGGAAAGCATGAACCAGCGCACCGCATCCGCGCCATATTGTGCGACGATCGGCTCGGGATCGATCGTGTTCTTCTTGGATTTGGACATTTTCTCGACGCGACCGATCGTCACCGGGCCGCCGCCGTCGAGTTCATGGGCAAAATCCGCTTCGCGTACGACCTCATCGGGTGAAAGCCACGCACCTTCCGCAGACTTGTAAGTCTCGTGCGTCACCATGCCTTGCGTGAACAGTCCGGCAAAGGGCTCGGCCACATCGAGCTGGCCGATATGCTGGAGCGCGCGCGTCCAGAACCGCGCATAGAGCAGGTGCAAAATCGCATGCTCGACCCCGCCGATATATTGCCCGACAGGCAGCCAGCTTTCGGCCTCGGCCTTGTCGAACGGCTTGTCCTTGGGCTGGCTGGCGAAGCGGATGAAATACCAGGATGAATTGACAAAGGTATCGAGCGTGTCGGTCTCGCGCCGTGCCGCTGCGCCGCAGGTCGGGCAGTCGACATGCTTCCAGCTCGGGTGGCGATCGAGCGGGTTGCCGGGAATGTCGAAGCTGACATCCTCGGGCAGCACCACTGGCAACTGATCGCGCGGCACCGGCACCGCGCCGCACGCGTCGCAATGGATAATCGGGATTGGCGTGCCCCAGTAACGCTGGCGGCTGACGCCCCAATCGCGCAGCCGGAAGATCGTGCGGCCAGTGCCCCAGCCTTCGCCTTCGGCGCGCTGGATCACGGTGCGCTTGGCATCCTCGATATCCATGCCGTCCAGGAAATGCGAATTCACCAGCGTGCCGGGGCCGGTATAGGCGGTTTCGCCGGCAAAAATCGGCGATTCCTGATCGCCATCGGAGACGACACGGGTTACCGGCAACGCATATTTCCGCGCGAAATCCAGATCGCGCTGGTCATGCGCCGGCACCCCGAACACTGCGCCGCTGCCATAGTCCATCAGCACGAAATTGGCGATATAAACGGGCAATTGCCATGTTGAGTCAAAGGGATGCGTGGCGGTCAGCCCGGTGTCGAAGCCCAGCTTCTCCTGGGTCTCGATCTCTGCGGCGGTCGTGCCGCCCTGACGGCAGCGCTCGATGAACTGCGCGGCAGCCGGGTCGCGCGCAGCGGCGGCCTGCGCGATCGGATGATCGGCAGCGACCGCGACGAAACTTGCCCCGAAAATCGTATCCGGTCGCGTCGTGAACACCTCGACAGCATCGCCACCCGACAGCGCAAAGCGAAAGGCCAGGCCCTGGCTGCGGCCGATCCAGTTCTCCTGCATCAGTTTGACCTTGTCGGGCCAGGCGTCGAGGCTGGAGAGCCCGTCGAGCAATTCGTCGGCGAAATCGGTGATCTTGAGGAACCATTGGCTCAACTTGCGGCGTTCGACCAACGCGCCCGATCGCCAGCCGCGCCCGTCGATCACCTGCTCATTGGCAAGCACGGTCATGTCGACCGGGTCCCAATTGACCGCCGATTCGCGTCGATAGACCAGCCCGGCGGCGAAAAGGTCAAGGAACAGCGCCTGCTCATGCCCGTAATAGTCGGGCTCGCAGGTCGATAATTCACGCGACCAGTCCAGCGCAAAGCCGAGCTGCTTGAGCTGCCGCTTCATGTTGGCGATGTTGGCACGGGTCCAGGCGCCGGGATGGACGCCTTTTTCCATTGCGGCATTTTCAGCCGGCATGCCGAACGCGTCCCAGCCCATCGGGTGGAGCACGTCATGGCCGATCATGCGGCGATAGCGCGCCAGCACGTCGCCCATCGTGTAATTGCGGACATGGCCCATATGGATGCGCCCCGATGGATAGGGGAACATCTCAAGCACATAGGAACGCAGGCGGTTATCGTCGCCCAGGGCCGTACCGGCCTTGACGGCAAAGGTCTGGCGTTCATCCCAGATTGCCTGCCAGGCCGCGTCCGCCTTCAGCGCGTTGAAGCGCGACGCCATGATTGTTCCTTCAGCCAGCGATGGCGGCGCGCCGCAGGTCACGGGCCCGCGTCAGAATGATGTCTTCCAGCTTCTGCGCGGTCGCGGCGCGGACCGGCGCATCGACCCATTGGCTGTTCCGGTTGATCTGCCGCAGCACGACGACGCGCAACGCATCAGCGCGCAGATCCTGGTCGAGGATCGAGATCGTCACCTTCATCCTCTCGGCCGGTGAGGCGGGGTTGGCGTACCAGTCGCTGACGATCACGCCGCCGTTCGAATCGGTCTGCAGCAGCGGCATGAAGCTGATCGTGTCGAGCGAGGCCCGCCACAAATAGCTGTTGACGCCAATCGTCGTGATTTGCGAGGCAGCAAGATCAGCGCGGGGGTGGCCCTTGCCGCCACCGCATGCAGCGAGCGGCAGGACAAGCGAAACCACGAATGCGGTGCGCAACAGGCGGGTCATCGGCTATTCCCTGGACGAGTGTAAGACAGTTGGTGGGCATCTATAGATGGTATGGCGCAAGCCGCAAGCGCGGGCGCTTCAGTGCGGGTATGCCGGTGGATTGTGGGCGGATTGCAACACTCTCTCCACAAAGTGAATCCAGGCGATGGTATGGCTGGCGGGAATGATGACAGTCCCTATAGGAGAAAGTAGAGGGGTTATTGTGAACAAGCGCCGAATCATCGCTGTGAACATTCTGGGGGCGCTTGTCGTCGCCGGTCTGGTTGCGCCGGCGATTGGCGCGACGGAGGCGGGCCGCCAGCTCACGCCGAGTGAACCTGCCCTGGTCAGCCGCAGCATTGCGACCTTCACTCCGGCATCGGCCGATCCAAAGCTCGCTGCCTTGCTGGCGCGCAGCGGCCTTGATGATACCGATTTCCGATTCACGCCGTCCGAGTCGCGCCGCAATGGCAGCCGCTCGGTTACCGTTGCCGTGCGCGCGCGGTCGTCGTTGGTATCGCGTGAAGCCCAGCGGCTCGGCTCGGTCGAACTCCGGCCGGATTCGACGATCGGCCTGGCGCCGATCGCTTATAATCTTGGCGTCTCGGTCGGCTGGAAGCGCTTTGCCCTGTCGGGCGATGTCGCGCGGATCGATCTGGCCGGCCTGCCGGGCAGCCGCGAATCAGTTGATGTCGGCGTGAGCTATACCGGCAAGCGGGCTTCGGCGCGGTTGCGGGCGACCGCAGATCGGCCGCTTGGCGACACCCCCAAGTTGGTGGCGGACGATCCCAGCGTGGCGATCGACGTCGGCGGCTCCTACTCGCTGTCGCGCCATATCGATTTGACAGCGGGCGTCCGCTACAAGCGTGAGAATAACAACCGGCTCGAACGGTTGACCGACAATCGCCGGGATAGCCAGGCGGTCTATATCGGCACCGCGCTGCGCTTCTAAAGCGCGCCCGGCCCGGTTCTGTCCGGCGCTAGCCAGGCATCGATCGCTGCCCATCCCTCAAAGCCTGCCGGTGCCAGCCGCCTGAGGCTGCGCGGCCCTGCCCCGCCCAGGGCAATCGCACGGCCCGGCACGAGCGTCGCCAACGCCGCTGCTCGAACCGCCCCCAACATCCGCGCGCCGGGATGAGAGCGGGTCGCGAACACCGGCGATATCAGGATCGCGTCGGCCCCCGCCCTTCCACCGGCAATAACCTCGCGGCGACCATGCGCTGGCCAGCTCCTGATCCCCGGCAGGCGATGCGGCGAACGCCCGTGAAACCCGTCGGCCCTCACCCCGATTTTGTCTTCGCCCGCCAGTAGCAGGATCAGCCGCCGCCGCCGCGCAACGCGCCTGATCGCCACGAACAATGCCCGGCGTGCTTTCCGACCGAGGCCATAATGTCGAAAGATCACGCCGCCGCCGGGGGGCACGCGCTCGAGCGCAGGCCAGAGTGCGTCGCCCATCCGCTCGTCCGTCATCAGCCAAATTGTCGGAATCCGGGGGTGACGGGTGTGCATCGGCCTGCCTATAGCACGCCGATGCACGACAGTGATCCCATCGAACGCCTCGCCGAAGTCCGCCAAGTCATCGCCGGCGCAGCCGCCCAGGCGGGGCGCCCGGCGGGCGATGTCACGCTGATTGCTGTTTCGAAAACCCATCCCGTCGACGCGATTCGTCCGCTGATCACCGCCGGCCAGCGCGCTTTTGGCGAAAATCGCGTGCAGGAAGCCGAACAGAAATGGCCGGCGCTGCGCGCGGAGATCCCGGGGCTCGATCTGCACCTGATCGGTCGGCTGCAATCGAACAAGGCAGAGGCGGCGGTGGCACTGTTCGATTCGATCCACGCTGTCGATCGGTCGTCGCTGGTTACCGCACTCGCGCGGGCAATGGACAAGCTTGGCCGGCGCCCCAGCTGTTTCTTGCAGGTCAATATTGGCGACGAGCCGCAAAAGGGCGGGGTGCCGACTGCGTCGCTCGCCGCCCTGGTTGCCGAGGCACGGCTGGCCGAGCTACCGCTGTCCGGGCTGATGTGCCTGCCGCCTGCCGATGGCGAAGCCGCCCCCTATTTCGCGCTGCTCGCCAAATTGGCGCGTGATCACGGGCTGGCCGGGCTGAGCATGGGCATGTCGGGCGATTACGCCACGGCGGTCGCGATCGGGGCGACCCATGTCCGGGTGGGCAGCGCGTTGTTCGGGCAACGCGGATGAAATTTGCCGGCATCATCTTTGATTTCGACGGGGTGCTGATCGACAGCGAATTTGTCGGCAACCGCCAGATTGCGGCCTATCTCAGCCGCGTTGGGCACCCCACCACCGTCGAACAGTCGATGGCGCAGTTCATGGGGCTGGCCGACCGGGATTTTCATGCCGCCGTCGAACGCTGGATCGGCGGCCCGCTGCCCGATGATTTCCACACCGCGCGCGCAGCGGAGGATCTGCGGGTCATGACCGAAGGGATCGATCCGATTGCGGGCGCCATCGCCTTCGTCGAATCGCTGCCGGCACGCCTGCCAAAGGCCATCGCCTCGTCGAGCTCGACGCGCTGGATCAGCCGCCATCTCGATCATATCGGCCTGCGCGATCACTTCGGCGACATGATTTTCAGCGGCAAGGAGCATGTTGTGCGCGGCAAGCCTGCGCCCGATCTCTATCTCCACGCTGCGGCGGCGCTTGGGGTCGCGATCGAGGACAGCGTCATCCTGGAAGATTCGCCGGTCGGCGCCACCGGGGCGGTGGCGTCGGGTGCCTATGTCATCGGGCTGTGCGCGGGCACCCATTGTGGGGGGGGTCATGAACAGGTGCTTCGCCAGATCGGGGTGAGCGCCATCGCGCATGATTTTGCCGAGGTCGCCCGGCTAATCGCCTAGAATTCGTGGCCGGTGCGATCCCGCTTGGTGGCCAGATAGCGTTCATTATGCGGATTGGCGGGCAGCTTATGCGGCACGCGCTCGGCCACCCGGATGCCGGCCGCTTCAAGCTGGGAAACCTTTTGCGGATTATTGGTCAGCAAGCGCACTGATCGCTGGCCAAGCAGCGCCAGCATCCGCGCTGCCACTGCAAAATCACGCGAATCGACCGCAAAGCCCAGCCGCGTATTGGCGTCGACCGTATCGAAGCCCTGATCCTGGAGCGCATAGGCACGCAGTTTGTTGATCAGGCCGATGCCGCGGCCTTCCTGGCGCAGATACAGCAGAATTCCCCAGCCGCTTGCCGCAATCGCGCTGATCGCGGCGTTGAGCTGCGGCCCGCAATCGCATTTGAGGCTGCCGAGCACATCGCCGGTCAGGCATTCGCTGTGCAGCCGGACCAAGGGCGCTTTGCCGTCGGGGGTACCGATCAGCAAGGCGACATGCTCGCCCGGCATTTCGGGGGTACGAAAAGCGACGATCTCCGCCGATTCGGCGCCTGCAACCGGCAAGCGGGCCCGCGCGGCAATCGTCAGCCGCACGGCATCTTCATGCCGATCGATATCGGCCGGGGCGATCACCAGATCGGCGCTGCCGCCGGGAATCACGAAAAAGGCCGGCAATATGCCCGCCAATGTCGCCAGCCGAAGGGCGGCCATGGCGGCCGGCCGATCGTCGATCTCGGTGGCACGATACGGGCCCTTTAGCGGCGTCTGCAAATCGAACTGCGGGTCGGCCAGTGCGGTGGCGGCGTCGAAATCGAGCCAGGCAACGCGCTCGATCATCACCGGGCATTCCGGCGCCGCGGCGGGGGCCTGGTTTGACAGCTTGAGCGTTACCGCGCGGCCCGACGAGATCAGCACCGGCGCGGTGCGGGCGGGGTCGAACGCCGCCAGCCGCCCGGCATCGGCGGTCTCGATCGCCAGCAGCGCCAGCGTACCGCTATCGGTGCGAATCGCGACAGGCCAGCCGCGGCGCAGCGAATCGATCGCCTGGGCCACGGCGCGGGCGCTCACAGCGCAAACTCGGTCATGATCGGGATATGATCCGATGGCTTCAGCCAGTTGCGCGCGTCTTCGAAGACGTGATGGGCGGTGGCTGTGTCGGCGACGTCGCTGCTGGCCCACATATGGTCAAGCCGCCGGCCGCGATCCGATGCCGCCCAGTCCTTGGCGCGGTAGCTCCACCAGGTGAACAGCCGCGCCGGGGGCGGCACGAACTTGCGGCCTAGGTCTACCCAGTTGCCGGCGGCCTGCAGCCCGGCCAGCGCTGCAACCTCGATGGGGGTGTGGCTGACCACGTCGATCAGCTGCTTGTGGCTCCAGACATCCGATTCGAGCGGCGCGATGTTGAAATCGCCGACCAGCAAAGTCGGGCCAGCCCGTGATTCGGACCAACGCGTCATCCGGTCGAGAAAATCGAGCTTCTGGCCGAATTTCGGGTTGGCTTCGCGATCGGGCACATCGCCGCCAGCCGGGACATAGACATTTTCCACGCGCAGCCCGTTATCGAGTCGCACGCCGATATGCCGTGCCTCGCGATTTGCCTGCCAGTCGAATCGGTCGTCTTCGTGCAGCGGCAGTTTGCTGACGATCGCTACGCCGTGATGCATGCGTTGGCCGTGCAGCGCGATATGCGTGTAGCCAAGCGATCGGAACACGCTGTCGGGAAAATCGCCGTCGATTACCTTGGTTTCCTGCAGGCACAGGATGTCGGGCACCGCCTCGCGCAGGAAGCGGGTGACGATATCGATCCGGAATCGTACCGAATTGATGTTCCAGGAAGCAATCTTGATCGTGTCAGCCATGCGGCGATGTAGCCTCGCGATCGTGCCTTCGCTAGCCTGCCGTGCCGATCGCTGCGACAGCGACGCTGCCAGGCAAGGAAAGGCCCTCGCTCCGGGGGCATGGAACGAGGGCCGACCTAGCGTTCGTCACGCAGGCGGAATGGAACAAAAGCCGGGTAACAGGGGGGAAATCCCGGCGGCGTCCCATTCGCCATCGCTGTTTAGCGCGGCAAACCTGTCGGCAATATGAATGGAAACATCAGTTTCGCCCGCCGGTGACCGTCGGGTCCCGCCAGCGAAACGCATTGTCGGCAATCGCGCCGTTAAACTGCTGATGCGAAAGCCGAATCGTCGTGCGATTATTCTGGGCATCCAGCGCAACCCAGCCCTGCAGCATCAATCCCCCCGGTGCCGCCGTGTTGCGGACGAACACCAGGGTGATTTCGCCATATTCGGGATGGCGTGGATCGCGCGCCTCGACGGAAATCGCCCGGGGATCAGCGCTCGGCACCACCTTGGCAAAACGGGTCGCGTCCTTGCTGGGGTCGAGCAGCACGCCCAATGGCGAATTGCCGATCGGCCAGCGTTGCTTCTGGCGTACCGAATAATCCAGGAACCACAAGGCTTTGCCGTCGCCAACGATCAGGAACGGTACGCCCTTCTCATATTGGAAACGGATCTTGCCGGGCTTTTTCAGCGTCAGTACGCCGTTCAGCGTCTTGCCGTTGCGGTCGGTCTGGCTGAAATCGGCAGTCAGGCTTTCGACCGAGCGGAGATGATCCTGCACCTGCGCCAGCGTACCGGTCGCCGGCGCGGCAGCGGCGATGGGAATCGCCAGCATCAGGGGCAGCGCAAGAAGGGGCCTAAAGGTCACGCAATCAATCTCCGGGTAACATGCGGGGGAGGAGCGGGCTGGTTGCTCGGCGGCGCTTGTCGGCCATGGGGCTTGAACTCGCGGTGAACCAGCCCGGTTCCTGATATCACTATCAACGTCCTTCCCTTCGCGGCTGGAGTCGATTTCAGTCAGGGTGAACCAGCTTTTGTACCCTGGCGAAAGCTGGGGTCCAGGGCCGCCTGGCATGGCGCTTGGGGCCCTGGGCTTACGCTTTCGCGGGAGAACGATTTCACCAAAAGGAAAACGACCCTAGAGCGGCCGGCCTTCCTGATCCATCAACACTTCGCGGCGACCGACATGGTCGGGGCGCGAAACCAGCCCGTCCTTCTCCATCCGCTCGATCAGCCGGGCCGCGCTGTTATATCCGATTCGCAACTGGCGCTGCAGCCAGGAGGTCGACGCCTTCTGGCTCTCGGCGACGAGCTGGCGGGCATTGCGATATTGCTGGTCCTCGGCCGAATCTTCGCCATCGGGGGCGCCGTCCAGCGCAAACCCGTCTTCTGGTTCTTCGGTGACCGACTGGATATAATCGGGCTGGCCCTGGCCGCGCCAGTGATTGGCCACCGCCTGAACTTCATCGTCCGACACGAACGGGCCGTGGACGCGCGCAATCTGCTTGCCGCCGGGCATGTAAAGCATGTCGCCACGCCCCAGCAGCTGTTCGGCCCCCTGCTCGCCCAGAATCGTGCGCGAATCGATCTTGGAGGTGACGTGAAAGCTGATCCGCGTCGGCAAATTCGCCTTGATCACCCCGGTGATGACGTCGACCGAGGGGCGCTGCGTCGCCATGATCAGGTGGATGCCCGCCGCGCGCGCCTTTTGCGCGAGGCGCTGGATCAGGAATTCGACTTCCTTGCCCGCCGTCATCATCAGATCGGCCAGCTCGTCGACGATGATCACGATCTGCGGCAGCGGCTGGAAATCGAGCTGCTCTTCTTCATAGATCGGCTGGCCGGTTGCGGGGTCATAGCCGGTCTGTACCTTGCGGCCGAGCGGCTGGCCCTTGGCCTTGGCGGCGCGGACCTTGTCGTTGAACGAGGCCAGGCTGCGGACGTTGACCGAGGCGAGCATCCGGTAGCGATCCTCCATCTGCTCGACCGCCCATTTCAGCGCGCGCACCGCCTTGCCGGGCTCGGTGACGACGGGCGCGAGCAGATGCGGGATATCGGCATACATCGACAGTTCGAGCATCTTGGGATCGATCATGATCATCCGGCACTGATCGGGCGTGAGCCGATAGAGCAAAGACAGGATCATGCAGTTGAGGCCAACCGACTTGCCCGATCCGGTGGTGCCGGCGACAAGCAGATGGGGCATCGGCGCCAGATCGGCGATTACCGGATCGCCGGCGATGTTCTTGCCCAGTATCAGCGGCAGCTGGCACGCCTGATCCTCGAAGCTCTGGCTGCCGACCAGTTCGTGGAGGTTGACGGTCTCGCGCTTGGCGTTGGGCAGTTCGATGCCGATCACGCTGCGCCCGGGAATCGTCGCGACTCGCGCCGAAATGGCGGACATGTTGCGGGCAATGTCATCGGCAAGCTGGATCACCCGGCTCGCCTTGATGCCGCTTGCCGGCTCCAGTTCATACATGGTGACGACCGGCCCGGGGCGGACCTCGACGATATTGCCCTTCACATGGAAATCGTCGAGCACCGATTCGAGCAGCCGGGCATTGCGCTCGAGCGCTGCCTTGTCGATCACGGGGATGCTGCTCTTGGGCGCGGCCTTGAGCAGGTCGAGCGGCGGCAGCCGATAATTGTCGCGCAGATCCAGCGATGCCTGCTTGGCACGCGGCTTGGCAATCGAGGGCGCCACCGCCCGATCGGCGATCACCGGGCTGGGCCGGGTCTCCGGCGCGGCGACGGCGCGCGGGGCGGGCTTGCGGGCCGGCGGCGCCGGGTCATCGGCGAGCAGCTCGGGCATCGCTTCGCCGCTGCGCGGGGCGGGCAGCCGGAACTGCCATTGGCGGTCGCGCAGGTCGACATCATAGCTGAGCGCATAGACCAGCACGCCGCCCAGCCCGGCCAGCAGGCCAAGGCCGCGCCCGGCCCATAATATCGCGGTCGGATCGCCGAGCTGCGCGGTCCCCCAGCGCAGCAGGCCGGCGACGCCCAGCCCTACCGCGCCGCCATAGCCGGCCGGCAGCGCATTGACGGCGCTCGACGAAACAAAGGTCAGCGCCGTCGCCATCAGCGCGGTGCCGGCAGCGCCTTTCGCCACCATCCAGCCCCAACGCCCCAGCGGAATATCGCGCCACAACCGGCTGGCGAGCACCAGGCCGAACGGCAGCATCAGGACCACCGGCCAGCCCAACAGCGCGAGCAGGGCATCGGCCACCATCGCGCCCGCGCTGCCGACGATATTCCCCGCCGGGCCGGCGGCGGCGGTGCTGAGCGAGGGGTCGCCCGGCCGGTAGCTGATCAGGCTCGCGGCGATCAGCAGCACCAGCACCACAATCAGCATCGCGCCGATCAGGGCGCCGCTGCGTCGGGCTCCGTGTCGCACGGTTTCGCGCCAAAGGGGCGATTGCGCCTGGCTCGCCATCTGCGTTGTCCTCAACCAATGTACGCTTGATGTTCCACAATCGCGCGCCACGAGTCCGGCGTCAAGGCTGTCGCCATCGCTACCGTCCTTGGGCGGGGGAATTGGCAGCATCGCCCGGCGCCGCTAGGAGGGCTGTCATGGACCAAGCGGATGTGATTATTTTGGGCGGCGGCCTGGTCGGCTGCAGTCTCGGGCTGGCGCTGGCGGCGCATGGCATCACCACGATCATCGTCGATCCGGCGGATCCCGCGGTCACGCTCGCCGCCGGTTTCGACGGCCGCGCCTCGGCGATTGCCAGCGCCAGCCACCGGATGCTCGATGCGATTGGCGTCGGTGCCGCGCTGGCCGGCACCGGCTGCCCGATCGAATCGATTCGCGTCAGCGACGGGCTCGCGCCCGGCGCCCTCGATTTCGCGCCGGCAGAGGCTGATGGCGCGCTCGGCACGATGTATGAAAACCGGCTGTTGCGGACGGCGCTGCATCAGGCGGCGGCGGCGCATCCGGCGATCGATCTGCGGATGCGGACTCGCGCGGCCACGGTCGATCGCGGTGCCGCCGGGGTGCGGATGACGCTCGATTCGGGGGCGGAGATCGCCGCCCCGCTGATGATCGCCGCCGAAGGCCGTAATTCACCAACCCGCGCCGCCGCCGGCATCAAGGTCGCGCACTGGCAATATCACCACAATGCGATCATCACCGCTTTTGATCACGCCCGGGCGCACAATAATTGCGCGTTCGAGATTTTCTATCCCGCCGGGCCCTTCGCGATTCTGCCCTTGCTGCCCGTCGATGGCCGCAATCGGTCGGCACTGGTGTGGACGGTCAGCGAGCGCGATGCGCCGGGCATGCTCAAACTGGGCGATCGCGGTTTCCTGGCCGAAGCCGAAAAGCGGATGGGCGGGTTTCTGGGCCCGCTCAGCAATCTCGCCCCGCGCTCGACCTATCCGCTTGGCTTTCACCACGCCGCGCATATCACCGCCGAACGGCTCGCGCTGGTGGGCGATGCAGCGCACGGCATCCACCCGATTGCCGGCCAGGGCCTCAATCTGGGCTTTCGCGACGCGGCGACGCTTGCCCAGGTGCTGGTCGAGGGCAAAAGGCTGGGGCTCGATCTGGGCGATCCGCAACTGCTCGATCGTTATGAACGCTGGCGCGGGCTCGATACGCTGATGGTGGCAATGGCTACCGACACGCTCAATCGGCTGTTCGGCGTCCCGGGCAAAACGGCCAGTGCGGTGCGCCGTTTCGGCCTTGGCGCGGTCCAGGCGATCCCCCCGCTCAAGGCGCGCTTCATGGCCGAAGCGCGCGGCGAAAGCGGCGATTTACCCAAACTGCTGCAGGGTGAGATGGTCTAGGAAACGAGTCGCAGCTGTCGCCGATCGCGAGCGTGAATAAACCCATGGTTGGTCAACGACGGATTAGCGCTCAGGATTGCCATCCGATCAGCCACCGCAACATGGGTAATATAAACCACCCGCGTCAGCGAACGACTAGGATCGCACAGGAACTTTATGATGTATTTATCATAAAGGCAGACGGTTAATTCGCCATATTCCGGATGAGTTTCCCGACGAATTTCAGTAATTCCTGCAGCACTCCGGCATCCCGACTGTCCGTGACGAGCCAATATATCATATATTTGGCGCTTAGTGCCGGCATTGATTGAGCAATCTTTCCATCGATTGGTTACGAGTGCAAAGGACACAGCCATTATTTGGTTCTCCTGACTACAATATGATCGATCAACTCTATGAGTTCATCGACCAAATCGGCTAGTGCTTGGGCAGCATAGCTTGCATTGTCGACTGCTGGTTCAGTAGAAACTTTCCGTTCGTCCGGCCAAAATCCTAATTCCGGACTTCGATGTTCGGTAACTGTCTTGCCGAGCGCAATCAATAGCCGCCGCATATCGTCCTCAGCACTATTTGCTTGTTCAATCATCCGTGACAAAAGAAGATACAACTCTGGAGGGACAGCTTTGGTCGTTAGTTGGGCGAGAATTAAAGAAAAGACGGTCGTCATTTTAATCGGTCGGGGTAGATCGACCTCGACCTCGCCACGATCAAGCGCTTGGGCTACATCCGAAACAGCTTCTTGATACTGTCGTAGGGACTCGAGGAAATCTTTTGCCAGAGCTCGCAGCCGAAGCAGCAGAGCATCGATCTCGCTTACTTCCCGCAATTGGTCTGCAAGGCGCTCGCGTGCGCGCTCCTCACGGTCGAATTTACCTTGGATTAAAACAAATGCGCCGCCGCCCACGGCCAGCAAACCGCTGACTAGGCTTTGCCAGTGATCCAGTAAGGCAACAAAGGACGCAGTCATTAGTCGAGCTTATCGACCGAATATGCCTTCGCCTAGCTCCCAATCTTAGGCAATTCGCCGCGCTTCCTCCACCAGCATCACGGGCACGCCGTGCCGGATCGGATAGGCAAGCCCGGCGGCGTCGGAAATCAGTTCCTGCGCCGCCACATCGTACCGGAGCGGGGTCCGGGTGGCGGGGCAGACCAGGATCGACAACAGCCACGGATCGATCGGCATGTCGCCGCTCCCCGTCGCGTTGCCCATCTTGCCCCCCGCCACAGTCATTGCAGCGTGACCGAATCCTCGCCGTCATGCCGGCCGAAAAACTGCATCAGCTGGACGATCAGCTCGGCGCGATCCTCCAGATTGGCCGATTCGAGCAACGCCTGCTTGGCCGCCACGTCGAATGGGGCGATCTGCGCCACGCCGTTGACCAACGATTCGTCGTCCAGCCGGCCAACCGCTTCCCAGTCGACGGCATAGCCCTGCAGATCGGCAAAGCGCCGCGCCTCCATCTCCAGCGCGGCCCGGCCTGATAGCGACAATATCTCCTGGCCATCGGCGATCGGCATCAATTCCGCCTCGACCTGGCGAAACGGCGTCGCCACCTCAAGCTCGCGGACGATCCGGAACAGCGACAGCCCCTCCAGCACCAGATTATAGCGGCCATCGTCGAGCATCTCGAACTGGCCGATCTTGCCGACACAGCCGATCTGGAACAGCGGCGGCGGATTACCCTCGGCGCGTGGCTGGACCATGCCGATCCGCCGGTCGCGTGCCATCGCGTCGCTCATCAACGCCTTGTAGCGTTCCTCGAAGATGTGCAGCGGCAAATGCATACGCGGGAACAGCAGCGCGCCGGGCAGCGGGAAGACCGACAGGCGGGTGGTGGTGCGGGCGATGGTCATCCGAACAGGATCGCCGACAGGCGCCGCCGCTGCGCCGATACCCAGGGATCTTCCAGGCCAACGACGTCGAACAATTTCAGCAGTCGGTGCCGCGCCGCGCCCTCGTGCCAGTCGCGCTCGTCGGCGATCATCGCCAGCAAGGTGTCGGCGGCGGCATCGCGGTCCCCCGCGGCCATCTGCCCGCCGGCCAGCGCGTAGCGTGCGGCCATGTCTTGCGGGTTGGCGGCAACGCTGGCGGCAAGCCCGGCCAGATCGTCAACCGGCACCGCCTCGCGCGCCAGCGCCAGCGCCGATTGCGCGCGGCCGATCTCGGGTAGCTTGGCGATGTCTTCGGGCAGCGCGGCGATCGCCGCCTCGGCATCGTCGGCGCGCCCGCACGCCACCAGCGCGCGAATCCGGCCCGACAGCACGCCCGGATGATCGGGGGCCAGCTCGATCAGCTGGTCGAAGATCGTCAGCGCGCGCGCGCCATCGCCATCGGCCAGCACCTGCTCGGCCATTGCCAGCAGCGGTTCGATTTCGGCCTCGGCCTGCGCTTCCTCGCTCTCGATCGGCAGCTGGCGCAGCAACTGGTCGATCATCGTCCGCAGCGCCGATTCGGTCCGTGCCGGCGTCATGTCGGCGACCAGCTGGCCCTGGAACATCGCATAGACGGTCGGGATCGACCGGATCTGGAACTGCGCGGCGATGAACTGGTTCTTGTCGGTGTCGATCTTGGCCAGCACCACGCCCTTGTCGGCATAAGCAGCGGCAACCTTTTCCAGCAACGGCGTCAGCGCCTTGCACGGCCCGCACCATTCCGCCCAGAAATCGATCACCACCAATTTGGTCATCGACGGTTCGACGACATCGCGGCGGAATGCCTCGATCGCCTCGCGTTCAGCGGTGCTCATGCCCAGAGTAGCCACGTATTGCTCCTGCGCCGTGTCGGCGAAAAATGAATGAGCGCCTTATGTGGGTGGTCGGCGGGGGAAGCCAAGCCTTTTTGATGGCCAGGCCCCATGCTGCGTATCCGGGCTTGCCGTTCCGGAAAGCCGATGCTAACAGCCCGCCCTCACCCGGTCCGCGACGCACGCGGGCCTATGGCGCCAGAGCGGGCGTAGCTCAGGGGTAGAGCACAACCTTGCCAAGGTTGGGGTCGAGGGTTCGAATCCCTTCGCCCGCTCCAGCCGTTGATCCCGAATTCTTGTCGGGCACCAGCGGCACTGATGGCGGCCCGGCTGCTGTCGCATCGCTAACAGCCGGTTTCGCCCCCCCGTCCTACAGCTTTGCAATCCCCAATGCCGCCGCCTCGCTTTGCAACCTGGCGGCTGCCGCCGGATTGGCAGCGATCGCATCGGCCAGCGCGCGCGATGCCTTGGCATTTTCGCCCAGCGTCTTGCGGCTGCGCATCAGCATCACCCAGCCATCAATATTGCCCGGATTGGCGCGCAGCTTGGCCTCGAGCTGGCCGACCATCTGTTGCGCCATCATGTCCTGCTGGCTCGGCGTCAGCGCGGCGGCTGCGCGCATTTGTTCGGGCGATGGCCCGGGAATCGCCGCCCCGCCGGCCAGCGCGCCGGCCATGGTCGGGTGGCTGGCGGCGGGCGCCAGCTTGGCAAGCGGCGCGGTCACGTCGATCTTGTTGATCTTGGCGACCTGGGTGATCGTGCGCCGCAGATCATTTTCCCAGGTCGCGCCCGGCGGGGTGTCCTTCAACAGCGCCAGCCAGTCGTTGATCGCGCCCTGATGGTCGCCGCTCAAATCGCGGGCGACGGCGGTGAAATAGCGGCTGCGCGGGTCCTTGGGATCGATCGTCAGCGCCTTGCGAAACGCGGTCAGCGCGGCCGGCGGCATCGGATCGCGCGGGCTGGCCATCACCCGGGCCTCGCCAAGCGCCGACCAGATATCGGCCCGGCCCGGTGCGGCGACGCTGCCCTTTTCCAGTGCGACAACCGCCTCGTCAAACCGGCCCTTGGTAAACAGCGCGTCCCCCAACGTGGCCCAGGCATTGCCGTCACCCGGGGAGGCCTGAGCGCGCGCCTGCAGCGTCTCGATTGGCTGTGGCTGAGTCGCGATTGTCCCCGTTTTGGCCGCCATTTTGGCCACGGGCGCGGTGCCATTTGCCTGGATCATCGAATATCCAATCGCCAGAATCAGCGCCACAGCGGCCGCGCCCAGCAGCCATTGTCCTCTTACTACACCATTATTTTTTGTATTCATGACTCACCCGTTGCGCGTCCCTGGAAGGGGTGACGCGACCTGTCTCGCATGGTAGGGCATGGCCTGTTGCGGTAAAGCGCATTTCTGTTTCGGCATCCAGGCGGGGGCTTGGCTGGTACCGGTTTTGGGGGGACACTGACGATGGTGGATCGCGTTCGAGTCGCGATAATCGGCTCGGGTCCTGCGGGATTGAGCGCGGCTGCACGGGCGGCCCAGCTCGGGCTTTCGCACGTCCTGCTCGAAAAGACCGACCATCTTTCTGATACGATCTACAAATATCAGAAGGGCAAGCACGTCATGGCGACGCCCAGCAAGCTGGTGCTGCGCTCGGATCTCGATTTCGATGCCGGCAAGCGCGAAGTCATCCTGAAGACGTGGGACGAACAGGCCGTCGGCAACAAGGTCAACGTCCGCTATCGCAGCGAAGTGAAGGCAATCACCGGCGAACGCGGCGATTTCGCCCTGGCGCTCACCGATGGTACCGTCATCAACGCCGAATGCGTGGTGCTGGCGATCGGCACCCAGGGCAATCCCAATCTGATGCGCTGCGCCGGCGCTGACTTGCCGCATGTCCAGTATCAGCTCGATGATCCGGGCGAATATGTCGATGAACATATCACCGTGATCGGGTCGGGCGATGCCGGAATCGAAAATGCGCTCGGCCTCGCGGCTGACAAGGCGCAGGGCAATGTCGTCACGATTCTCAATCGTTCGGCCGATTTTGCGCGTGCCAAAAGCGCCAATGTCAAATTGCTCAACGAAGCGGCCGATCAGGGCCGGGTGATCGTCCGGCTCAACACCACGCCGGGCGAAGTGCGCGAAGACGAATTGCTGCTCGAAACCCGCGACGGCACAGAGACGATCAAGTGCGACCGGATCATCGCGCGCATGGGCTCGGCCGCGCCGCGCGCCTTTATCGAATCCTGCGGCATTGAATTCACCAGCGCCGATCGCGAAGCCTTTCCGAAATTGTCGCCTGAATTCGAGACCACCAAGCCGGGCATTTTCGTCATCGGCGCGCTGGCGGGCTATCCGCTGATCAAGCATTGCATGAACCAGGGCTATGACGTGCTCGAGTTCATCAACGGCAACACCACGCTCAAGCCCGCCGATGAACCTTTGCTCGAAGCCAAGTTCGAGGCGTTCAAGAAGATCCGCCGCTCGGTCGACGAATGGCTGGAGCTGCTGCGCACCAACATCAGCATCCTCAATGAGCTGTCGCCGCTGCAGATGCGCGAATTCGTGCTCGATTCCGAAGTGCGCCCCTACAAGGCGGGCGAGGCGATCATCAAGCGCAACGAGCCGGGATCGTCGCTGCTCTGCATCGCGCAAGGCTCGGTGCTGGTCGAGGTCAACCCGGCCGATCCGAAGGTCACCATTCCGATCCCGCAAGGGTCGATCTTTGGCGAGGTCGGGCTGATCTCGGGCCGTCGCCGTGGCGCCACGGTGCGGGCGGGCACCGATTGTATCATCGTCGAAGTGTCGCGCACAGCTGCGCTGAAGCTGATGGCGTCGGTGCCGGCGGCCAAGCGCGCGGTCACGCGTATTTCAGTCGAACGGCAATTGCTGCAGATGTTCAAATCGGGGCTGCTGGCGAGCGATCTGGTCGAGCTGCTCGATACCCATGAAATCGTCAATGTCCGCGCCGGTGAGGCGATCATTACCGAAGGCGAGGCCAGCGACGATGTGTTCGTCATCCGCATCGGCAGCATGATCGTCGAGAAGAATGTCGCCGGCAAGCCGGTGTTCCTCTCCTATCAGCCGGCCAGCACCTATGTCGGCGCGCTGTCGCTGCTGTACGGTGGCCGGCGGACCAAGACGGTGCGTGCCGCGGTGAAGTCGGAAGTGATCAAGCTGCAGGGCGCGGCGTTCCGTCGCCTGCTCGAGGCCAAGCCGGCGCTGATGGAAAAGGTCCGCGCCGACATGGCCGGGACGCAGAATGTCCACGCCTTTGTCGAAAGCCGCAAGGACAGCCACTCGGAAGTCTTCAACGTCCATTCCGAAACTGCGCGTTTCCTGGTCGATAACGGGATCGGCGAGGCGACCGACGTGTTGCTGATCGACGAAAAGCTCTGCATCGGCTGCGACAATTGCGAAAAGGCCTGCGCCGACAGCCATGAAGGACTGTCCAGGCTCGATCGAGAAGCCGGCAAAAGCTACGCCCACCTCCATGTCCCCACCAGTTGCCGCCACTGTGAACATCCCCACTGCATGGCCGATTGCCCCCCCAACGCCATTCAGCGCGGCTCAAACGGCGAAGTGTTCATCGAAGACACGTGCATCGGTTGTGGCAATTGCCAGCGCAACTGCCCTTATGGGGTAATCCGGATGGAAGCCCGGCCGCCTGTCAAGCCTGGCCTGCTGAGTTGGATGATGTTCGGCAAGGGCCCAGGGCCCGGCGAGCCGTCGAAAAAATGGCGCTACAAACATGCGACACCAGGCGTTGATGTGCCGAAAAAGGCCGTAAAGTGCGATATGTGCTCGTCGATCAAGGGTGGGCCCGCCTGCGTGCGTGCTTGCCCGACGGGGGCGGCGATCCGGATCGCGCCGGAAAGCTTCCTGACGATCGCCGGCTTGCAAGAGGAGGACCGGTCATAGCCAGTCGCGCCGACGCTCGCGCTTCGCGCCGCCAGCAACGTACTGCTGAGCACGAAGGATTCCTGCGCTATGCTGGTTTCCGTTGGCTCAAGCTGTCATTGATTCTCAGCGCGACCGCGCTGCTCACCTATATGCTGATCGATATTCGGCCGCGGCCCAATGGTGGTAGCTGGTATGGCTATACCCTTGGCACGATCGGCCTGGTGCAGATCCTGTGGCTGACGATGCTCGGCGTGCGCAAACGGGCAATGACGAGCGGCCGCTGGTCGCTCAAGGCCTGGACGAGCGCACATGTCTATCTGGGGTTGAGCCTGATCGTCATCGCGACGTTGCACACCGGTTTCCAGTTTGGCTGGAACGTCCACACGCTGGCCTATGCGCTGATGATGGTGGTGATCCTGTCCGGGATCTGGGGCGTAAGTGCCTATGCGACGATCCCGTCTTCGCTGAGCAGTAACCGTCAGTCGATGACCGAAGGGCAGATGCTCGAATCGATCCGGTCGGTTGATCGGCAACTGCACGATGCTGCACAGCCGCTCGACGCCGATATGTCGCGGCTGGTGCTGGCCTCCCTTGAACAGGATCCATTTGGCGGCGGCCTGTTGGTGCGGCTATCGGGTCGGGACCGGCGCTGCGCAACTCAGCGTGCCTATCGTGCGGTGCGGCAGCTTTCGTCCGAACAAGCCGATGGCAGCGCCACGGTGATCAAGCGGGTCGACGAGCTGCTGGATCGGAAAAAGGCGGCACTCGGCCAATTGCGGCGGCATTTGCGCCTAAAGGCGCTGCTGGAGCTTTGGCTGTACGTCCATGTCCCGGTGACATTCATCCTGATCGCTGCGCTGACCGCGCATGTCGTCAGCGTCTTCTTCTACTGGTGAGCGCGGCATGAAACCCTTTTTGATTCGGCGCATCAGCACCACTGCCGATGGCCGCGAAATCGTCCGCGATGCGCCGGCGACCCGCGATCTCGTGCTGGTTGGTCGCGCCGCGACCAATGATATTGCGTTGCCGGATCTGGGGGTTGATCCCGAACATCTGCAGATCGAGCATAGCAGTGATGGCCGGGTGCTGGTGACGGCGACGGGCAGCAACGGCTTCCTCGTCGGCCGGCGCCGCCGCAAACAGGCTGTGATCGATCCCGATCAGGGTGGTGATATCGGCCTGGGCGGCCACCGCATCACGATGACGCGCGATGTCGGCGGCGAAATTGTGCTGACGGTGCAGCGCATCGCCGCGATTTCAAAGGCGGCAGAGGAGCGCGATGAGACCAAGGCGTTCTCGCTGCGCGGGCTGATCCCGGCCAAGCGCGGGACGGCCTGGGCACTGGCGATCGCGGTCCTGATTGGCTTTCTGGCCATTCCTGTCTGGGCGGCGTTTCAGAAGCAGCATCACGATGCGCGCACCATCTATGCCGCCAAGAGCGACACAAGCTGGTCGAGCGGGCCGCTCAGCCAGGCGCATCATGCGCTCGAGGGCAATTGCGAAGCCTGCCACAAAAAGGCGTTCGTCTCGGTCCGCGACGAAACGTGCCAGTCCTGTCACAAGGACGTGCATGACCATGCACCGCCCGCCCGGCTCGGCAAGGCACGGGCGACGCCCGGTTTTGGCGGCCAGATATTGGTAAATGTCGCCAAGGCATTTGGCAAAGAAGGGCCCGGCTCGTGCGTTGCCTGCCACACCGAGCATGAAGGCGCGGGGCCCATGCCGGCGACAGCCCAGGCTTTTTGCAGCGATTGCCATGGCACCCTCAACCAGCGGTTGACCGATACCAAATTGCCCAATGCCGCCGATTTCGGCACTGAGCATCCCCAATTCCGGCCCTTGATTGCCATGGTGCCGGGCGCCAAGCCGGTGATGGTCCGCGCCTCACTCGATACCAAGCCGATGGACGATAGCGGTCTGAAGTTCACCCACAAACTGCATCTCGATGCCCGCGGTGGAGTCGCCGCGATGGCGCGCAGCCTGAAGGGCAGCAAGGGCTATGGCGATGTCCTGGTTTGCGCCGATTGCCATACGCCCACCGCAGATCGCACCCGCTTCCTGCCAGTCGACATGGAAAAAAACTGCCAAGCCTGCCACAGCTTGGCGTTCGATAAGGTCGGCGGCACCACGCGCACGCTGCGGCATGGCGATACTGCCCAGATGATCGCCGATCTGCGCGCCTTTTATCGTTCGACCAGCCCGGCTAGGCCGATCAATCTAGGCGGTATGGAGCGGCGGCGGCCCGGCATTTATGCGGAAGGTCAGACGTATAGCGCCTATTTCGGCGCGGTTGGCGCCCGAGGCTCGGCAGGTGACGCCGCAGTGCGCGCGGTCTTCTCTCCCGGCGGTGCCTGCTATGATTGCCATCTGGTCAAACCGCCGGGTGCAGGTGCGCCTGATTGGTCGGTGGTCCCGGTCAATCAGCCAATGCGCTACATGATGCATGGCTGGTTTGATCATAATGCCCATGCGACAGAAACGTGCGCAAGCTGCCACGCCGCGGCGAAGTCCACCAAGGCGACTGACTTGCTCCTGCCTGGGCTAAAATCCTGCCGAAGCTGCCATGGCGGTGAAGCGTCTGCAGCCAAGGTCCCCTCGAGCTGCGCGATGTGCCATAGCTACCACGCCAAGCAGGATGCGCCGTGGAAGCCACAGCATGACGGCGCGCCGTCCAGCCCGTTGCTGATGGTACCGAAGCCGGGCGATACGGCGTCGCTAAACTAGGAAGCGTAGCGTGTGTTGATTGCCCAGATTACCGATCTTCATGTCGGTTTCGTGCCGGGTGATCCCGATGAGCCCAATTGCCAGCGACTGGCGACAGTGCTGGCGACGTTGATCGACGGGCCGAATCGCCCGGATCTGCTGATGGTGACGGGTGATATTGCGGACAATGGCGACGAGGATAGCTATGCGCGGGCGGCAACGATCCTCGCGCGGTGCCCATTTCCAGTCTACCCCTGCCTTGGCAATCATGATGACCGGCGCCATTTCAGCCGCTATTTTCCGCAAGTGCCGTTTCGCGACGGCTTTGTGCACTATACCGTCCGGCTCGACGGGCTGCGGCTGATCGTACTCGATACGCTCGAGCCCGGCCGGCATGGCGGGGGTTTTTGCGCAACGCGTGCCAGTTGGCTGCGCGCCCAGCTTGATGCCGATCGCGATACGCCGACGGTGATTGTGATGCATCATCCGCCGTTCGACGCCGGCATCGCATGGATGTCCGGAGGCGTCGACGAGCCTTGGGTCAGGCGTTTTAAGGCCGCGATCGAGGGCCATGGCCAGCTTCGGGCAATCTGGTGCGGGCATCTCCACCGGCCGATCGCCGCAGCATGGCACGGCGTGACGGTAACCGTGTGCCCCGCTAGCGCGGCCCAGCTAGCGCTCGATCTCCGTCCGATCGATCCTGAGCTGCCCGATGATCGACCGATGATTGTCGCTGATCCGCCAGGCTATGCGCTCCACCGCTGGCAGGACAATCAGCTCGTCAGTCTGTTCGACACCGCCGAGGCGCATGGTACGCTCGCCCGTTTCGACGCCGGACTTCAGCCACTGGTGCGCCATCTGGCCCAAGAGCGCGGCGCCTGAAGCACCAGGCCTCAGCCTAGAACAAGATGACATTTGCTTGAAGCATCCCGGTCCGTTCGTTTCGAGCGCAGTTGAGAAGCCCTTGCGCAGCGCAGTCGGCCTGTTTCTCGATTTCGCTCGAAACACACGGGCCGAGGCAAAGTCATCGGCGCCCAACCTTTAGAGTCGTTTTCCCGTTGGTGGAATCGCGCTCCTGCGAAAGCGGTTGCCCAGGGTCCCAGGTGCGGTTCTCGACGGCGCTGGACCCCAGCTTTTGCTGGGGTAAAAGCGCGGGGCCAACCAAACTGCAATCGCCTCTAGCGATCACTGATCAAAAAACCGGGCCCGGCGCCCGCCGGGATTACTTCCCAGGCAATTTCATCGGTGCCCGCCATGCTGTCATGTCGACCTCGTCGCTCACCTTATAGGGCGTTCCCCGGCTGGTGAGGAACAGCTTTTCCATTTCCGGCCGCGTAAAGGGGCGCGACCCGAGCCGACCGAAGACGGCGATCTGGCCACCGGTTTCATCAACCGCCCGATCACGATCGAGTCCCTTTGACAGCGCCAGCGCCGGTGATGGTGTCTTCGCCCAGGCAATCAGCTCGGGCTTGGGCTGGGGGGAGAAGCCATAGAAATTGGGCTGGCTTGCCGGCGATGTCAGCTGGAGCACCTTCAGGCCGTTGCGGCCATCGGCGACATAAGCGAACAGCGAGGCATTGGTGCTGCCGACGATCACGTCCTGCGCATCGTTCAGCTGACCGTCGAGGGTCACCTTCTGGTACATCACTGGCCGGGTCGGGTTGGTTACGTTGACGATGGCGAGGCCATCGGCGCCAGCCGCGACATAGGCATATGTCCGCGCGACATAGAGCCGGCGAGCATTGGCGAGCGATATCGTGCCCGATGGCACCGCGACCGGATTACGCAGCTGGGTCACGTCGAACAATTTCACGCCATCGGCATCGGTGACCCAGAGATAGCGGAACTGGATCGCGCTGGCGCGGGCATCCCTCATCGGGCGCACCGCGGCGAGCTTGGGGTGGAGGGGGTCGGACAGGTCGACGACCACCAGGCCGACATCGGCGGTGATATAGGCGACCTGGCCAGCCAGGATGATATGCCGCGCCCCCTTCAGGACGCCATCTTCGTTCCAGGTAACGGCGCGCTTCAGGAAATTGTTCTGGAAGTTGCCATCGGCCATCGTCTCGACGTTAACGAGGATCAGACCCTCTTCCGCATCAGTGATGGCAGCATAGCTATAGATCGGGAAGAAGGCCTGTTCCTGATTGATCTTGCGGAGTTCGGGCGTGCTGCGGAGTGGGTTGATCGGCTGGTCGGTCGGCAACGCCATGCAGGTCGCGTTGCTGCTGGCGACATGCGTATCGTGGCCGAGCGGCGAGAAGGGCGCCGTCAGGATACGCTCCGACACGCTCTTGTTGGCAATCGACGCCACGTCATAGACGCGAAAGCCGCCACGCCCTTCGGCAACATACATATATTCGCCGCGCATTTGCAGGCAGTTAACGGAATCGGCGGTGCCCTGAACGATGTTGCGGAACTCCTCCATCGCGTGGGTTTCGCCCGATAGGTGCTTATCGAAGGTCTTGCCCCGCACCCAGTTCTTCAGCTCGCGTTTGTTGCGCTCGACATGCTGCTTCCAATAATCCGGGAAGGCATATTTCTGGAGATAGGAACCGATTACCGTCTGGGGTTCGTCCCATTCGGTTACGCGCACAGCCTCAAAGCCGCCGGCCAGACCGGTCCAGGCATTCAGCCCGACAAAGTTGACCGAATTTGTGCCGAGCAGCAGCAGTTGGGCCATGATCGCATTGTTATCGTCCTTCTTGGACAGATGGCAGTCGCTGCAGGTCTTGGTCTCGGTGGTCCGCACGGTGTGCGGGAAGTGGGGCGCAAAGGCCTGGCTCGAAAAGCCGATGCCGCTGATCGGCGGCTGCTGGATATAGATACGCTCGCGGTTGACGTTGGTGGATGACAGGATCAGCGCCGAGGTACTGCGCACCGGGGTGGTGACATTGCCCTTGGTCGTCATTCCCTTGCCGAGCTGGAACATGTCATCGCGTGCGACCTGCGGGTTATAGGTCGCGAAATTGCGGGTTTCCTCCCCCTCGAAATGGTGGCTGCTGGTCTTCCAGTTTGCCTCGATCGGCAAATGGCAGCCGCCACAGCTCGTGGTCCAGCTCAGATGGCAGGTGAAACAAGTGACAGAATCTTCGCCATGCGCGCGCTCGCCCGGCAGCACGCCGGGCCCAAACGCGAAATTGCCGTCCTCGCCGCCCAGCTTGCTCATCAGCTTGGCGCGCGCGGCCTTGGCATTGAAATAGGGGCTGGCGGGATCGACGCTGTCTTTGACGAGGTGCACATCCCATTCGATTTTCGGGTCGACCAGCGATCGCTGGACGAGCTTGCGGCGCCCGCCATCGGTGGGGATCCATTCGAACCGGCGCTGGCCATCGGGATTGCGCAGCAACGACAGGTCGTTGCCGCCCGGTCGGGCGGCCGGGCCCGAGGTGCGCAGCGTTGGATAGGCATCGGCGGTGCCGTGGCAATCCTTGCAGCCAATCTCGACCGCATTGGCAACCTCACCATAGATCAGGCCATTGCCATGGCTGTCCTGCGCAAAATGGCAATCGGCGCATTGCAGGCCCTTTTCGGCATGGATATCCATCAGATGGACGGCCTTGCCGGGGTTGGTCCCGGGCGGAACAAACTTTGGCTCGTCCTTTTTGCGCCATTTCTCGGGATCGTCATTGGCGACGATCTTGCCCTCGGCATCGAGCAGATTGCCCTCGCGGTCGCGCTTGAAGATCCCCCGGAAATTCCAGCCATGGCTGTGATAATCCGCGAACTGGGTGTCTTTCAGTTTCGGGTTGAGATCATAGACGTTGCGCAGGAAATCGGGGTCGCCCCAGTTGCCGCGGACGGCAGCAGCTTCGGGATTGCGATCGTTGACCTCACGGACTTCGGCGGCAGTCGGGTATTTCTGCTTCTTCGGCCACATCGAGGGCGCGTCGGATTCATAATCCCACATGGTATAGCCAAGGTAGGAATTCAGGAAGATGTTGGGCTGGTGCATGTGGCAGCTCATGCACTGCGATGTCGGGATAGAGCGCGTGAAGCTGTGGCGCAGCGGATGGCCGCTTTCCTTCATGCCGGGCTGAACGAGTCCGCCATGGCCTGCAGGCGCATGCTCTTCGGCCTTGGCATCATGGCCGCCGCTGTCCGCCATCTTGGCGGCGATGGTCGGATCGACGCTTGCCGATTGCCCGTCGCGGCCAAATTGCGCGTAGATCAGGCTGTGGCGGGGTTCGCGATCATTGGCGTAAACCACATGACAGCCGGTGCAGCCTGATCCGCGATAGTCGCCTGGCTGCTCGTTGGTGCCCATGAACCACATCAGCGGATCGTTGAGGCGGGTCTTGTGGATATTCAGCACCGGAATCGCCACGCGCAGGCCCGTGCCCGGGCCGCGGTTGGATTGCTTGATGTCGGGGCGCCCCGGTTCTTCCAGCCGCTGAATCTGGCCCAGCGAGTTGGGCAGGCCGACTTCGGCGAAATTGGTATTGATGTTGCGGCCGCCGCGCTCGAACACGCGGAAGATGTCGCCCGGCGGGATGACCTGCCATGTCGGCAAAGGATAAAGCGCCGCGAGCGCGCCGCGCTTGGCCTCGGCATCGGTCACCGTGCCCGGCGGTGAGCCCGGGGACACGATCTTGGCGGGCTCGCCGTCTTCGGTATAGGCCTCGCCAAAAATGTAGTTCTTGAACGGGACGACGCCGTTATTATACGCGGCCCCGCCCCACAGCATTGCCCCCGACGCCATGATTGACCGCTCAGCGGCTTCGATGGTCTCGATATGGCAGGCCCCACAGGATTCGCGGGCGACGCGGTAGTCACCGGGGTTCACGAAGCGGATATATTCCGGCGCTTCACGGTTGAGCAATGTGTAGCTGCGCTTGGGATTGGCCGAGCTGGGATAGTTCCAGCTATGCGGGAGGCGCGGCAGAACATGCGCCTGATCGCGCGCGGTCACATAGGCGGCATCGTCAAAGCCGTGGCTCGGATCGCCTTTGATCGATGCATTGCCGCCATGGCAATCGGTACAGCCCAGCATCACGGCCGGGGTCGCGTGCATCGATGGCTCGTCGGTGCGGGTATGGCACGAATAACAGCCTTCCGATTTACCCGCGACCATCGCCGCTGTCTGGCTCATCGGGGCCGGCGGAGTGTCGAGATAGACCCGCGCAACCGGCTTTTCGGCATCATTGGCATAGAGGATGGCGGCCGGCAGCATCAGCGCTGCGAACACCAGCAGCAGCCAGCTGGCAGCCCGGGCGGAAAGAGCAGCGCGTGTCGGCATCAATAGCTCACGATAAGGTTGGCCAGGATCGAGTAGTAAAGTCGATTCCGGTTGTTGTTAGCGAACAGGTCGCGAAAGCCGGCGCCGGGGACGAGCACCGCGCCCGAAAGTCGCCCGACGATGTTCTGGGTTGCCTTGGGCCGCCAGATGATCGCCGATGACAGATCATAGCCGATCGATTTGGGAATGCTGCCCTCGACGCGCAGCGCCTGAAGGGTTTCGGTGGTCGCAAACCACAGATGATTGGCGTTGACCGAAACCCGCAAGGTCGGCTTCAGATCGAAATCGATACCGACGCCAAGCAGTGCGGTACCGGGGTTGTTGAAGTTCGACTGTCCCTGTTCCTTGCTGGTCCGCAGCGAATTGAGGATGCCATTGCGCCCGTTCAGGGCGATCGCGCGGCCACCGCCGGCGAAGGGAATGGTCTGCCGGATCCAATAGCTGGTGTCGGCGCCAGCGAAGATCGGGTTTTCGAAGATCGCGTCAAAACCGGTTTCAACATTGTCGAAGGGCTTGTTGTCACCGCTGGCATAGAGCCCCGAGGCGCGGATACGGATCCAGTTGCGATCATAGCTCAGCTCGGCAGCGCCAAAATAACCCCTGATCTGCGCGGGCTTGCTGGTGAAGAAATTGTTCCGGTCCTGCCCCAGCGCGCCATAGATTGACGCGGTCAGGTTCAGCCGACCAAGCCGGCCGTCGACATTATAGCCCAGGTAGACGACATCATAATCGCGCCCGCGCAAGTCACCGATCAGGGCAGGGCGGACAGGAAAGCCGTTGGTATCTACTTCGATCCGACCGCCCTCGCGGTTGAGATTATAGACCGCGGTGATCTGGCTGGTCAGGCCGGGAAACAGGAAATCCTGGCGATAGACATTGGCCACGAAGACGAAATCGTCGCGCGGCCGCTTGAGGACGCTGTTCAGACCCGAATTGGTGTCCTTTTCCAGCCGCCAGAAGGCGGCGAGATTGAACTGAAAGCGGTTGTCGTCGCGGTTGCCGAAGAAACGGATGCCGAGCTGCTGGTCATTGAACAGAAAGCCGCGAAAATCGCTCTGGAAGGGCTGGATGCCAACACGGATCGATTCGAAATCATAACGATCAGAGGTGTTGCGCAAATGATAGTCGACGAAGAGTTCCTGCACGCCGACAAAGGCATCGGTGCGCACGGTGCCCTTGCTCGGCTGGACATACAACACGCGGCGTTCGGGTACCGAGACATGGTTGAGGTTGAACGCCAGCGCGATGCGATATTCGATCTCGGGCGGCTTGAAGGCCGTCGATCCCTTGACCAGCGACGCGCCAATGATGAACGTCTGCGAGTAAACCTGGCTGGTATCGCCCCCAAACACGTCTGAGCTGCCCGGACGCTCGGTGGTTTGCACTCCAACCGGAATCGGGAAGCTGCGCGGCTCGATTACGCTGTCGCTCACCGCACTCAGCGTGAAAAACCAGTCGTCGCCATGAAGCGGCAGCCAGGGCAGCTTCTTCACATCGATCGGGCGATCTCCCTTCAGCGTGTTCTGGTGATACGGATCGAGCCAGCGCTCTTTGACCACGCCTAGCGATTCGATCAGGCGCCAGCGATCCGGCAAGGGAATCTGGTCGGTCGGAAACGCCTCGGGCCGGGGCGCGCGGACGGCACCGGGATTATTCTGGGTAATCGGTTCGGGCAGGGGCTTTTCAAAGCCCGGACGCTTGCGCCCCTCAAGCGTTTCGTTTGGCTCGACGTCCGCCGTCGGCGCCGCTTGCGGCGCTGCCGGCGGCGCCTGCAGCTGGGGTTTGGGCTCGGGCGGGGCAGACTGTTCAGCGCCGCTAGCGGCCGTAATCAGCCCGAGAAAGAGCATCGCCGCCACTTAAAGTCCCTCGCAGACATCTTGTGCCGCCGTGTCGAGGAACGGCGCAAACGGGCAACCTACATAGCGCAACCGGACTTTGGCATCGCCGAGGTCGACGACCACCTGGTCAGACCGGATTGCCGCTGGTGCGTGGTTGATCCCGCCGAGCCGGGCGGCGGCATTGGCCACGCCCAGAAAGCCAATCATGTCATCTTGATCGATACCGTCACCGGAAACGCCGATCCCGCCGATCAGCTGGTTGCCACGATAGACCGGAAAGCCGCCAGGGAAGATCTGCAACCCGTTGGCCAGTCGATTGAGTCCCGGTGTCGTCGTCGGCAATCGGGTGCAGCCCCGCGCGGTATCATTGGTATTCCCCGCGACGAACAGCAGATGTTCGGCCAGATTCTGCAGGATCAGCGAGGATTGCAGGCCGGTTGCAAACGGGTTGAACTGATCAATCGCCGGCGACAATGGTCCCGGCGGCCGCCCGATCTCCCCGTCGGGAAAATAGGGCCGCTCGAGCAGGCCGACAGCGCGCACGCCATAGGCGACCGTGCCCGTCAACGCCGTCGGGTCATTCAGAAAGGCCCGAAAGCGCGGGACATAGGCGCGCACATTATCGGTCGGATCGGCGAGCATGTCGGCGCTGGCGCGGGCATGCGAAAAGAACATTGCCGTTCGCGCCTTTTGCAGGCTGACATCGGTACCGAACACGGGCGCGTCGGGTGCGCGCACCACGCCGAGCACGGCGCCGTTGGTATCGACCAGGCTGATCGATACCTGCGCGCGGCTATCGAGCGGCTGGCGGATCGATCCGCGCGCGCGGCTCATGATCGTAAAAGCCTGCTCCAGCATTGTCCGGGCTTCGGTGGCGGTAATTGCAGGGATGCCGGTCTCGGTGCCGCCGCGGATCGGGAAGCGATCCGTCCCTGCACCGTCCGACAGCACAAAGGCGTCGCGATTGGAGAATTCGGCTGCTGCCGCTGGCCGGATACCTGATGCCTCGGTGCCGTAAACCGCGCCGGGAATGATTGGGCCACTCGTATAGCCACGGACGGCAAGGAAATTGCCGGTGCTGCTGAGCGTTACAAAATCCGGGGTTGCGCCGGTATGGACAAAGGCCGACGGCGCGGCATCGCTATACCGCAGGAATGTCCCGTCGAGGGAGATTCGGTTCGCCCGGATCGTGTCAGGGGCATCGAAGCCAATCGTGCCGGCCAGCGCAATAAATTCATCGTCGCTGTTATCGAGATCGAGAATATTGGTGTCGGAGCCATAAATGCCGTCTGACATGACGCCGATGCCGCCGACCAGCACGCCGTTCTTGTAGAGCGGAAAGCCGCCCGGATCGGCCGAAAGCCCCAGTGGCGAGCGTTTCGGGCCGATCAGCGCGCTCGAGCCGCCAGTGCCGAAGCGTGTATTGAGATCGGAGCAGGGCAGCGAGCTGAACTGCACTCCATAAAGCTTGCCGCTTTCCAGGCCCGCTGTCGTCGGTGCTGGCGGAAAATGTTCCTGGACGATCATGCTGGCGGTGCGCGTCGAAAAGGCATTGCCGCCGCTCGACAGATAGGCGCCGGTCACCGCCTTGGCGATCGCGGCGACCGATGATGGCACGGGCAGGTTCTGCGCGTCGGTATTGATCCCATTGGGCGCCGGGTCGGTAAAGGTCGTTGCCCGCGCCCCGGTCATCGAAAAGACCGTAAGGACGTTGCCGACCCGGTCGGTGACCGCGATGACGGCCGGCTTGTTGCGGGCCTTCGCCTCAAAGATCGCGCCGGCAAGGATTGCCTGAACGTCACTGATGCTCAGTGATTCGGCGGCCGGCACGGCATAGACGCTGCTCGGGGTCGGGCTCGCCGAAGGGCTGGGCGACGGCGTCGGCGCATTCACCGCGCTGCTCGTGCCGCTGCCGCCGCTGCACGACGCCAGGATCAGCGCGCTGCTGGCGACCAGGGTGGTGGTAAAGCGCGGACGCATCAGCGCAGGCTCCGGATGCTGCGCACAGCGCTGGCGAGCGCGGTACGGAATTCGGGGGGGCGATAGCCATTGGGCTCGCGGACGGCCGCATAAGCCCGGTTGATGTCGGCGCGAATGCCGGCGGCGGCGCCGATCGTGACCCGGCCCTGTTTGACCAGCGCATTGAGCAGCGAATCGATTGCCATCACGGCCTGAACTGACCCTTCATAATCGGTGAAGCGCGGTGCCGAGCTTGGCCCGGCGATCGAATCGACAATTGCAAAGGCGGTATCGCTCGTGCCGGTTTGTGCTGACAGGGCGGAGGCCAGCGCGCTTGCCGTTGAGGCGAGGCGGACGGCGGCCGCGACCGACAGGCTGCGGCTTCCCGCCATGGCGAGATGAAAGGCGCGCGCATCCTTGTCGAACCGGGTCGCCAACGCTGGCGATGTGACCCGCGCCGCTGCCGAGAGCAGGATCATATTCTCGTCGTTGAACGGCGGCATGCCAGCCGGGATCGGGCGGCCGGGGTTGGTTTCCCAGGTTTTTACCCGGTCCTCCTGATCGAAGATGCGCCGGTGGCAGCTGTGGCAATCGAGAAAATAAAATTCGGGAAAGGCACCCTCGGTGCCCAGGCCCGGATCGGCATAAAGCGTCAGCGCACGATTGACCGCCATTGCCTGGCCGACCGCCCAGAGCCGAACATTGTCGGTCCGGCCCTTGCGCGCGGCATAGTCGCTATCTTCGTTGTGATGCTGCTGCAGCGTCGAGAACAGGTCGAGCTCGAAATTCACGCGCGGATGGCCAGCGGCCATGATCCGGTGGGTGACGAACTGGCCCGGCCGCTTGCTGCCATAATGACAATCAAGGCACAGGCCGGCGCGCACGCTGGCTCGTTCAAGCGGGATCATGCCACGGGCGACATTATCGCTGTGGCTAGCGCCAACCGCATAATGAGATGCGATCCAGCCGCCGGCCGGGCCGTGGCAGGCCTCGCAGCCGACGCCGTCCTTGGTCAGGAAGCGGGCGCCGGTTGCGCCATTGGTTGGTGTTGCATGGCAGCCGAGACAGGCCGGTGCGCTGGTCGGGTCGCCCATCCCCAGCGTCGCCGTTATCTGCCGCGCGCGCTGCCCGAGCAGCACCGAAAAGGCGCGGCTATGCGCGCCCGCCTGGCTGGCAGGATCTTGCCAGCGCATCAATTCATCTTGCCGGACCACGGCGCCATCGGCTTCCATCCGCCCATGGCAGGTAGAGCCGGCGCAGCTGGCGACGCCTTCAAAGCGCGAACTGCCTTCGCTCGGCGCCGCACCGGCACGCGAGCCGGCGACGCCGATCGACAACGCACACATCGACAGGAAAAGAACAAATAGCGCTGCAGCCGGCCTGCCCGCGCGACGGGCGCCGATGCGATCCCCCGAATTCATGCAGCGTTTCCCCCCTTCATCGCCGGACAAAATGTCACGGCGCCTCGCTTTGGACGCGTGCAACCCCGCTACCGATGTTGCCCCAATTACGCCCGATCGAACAGCAAAAATTATCCCACCCCTGGGACAATTTAGCCAATTACCGCCATTATAGCCGCCGCCGGATAACCAGATTTCGAATCTCGGTCATGTCTTCCATCGCAAAACGAATACCTTCGCGACCCAGCCCAGAATCCTTCACGCCGCCATAGGGCATGTTATCTACGCGGTAGCTTGGTACGTCGCCAATGACCACCCCGCCAACGTCGAGTCGGTCCCACGCATCGAGCGCCTTGAACAGATCGCGGGTGAAAATACCGGCCTGTAGGCCGAATTTACTGTCGTTCACCTCATCCAGCGCCGCGTCGAAATCGGAAAATTTGCTGAGCAGCGCGACCGGGCCAAAGGCCTCTTCGCGATAGACGGCGCAGTCGCGGCCGACATTCTCGAGCAGTGTCGCCTCGAGCATCGCGCCGGTGCGCTTGCCGCCGCATAGCAGGCGTGCACCGCTTGCCACCGCGTCCTGTACCCAGCCATCCAGGCGGGTCGCTTCACCGACCGATATCATCGGGCCGATAAAGGTGGCACGGTCCTTGGGGTCGCCCGCGATCAGCGTGCTGGCACGCGCGACCAGCCGGTCGCGCAGGACATCATAGATATCGGCATGGATGATGATCCGCTGCACGCCGATGCAGCTCTGCCCTGATTGATAAAAGGCACCAAAGGTGATGCGCTCGACCGCGTCGTCAAGATCGGCATCTTTGTCGACGATCACGGCGGCGTTGCCGCCGAGTTCGAGCACAACCTTTTTCTTGCCGGCCTTGGCTTTTAGCGCCCAGCCCACGCCGGGTGACCCGGTGAAGCTCAGCAGCTTGAGCCGCTCATCCTCGGTGAACAGGTCAGCACCCTCGCGGTGCGCAGGCAGGATCGAAAAGGCGCCTTCGGGCAAGTTGGTCTCGGCGAGAATCTCGCCCATGATGATCGCCCCCAGCGGCGTGCGGCTTGCCGGCTTCATCACAAAAGGGCAGCCGACCGCGATGGCGGGCGCAATCTTGTGCGCAGCCAGGTTGAGCGGGAAGTTGAACGGCGAAATAAAGCTGCACGGGCCGATCGGCACGCGCTTCCACATGCCCTGATAGCCGCGCGCACGCGGTGAAATGTCGAGCGGCTGGACCTCGCCCGTCATCCGCACGCTTTCTTCGGCCGCGATGCGGAAGGTATCGATCAGCCGGGTGACTTCGCCCTCGGCATCCTTGATCGGCTTGCCCGCCTCGACACACAGCGCATAGGCCAGTTCGTCGAAGCGTTGCTTGAAGCGATCGACGCAGTGCTGCAGCACCGCCTGGCGCTCATAAGCCGCCAGTCGTGCCATTGGCTCGGCGGCCCGCACCGCGCCGGCAATGCCCGCGTGGATCGTGGCTGAATCGGCCTGCGCCACACGAAAGGCGACTTCGCCGGTGAATTTGTCGGTCACCGCCAGATCGGTGTTGAGCTGCACCGCCTTGTTGTTGAGGTACAGCGGATAAACGGACTGGAGCATGGTCATCGGGTAAGCCTCTCCCCCGCCCGGTATCGGGCGGGGATCATGGGATCAGACGGCGGCGCTGAGCTGCTTGATATCCTTGTTGAGGATCTGGTCATTTTCGGAATAGTCGACCGGGCAGTCGATCAGGTGGACGCCGGGCGTCTCCAGGCAATGCGCTAGCAGCGCCGGCAGCCCGTCGGCATTCTCGACACGGTGGCCGATCGCGCCATAGCTTTCGGCATATTTGACGAAATCGGGATTGCCATAGGTCAGCCCGAAATCCTTGAACCCCATATTGGCCTGTTTCCAGCGGATCATGCCATAGCTGTTGTCGTTCAGGATCAGCACGGTGATGTTGAGCTTCAGCCGGACGGCGGTCTCCATCTCCTGGCTGTTCATCATGAAGCCGCCATCGCCGCAGATCGCCATCACCTTGCGGTTGGGATAGACCATCGCCGAGGC
This sequence comes from Sphingomonas sp. 28-63-12, assembly GCA_002281535.1. Taxonomy (GTDB): domain Bacteria; phylum Pseudomonadota; class Alphaproteobacteria; order Sphingomonadales; family Sphingomonadaceae; genus Sphingomonas. Next base: position 91,301 of record NCGD01000007.1, read on the forward strand.
CATCGCCGAGGGAAGCCCCGCGCCCATTGTTGCCAGCGCGTTGTCGAGCAGCACGGTGTTCGCCTGCCGCGCGGGGTAATTGCGCGCAAACCAGATCTTATAGACGCCGTTATCCAGGCAGATCACGCCGCTCGGCGGCATCGCTTCGCGGATCTTCCGGACCAGATAGGGCGGAAAGATGGGGAAGCGGGCATCGCCATCGAGCGAGGCGGTATGGGCGACTTCAGCCGCGCGTGCCTTGGACATGAAATCGAAATTCCACCCGCCCTGCGGCATGATGTCTTCCTTGATCTGCCAGATCGCGTTGGCGATATCGCCGATCACTTCGATTGACGGGAAATAGACCGGATCGACCGAGGCGGTGTTGGTGCTGATATGGATCACCTCGGTGCCGCCCTGCCGCATGAAGAAGGGCGGCTTTTCGATCACGTCATGGCCGACATTGATGATCAGATCGCTGTGCTCGATCGACCGGTGGACGAAATCGCCCGATGACAATGCCGCACAGCCCAGGAATTTGGGGTGGGTCTCGTCGATCACGCCCTTGCCGAGCTGGGTGGTGACGAAGGGGATGCCGGTCTTTTCGATGAACTGCATCAGCATCCGGCTGGTCATCGTCCGGTTCGCGCCAGCGCCGATGACGAGGACGGGCGATGTGGCCGCCTCGATCCGGGCGACGGCGGCGCGCACAGATTTGGGATCGGCCGTCGGTCGGCGGACCAGGCTGCGCTTCAGCGGCACGCTGTCTGTCTGCTCGTCGGCGATGTCCTCGGGGAATTCGATATGCGTGGCGCCGGGCTTTTCTTCCTCGGCCAGGCGAAACGCCTCACGCACACGGCTCGGGATATTGTCTGACGAGGCAAGCTGGTGGGTATATTTGGTGATCGGCCGCATCATGTCGACCACGTCGAGGATCTGGAATCGGCCCTGTTTGCTTGATTTGATCGGCTTCTGGCCGGTCACCATCAGGATCGGCATGCCGCCCAGATTGGCATAGGCAGCCGCCGTGACCAGGTTGGTTGCGCCCGGCCCGAGTGTTGCAAGGCACACGCCGGTCTTGCCGGTATGGCGGCCATAGGTCGCGGCCATGAAGCCGGCGCCCTGTTCATGGCGGGTCAGGATCAGCTTGATGCTGGCCGATCGCGACAAGCTGTCGAGAAAATCGAGATTTTCTTCGCCCGGCACACCGAACACATATTCAACGCCTTCTTCTTCAAGGCATTTAATGAACAGATCCGACGCCTTCATGCGATAATCCCCCATTGAACCATGTCTGGGCCGCAGCTTAAATATTGCCCTGCTGCCGCCCCAACCGCCCCCCCGTTGCCACAAAACGGGGCGGCCCGCACCCCAGTTTGGCAATCTTGTTACCCATCACGCGTGCCGCACGAGAATAACAACCGTCTTTCCCGCCGGTTAGCCGCGCTGCACCGGTAAATATGCCCGAAATGCGGCGTCCCGCTCTAGCCAAGGCCCGCAATCTGCGGAAATAGGGCGTCCGGGCGAAGACAATAAACCGCGACTCGATCTGGCGATCGCCGCGCGAAAAATCGCCGATGTTCAATGGGGGAGAGATTCTATGGCTACCAATGATCATGTCGACCTGTCCGTGTTCATGGAGGGCGTCAAGAAGCGCAATGTCGGGCAACCGGAATTCATCCAGGCCGTGCAGGAAGTTGCGCAGGATATTTATGAATTCATCGCCGACAAGGAAGCCTACCACCATTATCAGATTCTGCGGCGGATCGCCGAACCCGATCGGATCATCTCGTTCCGCGTCTGCTGGGAAGACGATAACAACAACATCCGCGTCCAGCGCGGCTGGCGCGTCCAGAACAACAATTCGATCGGTCCGTACAAGGGCGGGATTCGCTTCCACCCCTCGGTCACCGAGAGCGTTCTGAAATTTCTCGCCTTTGAGCAGACCTTCAAGAACGCGCTGACCGGCCTGCCGATGGGCGGCGGCAAGGGTGGCGCAAATTTCAACCCCAAGGGCAAAAGCGACCACGAAGTGATGCGCTTCTGCCAGAGCTTCATGACCGAGCTTTATCGCCATGTCGGCGCCGATGTGGATGTCCCTGCTGGTGATATCGGCGTCGGGGCGCGTGAAATCGGCTATATGTTCGGCCAATATAAGCGGATCACCAACCAGTTCACTGGCGTGCTAACGGGCAAGGGGCTGGAATTTGGCGGCTCGCTGATCCGCACCGAGGCGACCGGCTATGGCGCGGTCTATTTCCTCCAGTCGATGCTCAAGGCCAAGGGCAAGGAGCTTGCCGGGATGACCGCGGTGATTTCCGGATCTGGCAATGTCGCCACGCACGCCGCGGAAAAGGTGACCCAGCTGGGCGGCAAAGTGCTGACGCTCAGCGACAGCGAAGGCTTTGTCCATGATCCGGAGGGTATCGGCCAGGACAAGATCGATTGGGTCAAGGCACACAAGACCAAGCGGCGCGGCCGGATTTCTGATTACGTCAAGGAATATCCCGGTGCGACCTTCCATGCCGGCAAGACCCCCTGGGGCGTGGCCTGCGACGTCGCGCTGCCCTGCGCCACCCAGAACGAGTTGCTGGGCGACGATGCGCGTACGCTGGTGGCCAATGGCTGCATCGCGGTTGCCGAAGGCGCCAACATGCCGACCACGCTCGAAGGCGTCCACGTCTTCAAGGATGCCCGGATCATGTTTGCGCCGGGCAAGGCCGCCAATGCCGGTGGCGTTGCCGTCTCCGGCCTGGAGATGAGCCAGAACAGCGAGCGCCGCGCCTGGAAAGTCGCCGATCTGCAGCAGCAATTGTTCGACATCATGGAGGGCATCCATGAACGCTGTGTCGAGCATGGCCGCGGTAGCGATGGCTATATCGATTATGTCAAAGGCGCCAATATCGCTGGCTTCAAAAAGGTGGCCGATGCCATGCTGGCGTTCGGCGTCGTCTGATCCAAAGCTGCCCCATCGCCGTCATCCCGACAAGGGATGGCGGTGATGGCGCTGATGTGGCGTGTGCCCCGATATCGGTATCAGCCTGCTTGATCGCGCGATCGGCAGCGGCGATACGAACGCGGCTTAAGAGGCGCTACGATGATCTTAGGATGGCGCCGAACCGTCTTGAATAGAGACGATGGCGCGCGGGCTGGTGACGATGCTTGCCGCGCCATGGTTTCGGCTCTATCAACGAATTTCGAACGTTTTTGATAGCTTTGGGCACAAATGACTGCTTGACGTATTTGTATCCGAGCGAGCTGCGGGGGGTGGCATCGCTATGAAATCCTTGACTCAATTGCCGGAACGGCCGGCCCTGTTGAGGTCAAGCTTCAGGCTGTGCGCGAGCTTTTCGCTGCCCTTGCTGCTTGCCTATCCCGCAGCGGCGCAGTCGATCGCCGATCCGGCGGTCCGAGTCGGCGCGGCCACGTTCACCGGCCTGGGCACCAATAATATCCAGGTCACGCAAAGCTCGGCCAAGGCAGTGATCGATTGGCGCGCCTTTTCGGTCGATGCCGGATCAACGGTCAGCTTTGCCCAGCCCAATGCCAATGCGATCGCGCTCAATCGCATCACCGGGCTTGATGAAACGCGGATCGACGGGTCGCTGGTCGCCAATGGCCAGGTCTGGTTGCTCAATCCCAATGGCGTGCTGATCGGCGGCGCAGGCCGCGTTTCGGCGGGTGGCTTTCTGGCCACCACACATGCGCTGAGCAACGAGGATTTCATCGCCGGCCGCTATGGTTTCGATGGCAGCGCCGCAACTGGCAGCGTCATCAACTACGGCCAGATAACGACAGCGCAGGGCGGCTATGCCGTGCTGGCGGGCAACAAGGCCGCCAATGCCGGCCTTGTCATGGCGCGGCTGGGCAAGGTCGTGCTCGGGGTAGGTAAGGGTTTTGTACTCGATCTGGCCGGGGACAAATTGCTGTCGTTCAGCGTCACGCAGCCGCTGGAATTGGTGGCGACAAGCGGTGCGCTGGTGGAAAATGCCGGCGCGCTGGTGGCAAGCGGCGGCGACGTACTGCTGACCGCGCGATCGGCGAGCGACGTGATCGGTGGCGTTATCAACACCTCCGGGGTGATCGACGCGACCAGCGTCGGTACCCGGAATGGTCAGATCGTGCTTGATGGCGGCACAGTCGGGACGGTTGTTGCGGGCGGCCTGATCGACGCCAGCGGCATGGCGGCCGGCGAAACGGGCGGCGCGGTTAAGATTTTCGGGCGCGATATCATCATTAGCTCGGGTGCGTTGGTCAACGCCCGTGGCGATGCAGGCGGCGGCACGATCAACGTCGGTGGCGGCTGGCAGGGCGCGGCGGTCGATGGCTATAGCAATGCCGTTCGAACCGCTTTGCTGTCGCACGCCAATCTCGATGCGAGCGCTAACACCACCGGCGATGGTGGCACGGTCACCCTCTGGTCCGATGCCAATAATGGGCAGTCCATGACGATTGCCGATGGCGGGATCTTTGCCCGTGGCGGATCGCGCAGCGGCAATGGCGGCCGGATTGAGACATCGGGCCACTATCTGTTCAGCGCAAATGCTTATGGATCGGCCGCAGCCGCCAATGGCTTGGCCGGTACCTGGCTTTTCGATCCGTATAACGTCGAAATCGTTGCGGCCGGCACCGCTAGTGGGAGTAGTATCGCCTCCGGGATTGTTAATCCCGGATTTGAGGACGGATTCACCGGATGGTACACCTATGTAGCCGCCACTAGCGGTACGGCGTCAGGAACAGTACAGACAGTTACCAGCGCAAATTTCGGCGGACAGCAAGTAACATCACAAGTTTCGCCTAGTGGAAATTTTGCATTATTCACGGCAAATCTCGTCGCCAACTCAGGCAATAATTATGCCTACGGAATTGCGTATCAAGATTTCCAAGGCGTTGTCGGCGACAAGCTGAATGTATATTTTAATACCTATCTCGATAACGCCAACTTCACCGCGTCGGGGGGGTATTCCGACGGCTATTTTTACCTTTATGATTTTACGGGTGGACAATATGTAATCGTGGACCCCCACCAGAACACAAGTACAATGGGATGGGTTAATTACGATGTTACTCTGGCTACTACTGGCCAATATCAAATTTATTCGCGCGCTTATATATCAAATGGTTCAAGTAACACTGTTGCAACAAGCGTGCAGACCGCCTTTGAAATTGGCTCAACGGGCGGGTCGCCAACCAGCGCTGGCGGTTTCGCCGACGTTGCTGGCACCCAGGTCTGGACACCAACGGGCACAGGCTCAAAGATCGATGCGGGCCAGATTACCGGCTTTCTGAACGCCGGCACCAATGTCCAGATCACGACCGGTTCGGCGGGAACCGGCAGTGAGGCGGGCAATATCACGGTCAATGCCGCGATCGCCAAAACGAGCGGTGCCACTGCCAGTCTGCAGCTCGATGCGGCCAACGCTATTGTCGTCAATCAGGCGATCAGTTCGTCGTCGAACGCGCTCAATGTGATCCTGAACGCGGGCGCGGGCGGAATCACCCTTGGCGCGGGGGTCAACACCAATAGCGGGGCG
>NCGD01000008.1 GCA_002281535.1 Sphingomonas sp. 28-63-12
AACAATTTGCGATCTGGCGAACAGCTATCTCGAAAACATTGATCGAAGAGGAGATGAATGGGTTTTGCTGACCAGTCTCGTTGATCACAACGGAACGCTCAATCAGTCAGCGCGCGATAAGATCATCATGTCGGTCTATAATATTACGCGCGAGACCACGATCAGCACGTTTCAATCGACGATCAAAGACCGGGGCAAGTTTGGAGTTTCCGATTCCCTCACGATTGTTAGCCCTCCCCTTTATGTTGACGTCCATCTGATGTTCATGGCGAATTTCACGGAGAAAAAATATGGTGACGGGCTGGCTGCCCTGTCGCGCCTGATCGGCTTTTTCCAGCAAACGCCGTGCTTCACCCAGGATAATGCGCGTGCGCTCGCGCCGGCATTCGACAAGATCACGCTTGAATTTGAAAATCTCAGTCCGGTCGACGTCAATTACGTGATGAGCATGCTCGGCACGCGCTATTTGCCGAGCGCCTTCTATAAATTGCGGATGATTCCGTTCGTGTCCGAAGCGATGCAGGGCCGGGCTTATGCCGTGGCCGGCGGCGGGACCGGCGATGATCCCGCGACCACCGGATCGTCACCGCCTGCGGCGCCCCCTCCGGCCTCGGCGCCAACCGCATGAACACCGTCCCAAGCCCGACCAGTCCGGTCCGTGGCGTGTCCCTGCGCTATCAGCCGCTGTTCAGCGTGCGGATCACGCATGATTATTACAATATGTCCGCCGGGCAATGCCCCGACTTCAGGATCGTGCCGACCCCCGATTGCGCCGATCTGATGCGCACGCTCGGCATGATCTTTCGCGACAGCGGTTCGGGCTTCAGCGTTGCGATCGATCAGGCTGCACTCCCCAGGCTGCGCGCCTGGACGGGCGTTGACAGTGCCGCCCCTGCCGGATCGCAGGGGCGCTGGTCCCGGCTGACCTTCCTGCTCGTGCCCGAAAATCCGGGCTTCATCGGCATCACCCAGCTGCCGATCACAACCAGCGCGACCCGCCAGAACCTACACGCCTGGAATGGCGCCACGATTGCGGGCGATCAGGGGCAGATGCTCGGCGATGCGAAGGGATTTGGCGCGGCGGCACTCTATCCCGTCACCGGCACAAGCATGGCAGTCACCGCCCCCGCTGGCAGCACGGTCGCCCTGGTCGATTTGTCGGGTCAGCCGGTGCCGGTCGCGGTCGACAACAGCAACGGCACAACGTGCTTTGCGCTGAGCGGCTTGCCTTATGGGCGCTATTCGGTGGCCAGCGACAATGCTGCGGCATTCACCGCCACCTGTCTCTACGTACCCGACCGCCCACCGGTGTCGCTTTGCCTCTGCGATCTGCTGCTGACCCAGCCGGCCGCGGATATCGGTATCCCGGCGGCATTCCCGTTGGCTGCCGACGGCACGGTGACGCCAGTAGCGCTGACACTGCCCTTCCGGTCGCGCGACACCTTCTGGCGCTATTATGTCGTGCCACAGGGCAGGTCGGGGCAGTTCGCCCCCGATCTGCAAATCACTGGCCCCGCGACCAGCTTCGTCAAGACGGTGGAGCAGCTGCCCAATGGCGACAGTGCCGTGTTGTTCAGCGCGACCAAGCCGTTGTCGATGCACCAGCGATCGCCCTATCGCTTCTCGCTGAGCGGGCAGCGGCAGGGCGCCAATGGCAGCCGCGACGAAATCAGCGTCGATTGGTTGCCGGCACCGCCGGCAACCCCGGTATGGCCCGTCAAATCGGGCGACCCGCTGACCGGAGCGTCCGAAATCTATGTCTATGTCTGAACTCGGCATGCGCAGAACCGTCAATCAGAGCGCCGGTCTACCCTGAAGGCCCCGTCCCGCCCCAACCCTTAATGCTGCAGAAGGAAACTACTCATGGCGACCAGTTCCTACCTGAACCGATCAACTCCCGGGGTCTATGTCACGGAGATCGACGCCTTTGGCACGGCGATCGTCGGGGTGGCGACGGCAGTGCCAATCTTCATCGGCTATACCGAATTTGCCGGTGACTCGAAGACCGGGCAAGCGCTGTACAACACCCCGGTCAAAATCTCCTCGATGACGGAATTCACCAGCTATTTCGGCGGCGCGCCGGTCCAGAATTTTGCGGTGACGGCGGTGACGGCACCGGCCCCAACGCCAACACCCGCACCGGCGCCTGCCCCGACCCCGACGCCCACCGCGCCTGTGCGCGCGGCCGATTTTTACGCGACGATCACTACGGGGCCGGCCCCGGCAGCGGCGGCAGGATCGACGACGCCAACCACCGCGCCGACCAAGACGCAAGGGTTCTGGCTGACGGCGAGCTCGGCCAACTTCAACCTTTATTGGCAGATGCGGCTGTTCTTCGCCAATGGCGGCGGCGATTGCTATATTGTGTCGGTCGGCAGCTATTGGGTTGATACCAACGGCACAGTCCAGACCCCGATCTCGACGCCGCCCTATCCGCTGCCCGATGGCTGGAAACTGGGGTCGATCGCCGCGGGCGATACCAGCGATCCGACCAAGCCCGGCCTGCTGCCCGGCCTCGCTGCCGCCGGCTATGCGGTGGGGCCGACGATGACGGTGATCCCAGAGGCATGCCAGCTAACCGCCGAAGACAACAAGGATTATAACAGCATCGCCTGCGCCATGATGCTCCAGGCCAACACGCTGCAGGACCGCGTGGCGATACTCGATCTGCCAGGGGTGCTCACCGCCTCGACAATTGACGCCCTGCGGGATTGCCAGACCGCGTTGTCGACCGGCATTGCCCCCCAGGTCGCCAGCGTCAGCTATGCGGCGGCCTATGCGCCGGCCGTCAACAGTTCGGTGATTTCGGCCAGCGACATTCTGTATAGCTGCCTGCAGACCGATGATAATTCGGTGATCAATAATCTGCTGACCTCGCAGGTCTATCTCGCCAATCCGACCGCCCCCTCAGCAGCGCTGCAAAGTGCGATCGCGGCTGCCTTCCCGCTGCCCGATGCAGCGGCCAAGACCAATGATGCGCAATATTCCAACGATTCCAGCAAATATGCCCAGCCGCTGGATGGATCGGCGGCTGCCAATGCCCAGTGGCAAAAGAGCCTGAACAATCTGCTCTACACCTCACTGCCGATCGTCGCGCAGATCGAGCAGCAGATCGCCAATAGTATGAACATCGCCCCGCCAAGCGGGATCATGGCGGGCATATGGACCAAGAGCGATGGTCAAACCGGCGTGTGGAATGCCCCCGCCAATATGTCGCTGGCCTCGGTCTCGGGGCCGATCTACCTGATGAGTGACAGCGAGCAGGCCGGGTTCAACGTGCCGACCAATGGCCAGGCAATCGATATCCTGCGCGCCCAACCCGGTCGCGGCACGGTGGTATGGGGCGCCCGCACGCTCGACGGCAACAGCCAGGATTATCGCTATATCCAGGTCCGCCGCACGCTCATCTATGTCGAGCAATCGATCAAGACCGCGCTGCGCAACTACGTCTTTGCAGCCAATGACGCGACAACCTGGTCGACCGTCACTGCCTCCATTTCAAGCTTCCTGTCCGGCCTGTGGCAGCAGGGCGGGCTGATGGGCGACAAGGCAAGCGACGCCTTTTCGGTCGCCTGCGGGCTGGGGACGACGATGACGGATCAGAACGTGCTCGATGGCTACATGGTCGTGGCGGTAACGCTGCAAATGATCCACCCAGCCGAATTCATCGAACTGACCTTCACGCAGAAAATGGGCAGCTGACGCCCGGCCACCCCCCTCATTCTGACAGGAGCATTTCATGCCACAAGATACGACATGGCCATTGCCCAAATTCTACTTCTCGGTCACCGGCATGCCCGGCAACCCGGTCTTTCAGGAAGTCACCGGGCTTGAGACCGAATCGCAGATCATCGAATATCGCGCCGGCAACAGCAAAATCTGGTCGCCGATCAAGATGCCCGGCCTCCGCAAGGTCGGCAATGTGACGATGAAAAAGGGCATTTTCGTCACCGACAACCTGTTGTGGACCTGGTTTTCGACGATCACGATGAACACTGTCACCCGATCGACGATCGTCGTCAATTTGATGGACGAGGTCAGCAAGCCGCGGATGATGTGGACGCTCAACAATGCCTGGCCGACCAAGATTTCGGGCACGGACATGAAATCGGACGGCAACGAAGTCGCGGTCGAGACGATCGAGATCGCCTATGAAACGCTGGAAGTGAAGATCGAATAGTCAATGGCCGATCCCGAATATTACCCGCCCCCGGCTTTCTCCTTCGCCGTCACCCTTGTCCCCGGATCATCGCCGTCGCAGCCAACGGCGATCGATGCTGCCTTTCAGGAAGTATCGGGGCTCGACCCCAAGGTGGCGGTGGAGGAGGTGCCGGAGGGCGGGCTCAATAATTATGTCCACCAATTGCCCGGCGTGACCAAACATTCGAACCTGGTGCTGAAACGCGGTTATGTGACGCAAAGCTCGGCGCTTGCCCAATGGGCCGACCAATGCGTGGGATCGACGCTGAGCACGCCGATCCAGACGCGGGTGCTGACGGTCGGCCTGCTGGGCGCGGATTCGCAGCCGATCGTCACCTGGACCTTCGATAATGCCTGGCCGGTGAAATGGCAGGTCGGGCCGTTTGATTCGACCAAGAATGACGTGCTCACCGAATCGCTCGAGATCGCCTATTCGACCGTGACGCGCAGCGCCACGACGACAGCCGCCGCCGCAAGCACCAGCAAAACATAGGCGCAAGGCGATTTACGACCAAGCCGACGTGGGGACGCGCACATGCCATTGGAAATCAGCGAAATCGGGGTCCACCTCGCGGTGGGCGATTCGGCCGGATCGAGCAACGCCGCGCTGGCGCTGGCGAGCCATGACGCGGGGCATGGCGATGACATGATCAGCCAGGCCAAAACTGACGCGATCATCAAGGCCTGCGTCGAAGAAGTGCTGCGCACCCTGCGGGCCATTGAGGACCGCTGACATGCCGAGCAAACTCACCATCACGGCCTATTCCGATCCCGGCTTCACCACCAAGGTGGGCGAGCCCTTTGTCGTGTGGATGAACCCAGCGACCTATGCGCATAAAACCCAGATCAGCTATAATGATCGTCAGGCGCAGGGCAGCGGGGCACCGTCGCCCGATTTCAACCGGATCGCCAATGAAGAGATTTCGTTCGACCTGATCTTCGACGCGACCGGCGTAATCCCGGTACCGGCTGGCCAGAGCTACACCCAGGGCGTGGCCGACGGCATCAAGCAATTCATCGCGCTGGCCGCCACGCTCAACGGCAATATCCACAAGCCCAATTATCTGATCCTCGCCTGGGCGCAGCTGCAATTCCAGTGCGTGCTGACCAGCATGAACATCAATTATACGCTGTTCATGCCCGACGGTACGCCGCTGCGCGCCAAGGTGGCGGTATCGTTCCGGTCCTATATCAGCGAACTCCAGCTGGCGAAGAAGGAGGGCAAGAAATCGCCCGACGTCACGCATCTGGTGACGGTCAATGCCGGCGACACGCTGCCCCTGCTCTGCCACCGCATCTATGGTGATAGCGGCTTTTATCACCAGGTCGCCGAGGTCAACGGCCTGCTCGATTTCCGCAATGTCCCGCCGGGCACCCAATTGGTATTTCCACCGTTGAGCGGATCGGCCTGATGACCGCCCCCTCCCCCGTCGATCTCGCGACATCGATCCCGTTCTTCGAGATCACCGTTGACGGCCAGCCGCTCGATACATCGATCCAGCTGGTGTCGATCGATGTCTGGTCGGGCGTCAACAAGCTGCCCAAGGCCAAATTGGTGATGTCCGATGGCAGCCCGGCCGACGAGACATTTGCGATCAGCGAGACCAGTGCGCTGATCCCCGGCGTCGCGATCGTCATCAAAATCGGCTATGGATCGGATCGCACCCAGATATTTTCGGGGGTGATTCAGCGCCACGGCATCGAGATCGCCGCCAATGGCCCGTCACGGCTGATCATCGAGGCGACCGACAAGGCGATGGTGATGACGCTCGCCCGCCAGAACGCGATTTTTGAGAACATGACCGACAGCGCGGTCTGGCAAAAGCTGATCAGCGCCGCCGGGCTGACCGCCAATGTCAAAAGCACATCGACCCAGCACGAACGCATCGTGCAATATTATGCGACAAGCTGGGACCTGCTCGTCACGCGCGCGGAGCTCAACGCGATGGTCGTGCTGGTCGATGGCGGCACCGTCTCGATCGCGCCGCCAGATACCAGCACAGCGCCGGTGCTGACGCTGACCTATGGCCAATCGATCCTTGACCTGCGCGCCGACATGGATGCCGCGACCCAGCTCTCCGACAGCGCGGTGCAAAGCTTTGCCTGGGACCCGGCGACCCAGAAACTGCTCCAGTCGAGCACCGCTTCGGCCAGCGTTGCCACCCCCGGCAACATCACCTCGGCCACGCTCGCCAAGGTGTTTCCGGTCGAGCAATATCTTCAGCAAAGTGCCGGCGCGCTGGTCGCCGGGGAATTGACTGACTGGGCATCGGCCGAACTGACCAAAAGTCGCCTCGCCAAGATCCGCGGCCAGGCGCGGTTCCAGGGCAGCGCGCTGGTGAAGGCGGGCAGCATGGTCACGCTTGCCGGGCTTGGTGATCGCTTCAATGGCGACGCCTATGTCTCGGGCGTGCATCAGCGGCTGAGCGAAGGGCTGTGGATGACGATCGTCGATTTCGGCCTGTCGCCCGCCTGGTTCGCCGCCACGGCGCCACGCATCGCCGCGCCGGGCGCCGCCGGGCAATTGCCGCCGATCCCGGCGGTGCAGACCGGGGTGGTCAAGCAGATCGATTCGGACCCCGACGGCGAATATCGCGTGCTGGTGACGCTGCCGCTGCTCCAGGCGACCGGCGACGGCGCCGTCTGGGCGCGGTTCGGCTCCTTTTACGCTTCAAACGGGATCGGTTCGAATTTCTATCCTGAAATCGGCGATGAGGTGGTGCTGGCCTTCCTCAATGCCGATCCGCGTTATCCCGTCATCCTCGGCAGCCTGTACAGCAAGGCCAACCCGCCACCCTATCCGCCGACCACGGGCGGCCCCGGCGCGCCCAACGATACCAAGAGCTTCATGACGAAGTCGAAGATGCATATCGACTTCATCGAGAGCAGCCCCGAAATGCTGCTGACCACGCCGGGCAAGCAAAGCATCAGCATCAACGACAAGGCCAAATCGATCACGCTGACCGATATGAACGGCAACAGCATCACGATGGACACCAGCGGCATCACGCTGAAAAGTGCCAAGGACATCACCCTGACCGCCGGCGGATCGATCAAGCAGACCGCCAGCGTCAACGTGTCGATTAACGCCAGTGCATCGCTGACCGCCAATGCGTCCGCCTCCGCCAAATTCTCGTCGGACGGCCCGGTCACGGTCAAGGGCGCGATCGTGCAGCTCAATCCATGAGAGCGCCCGGCCGCATCGCCAACCGGCTGGCGCCGGTCAAAACCGGGCATCATGACGAGGCCTATCCCGGTTTTCTCGGCCGGGGCTGGAGCTTCCCGCCGACCTTTGACCGGCTGACCAATTCGGTGGTGATGGCCAGTGCGGAAACCGATATCCGACAGGCGCTGTGGATCATCCTGTCGACCGCGCTGGGTGAACGGGTAATGCTCGCCACATTTGGCTGCGATCTGCTGTCCAAAGTGTTCACGACGCTGACCACCACATCCGCCAACGAGATCGCCGCGATGGTGACCCGCGCGATCATCGACTGGGAGCCGCGCGTCGAGGTCAACCGGGTGACCGTCACTGCCGCCGAACTCTCCGGTTGGATCGACATCGACATCGAATACACCGTGCGAGCGACCAATTCGCGTAGCAACCTGGTCTTTCCCTTTTACAACATGGAGGCAACCCTGCCTCCGCCGCCGTCCTGATCGGCCGGGCGATGGCGATGGCTTACGGCGTCAATGTCCTCAACGAGGCGATGAGCCAGCGCGATCGCGTGCTCAGCGCGCCCGCACCCAATACGGTCCAGGTCGATGGCCGCACCAGCGCGCAGCTGCTGTCCTTTGCCGCGCATTATGGTGCGCTGATCAAATTCTACGATCTCGAAAACCAGGAAAATGGCAACTGGGTGTCGTTCTTCGCCAGCGACCCCGTCATCGCGCATGCGCTGCACGCCGCGCTCGACCTGCCCGAGATCGAACGATCGCTCAACCGGCTGCTGGCCGAAGTGCGCGCCGCCCGCGATCATCGTGGCCGGGCCCCGCCGCTGCGACGCGTGCTGAGCGTGATCGCCCGATTGCTCGGCATCCTCGATCGCGCCCATATCGGCCCCAGCGACCACGACACGCTGATGCAGCATTTCACGCGCACCGACCGGCGCGACGGCATCGCCGAACCCCTGCGCCGGCTGCACCGCCATCTTGAGGGACAGGGCCAATCAGTCGATACGGCGATGCGCGGCATGCCGCTCGGCCAGCGATCCGCCTGGCTCGACACCCTCGCCGATATATTGGACGATTTCATCTCGACCTTGCTCGTCGAGCTCGAAGCCGGGGTGACTGCGGCGAAAGCGGCCATGCAAGAGGCGATGGACCTCGATACCCATGCCCCGCATACCGCGATCTACACGGCGTTCATCGCCCTGTTTCTGCAGGCGCGCACCGTGCTCAACAGCTTTCCGCGCCGGCTGGTCGATTTCTACTATGGCGACATCCTCAAACAGCACAGCCTGGCCGCCGAACCGAGCCGGACCTTTCTGACCTTCACCCGCGCCCAGGCCGCTACCCAGGCATCGATCCCGCGCGATGCCCAGTTCCTGGCCGGCAGCGACAGCCAGGGTCAGGCGATCAACTTTGCGGCGGTCAATGCGCTTGAGGTGACGGCAGCGTCGGTCGAGGGCCTGAGCGTCCATTATATCCCGCAGGTGCCGTTGACCCCGGGGGCGAGCCACCTGGTATCGGGCCCGATGATGAGCGGCCTGATTGCCGTCGATCCCGGCACTTCCGAAACCGCCGAATCCTTCCCGTTGTTCGGCACCAGCAAATCGGGCGTGTTCGGGGCGCTGACGATGAAACAGGCCGCGCTCGGATTCTGCGTCGCCAGCCCGATCCTGCTGCTCGCCGGCGGCACCCGCACCGTCAACATCGCGCTGACCGTATCGCGCAAGGATCGCGGCGATGCTGGCGCGCGGGTAATCGAGGTGCTGGTCCAATCGCTCGATTGGCTGACCCAGTTGGTCAAAGCCAGCCTTGAGCTGCATTATTCGACCGGTGGCGGCTGGATCAAGGTCGAGCCCTTCGATGTCACTTCAGCGGTGACGACCGATGATGGCGCCACCGCTGTCTTCACGATCAGCTTTACCCTGCCGGCCGACGCGCCGCCGCTCGAACCGCTCGCCGCTACCCCCAATGCCGACGCGCCGCCGCCGAGCCAGCCCGCCAACGCCTTTCCCGACCAACCCGCCCAACCGGCAGTCATCGCCAGCATGAAACTGGGCGATGATCATCAACCGGCAGCGTTCGGCATGTTGTCGGCGGTCACCTTCGATGCGATCAACCTCGCGGTTCAGGTGGTCGGGCTCGACCGGCTGACGATCACCACACCGACCGGGGCGGTCAGCGGTGACCAGAATTTTCCGCTATTCGGGCTGCCGCCCGTCCAATTTGCCGGCTTCGAGATCCAGGCCCCGGAATTATTCGCCAAACCGATCGATAGCCTGACGCTGTCGATTCCCTGGGCCGGGCTGCCCGTCACCAGCACCGGCTTTCAGGGCTATTACCAGAATTACCAGATCGATGCCGATGGGGTGATTTCGCCAACGCCCCTGTTCGACAATCGCAGCTTCCAGATCCGCTATGGCCTGATCAATCCGGGCTATTGGACGCTCGACGACAGCCAGACCGCTTGCCTGTTCCAGACGGCACCGGCCAGCGACGACAGTGGCGCGACAACCGACGCGGCGGTACCGGTCGAACGGGTATCGGTGCTGCCCGTGCCCGGCCTGTCGACTCAGTCCGCCCCGCCCTATTTCACGCCGGCGAGCAGTGCACTTAGCGTGACCCTGGCCACGCCCGATTATGCCTTTGGCAATGTCCTTTATGCCAGCAACATGATGGCGGCCTCGCAAGCGCAGGCCGCCGCCGCGCATGGCCGGCAGGACGGCGCACATTTCGGCAGTGCGGTGCAGATCGCCAAGCTCGCCACCGTCAACGCCACCACGCCCGATCGGGGTTATTGGGGCAAGGTCCGGACGGCCGTGCACAACGCCGTTTCCTCGCTGACCGGCGAAGCGCTTGCCGCCGTGCAGCAAGCGATCGGACAAAGCCGTGCGCCGGCCCAGGCGCAGATGGCCTGGCTGCAGGACCTCAAGGCGACGCTGGCGGCAGCGGCGGCGGGGCGCGGCTCGATCATCGACTGGCTGATGGGGCGCGGCGGGGTGCTGGCCGAAGCGGTCGCCGTGCTGGAAAGCCTGGGGGCCTGGGTGTCCGCGCACGAGGACTCGCTGGGCAGCCATGCCGCGCCGTTGGTGTCGCGCGCCAAGCTGCTGATGACAGCGGCGGGCAATGTTACGGCGGCGCATGCAGCCGCCAAGGACCAGCCGGTGGCGATGGCGCGGCCCAACATTGCCGCCGCCTCGCAGCAGCTCCAGGCCTCGCTCCAGCCGCCCGGCCTGCCCAATGCGCCGTGGCTGCCAATGGCATCTGGGCTGACGATCGACTATTTGGCAAGCGCAGGCACGACGATCAAGCCCGATTCAGATCCCAAGGCCGCCCGGCTGACCAGCCTTGCCACCATAGCCCCCGCCAGCGCCCCGCGCGCGGGATTGAGCAGCCCGCTCGAAATCGATTTCTGGCATGTCGGCCCGTTCGGCAAATTCAAGGCGCCTACCGCCAGCGCAGACGATACCGTGTCGATGATGCCGCAAGTCACTGCCAATTCGGCGCTGTACATCCAGCTGTCGACGCCGGTGTCGCAGGTCGCGTTGCTGTTCGTGCTGTCGGCAAGCGAGGATGGCTGGTGGGATGTGGCGCCGGCCATCGCCTGGGAGGAATATATTGGCGGGGTGTGGCAGCCGATCATCCCGATCGATGACACCACGACGGGCATGCAGAATAGCGGCATCGTCACGCTCCCGCTGACGGTGCCGCCGGGGGCAACCAAGGCGCCGCGCATCCGCGTCAGCGCGATCGGCGACACCAGTTGCGCACCGATCGTCCAGGCGGTGATCGCCAATGCGGTGGCGACCCGCTGGATCGGGCCGGGCGGGGCCGACACGCTCGGCACGCCCTTGCCCGCGGGCACGATCACCAAGAGCGCGGCGAGCCTGGCGGGGATCGGTTCGATTACCCAGCCGATGGCGAGCTTTGGCGGGCGTCCGCCGGCAACCGGCGAGGCATTTCAACGCTGGATGGCCGAGCGCCTGCGCCACAAGGGGTTTGCGATCGATTGCTGGGACTATGCAAGGCTCGCGCTCGAAGCGGCGCCGTCGATCTGGCAGGCCGCGATCATCCCGGCGACCGACCAGCAGACCCAGACCTCGGCGCCGGGTCAGGCCTGGCTAGTGATCGTGGCGGGGCCCGGCACGCCCAATGTCACCGACTGGACGGTGCCGCAGGTCGATATCGCGACCTTGGCCGATATCGGCGACACATTGAACGCCTGTTCCAGCCCGTTCGCACGCCTGGCCATAACCAACCCGCCCTATCTGCGGCTGAAGGTGTCGGCGACGATCGAGTTTATCGACAGCGATACCGGCGCCTTCTGGGCGGATCGTTTGTCGAGCGACCTCGTCAGCTGGCTGTCGCCGCTGCCGCCGAGCGACCTGGGCACGCGGCCGGCCAATTATTACACGCCGCGCGCGGTTGCCGAATTTGTCCGCCACCGGCCCTATGTCCGCGGCATTACGCATTTCCTGATCGTGCCGCAGGAGGAACCGGCCACGGGCCATTATTATTATCTGACATCGGCGCCCAGCCACGACATCGTGCCGCTGTCACCTCATGGCAATGGCCATGGCCATGAGGCGATGGCAGCGACAGCGGCCGCGCGACCATGACGCGGACCCCGTCCACGATCAGCCGGCGCAAGACGACCGTTCCGGGGCTGGATTATGCCTCGCTGCGCGAACAGGCGATCCGCATGACACATGACATGTCGGACCAAGTCTGGACCGACTATAACTACTCCGATCCCGGCGTCACGATCATCGAACAGCTTTGTTACGCGCTGACCGAAATGCCGTACCGCGCCGGCTTGCCGGTCCAGGATCTGCTGATCGAGCCCGATTCACCGACGCTCAAGCTGCGCCGGCAAGGCCTGATGCCCGCCGGATCGATCCTGCCCTGCAACCCGGTGACCGAGAACGATCTGCGCCGGGTGGTGATTGATCGCGTTCCAGAGGTCGCCAATGTCTGGTTCACGCCGGTCAGCCCCGCCAGCAATCGCGGGCTCAACGGCCTGTACGACATCGCTGTCCTGCCGCGCGGTGATCTCACCAGCGACCCGAATGACGAAGGCTGCTGCAGCGATGATCGGCTGATCGAGAAAGTGCTGCAATGCTATCGCGGCCATCGCGCCCTGTGCGAGGATGTGCGCGCGGCGCGGGTACTGACGCTGATCGACACCTATGTCTATGCCACGATCGAACTCGAGGACGAGGCCGATCCTGCCGAAACATTGGCCGAGGCGCTGTTCGCGCTTGGCCTGTACCTTGCCCCCGAGCCGCACCGCCAGTCACTCGACGACGAACTGGCCAAGGCCCGCGCCACCACCGACATGTTCAGCGGCCCGGCAATGGGGCGCGGCTTTATCGCCGATGATCAGCTGACGGCGCTACCGCAAGCGGTCCAGGTCAATGATCTGGTCCAGCTGCTGGCCGAATTGTCGGGTGTGTTGGCGGTGAGCCATTTGTCGGTGGATGCCGGGCTTGACCCCAAACCCTATCGCGCGGGCGCGACGATCATGGTGCCGCCCGACGGCATTCTCTGGTTACAGGGGCGGACGACCGATAGCCAGTTCACGATCGAGATGAAGCGCAACGGCGCGGTATGCACCCCCAACGCCGCCCGCGTCCGGCGGCTGCTCGACCAGCTCTGGAGCGCCCAGCGCCAGACCTATCCGGTCCAGGCCGATTATCTAGATCATTATGCACCACCGCGCGCCACCTGGCGCGACCTGCAAAGCTACACATCGGTGCAGACGCAATTTCCTAACATCTATGGGGTCAACGCCGCCGGCTTGCCGCCTGGCGCGACCACGGCGCGTCAGGCGCAGGCGCGCCAGCTCAAGGGCTATCTGATGCCCTTTGATCAGTTGATGGCCGATTATTTCAGCCAGCTGGCCTTTGTCCGCACGCTATTTTCGGTCGAGGCCGGGGGCGGTAGAACCTATGACGCGCAATCGCTGCGCGGCATCGTCCCCGATGTCACCCCCTTGCTCGACAAGGGCTATGAAGCCGGCCTGACCGCGCTGACCAGCGAGACCGACCAGACCGATACGCGCCGCAAGGCGGTGCTCGATCTGTTGCTGTCGCTTTATGCGCAGGAGATTTCGATCGGCGAAGCGGCGGACGGCGCCGGCCTTGGCCCGGACGACGCCCTGCTGATCAAGGCGCGGCAGGAAATGCTGGGGCATGTCGATGCCCTCAGCCGCAATCGCGGGCGCGGCGCCGATTATCGCCGCGCCCGCGCGGTTGCCACCGTAGCCGGCATGGAGCGGCTGAGCCGGGTCCAGCTCGCGCTGCTGGGGGCGATCAGCGACAGCGGTGATACGGGCACCGGCAGTGCCCAGGGTGCGGGCAATAGCGGCAGCAGCGGCCCCGGCCAACGTGGGGGCGATCCGCCGCGTCGCAGCAGCCAGAGCGACCGCGTCTGGACCGCCGCCCGCGATCCCGATGAGGCGAGCTTCGGCCTGCGGCTTCCCGAGGAATTATGGCCGACCCTGCCCCGGCTGTTCACGCCAGTGCAGCTGCCGCCGCAGGAACAGGGGGCAATACCTGACGCGCCATCACCGCTGGCGGGGCACCGCGTGGCGGAGAGTCTGGCCGACGCGCTCGGCGATCCCGATCGCTACCGGATCGGCCGGGCCCCCGAATCAGCGGGCATCTACATCATCTGCATCGACATGCGCGGTGGCTGGTGGTGGCTTGGCGAACAGGAAGACGAGGAGCACGCGATCGAGGTGATTCGGCGTCTGCTCCGCGACAGCCGCCAGCAGCCGGCCCCGGACAGCCGTCCCCAGCTGTATATCGTCGACTGGATCTTGCTGCGGTTTGCGATGCTCGCCGATACCGCCGATGCCGCGCGCTTCAACTTTCGGGTCACCGCTGTGCTTTCTGCCAACCGCGCCGACTGGCAGGACCAGAGCTGGCAACACGAGGCGCAATCGATCCTGCGACGTAACACACCCGCGCATATCCGGCTCGATTGCCTGTTTCTCGATCCGCCAGCAATGCGCCGGTTCGAACGGCTGCAGGCCGATTGGCTCGATGCGCTGCAGCACTGCCATCAGGGCCGCCAGGTACAGGCCAGCGCCGCGCTGGAGCATTTTCTGATCGATGCACTGACGCCCCCGGGACCGCCAGCGCCAGCCCCCGCGCCCACACCGGCGCCAATGCCGTCGCCAAGCCCGACGCCGACTCCGACTCCGGTGCCCCCGACACCGACACAGACACCGACACCGACACCGACACCCGCTCCGGCGCCGGCGCCGGCGCCGGTCGAAACAATTCCCGTCGAGCCCCCCCCGGCCGACACCGATCCTGCAGCACCCGCCCAGGCGCCGACGCCGGTGCCGTCCCCTGCTCCCACGCCGACGCCCATACCGAACCCCACCCCCACACCGACCCCCACACCGACAGACGCCGAGCCGCTCGAACTCACCACCACCGAATATCAACCTTCCCATCCGGTTTGGGACTGGCTGGCCTGGTTCTGGTCAACCTGGCTGTGGCCGACGTTGCGGATCGTGATCGGCTGGTGGCTGGTCAACGCACTCTGGAAGCGCCTGCCCTGGGCGAAGCCCACCGATCGTGGCACCGAGCCCGTGGCACCGCCCCCCAGCCCCACCCCGACCCCGACCCCGACCCCGACCCCGGCACCAACCCCGGCACCCACCCCCGCACCGCCCCCGAGCGAAGCGCCCGCGCCAACGCCCCCAGCGCCCCCAGCGCCCCCAGCGCCCCCAGCGCCCCCAGCGCCCCCAGCGCCAACGCCAGTACCGCCGCCGCCGCCATCAGCAACGGGGTTGAGCGGCCGCGTGGTCAGCGCGCCGACCGGGACGTTGGGCTTTGACGCCAACACCGTGCTGACCGCATCGACCGCCAAGTCCTTTGCCGATGCCGGCTTCCGCTTTGCGGTACGGTATCTGCCGCGCACCTTCGTCGTCACGCCCGACAATGCACAGGGCAACCTAACCGCTGCCGAGGCCGAGACCATCCTGTCGGCAGGGCTGGCACTGATGGCGGTGCAGCATGTTGCCAGCGCCGGCTGGACGCCCAGCGCCGGGCTGGGCGACAGCTATGGCAGTTATGCGGTGCAGAATGCCCAGGCCGTTGGCCTGCCGCCCGGCATGAACATCTGGCTTGATCTGGAGGGAGTGGCCAGCGGGGTCGCCCCCAGCGCGATCGAGGATTATTGCGCCGCCTGGTATCAGCAGGTCGCGGCGGGCGGTTATGTTCCCGGCATGTATGTCGGCGCGAATTGCGGGCTGAGCGCAACTCAGATCACCGCAACACCGTTCCGGTATTTCTGGCAATCGGGCAGCAAGGTGCCCGCGCTGTCGACCGGCTATTGCATGGTCCAGACGATCAACAGCAATTATGTGCTGAGCGGCGTTGCCTATGATCATGACGTGACCCAGGCCGATACCGCCGGCCACACACCGCTATGGCTGGCCCCGGCATGACGCTGCTTGCCCCCGCCGGCGGCCACCGGATCGGCAAGCTCGATCTGCGCGCGACGATCGGCTCGCTCGATCAGGCGCTGGCGATCCGCCCGCGGATTGAAGCCCTCGCCGCACGGGTGCTGCCCGATGTGCTCGAACGCGTGCTTGATCAGGCAGCACCCCGGCATTTGTATCTGCGCATCGCCCGGCTCGATCTTGATCTTGGCACGGTCAGCGCCACCGATCTCGAACAAGATATCGTCGCGGCGCTAGAGGACGCGTTGGCCGAAGCGCTGCGCCGGGCGCTGCATGCCGCCGAACATTATCCGTCGGCCGATGCCCGGCTGATCGCCCCGGCCGACGCCCAGCTCCAGGGCTTCATCGGCTATCTCGCCAGCGGCTTGCCATCGACGATCTACCCGCAAGCCGCTGCCGAGCCGCGCGCGATGCTGGCCCATCTGGTCGCCGATCAACCCGGGGCGCTGATAGCGATGCTGCGCCAGCGCGCTGGCCAGCGGCACGTGCTGGAGCGCCTCATATTGCAGATCGGCGCCGACGGCCTGGCCGGGCTGCTCAGCCTGCTCGCGCCCGGCGATGCCGCGATCATCCGGGCACTGATCGCCGATATCCTGCTCGCCCACCGCAGCGAACCGCTGGCGAGCGCGGTGGCGGTTACCGAGCCGGTGCTCGAACGATTGCTGTGGGTCGCCACGCTGGAATTGCTGCTGCGCGACGCAGGCAGCCAGTTCAACCGCCGCCGCTTCCTCGGCTATTTGCTCCAGCGCGAGGCACGCCAGGCGGGGCTCGATTTCGCCGCGCTGCTGCAGCTGCTTGGGGCCGCCATTGCGCAGACCCGGGCGCGGATGGGATTTCGATCATCGCTGCCCCAGCTGGTTGCCGAGCTGATCGCCGAGCAACCCGCCCTGCCTGATGCTGCCACCGCGCCGGCACCAACCGGCGGCGCGGCCGGCCCGACCAGCGCGCTGGCCGCCGCCGCCACCGGCGATTATGGCTTGCTGGTGGCGCTGGTGCGCCGGCTGGCCGGCAATCGCGTCGCCATAGAGGCGCTGGTCATCACGCTTGATCCGGCGATCTTTGCCGGGCTGGTCGCCACGCTCGATCCCGCCAATGCCGATCTGATCCTGGCGATCCTCGACGATATCGAGCGCGTCCATCAGGCCAAGCCAACCGTTCTGGGATCGGGGCCAGCGCTGATGCCAATGCTGCGCAGCATAACCGTGCAATTCCTGGTTAGCGATGCTGGCTCCCAGTTTAACCGGCGGCGTTTTCTCGCCCAGCTGATCGAGGGCGAGGCCAGGCATGCCTCGATCGACTATCCAGCGATGCTTCTGCTGCTGGCCGATGCACTGGCGCGCCAACAACCGCGGCTTGGTTATCGATCATCGCTGCCGGCGATCCTTGGCGATCTGATTGCCGAAGTGGCACCTGCGCTGCAACTGCCGGCGGCCGATGCGGTAGCAACAGCATTAACCGCGGCACGGCGCGGCGACCGGGCAGCACTCATCAGGCTGTTACGCGCCAGCGGCGACGATCTGGCCGCGCGCGCGACGATCATCGCGCAGGCCGATACGGCACTGCTCGGCCTGGTAGTTCGCGAGATCGATCCGGTGGCGGGGCCGCTGCTTCACCGCGACGTCGAAACATTGATCGCGCTGTATGCGGCTGGCCCTTTTTTGGCCCTGTCGGCAGAGGGGATGGCCCGGGCGATCCGCCTGGTCGGCCTGCACGCCCTGCTTCGCCGGGGCGCTGCCCCCAGCGCGCGCCGGGCATGGCGCGACCAACTTATGGACGGGCTTGCCGCCGCAACAGGCACGGCGCCGGCGACACTGCGCGCTCAGTTCGCCCGCGCCGCCGCAGAGCATCCCCTTATCGCCGGCGATATTGCCACAGGCTGGGCGATCGGTCCGGCAGTGTTGCGCGTTGACGCGGCGGGCAGTGTCGCCCGGCTGACGACCGCGATGGCGGCCAACGATATCGAGCTGGTCACGCGGCTGCTGCGCGCCGCCGCGGCCCGGCCGAGCGCGCTGGCACAATTGGCCGACACGCTCGACGAGACGGCGCGGGCAGGCGCGCTTGCCGCCTTTGATGCCCCCAATGCTGATGCCGTGCTTGCGGATATCCGCAGCCTGAGCGAGCTGCACGCTGCCTATCCGCTTGCCCGGCTGGACCGGGCCGACTTTGCCGCGCTGCTCTGGACGCGTGCGCTGATTTATCTGGCGGGGCTGCGCGGCGGCCGCTTTGATCGGCGGGCCTTTGGCCAGCATATGCTGCGCAGCATTGCGCAGCATCAGGGCAGTGCCCCGGCGGCGCTGGCGCAGGATCTTCGCCGCGGCCTGGGCCTGATTGCACCGGGCCGCGTGCGCCCCGTCGCCGCGCTGATTGCCACGCTGGCCCCAGCCGACCGCCCCGGCGCGGGCAGCGACGATCAGCACCGCGCGATCGAGGAATTTCTCCACTCCGGGCGGCCGCCCTATCTAGGGCGCGGCCTGCCGGCACTCGCGGCGAGCGACCGCGCCTGGCTGGCGGCAGCAATCCGTCGGGTAAGCCGCGAGGCGCCGGGGGCGGTCCACACGCTCGTGGCCCGCTTGCTCGACTGGCTGCTGCCAGACGAATTGCTGGCCTGCCTTGCCCCAGATCTGGTCGGGCCGGCCGCGTTGCTGGGCGGCGACACTGATGATCTGGCGCATTGGCAGCAGCTGTTCGCGGCCCTGCTGCGCGGCGAACGGCCTGCCCCCCCGAAATCTCGCCGACGCCGCCGACGACTCGACCGCCTCAGCGCGATCGGCCACTGGCTTGATCATGGCGCCTGGCCCTGGTGGACCGCGCGCGGGCCGAGCCCGGCTGAGCTGCTCGCCATGCTGCCGACGGTGAGCATCGCCGAACTGCAATGGCTGTTCCACGCCGACACGCCCGATCGGGCGCTGGCGCGATTGCGCCGCGCGATTGAGCCCCTCGACGATCGTGCCCGCCAGCAACTATTCGCGCGGATCGTGCCCTGGGCAACACGCGCAGGCGGGCCGCTTGCGCCGTTACTGGCCAGCCGTCCGGCAGCGGATCGGCTGACAATCCTGCTGCACGCGGCCCAGGCGGCGCTCGACGGGGTCGCGTTCGATCTTGAGCGCGTCGCCTTCCCGACGACCCCGCCGCCTTCACCTCCCCCCGCCGTGGCTGCACCGATCGCTGCACAGCCATCCAGGCGCGCCGGCCGCGACCAGCTGTTCGGTTGGCTCGATGGCAGCATGGCGACCAGCGGCGAAGCGGCGGCGTTTGTCCGGCTCTTCGCCCGATTGGCCGATGCCGAAGATCCGGCGCTGATCGCCTATCTGGCGCACCGGCGCGGAACGGCGGCACACCGCGCACGCTGGGCGGCATTGCTCCCGCCCGAGGCGATCGGTGGGCTGGTCCGGCTCGTAGCGCCGACCCAGGCGCGCGTGTTGGTCGATGCGGCGATCGTCTTGGCGGTGGCGTGGCGCCGGGCCGCGCCCTTTGGCGCACGGCGCCGGGATCCGGGAACGATCTGGGCGCTGCTGCTCGATTTCGCCGCCGCGCCTGATCCGCTGCCCTTGCCGGGAATTGTCGCGGCGATGGTCACCGGGCTGGCCGGGCCCGATGCCGCGCTGGCGGCCCGATTGCGCGTCCGTGCACAGGAATTGGCACAACAGGGTGGCCATGTTTCGCTGGCAGCGATATTGCGGCGCGCGGCGGCGCGACCCGAGCCGCTGCGTCCTGCGCCCCCCCGCAAGCCGGTCGTACAGCCGGCAGCGGCGGCGACGTCGATGTCGAGCAGCGATGAGGGTGAAACCGGCGATCCAATCTATATCGGCAATGCCGGGCTCGTGCTGTTCTCACCCTATCTGCCCGCCCTGTTCGACCGTCTCGGCCTGCTCACGACCGAGGACGGCGCCCCGCCACGGCTGATCGACCCGGAGGCCCAGTCACGCGCGGTGCATTTGCTGCAATATCTCGTCGACGAGCGGCTCGACACCGCCGAGCCGCTGCTCGTCCTCAACAAGCTGTTGTGCGGCATCGCGCCGGCCGAGCCGGTGGCGGCCAGCATCACGCCAAGTCAGGCGGAGCTCGACCTTTGTGATGGTCTGATCGGCGCACTGATCGGCAATTGGCCAATGCTCGAGGGCACCTCGCCGGCCGGGCTGCGCGAGACTTTCCTGCAGCGCGAAGGGCGGCTGCTGTTTGGCGATGATCGCTGGACGCTCCAGGTGCAGCGCAAGACGGTCGATGTGCTGGTCGATCAGATTCCCTGGGGGTTCAGCATGATCTTTCATCGCTGGATGCCGGTACCGGTGCACGTGACATGGTAGTGCCCGCCACCATTGCCACCAATGCGCAGGCGATCGATGCCGAACTGGCCTGGCTCGAGGCGTGCTTGACGGTGCGGTTCGCGCAATATGGCGGCCAGCAAAAGCCGGCGGCGCGCGATCGCGGCCTGCCGCCGCCGCCGCCGATCGAACAGACCCCCGGGCCCTATGCCGCGATCGTGCGCCAGTTCGCGCCGTTGCCGGCGGAGCGACTGGTGCTGGTGCTGGCGCTGGCGCCCTATGTCGCGCCGGCGCTGCTTGATCCGTTCCTGCTCCACAATGAAGCGACCAAGCGGCGGTTCACCGAATTTGGCGGCTATGCCGGCCAGGCGCATGCCGGTTTCCTGCCGACCGGCGAGACCGCGATGTTCCTGCTCGCCGGCGATGACCGTGCCCAGCGGATCGCCGCTGAGCCCCTGTTCGCGCATGATCATCCGCTGGTCCGCCACGGCACGCTGATCCTCGATCACCGGCACCCCGACGAGCCCCGGCTGTCGATGGCACTGCGGCTGTCGGCGGCCGGGCTGCATGCGTTGCTCCACGCGCATGATTACGCACCGGTACCCGGGCCTGATTTCCCGGCGACCCTGCTCACCACCCCGCTCGAGTGGCAGGATCTGGTGCTTGACAATGCCACACGCCGCCAAATCGAACTGATCGGGCTGTGGATCGAGCATTGGAAGACCCTGATGGGCGATTGGGGGCTCAGCCGCCGGCTCAAGCCTGGCTATCGCTGCCTGTTCCATGGCACCCCGGGCACCGGCAAGACGCTGACAGCGAGCCTGCTCGGCAAGCGCTTCGGCCTGCCGGTCTATCGCGTCGACATCTCGCGGGTCGTCTCCAAATGGATTGGCGAGACCGAGAAGAATCTGGCGACCCTGTTCGATCAGGCCGCCAATCGCGACTGGATCCTGTTCTTCGATGAGGCCGATGCGCTGTTTGGCAAGCGTACCGAATCGCAATCCGCCAATGATCGATCCGCCAACCAGCAGATCGCCTATCTGCTCCAACGGCTGGAGGAGCATCCCGGCGTCGCGATCCTGGCGACTAACCAGCATGGCTATGTCGATGAGGCGTTTTCGCGGCGCTTTCAGGCATCGATTCGCTTCGCCATGCCCGATGCCAAGGCGCGACGGCAATTATGGCAAGGATCGTTCGAGAGCCAGGGCTTCGCGCTCGCGCCCGATGTCGATTTCGCGGCGTTGGCGGAGAAATATGAACTCGCCGGCGGCGCGATCATCAATGTGCTGCGCCATGCCTGCCTGATGGCGATCCAGCGCACCCCGCCGATCGTCCACGCGCATGACCTGCTGGACGGCATTCGCCGCGAATTGCAGAAGGACGGCCATTACATCAGCAGCTGATTTGCGCCCCTGAGAGGAGAAGGATCGTGTCCACCCCCGACGTCACCGCCACCGCGATGCTTCAGTGCAGCTTTGGCGCCGCGCCCGCCCCGTTTGTGGTATTGCCGATCAACCGCGTCACCGCGTGCAATTTCCCGTCCGGGACAATCATGGACAATATCCCGCTCGTCAACATCACGCCGTTCGGCATGTGCCAGAGCCCGAGCAACCCCACGGTGATCGCCGCCACTGCCGCCGCCCTCGGCGTTTTTACACCGATGCCCTGCGTCCCGGTCACCGTTGCGCCGTGGACCCCCGGCACGCCGACGGTAACCATCGCCAATCTTCCCGCACTCGACACCAATTGCAAATTGATGTGCGCCTGGGCCGGTGTGATCGGGGTCCAACAGGCCGCGCAGTTTACCGTCACGGTGCCCTGATCGCGGGCCAGGGCGCGATCGCCACCGGCAAATCGACCCCGGCCCGATGCACTGACGTCGGTTGTTATCCGTTGGTTGCGCGTTTACGCCGGCACGGGGCATAGGGGGAATATCGCGATGAGCGCCGCAGACTTTATCCAGGCGAACATCACGCTATTTTCGGCGCTGGCGTTTCTGGCGATGATTGCTGTTGAGCAAATCGCGATCAGGTTGTTCAGGCGCAAGGGCAAGACCCCGCTGCAAGATAGCGCGGTCAGCATCTTTCTGGGTTATATGAGCCAGCCGGCCAACGCGCTCACCGCCTTCATTACGCTGGGTATTTTAGCGGCGGTCGAGCCGCTGCGGATCGCCACGCTGCCGGTGACTTGGCTCAGCTTTGGCGTGTGTTTCGTGCTCGACGACCTGCGCTTCTATGTCCACCACCGCATCTCCCACCGGGTGCGCTGGGTCTGGGCGATGCACGGCGTTCATCATTCCAGCCGCAATTATAATCTGCCCATCGCATTGCGCCAATCCTGGACCAAGCATTTCACCGGCACAATGCTGCTTAAAATCCCGTTGGTCCTGGTCGGCTTCGATCCGGTGATGGTGACCTTTTGCGGCATTCTCAACGCGACCTATCAGTTTTTCCTGCACACCGAGACGGTCGACCAGATGCCACGCTGGTTCGAGGCGGTGTTGAACACCCCGTCGCACCACCGCGTGCATCACGCCAATAATCCGCGCTATCTGGATGCCAATTATGCCGGCACGCTGATCATCTGGGACCGGCTGTTCGGCAGCTTCGAGGCCGAGCGTGCCGACGATCCGCCCTGTTACGGGCTGGTCAAGCAGCTCGATACGCTCAACCCGGTGACGGTGCTGACGCAGGAATATGTCGGCATTGCGCGCGATGCCGCACAGCGCGGGCTGACGATGCGGCAGCGGCTGGGCTATGTCTTCGCCCCGCCGGGGTGGAGCCATGACGGGTCACGACTGGGCACCGAGGAGATAAGGCATGCCGCCGGCTTTGGCCCGCAGGATCGCCAGCGGCCAAAAGCCCCGACGCACCTGACGCAATGACAGCCGCATTGCCGCTCCATTATGCGCTGACCGAGGCGATCGTGGCTGCAGCCGGCGTGATCGGCATAGGGCAGCTAATGGCAATCAGCCGATCGGCTGCGCTGGGGCTGGCCCCCTTCGCGCTTGCCGGCCTGATCGGCGCGATCCAGATCGCCGGTGGCCTGACTGGCCCGATCGTCATGGTGCACGCTTTCCTCTCGCGCGCCGGCGCAGTGTTCGGCCTTGGCTGTCTGGTCGCTGTGCTAGCGCACCGCCGCGCGCCGCAGCCAGCCGCGATCGGCGCGGCGGCGGCGGCTGCCGTCATCGCCTTCCCGGCAGCCGGCGTCGCGATTTTCGTGGTGCTGATCCTGGGCGGTGCTGTCCTGACGTTCCGCGCCGCGCCACATCGGCGCGTGATGGCGGCAGTGGGGTTTGCGCTGCTGCTGCCCGCACAACAATTAACGGCAGCGCTGCGGCCGGCGCATCCGGCAATGGCCTGGCACCTGTTCCATGTGCTGGTCGCGCTGTGGTTGGTGGGGATCGCAGCCATTTTCCAGCGCGCGCGGCTGCAGCGGGCAACTTAAACAAGCGCACCGGCGGCCGCCGCCGGCCAGGCAAATTCCCCGGTGACCTGCCCCGATTTCTTGCTTAAGCCGGCGCAACATTTTCGGAGGTCAGCATGGCATATCGGGTCGAAGCGGTTTCGGGCACAATCATCGCGATGCTGCTCGCGCTCGGCCAGGCCCAGGCACAAACCCCGGCCACCGCAGTGCCGGCGGCGGGTGAAAAAAAGGCCGATGCCAAGCCCGCCAAATGGGACGTCAACGCCCCCACTGGCATGATGACGCGGCAGGTCCGCATCGCGGTCGACAATGGCAGCTGGATGAATGTCGACGTG
Organism: Sphingomonas sp. 28-63-12; assembly: GCA_002281535.1. Lineage (GTDB taxonomy): Bacteria > Pseudomonadota > Alphaproteobacteria > Sphingomonadales > Sphingomonadaceae > Sphingomonas. Next base: position 23,874 of record NCGD01000008.1, read on the forward strand.
TCGCACGACGGCAAGCTGATCGCCTTCGATCTGCTGGGCGACATCTATACGATGCCGATTGCAGGCGGCACGCCGACTCGGATCGCCGAGGGTCTGGCCTTCGAGCATCAGCCGCGCTTCTCGCCCGACGGCAAGCGCATCGCCTTCACCTCGGATCGGGGCGGCGGCGACAATATCTGGATCATGAATGTCGACGGCAGCGACAAGCGCCAGCTGACCAAGGAAGATTTCCGCCTGCTCAACCAGCCGAGCTGGAGCCCCGACGGCCGATTCATTATCGCCAAGAAGCATTTCACTACCCAGCGCTCGCTCGGCACCGGCGAAATCTGGATCTATCATGTCTCGGGCGGCGGCGGCGTCCAGCTTGTCAAGCGTGCCAGCGAGCAGCTTCAGAAGGAGCTTGGCGAACCCATCTACGCCCCCGACGGCAAGAGCCTCTATTACACCCGCAACGTCACGCCCGGGCCGATCTTTGCCTATGCGCAGGATTCGAACACCGAGCTGTTCGATATCGAGCGTTATGATCTCGACACGGGCGAGGTGACGACCATCGTTTCGGGCGTCGGTGGATCGGTGCGGCCGACGCCATCGCCCGACGGCAAGAAAATCGCCTTCGTCCGCCGCGAGCGTGCCCGGTCGAAACTCTATGTGAAGGATCTGGCCTCAGGCGAAGAGCGCAAGATTGACGATGCGCTCGATCAGGATGTGCAGGAGACCTGGGCCGTCACCGGCGTCTATCCCAACATGGCCTGGACGCCCGATAGCAACAGCGTGATCTTCTGGGCCGGCGGCAAAATCCGCCGGGTGAATGCCGATGGCGGCAATGCGGCCGATATTCCCTTCAAGATCGACGACACCCGCGTCGTTATCGATGCCGTGCATCCGCAGATCGAGGTCGCGCCGGCCAACGTTACGACAACGATGCCGCGCTGGGCGACCGTGTCACCCGATGGCAGCCAGGTGGTGTTCGAAACGCTTGGCAAGCTGTGGATCAAGCCCGCCTCGGGCGGTGCAGCACGGCGGCTGGTCAAGGGTGACGAGGCCGAGATGGAACTATGGCCAAACTGGTCGCGCGACGGGCGGACGATCGTGTTCGTCGGCTGGACCGATGCCGGGCTCGGCCATATCCGTACCGTCGCCGCGAACGGCGGCGCGGCGCGCAATGTAACGGCCGATCCCGGCCATTATCTCAACCCGCGCTTCTCGCCCGATGGCAAGCTGATCGTCTTCGAACGCGGCCAGAGCAGCGGGTTGACCTCACCACGCTGGGCCGACGATCCCGGTGTCTTCCGCATCGCCAGCAATGGCGGCAAGGCGACACGAATCGCCAGCGACGGCGCGGAACCGCAATTCGGCAGCGCCGATGATCGCGTCTTCATGATTGTGTCCGACAAGGGCAAGCGCCAGCTGATCAGCACCGACCTGAGCGGCCAGGCCAAGCGCGTCCATGGCACGGGTGACCTCGTCAACGATTATCAGGTTTCGCCCGATGGCCGCTTCGTCGCCTTCCGGCAGAATTACGAGGCATTCGTCATGCCGCTGCTGCCGGGCACGCAGGACGTGGTGATTGACGAAAAGGGCGGCCCGCTGCCGGTGACTCGAGTCAGCGGTGATGGAGCGGATTTCATCAACTGGTCCAACGACGGCGCCGCACTGCACTGGAGCCTCGGGCCGACGTTGTTCACCGCGCAGACCAATGCCCTGTTCGCGACCGCGCCGGCCGATAAGGACGCGCCCAAATTCGCGGCCCCCAAGACCGGCCTGTCACTGTCGATGACGGTGCCCGCCGACAAGCCGACCGGCACCGTCGCGCTGACGGGGGCGCGGATCGTGACGATGGCCGATGCCAAGGGTGGGATCATCGATGATGGCGTGATCCTCATCACCGGCGACCGCATCGTCGCTGTCGGCCCGCGCGGATCGGTGACGATTCCGCCGGAGGCGAAGACGGTCGATGTGGCGGGCAAGACGATCATCCCCGGGCTGGTCGATGCCCATGCGCACGGGCCACAGGGCGATGACGATCTGATCCCGCAGCAAAACTGGTCGGCCATGGTCAATCTCGCCATGGGGACGACGACGATCCACGATCCCTCGGCCCGCCCGCAGCAGATCTTCGTTGCCGCCGAAATGCAGCGGACCGGCAAGATCCTGGCGCCGCGCACTTTCTCGACCGGCGAGATCATCTATGGCGCCAAGCAGCCCGATGTCTATGCCGAGATCAACAGCTATGAGGACGCGCTCGCGCATGTCCGGCGGCTCAAGGCACAGGGCGCGCATTCGGTGAAGAACTATAACCAGCCGCGTCGCGAACAGCGCCAGATGGTCGTCGCCGCCGGTCAGGCCGAGGGGATGGAGGTCGTGCCAGAGGGCGGATCGCTGTTCACGATGGACATCTCGCTGATCCAGGACGGCAACGCGACCGTCGAGCACAACATCCCACTCGACCATTTCTATGATGATGTGATCAGCCTGTGGTCACAGTCCAAGACCAATTACACCCCCACCCTGGTCGTCACGTATGGCGGGCTGGCGGGCGATCCCTATTGGCGGGCGCATATGGACGTGTGGAAGCACCCGCTGCTTAGCCGCTATGCGCCGCCGGCGCTGCTCGCTGCGCAGAATGTCCGCCGGACGCTCGCGCCCGAGGAGGATTATGTCGATGCCGGCTCGGCGCGCGAGGCCAGGAAGCTCGCCGACAAGGGTGTGCAGGTGTCGATCGGCGCGCATGGCCAGCAAGCCGGGCTCGGATCGCATTGGGAATTATGGTCGTTCGTGCGCGGCGGCTGGAGCCCGATCGAGGCGCTGCGCGCCGGCACGATCATGCCCGCGACGTCGCTTGGGATGCAAAAGGATATCGGCTCGCTTGAAGTCGGCAAGCTCGCCGATCTGGTGGTGCTCGATGCCGATCCGACGGTCGACATCCGCAACAGCGACAAGATTGCCAAAGTGATGCTCGGCGGACGGCTCTATGAGTCGGCGACCCTCAACGAAACCGTCACCGGCAGCCGCACCCGTGCTCCCTTTTGGTGGGAGGCCAAGGGCGGCGGGGCAGCGGGCGTGTCGCTGCCATCGGTCGACAGCGTGACTGGCGGGGATTGAGCGGCCAGGCGGTTCGGGGCGCGCTTGGGAAAATGGTGCCCGGGGACGGATTCGAACCGCCGACACTGCGATTTTCAGTCGCATGCTCTACCAACTGAGCTACCCGGGCCGGGAACCCGATCAACACCGGGAAGGCGGCCTCTTAGTCATGAAGGCGGCCTCTTAGTCATCGTTATCGGCGCTGTCCAGTCTGGCGGCACCCGGTTGATCCTTTGAGGCTTCTTCGTCGCTGGCGGGCCCGGCGGGGAGGCGATAGCCCTCGCCCAGCCATTGCAGCAGATCGCGATCGACACAGCCGCGGCTGCAAAAGGGCTTGTGCGCAGCCGCTGTCGGCTTGCCGCAAATCGGGCAGGTTCCGGCCTTGGCCATTTAATCCTCCAATATAACGGTGCCGCCAACGCCGCGGCTGAGTTCAGCGGCCCAATCGGGCTGCGACTCTATCCGCGCGCGGACAGCAGCGGGCAAACGATGCGCGCGCGCCCCGCCCGGCGGGCTGCGTTCGATCTGGCGCAGCACGGCGCGGGCGGCAGCGCCGACCGGATCGATGCGCAGCAGTTCAGGCAACGACGCGCGCGGCCGCGGCCGGACGATCTGCAAAAAACCGAAACCATTGAGCGCGGTCCGCTCGAACGGCCCGGCCAGGGCCGGCGGCAGCGCGGCATCGATGGCCGCCGCCACTGCCTGGCGCGCGGCCTTGCCCTGGACACTCGGGAAATCGACGCCGATCGAGCCGCCAAGGCCATGGCGGATCACCGCCTGCCCCACGGCGGTGGCGGCGGCGACGGCAAGGCTGTCGAGCGCGCCGGAGCCATCGACATCGAACAGCGTCATCGCCGGGGTCGGGCTCATCCGCAGCACGCCGCCGGGAAAGGCGATTTCGCCGTCCACGGCTTCCTCAAGCACTTCCGACCAGCCCGCCGCCTCAAGCGCATCGGCTTCGTGCGCGTGGCAACGCCGCACCGGCATCCCGCTTTCGGCGATCCGTTCGCGCAGATCGGGGCCGAGCGCGGGCAGCGCCCCGTCGGCCGCCACCACCGCGCGGGCGAGCTTGGCGCGGCCGTGCTCCGGAATCGCTTCGCGCACCAGCGTCACCAGCAAGGGCCGCCCGACGCTGAGGCCCGCCGGCACCGCGCCCAGCAACGCATCGCCGCTGCCATCGAGCAGGGCCACCCGGCCCTGCCGCCCCGGCAGTTGCTCGATCAGCCGCGCCTCGGCCACCGTGCCGACCCGCAAGCTCCCCGCAAGCTCGATCCGTGCCTTGATGATCCGCCCGTCCGCGACCAGCGCGGCGCGCGCCTCGCCGATCCCGGCCTCATACAGCCACTCAGCCACCGCACGTCCCGGCGCGCACGCCGGCGCTTTCCAGCAGCGCGCGCGTCTCGAACAGCGGCAGGCCGACCACGCCCGAATAGCTGCCCGACAGGAAGCGGACAAAGCCCTCCGCCAGGCCCTGGATCGCATAGCCGCCGGCTTTGCCCATCCCCTCGCCACAGGCGACGTACACATCGATCTCGGCCGCGCTCAGCCGCTTGAAGGTGACGATCGTGTCGGACACGCGGCTGCGCGGGCGGCCATCGTCGCCGATCACGCACACCGCCGAATAGCAATGATGCCGCCGCCCGGAGAGCAGGCCGAGCATCCGCCGCAGATCGGCTTCGTCGGCGGGCTTGGCGAGGATGCGGCGGCCGACCGCGACGGTGGTATCACCGGCGAGCACGACCTCGCCCGCCGCGCGCGGCACGGCCTGCGCCTTTTCGGTGGCGATGCGCAGCACATAATCGCGGGGCAGCTCGGCGGGGCGCGCATCCTCATCGATATCGGGCGCGGCGATGCGCGCGGGCACGATGCCGATCTGCGCGAGCAGCGACAAGCGGCGCGGCGACGAGGAGGCCAGAACCAGGGCTGGCGAAACGCGGGAATTCAACAAGACCGTTTGTCCTGAGTAGCCGCCGAGCCCGTCGAAGCGGCGTATCGAAGGACTGTTGCGCGGGGCGCGTCGATCCGGGCCTTCGACATGCTCAGTCCCGACGCCGCACGAACGGACGGGTACGCATCACTTGAAGCGGTAGGTGATCCGCCCCTTGGTCAGGTCATAGGGGGTCAGCTCGACAAGCACCTCATCCCCCACCAGCACGCGAATGCGGTTCTTGCGCATCTTGCCGGCGGTGTGGCCAAGGATTTCATGATCATTTTCAAGCTTCACGCGGAACATGGCGTTGGGCAAAAGCTCCACCACCTGGCCGCGCATTTCGAGCAATTCTTCTTTTGCCAAACAAACCTCTAGGGGCAGCGACAGGGTTTCGAGCGTCGAGAGATCGAGCTTGCCCGATGCCTGATCGATATCGAACCCCACCACCGTGCCCGCCGCATCGAAATCGGCATTCAGGCCATCGGCGATCTCCCGAGTCTCGACGCCGGGCGATGATTTCAGCTCGATATAAAGGCTGTCGGTTTCCGGATAATAATGCAGCTTCATGGTGCATCCTCGCGAAAATTGCGGTCGATGAAGGCGTTGTGGAGGGTCGATCCGTCATCCAGTGTTACCACACGCAAGATGCGCGTTTCGACCTCATTCGGCAAGATCACCCGCCCCCAATGGCGGATTCGCCCGTCGGGCTGCACCACGACAAGGATCGGATAGGCAACAACGGCCCGGCACATTTCAATGGATAGATAAGCGCGTTTGCGCAGCACCTGTTCGATGAAATAGCGGGTCGTGGTCATGGCATTGCTGCGTCGTCGTCATCATCCTTGGGTCGATCCCGGCCCGAAATTGGAAGGGGCAATGGGCTTGGGTCCCAGGTTCGAACAAACACCCCACCGCTTTTTACCGGAGGCGGTTCCGACAGCTGCGAACGGCCACGCTTACGGGCGGTTGCGAGCGTTGCTCCCGCTCGCGTAGCCGCCTCACTGGTTGCCTAGTGTCGCTCAAGTCTAATGCTGATAATAGCCTGTTCATCAACAAGGAACGTTTTCGATCCGGTTCGAAGCTGGCACCAATCCAGCGATCCCGCTCCCATCATCTTCCGGATCGAGGCGACACTGACGCCAGCAAGTTTCGCGGCATAAGGGATGCGAAGCCAGAAGCGACCATCGATTTCGTAGCGCTGCTTGATCATGGCAGGCCGATCAGCGCGCTCTCATAAGCGGAAGCCGTGTGGTTCAGTCGGAGGCGTCTCAAAACAATTTGTCCTGCGCCCCCGCCTGATGGCTGGCCCTCGTCTCGACGCGCGGGGCCTTGCGATTGGGGCTCACGACCGGCGGGAGTTTGGGGGCGCGGTCCTGGAACAATTCCGCCAGCGTGAAAGTCTGGAGCGCGGGAAAGCGGCCCCAGTCGGTCTCGATCAGGCCGTGGCTGGCGGCTTCCTCGGTCATCCCCTTGGTGGGCAGGGCCGCGCACACGAACAGGCCCAGCTTGTGGCCGTCGCGCGCCATTACCCGGCCAAGGTCGCGGACCATGCCGGGGTTGACGTTGCCGCCCGCCTTGACGCTGATGACGCCGGTTTCGGTCTGGCCGCCGTCGCCGACATAATAGAAATAGCCGTCGACGCCCTTGTCGCCGCCCTTCTTGTCGGCCAGCCGCTGCGCCGAGGCGAGGTCGCGCGGGGAGCCGATCGTCTCCCACAAAGCTTCGCGCTTACCATCGGCATTATAGCCTTCGTTCATTCGCTTTTCGATGAGGCCGATCGCGAGATGAGTGACGTCGATGCCGATCCAGCCGCGCCCCAGCTTTTGCGCGGCATCGACCGCGGTGCCGCAGCCGCAAAAGGGATCGAGCACGACATCGCCGGGATTGGACGAAGCAGCGATGATGCGTTCGAGCAGCGCGCGGGGTTTTTGGGTGGGGTAGCCGAGCGCTTCCTTCGATCGATTGTTGATGACTGGCAGATCGGTCCAGAGATTTTGAACTGGCACGCCCTGCATCTCATCAAGGTACCGCTTGTATTGCGGCACGGCGCCAGGCCGGGTTTGGATAATCCGACCAGCAGCGATCAACTCGTCCATCCGGGCCTTGGAGTATCTCCAATGCCGCGACACTCCCATAACCTCGTAGAAGGGGTTGCCCTTGTCCGCGCCACCCGGCCCTTGGATGTTATCGAGCCGATATCGACGACCATCAGGATCGACCCGTCTATAATCGCGGTCGACGTATGAGCTATCGTATTCGGTGTAGAGCGGGTTCCAAGTGCGCCCCTCAGACTTGGAGTAGAAAAATATGGTATCGGTCTGACGACCGAAATGCTTGGCCCCCTGCTTCGCGTCATTATGTGCGTACGAACGCTTCCAGATAATTTCGTTGACGTAGCACTCCTGCCCAAACACTGCGTCCAGCACCAGCTTTAGATAGTGGCTCGCGGTCGGGTCGCAGTGGAGGTAAAGGCTGCCCGTTGGCTTGAGCACGCGGTGCAGTTCCTGCAACCGCACCGCCATCATCGCGAGATAGGCCATCATCGCATTCTCGCCGATCGCGGTCTTCATCGCCTGCATCAACACGTGGAGCTTGTGATTGCCGCTCGCGGTGATGTCCATCAGCGCTACGGACGCGCTCGGCCCCCACGCCCAGGTATCGTCGAACGCCTCGATACTCGCATCCGCACCCGCCCCCGCCGGTGATTTGAACAGGATGTTGTAGCTGGCGTTCGAATTGAACGGCGGGTCGAGATAGATCAGGTCGACACTCGCATCGGCAATATGCTGGCGCAGCACGTCGAGATTGTCGCCATAATAAAGTCGGTTGGTCATGGCGCATTTCTGCCCGAGCAGGACGGGATAGTCCATCACCTGCGGGCAGCGGGGCGCATTCCCGCCTGGTCGCGCGCGCGCGTGTCCGCAACAGCAGTCACCAGCCGCACCCCGACATGGTTTGCGCCCAGCCCGCCTTCCTGGAATTGCCGGGCCGAGGGGCGATAGCGCGCGCAGTAATTGGCGGCGCACAGATAGGATCCGCCCTTGATCACATGGCTGCCGCCTGTGTCCGTCGCTGTCGGATCGGCGCCCTTCGTGGCGGGCTCGCTGGTCCATTCCCAGACATTGCCGATCATGTCGTACAGCCCGAAGGCGTTGGGCGGAAAACAGCCCACCGGCGCGCGGGTGGTGAAGCCGTCCAGCCCCAGATCGCGGCGCGGGAACACGCCCTGATAATAATTGGCCTGCGGGGTGCCCGCCTTGTCCACCGGCTCGGGCAGCGCCGGCTGGCCGGCGCGGGCAGCATATTCCCATTGCGCCTCGCTCGGCAGCGCCTTGCCCGCCCAGCGCGCATAAGCCTGCGCGTCTTCATAGGCGATCTGCACCACCGGATCGCGATCCTTGCCGGCGATCGATTCGGCCGGGCCCGACGGGTGCCGCCACTGCGCGCCCGGCACCCAGCGCCACCAGCGTGGGTCCTGCGCATCGGGCACGGTGAACACCGCCGATCCCGGCTGGCCCATTTCGGGCGGCGCGCCGGGCAGCGGCGGCGGCGTGCGTTCCGCCATGGTGCGATAGCCGGTTGCCGCCACGAAGCGGGCGAATTCGGCATTGGTCAGTTCATGCGTATCGATGCGAAAACTATCGACATGCACGCGGCGGGGCGGGCCCTCTTCGGGATAATGGGGATCGGCGCCCATGATGAAATCACCGGCCGGCAGCGTCACCATCGCCGGCCCGGCCAGCGGCGGGCAGCGGCGGGCGGGCGGCGCATCGGCCGGATCGGGCGCGGCCGAGCAGGCGGCGAGCAGCAGCGCCGCGCCGATCGCCCCCGCCCCCGCGGCGCGACGACGCGCGCGCCCCGTTAGCCCTGGCACTGGCACGCGCACTGGCGCTGGCACTTTATTCGCTGGCATCTGGCTGTCCCACCCGGCAATCAGGGGCATCCCTAGCCGGTGGACAACCGTAACGCATCTCCCCTTTGCACCGAATAAGCGCGTATCGGGCACCTCCATCCCCGCCCGCCCCCGCTTCCCTTGCGCTATCCCCGTTCACGCACCCCGACAGGAGCCGCCCGCATGACGATCCCCCGATTGGCCCTGGCCGCGCTGGCGGCGACGATGCTGGTGGCGCCCCCGGCGGCGCAAGCCGCGCCCAAGGCGCAGCTGATCGCGCGCTGGCAGCAGAGCGGCACCGGGCTGGCGGTCGACTATGCCGGCTGGGGCGCGTTTCTTGATCGCTATGGCAGCCGGCTGGCGGGCGGGCGCACCGTGCTGGCCTATGGGCGCGTCTCGGCGGCGGACAAGGCCGCGCTGAGCGCGACGGTCAGTCATCTGGCCGCGATCGATGTCGATCGGCTGACGCGGGTGCAGCAGCACGCTTATTGGATCAACCTGTACAATGCCCTGACGATCCAGGTGGTGCTGGGCGCCTATCCGGTCAGTTCGATCCTCAATATCAAGGACGGGCTGTTCCCGACGGGGCCGTGGGACCGCAAGGTCGTGACGGTCAAGGGGATGACGCTGAGCCTCAACGATATCGAACACGGCATCCTGCGGCCGATCTTCCGGGACCCGCGCACCCATTTCGCGATCAACTGCGCGTCGGTCGGCTGCCCCAATCTGGCGCTGACCCCCTATGAGGCGAGCCGGCTGGACGCGCAGCTTGATGCGGCAGCGCGCGGCTATGTCAACGATCCGCGCGGCTTCCGGCTGAAGGGCACACGGCTGATCGCCTCGCAGATCTTCGATTGGTATGGCGTCGATTTTGGCGGGCCAAAGGGCGTGCTGGGCTTTGCGCGCCGCTTTGCCGATGCGGGCACTGCCCGGATGCTCGGCAACCGCGCGACCATCGACGGCTATGATTATGATTGGTCGCTCAACGAAGCACGCTAAGGGAAGCACGCTAAGGGACGGGCGAACGCGATGGGGGAAGTGCGATGCTGAAGAGATTTGGGCCGCTGATCGTGCTGGTGGCGATCGCCGCCGTGTTCTTTGCGCTGGGCGGGCAGCATTATGTGACGCTCGATGCGCTGCGCGACAATCGCCAGGCCCTGCTCGATGTCGTGGCGCGCAATCCGCTTGGCTCGGCGCTGGCGCTGGTCGGCATGTATGCGGCGCTGGTCGCGATCTCCTTTCCGGGCGCGAGTTTGCTGACGATTGCGGCAGGGCTGTTCTTCGGCACGCTGGTCGGCGGCAGCCTGGTCGTGGTCGGCGCGACGATGGGCGCGACGATCGTATTCCTGATCGCGCGCAATGCCTCGGGCGATGCGCTGCGCAAGCGGATCGGCAGCTGGGGCGAAAAGCTCGCCGACGGGTTCCAGCAGAACGCGTTCAGTTACCTGATGCTGCTGCGGTTGCTGCCGGTGGCGCCGTTCTGGCTGGTCAATATCGTGCCGGCATTGTTCGGGGTGAAGTTGCGCGATTATGTGCTGGCCACCGCGATCGGCATCATTCCCGGCACCTTCGTCTATGCCTCGATCGGTGCGGGCGCGGGCGCGGTGCTGGCGGCGGGGCAGGAATTGAACCTGCGCGGCGCGCTGCTCAAGCCTGAGGTGATCGGGCCGATCCTGGGCCTCGCCGCGCTGTCGCTGATCCCGATCCTGTACAAGAAATTCCGCAAGGAGCCGGTGGCATGATCGAGCGGTTCGACCTGTGCATCCTGGGCGCGGGCTCGGGCGGGCTGTCGGTGGCAGCGGGGGCGGCGCAACTGGGGATGAAGGTCGCGTTGCTCGAGCCGGGCGCGATGGGCGGCGATTGCCTCAACAGCGGGTGTGTGCCGTCAAAGGCGCTGCTCGCGGCGGGCAAGGCGGCGCATGCGGGGCAAGCGGCGGCGACGTTCGGGGTGTCCTACGATCCGCCCCGCGTCGATTTCGGCGCGGTGAAGGATCATGTCGCGGGGGTGATTGAGACGATTGCGCCGGTCGATAGCCAGGAGCGGTTCGAAGGGCTTGGCTGCACCGTTATCCGCGCGGCGGGCAAGTTCGTGGATCGAAGGACAGTTGAGGCCGATGGCCGCCGCATCCGGGCGCGCCGCTTCGTCATCGCCACCGGCAGCCGCGCGGGCGTGCCACCGATCCCCGGGCTGGCCGACGGGCCATATCTGACCAACGAGACGATCTTTTCCTTACGCGAGCGGCCCGAGCATCTGATCATCATCGGCGGCGGCGCGATCGGCTGCGAGATGGCGCAGGCGCATCGGCGGCTGGGCTGTGCGGTGACGATCGTCGATCTCGGGCCGATATTGCCGCGCGACGATGCCGATCTGGTCGATATCGTCCGGCAGACGCTGATGGGTGAGGGCATCGCCATCATCGAACGCGCGACAATCGAGCGGGTCGAGCATGACGCGGGCACGGTCCGGCTGGTGCTGGGCGACGGGCAGACTGTCGAGGGATCGCATCTGCTGGTCGCGGCCGGGCGGACGCCAACCGTTGAGGGGCTGGGGCTGGAGGCGGCAGGCGTCAGCTATTCCAAAAAGGGCATCGCCGTCGATCCGCGTCGCCGCACGACCAACAAACGCATCTTCGCGATCGGCGATTGCCGCGAAGGGCCGCAATTCACCCACAGCGCCGGCTATGAGGCCGGCATCGTCATCCAGAACGCGCTGTTCCGCATCCCTGCCAAGGTGCATTATGCCGCCTTGCCCTGGGTGACCTTCACAGACCCCGAACTCGCGCAAGTCGGGTTGACCGAGGCGGCGGCGAAGGCGGCGCACGGCGACGACGTCCGCATCCTTCACTGGCGCTTCGACGAGAATGACCGCGCGCAGGCCGAAAAGCGGACAGAGGGCATGGCCAAGGTCGTGCTCGTGAAGGGCAAGGTTGCGGGCGCGTCGATCGCCGGGCCGAACGCGGGCGAGCTGATCCAGACCTGGACGCTGGCGATCACCGCCAAGCTCAGCCTGCGCCAGATTACCGGCATCATCGCGCCCTACCCGACCTATGCCGAGATCAACAAAAGACTGGCGAGCTCGGCCTATACCGCCAGCCTGTTCAGCGACCGAACGCGGACGCTGGTGCGCTTTTTGCGCTGGTTCGGGTGAGCTAACAAAGACCAATTGAGACGTGATAGGGGTGAGAATGTCGGGATATCGGGGGTTATTGGCGGGCGCGGCGCTGGTCGCGACGGTTACGGTGGCAAGCCCAGCCTGCGCGCAGCTGGCCGGGCTGAAGATCACCGTGGTCGACGAAGCCACCGGCGCCCCCGTCGCCGACGCGGATGTCATCGTGACCAATGCCGAGATCGGATTCGACCGCACCGTCCGCACCGATGGGCAGGGGCAGCTGGTGCTCGACGGTCTGTCGACGGCGGGCAGCTACAGCGTCCGGCTCGCCGATGCCGATCCGGAAACCGGATCAGTGCCGCTGGCGCTGCGGTCGAACTTCACCCAGTCGGTCACCCTGCGCCGCGCCGAAGCCGCGATCGTCGTGACGGGCACGCGCGCGACTTCGGGCGTCAACACCGTCAATGCCGAAGTGTCGGGCACGCTGTCGGCCAAGGAACTGCGCGACCTGCCGATCGAAGGCCGCGATGTCATCTCGGCGCTGATCCGGCTGCCCAATGTCGTGCCGTCGACGGGGTTTTTCTCAGAAGCGCCGACCGTCTCGATCAACGGCGCGAACGGGCTGTTCACCAATTACCTGATCGACGGGCTCGACAATAACGAGAATTTTCTCGGCGGGCAGAAATTCCCGACGCCGCTCAGCGCCGCTGCCGACGTCACCGTGCTCAGCAACAATTTTTCCGCCGAATTTGGGCGCACCGCCAATGGCATCGTCAACGTCACGTCAAAGGGCGGCGGCAATGAGGTGAAGGGCGACGCCTATGTCCTCTACCGCCCCGGCCGCCCCATCGACAGCGCCTCGCCGTTTCCGCGCCGCGACCTGACCGGCAACCCGGTTGGCGACAGTTTCAGCCGGGTGCAGGCGGGCGGATCGATCGGCGGGCCGATCGTGCGCGACAAGACCTTCATCTACGCAGCGCTCGAATATACCCGCGATATCAACGACAATGTCGTCGATTCGCCCGCGCTCGGCATCACCGGCGCGGTGCGGGGGATCAACACCTTTTACCTCGGTTCGCTCCGCATCGATCACAAGCTGACCGACGACTGGTCGCTCAGCGCGCGCTTCAACTACGGCGATGTCGCGATCGAGCGGCCGGGCGGGAGTCTGGGCGGCGGCAATGTCAGCTTTCCCTCATCCGGATCGTTCGAAGTCCGCAAATCGACGCTCGCCGCGCTGACAGCGGTCTATCGCGGCGATCGGCTGACCTATCAGGGCAGCTTCCAGTACAGCCGTTTCGACTGGCCCTTTGCGCGCGCCCGCGCTGGCGGCCCGCAAGTGACCGCGCTTGGGCCGACCGGCCTGACGGTCGCGGTGGTGGGCGATCCGGGCTATGTCTTCAATGAAACCGAGAACAGCTACCAGACCCAGCATAAGCTCACGCTCGACCTGGGCGATCACCGGCTCAAGATCGGCGGCGAGTTTCTCCACAGCGATTTCGCGCTGGCGGGGGGCGGAAACCCGAACGGCAATTACACCGTGCGGCTGACGCAGGCGCAGCTCGATTCGCTACGCCCGCGCGGGTTGGCGCTGGGCGCGCAGGATATCCTGTCGCTCAACCCCGTCGTCGCCAATTACGGCGTCGAAATCCGCCCCGCGACTTTCGGCACCGGGCAAAGCCAGGTGAATGCCTATGTCGAGGATGAATGGCAGCTCCGGCCAAACCTGACCGCGACGCTGGGCCTGCGCTGGGATTATGATTCGTTGTCGGCGCAAGGCGGCAATGGCGGCGATTTCAACAATATCGCGCCGCGCTTTGCGGTGAACTACCAACCCGATGCCAAATCGGCGATCCGCTTCGGCGTGGGGCTCTATTACGACAAGATTCCCTATGCGATCATCTCCGACGCGCTCCAGCGCTCGACCACCAGCCCGGCGTTCGTGGGACAACTCAACCAATTGGTGGCGCTCGGCATCCTGCCCGCCAATACCAACATCGCGGCGGCGACCTTTGACGGCAATCTGACGGTCAACCCCGCCTGCACCATCGTCGCCACCTGCCCGCCCGCCTCAAGCGTGGCTGGCCTGCGCGACACGACGTCGAGCGACGAAATCCGCATCCGCAACCCGCGCGGCTATGACAATCCCTACAGCCTGCAATTGACGCTGGGCTATCAGCGCGAAGTAGCGACCAATTTCACCGCCAAGGTCGATCTGATCTATAACCGGTCGTACAATCTGGTCCGGTTGCGCGACCTGAATGCGCCTGCGCCCTTTACCCCCAATGCCGCCGCGCTGACCGACGCCAACATCGCCGCGCTCAGGGCCGCCCCGACCAACGCCGCCCGGCTGGCGCTCGCGCAGACCCTGGGGCTGGTCCGCTCGCAGGCCGCCGCCGATGCCACCCGCCCGGTCGCGCCGGTCGCTGGCGGGGCACGGCAGATCACCGTGTCCGAAACCGGCGGCACCTCCGAATATCAGGCGCTCAACGTTCAGCTGATCAAGGAAAGGGGCAGCGACTGGTTCGCCGGTCGGTTGAGCTACACGCTGTCGCGGCTCAGGAACGACACCGACGACATCAACTTCCGCGCGTCGAACGGCAATGATTTTGCGAGCGAATATGGCCCCTCGGTCAATGATCGCACCCATGTGATTTCGGCGACGGCCTATCTCTATCCGATCGAGGGCCTGACCTTTACCGCGACGGGCTTGTTTCAATCAGGCCAGCCGGTCAATCTGGTCCCCGACGCGAGCATTTTCGGGACGCAGGATTTGAACGGCAGCGGTTTTTCCTTCGGCCAGCAATATGTCGGGAACGCCAACCGCTATCCGGGTGAGGGGCGCAATTCGGGACGGCTCGGCTGGTCGCGCACGGTCGATCTGGGGCTTCGCTATCAGGTGCCGATCCTCAACCGAGGGCTGACGCTGTCGGCGGATATCTTCAACCTATTCAACGCCAACAATCTGTCGGGCTTCGCCAACGCGGCGACGACTTCCAACCAGGTGCAGTTCGGTGGCGGCGCGCCTTTTGTCCAGCGCAATGCCGGGCCGCCGCGCCAGTTCCAGTTCGGCGCGAGCTGGTCGTTTTGATGGGCGACCTCTGATGGACTGGGGATTGCTGCCCAATCTGCGTAGTTTGATCGGTCTATTTGTTATCATCGGGCTGTGCGCGGCGCTGAGTGAACGGCGTGGGAGCCTGCCCGGCTGGCGCTGGATCGCTGGCGCGGTGGGGTTGCAGTTCGCGCTTGGGCTGGTGCTGGTCAAGGCACCGCCGGTCTGGGCCGCGCTGGCGGCGGCGAATGAGGGCCTGTCGGTACTGCAAACCGCGACCGACAAGGGGTCGCGCTACATGTTCGGCTATCTCGCCGGGGGTGACTTGCCCTTCGCGGTCAAACCCGGCGCGCCGCCGCCCTTGATCATCGCGTTCCAGATCCTGCCGCTGGTGATCGTCACATCGGCACTTGCCTCTCTGCTGTGGCATTGGGGCATCTTGAAGCGCGTGGCGCAGGGGCTGGGCTGGATGCTCGAGCGAACGCTCGGGATCGGCGGCGCGGTTGCGCTCAATGCGGGTGGCAATGTCTTTCTTGGCGTGGTGGAGGCTCCGCTGATCGTCCGCGCCTATCTGCTCCATATGAGCCGCGCGGAAATTTTCGCGGTGATGGCGATGGGAATGTCGACGGTGTCGGGCGTGGTCCTGGTACTGTACAGCCAGACCCTGAAGCTCGTTGTCGACAACGCTTTCGGCCATATCATTACAGCGTCGCTGATCTCGCTGCCAGCCACCCTGCTGGTCGCGCGCCTGCTCATTCCCGGCGACGGGGCGACCCCGGCCGACCGAACCGACGAAGACCTGAAGTTCGACAACAGCATTGATGCGCTGATCCGCGGCACGATGGACGGGTTGCAACTGTTCCTCGCGATCATCGCGGTGCTGATCGTGGTATTCGCTTTGGTCGCGCTCAGCGACGATATCCTTGGCCTGGCGCCCGATATCTGGGGGGCACCGCTGACGCTGCAACGCCTGTTCGGCTGGATCTTCGCGCCAATGATGTGGCTGTTGGGGGTGCCCTTGGCGGAAGCGCAGACGGCCGGCGCGCTGATGGGCACCAAGGCGATCCTCAACGAATATGTCGCCTATCAGCAGATGGCGGCGCTGGGCCCCGATGCGTTGTCGATCCGAGGCAAGCTGATTACCGTTTATGCGCTGTGCGGCTTTGCCAACCTGGCGAGCATCGGGCTTGGTGTCTCGACACTCTCGACGCTCTGCCCGGCGCGGCGCGGCGAATTTGCCGCGCTTGGCTTCAAAAGCTGGCTTGCCGGCAATCTCAGCACGATGATGGTGGGGGCGGTGATCGGCGTACTCACGCTCGGCGCGTAACGAGAGTATAGCCGCGCGATGTTCGACACTCGCTTGCGCCCCCTGATCGATCCGCCGCTCAACCGCGCCGCGACCCTCTTGGTGCGAATCGGGGTAACGCCCAATGCGCTGAGCATCGTCGGTGGCATCGCCGGAATCGCGGCGGGTGTGGCGATCGGGTTCGGGCGGTTCGGGATGGGCTTCGCGCTGATCATCGTCAGCCGCTTGTGCGACGGGCTCGATGGCCCGGTGGCGCGGCAGACGCGCAGCAGCGACCTGGGTGGCTATCTCGATGTGCTGTGCGATTATGCCTTTTACACGGCGGTGCCGCTCGGCTTCGCTTTCGCTCAGCCGCAATGGGCGCTTCCGGCAGCCTGCCTGCTCGGCGGGTTCCTGATGGCGTCGACCAGCTTTCTGGGCTTCGCGACGCTGGCTGCCAAGCGCGGGCTGGAGACAGAAGCCCAAGGCAAAAAGAGCTTCTTCTATTTGGGTGGGCTAGCCGAAGGCGCGGAGACGATCGCGGTACTGACGCTCTCAGCGTTGGTCCCGGCGTGGTTTCCCGTGCTCGCTTATGGCTATGCGCTTGTCTGCGCGGCGACGGTGGTGGGCCGGGTCGCCATCGCCGCCCGCATGCTGGGCGAACAGGGATGAGCCAGATTGGCCTGATCCGCTTTGGCATCTTTCTCGTCGTCTTCGCCGTCTTTGCTCTGCTTGAACGCCGCTATCCGGCACGCCAGTGGCGCACGACGATGCGCCAGCGCTGGCTGAGCCATGGCGCGCTTGGCGGGCTTAGCCTCATCATCCCCAGCTTGGTGTTGCGCCTGATCCCGATCCTCGCCGCTGTCGGTGCGGCGGGCTGGGCGGCGCGCGCGCATTTCGGGCTGTTGCATTGGCTGGGGCTGCCCGCGCTTATCGCCATCCCTGCCGCCATCCTGCTGATGGATCTCGCGATCTATGGCCAGCACCGCGCGATGCACCGCTGGCCTTGGCTGTGGCGGCTGCATGCCGTCCACCACCACGACCATGATCTCGACGTGACCACCGCCCTGCGGTTCCACCCCGCCGAAATCCTGCTGTCGACCCTTTACAAGGCAAGCGCCGCCGCGCTGCTCGGCGCGCCGCTGATCGCGATTGTCATCCATGAGACCTTGCTGTCGGCAATGGCGATTTTCAACCACGCCAATATCGCGCTGCCGGCGCGGGTAGAGCGGCTGGTCCAGCCGCTCCTCGTCACCCCGACGATGCATGTCCGCCATCATTCGACGGTCCGCCAGGAGCATGACGCTAATTATGGCAATATGCTGAGCCTGTGGGACCGGCTGTTCGCCAGCTATTGCCCCGAGCCGCCCATGCCTGCCCCGTTCGCGATCGGCCTGGCGGAAACGCAGGCGCGCGGCGTGACCGGCCTGCGCTGGCTGATCGCCCTGCCCTTTCGGTAAGACATAATCTCGCCTCGCCCGCAATATAGCGGAGGCGCGCAAGGCCCGTCGCGCAGGCGCTGTGATCAAAAAAAGGGCCGCCGGGTGAGGATTGCTCCCCGCCCGGCGGCCGATCCTCCCCCTGAAGGATTTAGAAGCCGATCCGCAGATTGAGCGAGATCCGCTGTTCGCTCTGGCGGTTCGACAATCGCGCCTCACCCTGCAGGCCAAGCCGGACGTTGCTGGTCGGCCGGACATCGATGCCGGCGTTGACCAGCGACGTGAACGGCGCGAGGCGCGCACCCTGGATGGTGAAGGTGCCCGTGCCCGTCGGCGCGCCGCTGAATCGGTTAACACTGAGCGTGTCGAGATCGCCAAAGCTGAAGATCGCGCCACCGCCGATATAGGGCTCGACCACGCCACCAAGCGCATCGAACGGCCGCGAGATCCGGCCTTCCGCTGTCGCCGCATACAAGACGCGATGATCGCGCGCCACCTGAAGCGAAAGCCCGCCTGCACCCGTTTCATTAAAGGCATCGCGCTCAACGCCGGTAGCAGTGAAGCTTGCCTGCGGGGTGATGACCACCCCGCCGCTGCCCGCGATGCGATAGCCCAGCGCAGCGCCCGCCGAATAGCCGCGGGTCATGGTCTGGCCATCGGCGACGCCGAACTGGGTACCCCCGACGAACACGCTGCGGCGCGAGTTGATATCGCCGCTGAAGTAGCTGCCGATCACGCTGCCATAGAAGCGACCGTCATCGTAAGCGACATAGCCACCGCCCTGATAGAGCGTGCCGGTATTGCGCGATGTGCGGCTGCTGATCTGGGTTTCAACCTGGCTGACCGAGAAGGCACCACCAACCGTGACATTGCCCGATCGGATATCGATGCCACCAGCCACGCCCGCCGAATAGGTGCCGACCTTGGCCTGGCCGCTCTGGCCGTTGATCGTGCCATTGGCACCAAAGCCCTGCAGCCAGACACCGCCGCGCTTGTCGCTGACGCTGTCAGCGCTGCCGCTCGCGCCGGACAAGGTCGCCGCACCATCGAGCGGTGCGGTTGCCACCAGCGCCACCAGTGCCTGCTTGCCGCCGACCAGACCGGTCAGCAGATTAGCATCGCCGCCGCCGGAAGCACCGGTCGACAGCCGCTGACGCAGCAGATCGGTAAAGCCGGTGGTCGCGATGATGGTGGCCGAGCTGATGTCGCTGACCGATTCCCCAGAAATGCTGTCAAAAGTCGCCCGGCGGGTCGGCCCGTCCTGGTCGTTGATCGTGTTCAGTATCCCTGCCCAATTGTCCGACGCCATGAACGCGCCGCCGTTGAGCGCGCCGCCGACTGCCATTTGGTTGCCCGAAGCGCCTGCCCCAAGGCCCGTGGTGAAATCGACCTGCTTGCGCAGCTCGAGCACCACCGAATTGGGGATGAGATCATAGCGCAGGCGCCATTGCAGATCGGCATTGTTGCCGATCGCGGCGAAGCTGCCGCCATTGGCAAAGGCACCGGTGAGTGCGGCCGCGCTGACCAGCACATAGTTTTGCGACAGCCGGTAGTTGGCAGTGGGATCGATCGTCCGCGTCGCCACGGTACCGCCGGTCAGCGCCGCCGCGCCGCTCACCCGGAGCTGATCGGCCGCGAAGTTGTTCGCCGCGCCGCCCAGATCAAAGGCGAGCGTGCCGCCGCTGACGGTCAGGCTGCCGGCGCTGAACGCCGCGATCGGCTGCGCGCTTGTACCAGGCGCGAAGGTCCCCGACGTCAGCGCCAGATTGCCCGCAATCGCTGCTCCACCGGTGAGCGTACCTCCCTGGATGCGGACCGATCCGGCCGTCGACCCGGTGAACTGGGTCGTCCCGGCATTGAGGTTGATCCGTCCTGTCTGGGCCAGGTTGCTGGCGAGCGTGAAAGTCCCGGTGCCGTTCTTGTCGACATCACCGCTACCGGTGAGGGCGCCGCCAAAGCCGCTATCGGCATTAGTGCCGCCAATCACCAGGCGGCCGCTACCCAGCGCCAGCGTTCCCGTGCCGCCCAGCGCGCCGATCGTTTCGGTCTTGCCGGTCAGATCGAAGGTCGCGCCGCTGGCGATCTGAACCGCTGCGTTATCGGCGAGCCGTTCATTCGCGCCGAGCGCCAGCGTGCCGCCGTTGATCGCCACCGCCGTTGCCGCCGCCGTGCCATTCAGCGTCGAGGTGCCGCCAAGCTGGAACAGCGTTCCCGCGCCGAGATTGGCATTCACTGTCGCCCCGGTCAGCTGATATTGCGCTGCTGTCAGGCTACCGGTGCCGGCCAGCGTGCCTGCAAGCTGGACAATGCCGACGGTATCGAGATTGCCGCCCAGATTGAGCGTCGCCCCCGACGAAACCGCAACATTGGCCGCATCGGCCAGGCGGTTCGATGTGCCCAGCATCAAGGTGCCGCCCTGAACCTGCACTGCGGTTGCCGCTGCCGTGCCGTTCAGCGTCGAAACGCCACCCAGCTGGAACAGGCTGCCCGTACCGAGATTGGCGTTCACTGTTGCCCCGGTCAGCTGATATTGAGCCGCAGTGAGTGTGCCGGTGCCCGACAGCGTGCCCGCGAGCGCCAGCGATCCAACCGTGTCGGTAAAGGCGCCAAGCGCCAGCGTCGATCCGCTCGCCACCGAGACCGCTGCGGTATCCGCAAGGCGATCGGCTGCACCGAGGACCAGCGTGCCGCCGGTGATCGCGACGACAGTCGCAGCCGCCGTGCCATTCAGCGTCGAGGTGCCGGAAAGCTGGTTGAGCGTGCCGGTGCCAAGGTTGCCGTTGATCGTCGCGCCGATCAGATCGTAGCTCGCGGCGGTCAGCGTACCGGTGCCCTGGACGAGCTGGACCAGCGCCCCCTGAGCGCCACCTATCCGCGTGGAAGCCTGCGACCGGACGGGGTTGCTGTTGAGCGTGCCCGAAATGCTGGCCAGGCCAACGGTTTCGTCGAAGCCGCGCAGGTCAAGCGTCGCGCCCGATGCGATGCTGAGCGCGGCATTATTGGCCAGCCGCTCGCTGGCGCCAAGGGCGAGCGTGCCGCCATTGATGCGAACAGTGGCTGCAGCGGACGTTCCAAACAGTGTTGAGGTGCCAGACGTCTGCGTCAGGATACCGGTGCCGAGATTGGCATTAACGGTGCCGCCGGTCAGCGAATAGGTCGCTGCGGTCAGCGTGCCGCTACCCGACAAGGTGCCGGCCACCGTCAGCGACCCAACTGTATCGGTGAAGCTGTTCAGGTCCAGCGCGGCGCCGCTTGCAACGACAACTGCCGCTACATCCGCGAGGCGGTTCGACGCGCCGAGGACCAGCGTTCCCCCATTGATCGCCACCGTCGCGGCCGTCGATGTGCCATTGAGTACCGAAGAACCCGAAACCTGGGTCAGCGTGCCGTCGCCGATATTGGCGTTGACCGTGCCGCCAGCGAGAACATAGCTCGCCGCCGTCAGCGTGCCGGTGCCGTTCAGCGTGCCGCCAAGCGTGAGACTGCCAACCGTGTCGTTGAACCCGGCAATATCAAGCGTGCCGCCAGCGTTGACCGAAACCGTCGTCGTATCCGCAATCCGGTCGGCAGCGCCCAAGGCCAGCGTCGCCAAGTTGTTGACCTGGATGCTGGTTGCGGCGGATGTGCCATTGAGCGTGGTGACCGTATCGCCGCTCAAGGTATCACGACTCACATAGACCGATCCGGTCCCGAGATTGCCGTTCACAATGCCTGCCGTGAGAAAATAGGTAGCGGCCGTCAGCGTGCCGGTGCCGTCGAGCGTACCCTGGAGGCCAAGACTGCCGACCGTGTCGCTGAAGCCCTGCATATCGAAGATGCTGCCGCGATCGACGTAGAGAGTCGCTGTGTCGAGCAACCGGTCCGACGCGCCGAGCGCGAGCGTACCGGCTTCCGATTCAACCGTGCTCGCAGCCGAGGTGCCGTTGAGCGTGGTCAGCATGTTGCTGGCCGAGGTATGCAGATAGCCGGTGCCGAGATTGGCGTTGATCACCGAATCCTGCAGAGCATATTCGCCCGCGGTCAACGTGCCGGTGCCGTTCAATGTGCCATTGGTCAGCAGCAAGGCCGCAATCGTATCGTTGTTGGCACCGAGATCGGCGGTCGCGTTCTCGATGATGAGCGTGGAGGTGTCCGCCAGCACGTCAGACGCGCCGAACACCAGCGAACCGCCATAGATCGATGTGTAGCCGATGTAGCTGTTGGCACCCGACAGCGTCAGCGTGCCGGCACCGGTCTTGGTAATCCCGCCCGTCCCCGAGGCGATGCCCGAAAAGCTGGAGTCGAGATCATTGGTGCCGAGGAACAGGGTATTGGCATTGAGCGAGACCGCCCCCGCCCCGTTGAGGCTGCCGATCCGCTCGCTCGCCAGCAGCGCCAGCGTGCCGCCGGCATTCACCAGCACCATATTGCCATCGGCAATCGCCGCGCCGCCGTCGAGCGTCAGCGTGCCGCCGTCGAGAGTAGTGAGGCCGGTATAGCTGTTGGTGCCGGTCAGCGCCTGATTGCCGGCCGTCAGCGTTACGCCGCCGGCACCCGAGATTGCGCCGGAAAACGCGTCATCGGCGTTGCCGATCACGAGCGTTGTGCCGCCGAGAATAACCGAACCGGACCCCGCCAGCGATAGAATCTGCGAACTGCCGCTACCGGCAAGCAAGTCACCGATGGTCGCATCGAACGAGCTTTGCCCGGCGATATACAGGCCCGACCCGTTATTAAGTGCAGTTATTGTCGGGATGAGATCCTGTACCGATCCGGTCGCCGTGAGACAGGCGGTGTTGGCGCCTGCAATGCACAACGTACCAATCAACGGATCGCCCGAGACGACGTTGTAGAAATTGACGTCATCGTTGCTTGTCCGGATCACGTTGATGATCTGGCCGGATGCATTGGTGAATCCGATGATGGCGTTCACGCCATAGACCGCCGCCCGGAAGCTCAGCTGATTGGGGCCCATCGGCGTTGTCGACCCATGGAAGTCGGCATAAAACTGGTCGATCTTGTTCAGCGTGCTGATTCCAACCGAAGCCCCGCCAAGCGCGGACAGATCAAGCGTACCGTCTGCCACGACGCGCGACTGCGACAGCGACCCGCCCTGCGACAATGCCAGCGTGCCGGTGATGATGTTGACCGGCGATGCCGTCGTTGCCGAGGTGAGCGACGTATCGCCATAGATGTTCAGCGTGCCGCTGCTGATCGCCTGATTGATCGTGCTGCCGGCATAGGCGTTGTACGTGCCCGCCGTCAGCAGGCCGCCATTCGACAGGGTGCCGTACAGGTTAAGTGTGCCGATCGTGTCGCTGAAGCCGTTGAGGTTGAAGGTCGTACCGCTGTTGACCGTCACCGCCACGCCGTCGTCCAGCACATCATTGGCGCCGTATGCCAGCGTGCCGCCAGCGATCGTCACGTCGCCCGTAAAGGTGTTCGCGCCCGAAAGTGTCAAGGTACCAGCGCCGGTCTTGGTCAGGCCGCCAACGCCTGAGGCGATGCCCGAGAAGATGGTGCTGCTGTCATTGCCGCCCGCTGTCAGCGTGTCGCTCAGCGTTACGTTGCCGGCGCCGGCGAGGCTGCCGATTGCCTGCGCGGTATCGACGCCAAAAGTGGCGCCGCTTGCCACGGTAACCGCAGCGTTGCCGATTGCTGATGCACTGGCTGAATTCAACGTGCCCGTGTTGATCGCCACGGTGTTGAAGCCGCTATTCGTGCCGGAAAGCGTGAATGTGCCGGTGCCATTCTTAGTCAGGCTTTCAAAGCCTGTGATGTCGCTTGACAAGGTGGACGTGCCAGATCCGGTCAGGACGACGGCATCGGTGCCAGCACCGCCATCGATGCTGCCTGTTACGGTGGCGCTCGTGTCGAGATTGACGGTATCATTGCCGCCACCCGCGGCGAGCCCGCCGTTGAGCGTGCCCGCAACCGTGTAGCTGTTGGTGCCGGAGGTGCCGCTCGCGTCGATCAAGCCAGTGGTGGTCGAACCAGCATTAAGGTTGACGGTATAGCCTGCGCCAGTCAGCTGGATCGATGCCGTCCCGCCGCTGATGGTGCCGCCGTTCAGGTTGGTGATCGTGCCGCCATTGCTCGCGACGATGCCCGCACCACCGCTGGCGGTGTAGCTCGCCTGGGTCGTGCCGCTAAGGGTGCCGGCCCCGATCAGGCCGCTGTTGGTGATGGCCACAGTCGAGGATGCCGACACACCGGAGGTCGACCCCACGATGAGGCCAGCATTGCCGATGGTCAGCACATTGCCGCCGATGCCAAAGCGCCCGCCGGTGACGATGCCGGTCCCAAAATTGGTGAGATTGAGGGTCGGCGCGTTAATGCCATCCAGGCTGGTGCCGCGGATGGCACCATAGTTATTGATCGTGGCGAGCGCGGATCCGCTGGCGAAGCCGATGAACCCGCCAGTCGCGCCGGCGACGCTATCGCTTGCCGAACCATTGTTGAACGTGCCGCCCTGCGACAGATTGACCGCAATATCGCTGGTGCTGGCGATCGCGCCAAGATTGTTCACGATGGTCCCGGTGGCGCCGCTGAAGATCGTTGGGGTGCCGCCTGATGAAAGCGATGCGTTGTCGAGAATGTTGATGGTGGTGCTAACGGCAGAGACATTCACCGTCCGGCCGGATGTCGAGTTCGTACCGCCAAACGACACGATCGACGTGCCGGTGACATCGACGCCATCGTTGGTCAGGTTACCTGCAAATGTCAGGGTATTCGCGCCCAGCCCCGTGACCGTCACCCGCCCGCTGCCGGAAATATTCTGCGTGGCCGTGCCTGAAAATGCCTGATTATAGGTAAGCGTTGCATTATCGACGATCGAACTGCCTGCAATGCTGTTGGTGGTGCCCTGAAGGGTCCCCGCGCTGATCGTCGTGGTGCCGGTATAGCTGTTGGAACCGCTGAGAATATAGGTGCCGGCGCCCTGCTTGGTGAGGCCGCCGGTGCCGGTGATTGCGCCCGAATAGGTACCGCTGGCATTGGTGAGCGTCAGCGTGTTCGCGCCGAGCGCCGTCGTGCCCGCGCCCGACAGGTTGACGATACTGGTGCCCCCGGTGTGGCTGGCAATATTGAGCGAGCCGTTATTGACCACCGCCGACGAGGTGATTGAACCGGTCCCGTTCAGGAACAGGGCAGCGGAAGTCCCGATCGTGGTCGTACCCGTATAGGTATTTGCCCCGAAAAGCGTGCTGGAAAAGCCGTTGGCGAAGGTCAGGCCGCCGGTGCCCGATGCGGTGCCGGACAGCGTGAGAGAATTGGTCGTCAGCGTATTCGCGCCGAGAATGATCGACGCCGGGGTAAAGGATTGGTCGTTGACGTTCTGTACTGTCACGCCGCCGGTATGCCCGCTGATGTTCAGCGTGCCGAACAACCCGATCGCCTGCGATGCAGCAATCGAGCCGTTCCCCGATAGGAACAGGGTCGAGCCGGTGTTGACAGACGTCCAGCCGGTATAGGTGTTCACCCCGGTCAATGTCTGCGATCCGTTGATCTGCAACGAATAGAATCCGCTGCCGATCGTGCCCGCAATCACGCCTGAGAAAGTCCCCGACGCTGCGGTCAGGCTCAGCGCGTTTTGGCCCACATTCACTGTGCCCGATCCGGTCAGCGACCTGATCGACGCTGTCCCCGTGTGGCCCGAAATATCGAATATGCCGTTCGCGATGACGCCCGAAGACGACGCGATCGAACCCGCGCCTGTAAGCGCCAGCGTACCGCCGCTAATCGTCGTCGCGCCGCTATAAGTGTTGACGCCGCTGAGCGTCTCGACGCCTGCGCCGACCTTGGTCAACCCAGCAGGCGAGCCGCCATTGGCAATCGTGCCGTCGAACTGGCCACTGCCGCCCGCGACGCCCACGGTCAGGATAGTGCTACCGCCGCCGATATAGCTGCCACCCCCCGTGAGGCTGTTGACGGTGATATCGGCCGCGGCTTCGAAGACCGCGCCCGTCGCAATGGCGAGGTTGCCCTGGTTGCCGGCGAAGACGCCAGCGCCGCGCACCAGCACATGGCCGCTCTGCACGTTGATCAAGCCGCCCTGGCTCAGCGCCACATCGGCGGTACCGCTCAGGTGGTCAAGTACCGTCAGCGAGGCCGCATTGCCGGTAAAGGCCAGCGTGCCCGCGCCGGTATAGGTATTGTGCGACGCATAGATCTGGCTGCCCGAGGGGCCCGTGATCACGCTGGTATAGGGGTTGTCATAGCGCACCGTTGCCCCGGCCGAGATCGCGACCGTGCCGCTGCTGCCGAGCCCATCGGCGGCAAAGCTGTTAGTGGCCGTGGTGACGACCAGCGTGCCGGCAAGGACGTTAGTACCGCCGGTATAGGTGTTGACCCCGCTGAGCGTCTGCG
This sequence comes from Sphingomonas sp. 28-63-12, assembly GCA_002281535.1. GTDB lineage: Bacteria > Pseudomonadota > Alphaproteobacteria > Sphingomonadales > Sphingomonadaceae > Sphingomonas. The sequence goes on from NCGD01000008.1 coordinate 50,008, forward strand.
TGCCGGTGCCGACCTTGTTCAGGATGAGCGGGCTCGGGAAATTGGTGCTGTCGGCAATCGTCCCGGTGAAGGTCGCGCTGCCATTGGCGATGCCGATCGTCGTGCTGCCCGATCCGAAAAAGCCGCCGCGCAGCAAGCCTGCCCCGGTCAGGCCATCGACGATGATCGTCCCCTCGACGCCATCGAAAATTGCGCCCGACGCAATATTCAGACTGCCTAAGTTGCCAGTGAAAAAGCCCTGGCCCGATGCACTGCCCGCGACCGTGCCGCTCTGTACGTCGATCAGCCCCCCCTGCGACAGGCTGACCGTGACATTGCCGGCATTGCCGAAGCTCGTCGAACTCCCGGTGCTGCCGGTAAACAGCAAACGCCCCGCGCCGGTAAAGGTTGTGGACTTGATAGCATATTGGCCACCGGTCTGATTGTCGAACTGCAGCGTCGCGCCCGACGCGATCGATACATTGCCGTCACCAAGCCCGTTGCCGGTGTTCAGCACCCGAAGCGTACCGCCGGAAACTGTTGTTGTGCCAGCATAAACGCCCGCACCCGTCAGCGTCCACATGCCGCTGTCAAGCTTCGACAGATTGGTCAGCCCCGCAACCGAGGCACTGGCGATCGTGCCCGCCGCGCCGTTTGCAGCCGTGCCGTCGCCCGTGCCACGCAAGGTGAGCGTGTTGGTGCCGCCGCCCAGATCGATCGCGCCGATAGTGGCGCCGGCCAGGGTGCCGGCATTCTGCAGCGTGATGCCGCTCGGCGCATCGACCGTAGCCGTGCTTGCTGTGCCGCGACCATTGTACAGGTTCAGCGTATCATTGCCGCTGCCCGTCTGAATGCTGCCGGTGGTGGAACCAGCCTGCAAGTTGATCGTCGTCGCGGCCGCGCCGGTAACGAACACGCCCTTGCCGATCGTCGAACTAGCCGATCCGTAGTTAGTGAAGATCGCGGTGCCCGCGTTGAACTGGACAGCCTCGCCAAAAGTCGCGTCGTTGCCGCCCATCAGGACGCCGCCTGTAGCGTTGACGATCGTACCGCCGCCCACGGCATTGACCGCAGAGAAGACGCTCGTCGAAATCGTACCCGAATTCAGTACATTGGCAGTGCCAATCGCCGCCACCGCATCGCCGCCCGCTCCCGACGTGATCGTGCCCCGGTTGGTGAGGGTCAGCACGCTGTTGCTGGCATTGGTGATCGCGGCAAAGCTATTGCCGTAAAGGGTGCCGTCGTTGATGATCGTGGCGCTTCCAGCGGTGGCAATCGCCGAGCCCGTGCCGCCGGTCGCGGTGAAGACGCCAGCCGTAACAGTGCCGATACCGATAGTGCCGCCGGCGTTGTTGGTGATTGTTGTCGTACCCGCCGCGTTGATCGCATCGCCGGTGCCGACGATGAAGCCCGCATTGGTGACACTCAGCGTACCGCCCGTCGTCAGCACGCCTTGCGCGCCACCCGCGATAACGCTGGCTGCGGTGGTGTTGTTCAGCGTCAACGTGCCGCTGGTCGACCGCGCGCCATAGGTAAGCAGCGTCGATCCCGTCGCGCCGCCCTGGATCGTGCCGCTGTTGGTGACGATCGTCGTCAGCGCGTTGTTGATCGCGGCGGTGTAATCAAAGTTGCCGGTCAGGATCGATCCGGTGTTGTTGACCGTCAGGTAACCGCCACCGTTGTTGTTGATGCCGTAATAGATAAACCCCGATGAACCGCCGCTTGCCGTGCTGCTGATGAAGGTCCCGTTGTTGGTGACATTAATCGGGTTGGCCATATTGCCGCCCGACACGTTGATACCGGTGCCTGGAAGCGACAATGTGACGCCGTTATCGATTTGCAGCCGCCCGCCCGCTGTTTGCAGACTTGCGAAAGTGCTCGCGCTGCTTACCGTGATCGACGATCCAATACGAAGCAAACCGGTCGCACCAACCTGCCAGGCACCGTTGGAACCCGTTTGGCCATTGAGGATCAGCGTCCCGCTGTTCACATTGCCGAAGAACCGCGTAATGCTGGCAAGCGAAGCGGTGTTGCCCGCGCCGATGTTGAAATTCAGCGTCGACAAATTGGTGCCGCCGGTCAGCGTGCCACCAACGGTGCCGCCGTTCCAGGTGAAGGTGCCGGCCGTGTTGCCCATCGACACGCTCTGAATCGAGCCACCCGTGTTGAGGGTAAAGGTCGTGGCACCGGTACCGGCAGCTGCATTGTAGTTGCCCGATAGCAAACCCGCGACGGTCAGTGCCCGCGTGCCCGTGTTGGTCGAAAGAATGTCACCGGTAACGGTCGAGCCGCTGTTGAGCGTAACCGTCGATGCATTGGCGTTTGCAAGCCGGATCGCGCCGGTGCCGCCGGTGATGTTGCCGCCCGACTGGTTGGTGATCACGGCGATGCCGTCTTCGACGTCGATGCCATAGCCATGCGTCGCATCGCTGCCGCCGCTGATCGTGCCGCTATTGGTGATCGTCTGATTCTGGACCGTGAGGGTGGACGCGAGCCGTACACCGGCGAGGCCTGCGCCTGCGGTGCCCCCGGTCGTCTGGATCGTGCCGGTGTTGGCCAGGCGCAAGATGCCGCCGGTAACGTACACGCCGTTGGTGCCGCCCGTGATCGAGCCGCCGGTGTTGTTGAGATTGAAGACGTTGGCGGTGTTCCGAATGCCGTCGGTAGTGCCGGTGATCGAACCGGTATTGGTGGTCGTGCCGCCAAAGTTCTGAAGGCCGACCCCAGCCAAGCCGGTGACGGTGCCCGCATTGGTCAGCGTGCCCATATTGTCGAGCTGGATACCGGTGGCACCGCTGATCAGGCCGCTCGCATTGTTAGTGACAACCCCATCGCCGTTGAGATAAACGCCAATGCCGCCGGTACCAGTCGCCCGGATCGTGCCTGAATTGGTGACCGTACCGGGCGTGTTGGTCGCATAGATGCCATAGCCGACGCCCCCGCCAGCAAGCGCCGCCGTGCCCGTAACCGTGGCGCCCGAGGCGACGGTCATGTCGTACACGCCGTTGAAGCTGTAGATGCCGGTGCCGGCGGTAACGTTGGCGCCGATCGCGACCGAGCCGGTATTGGCGCGGCTGACCTGGTTGATGTCGATGCCCCGACTGGTTGCCGAAATCGCTGCCGTGGTGCTGATGTTGATCGCGCCGGTGGAGGTGCCGGTCGTCGAGGCGACAATGCCCTTTGCCGGCGGCGTCGTGCCGCCGATTGCCGCACCGACCGTGACGACAACGTTGCTCGTCCCGGCGCTGCTCGTCGCGAAGATGCCCGTGCCGGTGCCGCTCGACGTGCTGTTGATCGTGCCGCCGCCGCTGGTGGTAATGGTCGCGCCGCCACCGCCGGACACCTGGATGCCCGTTGGCGCGGTGATTGCCGATTGCGACTGGACGATGCCGGTGCTGGCCGCAGCGGGCGCGATGTTGATGCCGACTTGCGTGGCGTTGATCGTCCCACCGGTCGAGTTGACCAGCGCATAGAGCTGCCGAGTATCGGTGGTCGTCACATTAACGCCGGTGGCGAAACCCGAAATCGTCGACGTGCCAAGATAGATTTCGGGATTGAGCAGCGCCGCAACGCTGATGCCGGTGACTGCCGTGCCGTTGGCAATGATGGTCTGGGACTGGCCTTGCGAATTGAAGCCGGCAAAGCCGTTGGGATTATTGACGATGAAGCCGTAGCTGCCGGTGAAAGTCGAGCCACTCGAGGTGAACCCCACGCCCAAATTGCCGGTGTTGCTGATCGTGACCGCAGCGCCGCCGCTTACGGTCGTCGAGATCGCGTTATTGCCGCTGAACGTAACGCCCAATCCGCCATTACCTGAGGGCACTTCGATGGACAGCGCATTGGGGGTTGGCCCGGTGACCGTCTGGTTGATCGTAACGCCGTTGACCGTGACGCCTGAGCCATCCGAAATATCATAGATGCGAACACCGCCGCCGGTCGCTGTCTGATCGTCTGGCGTGCCGGTATCGCTGACAATCGTGCCGCCGCCCGTAGGGTTCACCACTGTCTGCGCCATCGCGGGGCTCGCCGAAAGGGCGACACCAACCAGCGCGCTCGATCCGAGCAGCGCGCCACGCCGCCAGCCGCTCAGCCGCCCAGCCTTCTCGCCATTGGTTACAGCGAAACCGGCCGACGCGCTTGCGCCGTTCAACGAATTTGACATGAGATGTGCCCCAAGAAAAAAGTAACACCGGTCACCATTTTCGGGCAGCGGCCCAAAAAACACTGGTAAACGGGGCCTTTGCCATAGGGCAGGTCCGGGCAAACGGCATTGAACAGATGTGTCACAAACTTGTACGATCGTTTCACGACGATCGGCCCCAGTACAGAATCGGGACAGGGCCTGGATGCCCTCTTTCCGATTCAGCCCGGGGTATCTTCGGCCGGACTGGCCGCCACCAGCGCCCGATAATCGCGCGGTGACATGCCGAATCGGGTGCGAAAGGCGCGACTGAAATGCGGGGCATCGCTGAACCCCAGGCGATGCGCGATATTGCCGATCGGCTCGGCGCGCGTGAGATCGGCGAGCGCGGCACGCGCGCGCTCCAGCCGCTGGCGCGCAACATAATGATGAATGCCCCCCTCGGCGCGGAAGGCAGCGAACATCCGGGCCCGTGACACACCAAGCACCCCGCACAATTCGGCGATGGTGATCTTCCCGTCGCCCAGCCGGCGGTCAATTTCCGCCTCGACGCGCTGCAGCAGCAGCTTTTCAGAGGTGACCACAGGCAATGACCGCGGCCGCACCTCCGCCAGCGCAATCACCGCCAGCTCCTGAAACACCCGCCCCAGTCCCTGGGCGGCGAGAATTTCAAGCCGCGGCAGGGCGCGGCGCGTCTGTTCGGCATGCGCGAACAGCATCTCGGCCACTGCCGCTGGCACGACAAGGCCGTGGAGATCGTGAAGCGTGCCAAACAGCTGCAGCGCCAGGGGCCGAGGGATAACGATGGAATAAGTGATACTGGCCGACGAAACATGCAGCGACGGCCGGCCGAGATCATGAAAATGCAGCGTGCCGCCGGGTTCGTAGAATGCCCGGCCGTCCATGTCGCCCTGCGCCAGCCCCTCGATCATCATGTTGATGATGATCGGATCGAAATCGGATGACCGGATATCGCTTCGCCGTCGTTCCCACCGCATTCCCGTGATTTTGGTATAAACGAACGTCACTTCGCCAAGCTGCGCGGATTCCCAGCTGGTGTTGAACGGCTCGCTGGGTTCGGTCCGATAGATTTGGGTTCGCCGCGGCCAATCGCGCCGGAGCCATGCCTGATAGCGATCGGCCGGCGGCAAATGATCGGTGGAATAGCGCAACACCGGAATCGTATCGGGGCCAGCCGGGGCGTCGCCTGGAAAAGCGGGAAGTTTCAAAAATATGGCCATTCTTCAACAGATTGGAAATGGAATGTGTCGCAAGGCAGCTGCGGTCGGCTGACGTCGACTCATCGCTTCGGCTGACGGGCGCGATAGTCGCTGGGGGATTCGCCATAGCGCTCGCGGAAAGTCCGGCTGAAATGCGCGGCGTCTGAAAAGCCCAGCCGCTCAGCAATGGCGCTGATCCGCTCTTCATTGGCAGGATCATCAAGCGCCAGCATTGCGGCGGCAAGGCGGGTCTGGCGGATATAGGCCTGCACGCCGCCATCGCCGTCGAACAGCCGATGCAGGGTGCTGCGCGAGATTTGCAGACGACGGCAAAGATTGGCGACGGTGAGTGATGCAGACCCGAGATTATGGCGGATCTCGTTTCGGACACGAAGCGCCAATGTTTCCTTTAGGATCCCGAGCGCGGCGGCTTCGGCTCGTCCAGTCGCATTGACCGCCAGCACAAGCATATCGAGCATCGTCCGGGCCGCACGGGGGCCCTCGGACTCAAGCATGTAAGGCAGGGCTTCGCGCAGATGGTTGAGGTGCGAGCGCAGCATTGCCGCTGCGGCGGGCGGCAGCACCAGGCCATGCAACGCATGGACATCAAGCCCAGCCGCGATCGCCATCGGCCGGGAAACGACAATCTGTGTCGATCGCCCGCTCGACGATTCATGGCAGGACGTCTGGGCGAGATCGGTCAGGACCGCACTGCCCGGGCCCTGGCTGAACGCCCGCTCCCCGGCCCGGCCCTGCGCCTGGATGTCCAGGCTGATGTTGACCGACAGCGAATCGCTGGCGCGGGACCTGAGGTGATCGGCATTGCGCTGCCAGCGCTGGCCAGTGATGTCGGCAAAGGCAAGAATCAACTCGCCGAGCTGGGCCACGTCGCTTTCGGCGTTGAAAGTGGTGAGCGGGGTGGTGTCAAACAGCGGCGAAAAATTGAGGGTGTTGCTGTGCAGCCATAGGTCGTGGCGGTCTTCGGCGCGAACATTGGCAACGGAACGATGAGTGACGATAATTCGGCGTAAATCGCTCATATGGTAATCCGACAACTGCCCGAAGGCAGTACGCGCGCAAAAAACACCTGCGCCGGTCAAGCTCTTAGGGGGAAATGCACCGCCGTCCATGATTTATGCGCGGGCCTGCTGGCCTATTCAGGGACGAGTGAGTTAACGACGCCTTTGAGAAACCGGCCCCGGCTGCGCGGCCGGGCACGTCATTAACCGGCCTGTCGCATCATAGTTCCGTCGCAGCACCAGCTGTGGGCTGCGGCACCACAGAATCGCCCGGCCCGGCCAGCCCGGACAGTAGCGCGATCAGCCAGTCGTTGACCGTGCAGTCGATCACCAGATGAACGCGATCACTGGTGCCGCGATTGGCCACGCTGTGCGGATCGGCCAGCCGGAGATACCAGGCGCTGCCCGGCGTCATCGCGATCGGGCGCCGGTTGACCTGAAACGTCACCTGATCGTTGGTCGTGATCGGCACATGAATGCGCGCGGTGCCCCATTCCGCAGCAAGATCGTGATCGCGATGCTCCTTGATCACCGACCCGGGCGCGAGGCGCATCAACCGTACGGCCTGTAGCGGACATTGAAACGCGGCCAGCACGGTTCGAATATAGGGCATGCGCGACAGCAGCGGCGCGTCTTCAAAGGCGGTCGCCGACGGGTCGGCATAGATTTGCATCACCGGATGTGTGGCCCCGGCGCTGTGCCGCAACGGCAGCACCGTCCAGCTGCCCTGGTAATTTTGCGTGACGAGATGATCGATCCACCCCAGATCGTCAGCAACAGCAAGATCGGATCGAAGCCGATCGACATCAAACGTCATCGGCAGCAATATCCGGTCTGGTACCGCGAAAGGCGATTGTTGCGACAGCGAGAGCAGGATAACATCCCCAAAAGACAAACATCAATGCCTGGATTCTAGACTGTCTATCGGGAGCAGCAATGCCTGAAAAGCTATTGTTACACACTATTGACAGTCCTGATACCGATCCAAATTTCGCGTCGCTGGCACAGTTTCGTGCCTGTATTCGTACCGACCCCGTCGCCCAGCTGCGGCTTGCATCAATCGAGACGCCAGACCTGTTCATCGCGGCGGTTGAGGCCGAGGCAACTCGATGCGGCATCATGCTGTCGGCAGACCATATCCGGGCGGCGGTGCGCGCCGATCCGCTGGGGCTCGACCGGTTTGACCAGACACCTGCCGATGTCGCGGGGTGGCCTGGCCTTGGCTGGCGACCGGTCGCGCTTGTTGCGGCCATGGGCGAATGGGTCATCGATTGGGCGCATTTTGCCGGCAAGCCCCTGACCGAGCCATTCTACGAGGAATCGCTGCGCGCTGCCCGACAGCGTCCGTTCAACCGGCTGATGCGGATGCGCACGACGCTGGCGGCGTTGGTTGATCCGGCGGTCGATTCGGCGCCGGCGACGCTGGCGGTGCCCGATGGCCTGATCTTTCATCTGTCGCGCTGCGGTTCGACATTGGTGGCGCAGATGCTGGCGGCGATCAGGGGGGTAACGATCCTGTCGGAGCCGCCGCCGCTTGACGGCATTATCCAGCTCGTCCAGGCCAATCCTGACCTGTCGATCGATACGCAGGTGATGCTGGTGCGCGCCATGGTGGGTGCGCTTGGGCGGCCGGACGGCAGCGGCGCGACAGGACCATTCATCGTCAAGCTCGACAGCTGGCACAGCCGGGCGCTGCCGCTGCTGCGGCTGGCTTTCCCCGAAACGCCCTGGATATTCCTCTACCGCGAGCCAATCGACATCCTGGTATCGCAACATCGCATTCGGGGCATGCAGGCCGTGCCGGGGATTTTGCCGGCAAACATCTTCGGGATCGCTGGCGCCACGACCATGCCCCTCGATGCCTATTGCGCCCACGTGCTGGTCGCAATTTGCCGCGGGATCCTTGATCACCCCGCCATCGGCGGCGGGCTGCTGGTCAATTATGACGCGCTGCCGGATGCGGTTACATCCGACATCCTGCCGCATTTCGGCATCATGACCGATGCCGACGATCAGGCGGCAATGCACAGTGCTTCACGTCGTAATGCCAAGGCACCGCGCGAATTGTTCAACCCCGACACCGCTGGCAAGCGCGCCGACGCCACCCCAACGCTGCACAGCGCCGCCGCGCTGGTCGCCGATGTCTATCACCAGCTGGAGGAACGGCGCCGGTCGGCGGCGCGGTTGGCCGATGCTTGATGTTTGGCCGGCGGCGTTGGCGCCGCGCCATCTCTACCGGTCGGCTGGGCTGATGCTGGCCAGCGACATCGCTCTGCCGGGTCAGGTGCCGGCTCCGGCGGATGCGCGGCCCGCGATCCGGATCGAGCGCGGTCCGGTGCCAAGAGGTCTGGACGGCGCAATCGCTGGCGGCCCGACCTGGCAGTATAACGAGCGCCAGATCCTGCTCGACATTCCGACCATCGGGCAGTTCCTGATCGAAGACGGATGCTCGATCCGCTACGCCCCCGATTCTTGTGCGACCCCGGCGGACGTCGCCGCCTTTGTGGCCGGCACGATCCTCGGCATCCTGCTGCACCAGCGCGGGACGATCCTGATCCATGCCAGCGCGATCGAGATTGGCGGGTGCGCGGTGCTGTTCACCGGGCCGTCCGGCGCGGGCAAATCAACGCTGACAGCGGCCCTCGGCCAGCGCGGCTATCGGCAATTTGCCGACGACCAATGCGCGGTATCGATCGATCCAGCCGGGCGGGTCTGGGTTGCCAGTGACGGCGCCGCACCAAGGCTTTGGACACAATCCATCGCGGCGCTTGCGCTCGACGACCGGCCGAAAGAGGCAGTGCGGCCCAACATCGAAAAATATCATCTTGAGGCACATCCGGACAGTCCGGCCTCCCTTCCCTTCGGCGCACTCTATAGCCTGGCGGAGGATCGCCCGCCCAAGATTGCCGGCATTGCCTGGCCCAACATCGCCGATGCGGCAAAATTGCTATTTGCAGAATCCTATCGCCCGGAGCTGACAAAGGCGCTTGATCAGCGCGCGCTCTATTTCCGCGCCAGCGCTGCGATCGCCGCCGCTGGCCGGCATGTCTACACGCTGACCCGGCCGCGCCGGTTTGAAGCAATTGCAGCGGTGATCGACTCGCTTGAGGCGCACTGGGCATCCATCGGCCTGACCGTGGCACCATGAAACGAAGCTTCTGGCTGGCGTCCTACCCGAAATCGGGCAACACATGGTTTCGAATCCTGCTGGCCAATCTGGCCGATCCGGGCGACACTCCGATCAATATCAACATGATCGACAGTACCGAGGGGATCGCCAGCGCGCGCTGGCGATTTGACGATCATCTGCTGATCGAATCCGGCCTGCTGGCCAACGACACCATCGATCAGTTGCGCCCGGCTTTCCATGCCTATCTCGCCGAACGGACCAGCGACGACGTGCCGGACAAGATGCCCGTGCGTTTCGTGAAAACGCACGATGCCTATACGCTGAACACGCGGGGAGAGCCCGTGATGGGCGGCCGCCGCGGCGGCGCTGGCGTTTTGCTGATCGTGCGCGATCCGCGCGACGTGGTCAGTTCATTTGCCCATCATTTCGGCCAGTCGCTCGATCAGGCGATCGGCACGATGAACAATCCCCGTTATCGCCTTGCCGGCGACCGATCCGGCCAGCCCCCGCAACTGCGACAGCGCCTGCTCGACTGGAGCGGCTTTGTGGCCAGCTGGCTCGATCAGCGGGACATCCCGGTCCATTTGATCCGGTATGAAGATTTGCATCAAGCACCGCAGGTCACCCTCGCGACGGCGCTCGACTTTGTCGGCTGGGATCCAGGGCCGGCGGCGATTGACCGGGCAATCGGGGCGGCCGCCATGGACGAACTCCAGCGGCAGGAGGCCCGCCATGGCTTTGGCGAAGGCGGCATTAGGGCTCAGTGCTTTTTCAGACGCGGCCTGGCTGGCGGCTGGCGGGGCGATCTCAACGCCACGCAGATCGCCAGGATAGAGCAGAATCATTGGCCAATGATGAAGCGGCTGGGCTATAGCGCAAGTAACGTAAATTACATCGCAATACCGCAGGAGAAGATTGACCAATGATACATCGACAAGGCGATTGGGTCGCGGCCAGGGTTGGTGATGAGATGGTGATGATGAGTGTATCTAACGGCCAATATCTTGGGCTAAACATGGTTGGTGCCTGTATCTGGGATATGCTGGAGACACCGAAGTCAATCGATGCGATTGAAGCGCAGTTGCTTACCCAATTCGACGTATCGGCAGAGACCTGCCGCGCCGAAGTGGCGGCATTTATCGAAAAGTTAGCCGCGCAACAGGCCATCGCCATCGATCAACAATGAGTGCCATCTATGGCATCTGGCGGTTTGATGGTACTCAGGTCGATCCGGGCGACATTGATCGGATGGGCGCAACGATGGCCCACCGCGCAATTGACGGGCGCAACAGCTTTATCGACGGGGCGATCGGCTTGGGGCATGGGCTGGCGCGCGAAACGCGCGAGGATGCGCACGATGCGCAGCCGCTTCATGATCGTGACGCCGGCCTGATCTTGGTCGCCGATGCTCGGATCGACAATCGCGAAGCACTGGCCGAATTGCTGGCGATCGATCCGACCAGCCTGGCGACGCTGCCCGACAGTGCGCTAATCCTTCACGCCTATCGACGCTGGGGTGCGGCCTGCGCGGCGCAGCTGCTGGGCGATTTTGCCTTTGCGATCTGGGACGTGGCGGCGCGCAAATTAGTGCTGGGCCGCGATCATATGGGCCAGCGCTATATCCATTATCATCATGGCGAGGGCTTTTTCGCCTTCGCCAGCGAACCCAAGGCGCTGCTGAGTCTGATCGAGGTGCCGCGTGCCCTGAATGACGCCGCCATCGCCCGTTTGCTCTGCCTGGATTTCCAGTCCGCCGATGGGGCGACGATGTTCCAGGGGATTACCGGCCTGCTCGGCGGCACAACGCTGACGATCGCTGCCGATCGCCCGCCAAAGGAGCAGCGCTATTGGACGATCGGGCCGGATCCCGCCCATCTCGACCATGACGACGCCTATTATGTGCGCACCTATCGGCAACTGCTGGCCGAGGCGGTCGCCTGCCGCGTCCGGCGCGCCATCGCCCCACCGGGATTGTTGCTGAGCGGCGGCTTTGACAGCAGCGCCATCGCTGCCCTTAGCGGCCCCGCCCTACCGCCAGGGATGAAGCTGGTTACCGTCACCTCCGCGCTGGCCCCGGGCAGCAATGATCCCCGCGACGCGCGCGCCAAGGTGGAGTGGTGCCTGCAAACGATGCCGCATCTCGATCATTGCTGGTTCGTCCGAACAACGGAAACGCCGTTTGACGATTTCGAACAATTATGTCGCGCCCTTGACCGTCCGCCAGACCCGACCTGCCATGTGAGCCGTGCCTTTCACCAGAGCCTCGCCGCACGGGGCTGCCGGGTCATGATGGACGGATTTGGGGGCGACCAGACGCTCAACCCGCGCCGTCACCGGGCGCTGTCGGCGCTGCTGGCGCGGGGGCGGATCGGGCGGTTCGTGCGCGAAGTCCGGGCCAGCGCTGCGCGAGAAAATGTGCCGGCGCGATCGCTCGCCTGGATCGCAGTTCGCCAAGTCCTGCCGCGGCCAGCAAGGCGATGGTGGCGGCGCATCCGTCATGGCCCGGCGGCATTCAGCCGCAACTTTTATGCCGCGCCCCCGCTACTCGCCCGCATGGTCAAGAGCCGCCTGTTGTTGCCACCCGATCTCTTGCGGCTGTACGAAAGGCAGGATGCCCGCGCGCTCGATGTCGCGATGCTGCACGCCATCCAACGCCTTCCGCATCCCAACCAGGCGATCGAATCTGCCAGTTGCGGGCTGTTGTTGACGAACCCGATGCTCGACAAGCGCATCGTGGCATTTGGGCAGGCCATACCGGAACATCTTCATTTTGCCGACGGCCGGATGCGCCACCTTGCCCGCCTGGCCCTGCAGGACATCCTGCCACCGGCACTGCTCGCAGCTGCGCGCGGACAGGAATATTTCGACCCAAGCTTCAGGGACACCGTCGACGGCATGACGGCGGCGATCACTGACCTAATCACCAGGATGGCCGACAATCCAGTCCTCAACAACTATATCGATGTCGATCGCCTTCGCGCCGACCAGCAAGCGGGACAATTGTTGGACGGCCCGCCCAGCCAGGCACTGCGGCTCATCAACACGCTCAGAATTGCGCGGTATATTGATTGGTTTGACCGCCAAAATCGATGAAATTACGGCGCAAAGACGGCCCGTCGGGCTAGCTGGTGAGGGTCGTCTCTGCCAGCCAGGTTGATCGCTAAATTGGGTTACAACCCCGGCCAGGATACCGCAGCCAGGGCAAGATCATCAACTGACTGGGCCACCCATGCCACCAGGGACCCCCGGGACCGGCTGACCTTCAGGAGTGGACGGTGAGCTGCCTGACAACGTGTCCAGAACAATCTCCGAGACAATCACCAAAGGCGTTTGCCAGGGGCGTTTCGGCTCAACGTCATCTCGATTAGTCATAGTTTAGCCCCTTACCCATGCCATTTTGACAGCAATCTCCTAAACAATAGTGGGAGCCATGTCCATATACCCGCGCCCCAACTGCGCAGTCAGCTGCTCCCCTGACGCCGCCAGCTATTTTGTCATTGCCCTATGGCAAAGTTAATCCACTATCGGAAAATTTATGACGAAGCTGACCTTATCGCATTTTATAGCATTGATTGATTTCAAGACTCACATCGGACGACATATCAATAACAATGATATTACGGTAACAAAATTGTTGCAGCGCACCTCAACAATGGCCTTGCAACGTTTTTCGAGATTCTTATGCTTGCAGGCATCAAGGCCCGTTAATCGAGTCGTTTTGGAAACGGCGCACAATACCAGGGGGAGGCGTTACAATGAATCCGTTCATTGGTGAAGTGAAGCTGCTACCATGGAATTGGGCGCCGAAGGGATGGGCGTTTTGTGACGGCAGGCTCTTGCCTATTCAACAAAATACGGCACTCTTTTCTTTGCTTGGCACCCAATATGGTGGCAATGGAACCACTAATTTTGCTTTGCCCGATTTGCGCGGCCGCACGCCTGAACACTATAGCAACTCCCTGCCGCAAGGCGCGGCAGTTGGCGTAGAGACCGTTGGCCTGACGCTGACGACGATGCCCGCCCATACACACGGGTTTTCTGCAACATCGGCAACGGCGAGCGCCAATTCGGCGGCTAATGCGATCATTGGTACCGATCCTTCGGGCCCAATCGACTTCCTGGCAGCCGGCCCTGCCGCCCCCTTTACCATCACCCCAACATCGATCGGCATTACCGGGAATGGCATTCCGCACGAAAATATGCAGCCCTATCTGGTGATGAACTACTGCATCGCCCTGGTGGGCATTTTCCCGTCACGCAATTGAACAATCGCCGCTGCAAGAAAAAGAGGGAGGGGCGCCATGTCCGAACAATTCCTGGGTGAAGTTCGCATGTTTGGGGGCAATTTTGCACCGACAGGCTGGGCGTTGTGCAATGGCCAATTAATGTCGATCTCGCAGAATTCGGCGCTGTTTTCGCTGATCGGCACCACTTATGGCGGCGACGGCGTGCAGACATTTGGTTTGCCCGACATGCGCGGGCGCTTGCCGATCTCGCAGGGCACTGGCCCGGGCCTGACGCCCCGCGTGATTGGCGAAAGGGCAGGCACGGAGAACGTCACGTTGCTGACGGGCAATCTCCCGGCGCACCAGCACCCATTCAATGTCTACAACGCGCCAGCGACCACCTCGACTCCCGGGCCAACGGTTCTTCCCGGCGTCCCGACCGGCGCAGGCAAGATCTATACTGTGCCGACGAATTTGCCGACGACCACTGATCAATATGCGCCCGGTGCCGTCACCATGACGGGTAACAATCAGTCGCACACCAATTTGATGCCCGCCTTGTGCGTCAGCTTCATCATTGCCCTGCAGGGCATCTTCCCAAGCCGCAACTAGCACGCAGGAGCAAGCTTATGGCAGAGCCATTTATCGGTGAAATCCGGGCCCTCGGCTTCCACTTCAATCCGCGGGGGTGGGTATTTTGTAACGGCCAGTTGCTGCCGATCGCGCAATATTCCCCGTTGTTCGCGGTGATTGGCGTTATCTATGGCGGCAACGGAACAACCAATTTTGCGGTCCCCAACTTCCAGGGCGTTGCCCCGATGGGATGGGGCAACGGCCCCGGCCTGACTTCACGGCAGATCGGCGAAACCAGCGGCACACCGTCTGTGACGCTGACCGCGCAGGAGATGCCAGGCCATAACCATTCGGCCAATGGACTGGTACCGTCCAATGCCCCCGTTCAGCAGAGCAATACGCCCACCGCCGATGCCGGCCTGGGAACGTCGCTGGGGGCAAAATTATTTGCCCCCCCACCGGCCACCACCACCATGGCCCCGCAGGCGATCGGCCAGATGGGCAATTCACTCCCGCATGAGAATCAGCAACCGTTGCTGGCGCTGAATTTTTGTATCGCAACCGAAGGCATTTTCCCGTCGCGCAATTGATGTCGATGAACCACCCCATCCCCGCGACGCCGCCGGTCCTTCCCCTGCCGGCGGCGCTGCTGGATGATGGTTACCGTTTGCGGGCCGAGACCGACGCAGACTTGCCGTTCCTCCGCGCGCTCTATGGATCGACCCGGGACGAAGAACTCGCCCAGTTGGCGACTTGGTCGGGCGCCCAGAAGCAGGCTTTTATCGCGCAGCAGTTCGACGCGCAGCGCAGCCATTATCGCCACTATTTCCCTAATTGTGCTTTTGACGTGATCGAGCAGCATGGCCAGCCCGTCGGGCGCTTCTATCTCGATCGCCGCGCAACCCAGCTCCACGTGATCGATATCGCGCTGATGCCGCAGTGGCGCGGCATCGGCCTTGGCACGGCGATCCTAACCGCCTTGATTAAAACCGCAGCGCAAGCGGGGCTTGGCGTTGGCATCTTCGTCGAGAAATTCAATCCAGCGCTACGGCTCTATCGCCGGCTGGGCTTTGTGGAGATTGCTGACACCGGCGTGTATCTGGAAATGGAGCAAATCATCAGCGGCGACCCCGGCGCAGGCGGCGCACCGGCCAATGTCAGTTGAAGCTCGCTGCATAGTGCACGCCGTCATCAACCCGCTTGATGGGACCAATGAAAATTTCCAGCGCCCCCATCCCGGCATGCTGGAAGGGGTAACTGCCCTGGGGGAGCACATCGTCCGACGCGCAATGGAATATCAGCGTGAACGCGTCGCGTTTCTGCCCAGCCCAATCGGTGCGCAGGCCACGTTCGACCGCCACCAGCGTCATCGGCATCTCCGCGCCATCGATGCTGGTGACGGTGAATGACGAACCAAGATGCGGCGCGAAATCATCCTGAACCAACAAGCTGTCGTCAATCATCGCCGTTCCTCCCTTCGCCTTGGCCGGGCCCTCCCGACAGGCTGGCCGATCCGGGCAGCGCGATCAAGCCCCTGTCTGGCCGGTGTTTTTCAGCCAGTCATCCCTCGGCCGCAATCGCTCGCAGCGCCTTTTCAAAGGCCTCGGGCGGCTGGCCGCCCAGGATCAGATATTTGCCGTTGATGACCACCGCGGGCACGGCGCTAATCCCGCGCGTCCGCCACAATTGCTCGGCGGCGCGGACGTCCTCGGCATATTGGCCCGAGGCCAGTACCGCGCCTGCCGCGACCGGATCGAGCCCCACCGCCGCCGCCGCCGCAACCAGCACCTGGTGATCGCCCGGATTCTGCCCATGGGTAAAATAGGCCTCGAACAAGGCATTTTTCAGCGCCGCCTGGTGGCCGCTTGTTTCCGCCCAATGCAACAGCCGGTGGGCGTCGAACGTGTTGTATATCCTGCTGTCGCTGGAACCGGCCATCGTAAAGCCAAGCTCGGCGGCGCGCGCGCGGATCGTCTCCCGGGTCGCGGCCGACTGTTCCGGCGTTGCGCCATATTTTTGCGCAACATGCTCCATGATGTTCTGTCCCTCAGCCGGCATATCCGGGTTGAGCTCAAAAGGCTGGAAGGTTATCGTTGCCTCAACAACATCGTTACTGCGGGCAAGCGCCTGCTCCAGCGCGCGCAGGCCGATAATGCACCATGGGCACGAGACATCGGAAACAAAATCTATCTTCAGGCGCGTACGCATCGTGACATGAGTCCAGCTATAACGGGCCACCATCCTAACGCCGACGGACACCAATTACAGTGCCGAACACGTGGCCGGCACAAAACAGCTTATCGCGACGTAATCGCGCGGAACGGGGTAGCCAATCACCCTGATACCGACGGCATCGAGCCATGCGTGCGCCTCAATCTCACCCGAGACCGTCGAGACGCCGAAATAAGTGAATGCCCCGATGCCCCGGACGTTCAGCATCGCATGGGCTGCAATCGCTTGTTCGAGGCATTTGGCGCGAAACGGCATGAACCGTGCAATCGCACCCACTGCCCAACCCACATCGCGCGCCAACCGCGCAGCCGTCAAATCCGCCACACTGATCGGCGCCTGCAACGCGGGCACATCGAGTGCCGCGATCATCGTGCCGAGCCTGGCCGACACGCTGGCCCAGCCATGCTGCCGCAACAGCCAGCGTGCGCGACCCAGCTGGACGATCGCCTGCAATACCAGCAATTGACGCCGCGGGCCCACGCTAATCAGCGTGCCCAGCTTCCGCGTCATCGTCGCTGCCCGTGTCATCTGCGCCTTCTGCTCAAGCTCGGAAAAATAGCGGGCGAGCCTGCAAAAGCCAAGCATTTCGCCCGGCGCGTCCTGCGGTGACACGGGCGAGATGGCCAACATTCCGGCGCTATGTCGGCGCGCTGATCACGAGCAGCGGCAAGCGCGGTGCGTACGCGTTCGGCGCGATTCTGCTGGCGGCGTTGTTCGAGGGGCTTGGACTGGCACTGCTCATCCCGATCATCGGCCTTATCTTGGCCCCCGGCGGCAGCGATGCCGGCAATGGCAGGGCCCAGATGCTGATTCACGGGGCGCAAGCCATGCTTGGCGACGATCGGCAACGGCTGCTGGTCACGGCGCTGGGCGCGTTCCTGCTGGTGATGATCGTCCGCGGCGGCGTGATCTTCGTGCGCGACCGGATGCTCTGGCAGCTCCAGCACTGCTTCATCGCAGAGCAGCGCAGCCGGCTCGTTACCCAGCTTGCCGAGGCCAACTGGTCTGATCTGGTTACGCTCGATCATGCCCGGGTGACCAGCCAGTTGAGCGGCGAGATTGCCCGCGTCTCGGTCGCCACGACAATGACCTTTCAGATCATTGTCGCGCTGGCGATGCTGATCGTTCAGGGTGGGCTGGCCCTGCTGATCGCGCCCGCCTTTGGCGCGTTGATCCTGATCCTGCTGGCCGCGATCACCCTGCCGGCCCTGTCCCGGCTTGACCGGATCGGCACGCTTGGCCAGCACAGTACGCGCGGCCATGCCGAATTGCTGTCCGCAATCAATCAGTTGCTGAACGGGCTGAAGGTCGCGCTCGCCCAGGGCATGGGTCGGCATTTCTCGCGCGAGTTCGATACGCTCCAGGCGCGGCACCTGGGCATCCAGCGCGAATATTCACTGGGCCGGGCGCGCGACCAACTGATCTTCGGGCTCGTCGCGGCGCTGGCCATGACCCTGCTGGTCGGGATTGGCGTGACCCTCTTCGGCCTGTCGGCAACGATCGTCGCCACCATGATCGTCATCTTTAGCCGCATCGCCGGGCCGGTCCGGTCGCTGCAGCAAGCCGTACCGCAATTATTCTTCATGCTGCCCGCTTTTGAATCGGTCACGGCGCTCGGCGCCACGCTGGCGGCGGCGCGTGCCATGCCGGCCGAGCCGCAGCCGCTGCCAACCGGGCCGCTTGCCTTTCGCGACGTCCGCTATCTCCATCCACCGGGTGGCGGGGTCCGCCACGCATCCTTCACCCTGGCCGCAGGCGAATGTGTGGGTATTTGCGGACCATCGGGTGGCGGCAAGACCACCTTGCTCGATCTCGCCGCAGGGCTGCTGATGCCGCAGTCAGGCAGTATCTGGGTTGGCGACGCCCCGCTCGACGCCCCCCGGCTGGCGGCGTGGCAGGACCGCATCGCCTATGCCACGCAGGAGCCGTTCTTGTTCTTCGGCAGCGTGCGTCATAATATTTGTTGGGGTGGGTCTGCCGATCCGGCGGATCTATCGGCGGCGATTGGCCTGGTTGGCGCAACGGCGCTGATCGAGGGGCTGCCCGATGGGATTGATACGCTGGTCGGTGAGCGCGGGGCCTCGCTGTCCGGTGGCGAGCGCCAGCGGCTGATCCTGGCACGCGCGTTGCTGCGCAAGCCGGCATTGCTGATCCTTGACGAGTCGACCAGTTCGCTCGATGCAGCGTCGGAGGCGGCGATCCTGGCAGCGTTCCGCCGTGTCACGCCGCGCCCGGCGATTCTGTTCGTAACCCACCGCGCCGAGAGCCTTGCCCTGTGCGACCGCGTGCTGACGATGGACAACGGCACGATCATCGACTGACCGATGGCGGCTTACAGCCGCTTGGGCGCGATCAGTCGTGCGGCTTCAGGCCGTGAAGCTTGTGACGGATATACCAGCCCGCCGCCAAGACGATGGCGACGCCAATGATGAGATCGGCGCTGTGGAACGCCGCCTTCATCCAGGGGCTGTTGTTCCACTGGTCGCCGAGCACCATCCCGACATAGGCAAGCCCAAAGCACCACGGCCATGACCCGACAAAAGTATAGAGGTGGAACCGCGCCAGCGGCATCCGCGCGACGCCTGCCGGAAAGGCGATAAACGAGCGGATCACTGGCAGTAGCCGGCCGATCAGCACCGCGCTATTGCCATAGCGTTCAAAGAACCGGTCCGCCTTGTCGATCTCGCCCGGTCCAATCAGCACATATTTGCCCCAGCGCAAAAAGGCGGGGCGGCCGCCGCGCTTGCCAAGCTCATATGCGGGGATCGACCCCAGATTACAGCCGATCGCACCCGCCGTCGCCGCCAGATACAGATTGAACTGGCCGGTGGAGACCAAATAGCCGGCAAACGGCATGATGATCTCCGATGGCAGCGGAATGCAGGCGGATTCAATTGCCATCAGCAGCACGATGCCCAGATAGCCACCGCTCGATATCACCCAGATGGTAAAGCCGGCAAGGATGCCCAGAAGATGTTCGACCATAGGCTGGCGATTGCGCGAACCGGCGGCGGATTGGAAGCGATTTCTGGCAGACTCAGTCCGCCATGGCCGCCCGCCGCGCCGTCCGCATCGCGGCGAGCAGCGCGCCGGACACACAGCCGGCCAGCAGCAGATACAGCGCCATGCCGCTCCAGGGCGACCAGCCCCAGAACTGGCTGGGCAG
Organism: Sphingomonas sp. 28-63-12; assembly: GCA_002281535.1. Taxonomy (GTDB): domain Bacteria; phylum Pseudomonadota; class Alphaproteobacteria; order Sphingomonadales; family Sphingomonadaceae; genus Sphingomonas. Next base: position 69,694 of record NCGD01000008.1, read on the forward strand.
ATCGCGGAAATAGCCAAGCGCGACATCGTCTGCCAGAATCGGCCGCCACAAGGGAAAAGCGACCGTATCGGGGACGGCGATTTCCGTGGCGGCGATCGCCAGGTTGATGGCGATCGAAAGCCCAAACACGATCAACAGCGCGATCCGCGCGCGCAGACGCACCAGCGACGCCCAGAGTGGTGCCACCCCCAGTGCGAGCAGCGGCAATGCCGGCACCGAATGGCGCGGCCCGGTCGAATAGCCGCCATCCCAATAGACATAGGCAGCGTTGACCAGGAGCACGATCAGAATCGCCGCGCTCGCCATTGCGCCGACCCCGCGGGTCGGGGGGTCGCGGCACAGGCGGACGAGCCCGAGCGGTGCCAGCACCAGCACCGGCGCGACCCAGAGCAGCCCGCGCCGGAGCCCGAACACCAGCTCGAACAGTACCGGCAGCTTGGGATAGGTCAGCCCGAAAAACCCCTGCTGCATCCCGTCAAACCCAACCACGCCCGAATAACCGAACTTCAGCGGCACTCCAAAGACAGCCATATTATAGGCAATCAGCGGCAATCCCGCCGCGAGCCCGCCAGCCAATGCGGCCAGGATCAGCGGGAGCCGGGCAGGGATCGGCAGCGCCCGGATCCGCCACAGCGCCCAAAGCCCGATCGCCGTGCCGGCCAGCGCCGCCTGAAACTCGACCACCACCGCCCAGCCGAGCGCTGCCCCGGCCAGCGCAGCCAGCCACCTCTGGCCGCCGCCAGTGGCGCCCTTGTCCCGCGTCCCCCACCAGATTGCCCAAGCAGCAATCGTGAACAACGCCGCCACCGAGGCATGCCCAAAGATCGTCGTCGACCACCCCCAGGCCGGGCTGCCCAGCGCATAGGCGAGCGCCGCGACCATCCCGGCGGTGGCGTTGCCGGTGATCGCGCCGGCCAGCGACCACAAGGCGACCGCCGCCAGCGCGGTCAGCAGTGCCGAACTGAGGATCGCCGCCAGTCGCAGCCGGATCTTCATGAAATGCCCCAGTGCCGGATCATAAACATCCCTGGTGCGCGGTGCGGTGCGTTCGGCGGTCAGGCCATTGGCCAGCGCCACTGCGGGCATGGCCATCAGCGTCATGCCCGGCGCCTTGTCCAGATAGACGTGATCGCCGAACCGGGCCTTGTCGATCGTCAGTGGGGCGAATTCGTCGATCGTCGCATCGCCGTCGTTGACCAGTGAAATCGCTGCAAACAGCCGCGTGGAATTATTGGGGTTGAGCTCCCACGAGCCGAACCAACTGCATGACAGCCAGACCAGCGCAAACAGCAGCAGCGGCACCGCCCATCGCCGCCCGAAAAGGTCGCGCCACATCAGCTGAACAGGAATTGGCCAAGCATACGATTGAACGGGAAGGTGAAGAACCCGGCAATCAGCAGCGCGCCAAACACCATGCCCCGCACGCCGGCCCGGTGCCGGGCGATCCGATGCGTGCGCGCCGACCACCAGAGCAACGGCACCTGGATCAACACCCAGACCGACAGGATATGGATGATGCTGAAATTGCCGTGATTGCTATTGCGCACCGTCAGACTGATCAGCGCGGTCAGCAGCATCGCGCCAACCCAGATCGTACCGAGCAACCGGTGCGGGCGATCGCCGCGGCGCCGCAGCAGCATCACCGGCGTCAACGCCAAAGCCACGATCATCGCGCCAAGATGGCCCCAGACATTGATCGGAATTTTCGCCCAATAGGGTTGGCCCTTGGCGAGCGCGACGATCACGCAACCGAGCAGGACGATCGCCCCGATGGCAAGAAAGCGTTCAAAACGATCAGCGCCAAGCGGCTTTTGCTGCCGCAATTTCGGTTCCACTTTCGTCGCCATCGCTGCCCCCCCCCGGCTCGTTGTTGGCCCGTCCGTGCCCGGATTATTGCGGCCCGTTGGCCTTGGCTGCTTCCTTGCGCGCCTTATTGGCGCGCCGCGCCTCTTCAAAGGCCTGCGACGCGCAACCCGATGCACCGCCGACGCCTTCGGTAGAGCAGCTGCCATTGCCGCTCCGGCCGACCTCGGCGACGGTTTCGGCACCGCGCAGCGCCCAGCTGCGATATTCAGGCTTCAACGTATCGGGGCGCAATTCCTTAGGGATGCGGAACTGATCGCCCGGGCTGCGGCGGACGCACACCGTGATTTCATTGCCATCCGAATCGGTCGGGCATTTCTGCGTCGCGGTATAAAGATAGGTGATGCCATTGACCGGTGCATCGGGCGTGTCCTTGGCCGGATCGAGCTTGGCGGGCGTCGGCCGGGTTGGGAGAACGACCGTGGTCTGCGCCTGAAGCGTCGATGGGATCAGCAGCAAGACGATTGTCGCCATTGCACTCCGCAGCGGTCGGGTCACCATTGGATATTCTCCTTCATCCGGCCTGGCGAGCATCCCGGATCGATATCTTTTCAAATCCGCTTCGCCGTTGCGATGGCAAAGCGGCAGCCCAGTCGAATCAGGCCCGTCAACAGCGGATAGGCCGGCGCGCTTTCCGCGCCGCTGGCAAGCGCGGTTTCGCGGTGCTCGACCTCGTCGGCCTGGAAATCGGCAATAGCAACCGACAATTCGGGATCATCTTCGCCGAGTTGCGCGAGCTGTTCGGCATAATGATTGTCGATCTCGGTTTCGACCGCGACGGTGCACGCCATCGCGGCTTCGGGCCCGATCGCGGCGGTCACCGCGCCGAGCGCAAAGCCGGCGACATCCCAAAAGGGCTGCAGGATCGTCGGCCGAACGCCGCGCGTGACCATCATCTTGTCGAAAAACGCACGGTGGCGCTCTTCCTGCACCGCCATACCGGCAATCTTGCGCGCCGCTGCGCCGCGATCACCCATCACGGCAAGCTGCCCGGCATAGATGCGGCTCGCGCCATATTCGCCGGCTTGGTTGACGCGGATCATCGACTCGGTCCGGCGCCTACCATCGCCTGGCTTCCAATCGGTCACGCGCTTCGCCTCCTCAGCAATAAGGCCCATATGGCGATGCCGCCGGCAATCGAAAAGAGCGCATTGAACCCGGCGAGCGAAATGCCGAACAACGACCATTGCGGGACATCGCAGGCAATCACTGGCGTACTCAGAATTCGCGCCAGCATTTCATCCGGGGTGCCGCTGGTTGCGGGCGGCAGCGAACAGGCGGTGATCCCCTGCCACCAGTGATATTCGACCCCGGCATGGAACACGCCGATCGCCCCGCTGGTAGCTATCGCCAGCGCGGCAAGCGCCACCAGGATGCGCTTGGGCCCGTCGCCGGGGATCACGAAGGCGAGTGCGGCGATCACGATGGCACTGTAATGCGGCCACCGTTGCCAATGGCACATTTCGCAAGGGATCAGCCCACCAAACAGTTGCGAGCCCCAGGCGCCGGCCATCAGCGCAACCGGCAACAGCAACGCAAGCCAGCGGGCCGCGCGGAAAGACTCTGTCGACATCGCGATCAGTTCGGCTTGGGCGCCGACGGGGTTTCAGGATCGACCGGCTGGGGATTGGGCGTGCCCAGACGCGCGACCGCCGCCACCTGCTGCGGCCCGCCGAGCCGGGCGATGGTCTGCAGCGCGTAATAAAGCTGGAAATCGTCGATCTTGCGCTTTTTGAGCTCGTCGGGCGTCGCCGCGAAGCGCGGATCGGGCTGGGTATCTTCCTCCAATACCTTGTTGTCGACCTTGGCTTCGTTGATCAAATGGCGGCGCAGATCGTCTTCGCGGAAGACGGGACGCGTCTTGTAATCGGGATCGCTGATCTGCGGCACCAGCACGTCGGGATCGATGCCGCCTTCCTGCACCGATCGTCCCGATGGCGTGAAATAGCGCGCCGTCGTCAAGCGCACTTCGGTCTTGGGTCCAAGCTTGAGCAGTGACTGGACCGATCCCTTGCCAAAGCTGCGTTCGCCCAGCACCAGCCCGCGGTGCTGGTCCTGCAGCGCGCCGGCAACGATTTCAGATGCCGACGCCGTTCCCGAATTGACCAACACCACGACGGGCAGGCCGTTGGCGGCATCGCCGGGATGGGCATAATAACGCTGGATATCATCCTTTTCGCGGCCGCGCTGCGAGACGATCTCGCCATGGTCGAGGAAAGTATCCGAAACGCTGATCGCCTCGTTGAGCAAGCCGCCGCCATTGTCGCGCAGGTCGACGACATAGCCGAGCGGATCATGGCCGAGCTTCTTGCGGATCTGGAAGATCGCATCGCGCGTGTAATCGCCGGTCCGGTCCGAAAAGGTGTTGATGTTGATGATGCCGATATCGCCCTTCACTTCCCATTTGACGGGCTTTTGGACGATGATTTCGCGGATCAACGACAATTCGATCGGCTTGTCTCGGCCGCGCCTGACGATGGTGATCGACAGTTTCGTGCCCGGCTTGCCGCGCATCTCGCTGATCGCCTCGTCAAGCGTCAGCCCGTAGAGCAGTTTGCCGTTGAGGCGGGTGATGTAATCGCCTGATTTGATTCCGGCCCGAAAGGCAGGCGTGTCTTCCTGCGGGGCAATGACCTTGACGGCGCCATCCTCCTGCGTGACCGACAGGCCAAGCCCACCATAATTGCCTTCGGTCTGGATTCGCAGATTTTCGAAATCGACCCCGTCGGCAAAGGAGCTGTGCGGATCCAGCGCCGCCAGCATCCCTTCGATCGCGCCCTTCACCAGCACCTTGTTGTCGACCGGATCGACATAATTGGCGCGGATCAGATTATAGACATCCATAAACTGATCAAGCTCGCGATAGGTGTTGGTATCGACCTGCGCCATCGCCCCTGTGGCGACAGGCACCATGGCAAGAGCGGCAACGATCGCGGTAGCCTGGAGCAGAGGACGGGCCATGGACGCTGAACTTTCGGGGATGGGGCAGGGATTGGGACCAATGTAGCGCTAAATTGCCGAGGGATCAAAGCCGATCGCAGCTGAACCGGCGCTGGACGGCTTCAGCCAAGCAGCCGGGTCATGTCGATCGCGCGATCCTTGCGGCGAAGTTCAATCGTGACCCGGGGCGCATCGCCCGTCACCGCGCGGCCAACCGGGGCGCCCTGCCCCACCCGATCCCCCACCGCGACCGAAATGCTGCCCAGATTGGCGATCAGTGAGGTCCAGCCGCCGCCATGATCGATGATCACCACCATGCCATAATCGCGGAAGCGACGGGCGAAGACGACCCGGCCGGCTGCCGGCGCGATCACCTGTGCGGCCGACTCGGTCTGGATCGTCAACCCGCGCGATCGCACCCCGGCATCCGATATCTCGCCAAGGCCCGTCACGACCTTGCCATCGACCGGCAAGCGATAGGGTGGCGCATCGCGCGACCAGGCCAGCGTGTCGATCGGCGACGACGCTTCACCCGGCTTGGGCGGCCGCGGCAGCGGCCCCGGCAGCGATTCGAGTGCCGCCCGGGTCTCTGCCTGATCGCCCAACTGGTCCATCAGATCGACGATGTCGCGGGCGCGTTCACCAAGCCCGATCGCACGATCCGATTCGAACAAGGCATCGCGGCCAAGCGCGCGCGATTTCAGCCGGTGTTCGGCCTCGAGCCGGGTCAGCACCAGCCGTTCCGCCTCCAGCCGGCGACGGCTTTCGTTCAATGTGTCGACGGCAAGCGCGGCACCGGCCTGCAAGCGCCGCGTCCGCGCCAGATCCGCGCGCACATCAGCCGTGCGCGCCTTGACCTGCGGCATCACGCTGCCGAGCACCGCGCGGACATGGACCAGATCATTGACCGATCCGGGCTGGACGAGGCTGATCACGACGGGCCGCCGGGCGAGCGCCTGCAACGCTGCCAGCAGCCGCACTACCGGCCCCTGCTTGGTCGCGAGCCGTGCGCGCTGGCTGTCGAGCAAGCGACGGATGATCGTGATGCGCGCCTGCGCGGCGGCGATATCGGCTTCGCCGCGCTGGATGCGCGCGGCGACGGCCGCTTCCTGCTGGCGCGCCTTCAGGGCTTCGTCGCGCTCGGCGGCCGCCGCCTGTTCCAGCTTGACCGAACGCGCCTGCGCCGCTGCCGATTGCGCCTTGGCCTCAATCAGCCGCGCCCGATCGGCGGCGATGCCGCCCGCCGGGGCCTGCGCCGCCAGCGCGCCGCCAATGGCCATCAAGCCGGCCAGCAGAAAAGGTCCGATATACCAGCGCCGCATCGCTGCTATCCTTCGCGGTGATAGGGATGATTGGCAAGGATGCTGGTCGCGCGCCATAATTGTTCGGCGAGCATCGCGCGCGCCAGCAGATGCGGCCAGGTCGCGCGACCAAAGGAGAAAAGCAGATCGGCCTGGGCGCGGGCGGCATCATCAAAGCCGTCGGCCGCGCCGATCATGAAGCGCACTTCACGCACGCCATCGTCGCGCCAGCGCCCAAGCCTCTCGGCAAAAGCCAGCGATCCCATCGCCTCTCCCGTCTCGTCGAGCAGCACCAGCCGGGTCTGCGGCTCGATCACCGGCACCCGGCCACCAATATCGGGCAGCTCGGTGATCCGTACCGGCCAACTCAGCCGCTTGACATAGCGCGCGACCAGATCGGCTTCGGGGCTGCGCCCGATCCGCCCGCGCGCGACGATGTGGAGCAGCAAGGCGGCTCAGTCGTCCGCGGTCGGTTCGGGATCCGAATCGGCCACCACAACCGGCGCATCGCCAAATGCCCACATCCGTTCAAGATTGTAGAAGCTGCGCACTTCGGGGCGGAACAGATGGATGATGACATCGCCGGCATCGATCAATACCCAGTCCGCGGTCGGCAAGCCTTCGATCCGCGCGCTGCGGCCGAATTCGGCCTTGATCTTCTCGGTCAACTTGTGGGCCATCGACGCGACCTGCCGGGTCGAACGACCGCTGGCGATCACCATATGATCGGCAATGCTGCTCTTGCCGGCAAGCGGGATCGAGACGGTTTCCACCGCCTGATCATCGTCCAGCGACGCGAGGACAAGTTGATGCAGCGCCTCGACACGGTCCGTGTCGGACGAACGAAAGCTTTGCGGGGATGAGGCCAAGGGAACTCCTAGAATGGCGGCGCGCCGGGCGCGTCACCGGGTGAGGTTTCGAAAACAACAGAATCAGTTGGCAGAAAATGACGCTGCCAGGCGGGATCGGCCTTTCTGAGCCGGGTCGCCGACGTCTCATCAGGGCGAAAGCGCAACAGCACGAGTGCCGGCATTCTCCACCTCGTCCAGCTTGATGCCTGATATGCGGGGTGGACGAACCGCCGCAACCAACCCATCGCGGGGGCCGCGCGGGCAGCGTGATCATAGCCCGGTCGGGCGATAACCGCAATCGGAACCTGTCGGGCGATGTCGCGCCATCCACGCCACTGATGAAATTGCGCCAGATTGTCACCACCCATCAGCCAGATGAACCGCTTTCTGGGATAAAGCGCGATCAGCTTGTGGAGCGTATCGACGGTATAGCGGGTGCCGAGCCGTTGCTCGATCGCGCTGACCTTGATCGGCGCATGCCGGGCGACCTTGAGCGCCGAAGCAAAGCGTACCGCAAAGGGTGCCATGTCATCGGCCTCCTCCTTAAGCGGATTGCCCGGCGAGACCAGCCACCAGACCTCATCCAGGTCAAGCGCCGCCATGGCCGCCAGGCTGATGGCGCGATGCCCGCGATGCGCCGGATTGAAGGAGCCGCCAAGGATACCAATGCGGGTCACCATCGCCCTTCCCCATCGGCCAGCCCGTTCTCGCTAGCGCGCCGGATGAGCGCGGTTTCACCTTCGCCCTTGCGCAACCGGCAGGCGATCAAGCCCGCACCTGGCCCGTCCCCCGACCCACCCATTTATATGTCGTCAGCCCTTCGAGCGCGACGGGCCCGCGCGCGTGCAGCCGCCCGGTCGCAATACCGATTTCCGCACCCAGCCCGAATTCACCGCCATCGGCATATTGGGTCGAAGCGTTCCACAGCACGATCGCACTATCAACGCCCGCCAGAAAGCGCTCAGCGGTCGCCGCGTCGCCAGTGACGATCGCGTCGGTATGGTGCGATCCGTGGGCGGCGATATGCGCCATTGCTCCCGCCACCCCGTCAACCACGGCCGCCGAGGCAATCGCCTCGAGATATTCGGTGTCCCAGTCTTCGCTATTGGCGGCGATGACGTGCGGGGCGATCGCCCGGACGGCGCCGTCACCACGCACTTCGCAGCCGCTGGCGCGCAGGGCGTCGATCAGCGCGGCACCGGCCGCATAATCGCGATCGATCAGCAGCGTCTCCATCGCCCCGCACACGCCGGTGCGGCGCATCTTGGCGTTGACGACGATCGCCTCTGCCATCGCCGGATCGGCAGCGGCATCGACATAGACATGGTTGATCCCGTCGAGATGGGCGAGCACCGGCACACGGGCATCGGCCTGGACACGCGCGACTAGATTCTTGCCGCCGCGCGGCACGATCATGTCGATCAGCCCGGCAGCGGTGAGCATCGCGCCGACCAGGGCGCGATCGGTGGACTCGACCCGCAGCACCGCATCGATCGGCAACCCCGCTGCGGCCAGCCCCTCGACAAAGGCGCCGTGGATGGCCCGGTTGCTCGCCACCGCTTCGCTGCCGCCGCGCAGGATCACGGCATTGCCCGACATGACGCACAGCGCTGCCGCATCGGCTGTCACATTGGGACGACTTTCATAGACGATCCCGATTACCCCGATCGGCACGCGCAGCCGGGTAAGCGTGATGCCGCTCGGCGCTCGCGTCACGTCGATCACCTGGCCGACCGGATCGGGGAGTCCCGCCACCGCCTCGACCCCCGCCGCCATCGCTTCGATCCGCGCGGGATCGAGCCGCAGCCGGTCGAGCATCGCCGACGACAGGCCGCCTGCCGCTGCTTGGGTCATATCGGTTGCGTTGGCGGCCTCGATCACCGGCGCGGCCGCGCGGATCGCCCCCGCGGCCTGGCGCAATCCCTCGGCTTTGGCCGCTGTCGGCATTCCCGCCAGAATCATCGATGCGCGCCGCGCGCGTGTGCCAAGTGCGGTGATGGTTTGAACGGGATCAGGCGTCGCTTCAGTCATCAGACCAACCTAGCAGCGCTAATCGCGCGCGCCAATGTCGCACCGCACAAGATTTAGTCGCACCGGCCTCATCCTTTTGATAGCATTGGCCCATGACGGGGGGATTCGAAGCGGCGGGTGATCTCGCCACCGGGGGACTGATTGGCCGCGCCTTTGAGCCGCCGGCCGGCGAGGTCGTGCATGGCGCCCATGGCGAAGGGCTGTGCCTTAACTGTGGCACCGCGCTGAAGGGTGAATTCTGCTATCGCTGTGGCCAGACTGCGCATGTCCATCGCACGCTCAGCTCGATCGTGCACGATCTGCTCCACGGCGTCTGGCATTTCGAGGGCAAGATCTGGTCAACCCTGCCGATGCTGTTCACCCGGCCCGGCGAGCTGACCCGGCGCTACATTGCCGGCGAACGCGCGCGTTTCGTCTCGCCGCTGGCGCTGTTCCTGTTCTCGGTATTCCTGATGGTCGCCACCTTTGAGACAATCGGCGGCCCGATCGGCGGAGACAACGCCAAAGTTCGACGCAATGGCTCGGAGTTCAACGTCAAAGGCATTGCCGCAGCGCTGGCCGAGGCAGAGGCGCAACAAAAGACGCTGGAGGCCCAACGTGCCGCCATCGTGGCAAAACACGGCGACACCGAAGCGATCGATGACAAGCTGGAAAGCCTACGCAGCGATATTGGCGGGCTGCGTACCGCCAGCGCCGTCACCACCGGCAAGATCGAGGACGTCAAGCTGAGCAGCAAGGTCCACACGGGGATCGACTCGATCGATCACCGCATCGATTACGCGATCAAGGAGCCCAAGCTGTTCCTCTACAAGCTCCAATCCAGCGCCTATAAATATAGCTGGGCCCTGATCCCGATCTCAATCCCGTTTATCTGGCTGCTCTTCCCGTTCCGGCGCGATGTCGGACCCTATGATCATGCGATCTTCGCGATCTACTCGCTCTCGGCGATGACAATGGGGGCGGTTGGCCTCAGCCTTGCCAAGGTGATCGGCCTGCCAGGCGGGATGATCGCCACCGTTTTCACCGCAGGCCCGCCGCTGCACATGTACAAGCAATTGCGCGGTGCCTACGGCATCGGTCGGTTCGGCGCGATCTGGCGAACCATCGCGCTACTGGTGTTCGCGCTGGTCGCCGGCCTGATCTTCTTCATCGTTATCCTCGGGCTGATCGCCTGATCGGCGCCATTCGCGCCGCGCGGGTCATCAGGCCTTGCAGGGATAGCGCTTCGTCATAAAGGCAGCGAAGGCAGTCTCGACACTGGTCTTACTGCGCTGCGCGACCGGAATTCGGCTGAATTCGGCGATGATATCGTCGCTGGTGACATTGGCGGTGCCCTTGGGCGGCGGGCAGCTGCCGGGCTTACGGCCGGCGGCGACATCGGCATCGATCTTGGCGCGATAGGCGGTGCCGGCGCCCTTGATCTCGTTGCGCAGCACAGTGATATCGGGCGATCCCATCGCCAGAATACCCTTGGCCTTGAGCGCTTCGGTCTTGGCGAGAAAGTCGGCGACGGTCATCGCCTGCGCCATAGCCGGTACGATCATCGCCAGCCCGGCTGCAGCCATCAAGAACTTGCGCATCAACTCATCTCCTTTGGCATGGCAAATGCCATATCATTGCCGGACGCGCGATGACAATCCGACAGGCCATCGCCACCAGCGAAAAAGGCCGGCCCGTTGGCGCCGGGCCGGCCATGATGTTCTGGTCAGGCGCCTTGCGGTGCCGGGGTGCCAAACGGCCCCTTGGGACGCCGGGTCTTGGGAATCGAGGTCCCGCCGACCGGCAGCACCGGCGATTTTGGTCCATCGTCCATCCGGCCGATTTCCTCGCCCGCGATCAGCTTCTTGATCTCGTCGCCCGACAAGGTTTCATATTCGAGCAGCGCACCGGCCAGCAGGTGAAGCTGGTCGATATGATCGGTGAGCAAAGTGGTCGCCTTTTCATGGCCGCCATTGACAATTCGCTTGATCTCGGCGTCAATCAACTGCGCCGTCTCGTTCGACATCCGCATCGGCCGCGCCGAGGAATAGCCGAGATAGGTCTCGCCCTCTGGCTCGGCATATTCGAGTGGCCCGAGCAGATCGGACATACCCCAGCGCGTCACCATGTCACGGGCAAGGCCCGAGGCATAGCTGATATCAGACGACGCACCCGACGACACCTTATCATAACCGAAGATAATTTCCTCAGCGACGCGCCCGCCCATCGAGACGGCGAGGTTCGCGTACATCTTGTCGCGGTGGTAGCTGTAGCTGTCGCGCTCGGGCAGCCGCATGACCATGCCCAGGGCACGGCCGCGCGGGATGATCGTCGCCTTGTGGATCGGATCGGAAGCGGGCTCATGGAGCGCGACGATCGCATGGCCGGCTTCATGATAGGCAGTCATCCGCTTCTCATCGTCGGTCATCACCATTGATCGACGCTCGGCGCCCATCATCACCTTGTCCTTGGCCTCTTCGAACTCGGCCATCGCCACCAGTCGCTTGCCCTTCCGGGCGGCTGTAAGCGCGGCTTCGTTAACGAGATTGGCGAGATCGGCACCGGAAAATCCGGGAGTGCCGCGCGCAATCGTCCGCGGGTCGACATCGGGCGCCAGCGGCACCTTCTTCATATGGACCTGCAGGATCTTGATCCGCCCCTCGATATCGGGGCGCGGCACCACAACCTGACGATCGAAGCGGCCCGGCCGCAGCAAGGCGGGATCGAGCACATCGGGGCGGTTGGTCGCGGCGATGATGATGATGCCCTCATTGGCCTCGAATCCATCCATCTCGACCAGCAACTGGTTGAGCGTCTGTTCGCGTTCGTCATTGCCGTTGCCCAGGCCGGCACCGCGGTGGCGGCCGACCGCATCGATTTCGTCGATGAAGACGATGCACGGCGCGCTCTTCTTGGCCTGCTCAAACATGTCGCGCACACGGCTGGCACCGACGCCCACGAACATCTCGACAAAGTCCGAGCCCGAAATGGTGAAGAAGGGCACGCCTGCCTCACCCGCAATCGCGCGGGCGAGCAGAGTCTTGCCGGTACCGGGCGAGCCCATCAGCAGCGCGCCTTTCGGGATCTTGCCGCCGAGGCGCGCGAATTTGGTCGGGTCCTTCAGAAACTCAACGATTTCCTGCAGCTCCTCGCGGGCTTCGTCGATGCCGGCGACATCGTCGAAGGTCACGCGGCCTTCCTTCTGCGTCAGCATCCGCGCGCGCGATTTGCCGAATCCCATCGCGCCCGAACCTGAATTTTTCTGCATCTGGCGCAGCACGAAAAAGGCGATGCCCAGAAACAGCACGAACGGCAGCGACTGGACGAGAATATATTGCCAGATCGACGGCCCCTCTTCGGGCCGCGCATTGATCACGACGCCCTTTTCGAGCAGCCGATCGGTCAGCTGGGGATCGGCCGGGGCATAGGTGCGGAACTTGTCGCCGCTGGTCGTCGTGCCGGTGACGACATCGCCGGCGACATTGACCTCACGAACCGAGCCTTCCTTTACCTTGGTCAGGAATGCCGAATAGGACACCGCATCACTGGTAGCGACCGAACGCGACCCGCTTTCGAACAGCGTGACGAACAGGGCGAGGGCGACCAATATGCCCAGCCAGATCATCAGATTCTTCATCCAGGGATTGCTGTTCCCGCCATTGTCGGGGCCCTGCTGCCGGTCATTATCGTTCATCGTCGTGTACTACCTTTCCGAGTCACCAAGATAGGCAGCCACGGGTTAATGGCAATGGAACAGTTATACCGTAGCGCTGATCACGCCGATTGACGCGATGGCGCCGCCGAAAAGCGCCAAATTCCGCCCTTTGGCGCCACTAAAATGCCAGCCTGGGTGGCCTTTTTGCCCCTTTCCAGCGCATCGAGCAGCGATTCAATGTTGGTTGCGTCCGAAAATTCAGGGCGATTAATGGCGTTTACGCGCCGGACGGAGTCGATCGCCGCCCGGCATAGCCGCCGTTTCAGCTCGCGCGGCAAGTCCGCCATGTCGAGCCAGGCCTGCATATCGGGATCAGCGACGCCGGCGGGGGCCACGCGTCTGATTGCCCACAGCCACTCTTCTGTCGATCGCAGCGCGGCATCGGCCTCGGCTGCGTGTGCGGCCGAACGGGCCAGCTGAACCGGGTCGAGCAAGGCGGCATCGCGGAGCAGGGCGCGGAAATGGGTGCGGTCATAACGGCCATCGGCATTGCTCGGATCGTCAACGAACGGCGCCGCCGCCGCCGTCGCAACCGCGCGTAGCTCCCGCCCCCGCCAACCAAGCAGCGGACGGACTAGATCGATCGACAGGGCGTTACGGGCATCGCCGGTATCGATGGCAGGATCGGCAAAGTCCTGACGCTGCCGCGGGCGAATCCCGGCCAGTCCGGCAACGCCGGACCCGCGCGCCGCGCGCATCAGGAAAGTTTCTGCCTGATCATCGGCATGATGCGCGGTTGCCAGCAGTTGGGCGCCGGCGGCGATCGCCCAGCGCTGCAATGCCCGATAGCGTGCCATGCGCGCGCCAGCCTGGACATTGCGGCGATCGATCGGCGTATCGGGCTGGAGAATGGCGTGCGCCACACCGATCCGCGCGCAATAGGCCGCGACCATCGCTGCCTCATCGGCTGCATCAGCGCGCAAGCCATGATCCATCGTCGCGGCGATCGCTTGGCCGGGAAAGGCCGTGGCCGCCAGTACGAGCATCCCCATGCTGTCGGGCCCGCCCGACACGGCAAGTGCCATTGGCGCCACCGGATCCACCGCCCGGCCAAGCGCCGCCGCCAGATCCGCCCGGAAGCGCGCCACGCCTGCCGGATCGGGCGGCATCGTCACCAGATCAGTTGGCCTTGCACTTTTCCTGGGCGCGACCGCGCGCGACATCTGCCTTCATCTCGGCGGTGATCTTGGTCGGATAGACCTCAAGCAGCTCGTCATAGACCTGGCAGATATCGGCCGATGGCTTGCCGAGCTTCTTCAGCGCGACGGTCAGGAAATACAGGCTGTCCGGTGCACGTTCGCCGTCATGAAATTTCTTGTAATTCTCGTAAAAGGCAAGCGAGGCGAGCGAAGGCTTGCCCTCGTCCAGATACGAACGGCCGAGCAGATTCTGCGCCCAGCTGGCGCGGCGATGGGTCGGATATTTGGCAACGACCTGCTTCAACTGAGCCTGCGCCTCCGGATAGAGCTTCGCCTGCCACAACCGATAGCCATAGACATAGCCATCATCGGCAGGATCGTCGGTCGCCGGACGCTCGACCGCTGCGACCAGGCGCGCGCGCGCCGGATCGGCCGCGGTCGGCGCTGGCGTGGCGGCTGCCGGCTTCGGCAGAGTCGCCGGCTTGACGATCGGCAGCGGCTTTGCAGAGGCAGGCGTTGTCCCTAGAGGGGGGGCGCCACCAAATGTGCCGGGCGATCCAGATGCCGCGGCGCTGCCGGGGGTCGACGCGCCTTCTTCCAGTGCGGTCAGCCGGGCGTCGGTGGATCGACGATAGGCGGCAAAGGCTTCTTCAAACTGTTGCTGCTTATGCTGGGTCTGTTCGATTTGCCCCGTCATCGCTGCCAGCTGACCTTCAAGGGCGCTGACCCGGCCGTTCAGATCGGCGACCGGTGTGGTTGCCGGCGTGCCGGGCGCGGTTGCCGGTACACCGGTTTGGGGACTGATTTCGGGTGGAAAATATTGGCCATTGCCGCCGGGAAAGACCTTGCGTTGAACCGCGCGCATTTCCCGCTCGAGCCGATCGACCCGGCCATCGATCGCCGTCTGGGCCGTGGCCATGGTCGAGCTCATCGAGAGCCCGGCCAGCAACGCAATTCCGATCAACTTGGTCCGCATATCACTCCCCAGGCACCGCTTGATAATGGGGGTATAGCGGACAGAACCGCCTTGTCGCCAGCCTTAAGGAAATCCCTTATGGGGTCGCGTCTGTCCCGGTTGTGGGCGACGGCACGGGCTGTGGCAGCAATGCCGTCGGTGCGGCGGCCGGGGTCGTTGCTTTGACGACCGGCGGCTTGCTGCTGCGTTCGATCAACGGCCGCGGCGGCCTCGGCGCAGCGGTCTTCACCACAGCGGTCGCCGGTGCTGTTGTCGGCGCGGCTGCCGTAGCGGCGGGAGACGCCGCAGGCGTCGTGGCAGTGCCGCGCGCGAGCAGCGCCTGCGCCGTAATCTCGACATCCTTGATGGCGCGGGCACCATCACCAAGTGGCGGCACCGACGAGCCATTGACCGTGACCTGCAGCTTGTCCGGCCGGCCGACATTGATCATCGGCCGATTGGCATCGGCGGGCACTTCGTAGCGCTCACCCGCCTTTAGTTCATTTTCGAACAGCGATTTGCCATCGGCATCATAGACCCGCAGCCAGACGACATCGGTTGCGGTGAGCGTGACCTGGCCATTTGCCGGTGCTGCTGGCGCGGGCGGCGCAACCACCACTGGCGCCGGCGCACGCTCGGTGGAGGCGACCGCTGGCGCAGGCTGACCGTCGCCGCGAAACAAGGTTGTGCCATACCAGAGCCCGACCGCGATAAGCACCAGCACTGCCACCACCGCACCGGCCATCGCCACGCCGCGGGGCGGCAAGCGCCGCGGGTCCTGCATTTCATACGGCTGATATTCGGGCGGGCGACGCACCAGATCCGCCTGGCTGCGGACGTCGCGGGCGATCGGCACTTCGTCCATGCCGATAGCGCGGGCATAGGCCTTGGCAAAGCCGACCGAATAGGTGTGCGACGGCAGCCCGGCATAATTGGACTGCTCGATCGCTTCGAGATGACGGATCGGCACGCGGGTTCGCGCCGCCACTTCGGCCAGCGTCAGCCCCTGCGCCTCGCGATATTCACGCAGCCGTTCGCCCGCCGTCTTGGGGAACAGGCTCGCTTCCTCGCCGGGATCGGAATCAGTCATGGTCTTCTCCGGCTCGGATGAATGGTCGCGGCTATGTCCCAAAGGCCCCAACAACTGTCAACGCGCGACAAGGCGACTCGGCGCCACATCAGCTCAACTCGACATTATTGTCACTGGCCCAACTGGCAAGCGCTGCCCGCATGTCGCGCGGTGGGCGGGCGAGCATCACCGCCATGTCCGTCATCAGCTGCCCGCGATCGAGCGAACGGATCATCGCCTTGACCGGCCCGACCGCTGCCGGCGTGATCGACAGCCGTTCGATGCCGAGCCCGATCAACGCCATCGCCTCCAGCGTACGCCCGCCCATTTCACCGCACACGGCCAGATCAACGCCCGCGGCGCGGGTCGGCCCCACCACCCGGGCCAGAAAGCGCAAGATCGCCGGGCTCAGCCAGTCATAGCGCTCGGCAAGCTTGGGATTGGCGCGATCCGCCGCGAACAGGAACTGGGTTAAATCATTGGTGCCGATCGACAGAAAATCGAGTCGCGGCAGCAGCACATCGAGCATCTCCGCCAGCGCCGGCACTTCGAGCATCGCGCCATAGCGAATCAGCGTCGGCAATTTGCGTTGGCGGGAGGCGATCCAGGCGCGCTGCGTCTCGAACAAAGCCTGGGCTTCGTCAAATTCCCAGGGTTCGGAGACCATCGGGAACATCACATTCAGCGTGCGGCCTGCCGCCGCCTCGATCAGCGCGCGCGCCTGCGCCTTCATCAGCCCGTCGCGTTCGAGCGCGAGCCGGATCGCGCGCCAGCCCATCGCCGGGTTTTCCTCATCGCCCGCATCGTCTTTGAGATAGGGCAAGGCCTTGTCGCCGCCGATATCGACTGTCCGGAAGATCACCGGCCGGTCGCCGGCCGCTTCGAGCACATCGCGGTAGAGCCGCTGCTGGCGTTCGCGCTGCGGCAGCGTTGCTGAAACCAGAAACTGGAATTCGGTACGGAACAGACCGATTCCGTCGGCCCCGGTCAAATCGAGCGCGGCGACATCATCGCGCAATCCGGCATTGACCATCAATGTCATCCGCGTGCCGTCCAGCGTGGTCGGCGGCGCATCCTTGAGCGCGGCGAACGACGCCCGCCGCTTCTGGCTGAGCAGCAGCTTGCCCTCGAACGATTCCTCGATCAGCGGCGTCGGGCGCGCAAAGACGCTGCCGTCGGTCACGTCGAGCAACAGCAAATCGCCCTCGCCGATCAAGCGCCGGACATCCTTGACGCGTCCAAGCACCGGCACGCCCATCGCGCGGGCGACAATCGTGACATGGGCGGTCAGCGATCCTTCCTCCAGCAGCACGCCCTTCAGCCGCCGCCGATCATATTCGAGCAATTCAGCCGGCCCGAGATTGCGCGCGATCAGAATCGAATCGGCACGCAGCCCAAGTTGCGCCGCGGTGCCCATCTGGCCCGAGACGATGCGCAGCAGCCGGTTCGACAGATCCTCGAGATCGTGCATCCGCTCGGCCAGCAGTGGATCGTCGATCTGGCGCATCCGCATCCGGGTGCGCTGCTGCACGCGCTCGATTGCCGCCTCGGCGGTTAGCCCGCTGTCGATCGCTTCGTTGATCCGGCGCGCCCAGCCCTCGTCATAGGCAAACATCTTGTAGGTCTCGAGCACCTCGTCATGCTCGCCGCCGCTACCGAACTCGGCTTGCGCTGCCATCCGCTCGATCTGCTCGCGCATCTTGTCGAACGCGCCATAGACGCGGTGGCGCTCGGCCTCAACGTCTTCGGCGACGGTATGTTCGATGGTGATCCGCGGCTGGTGAAAAACAGCAACGCCGCGCGCCATCCCTTCGACCAGCTTGAGGCCCGGGATGCGCATCGCCGCAGTCGATTGCGGGCGCGTCGTCGCCGCGCCGGTCGCGTCGATCAGATCGGCATTGGCGATCAACTCGGACAGCACCATCGCCACCGTCTGCAGCGCCTCGACCTCGACATCGGCATAACGGTGCGGTTCGATGTGCTGGACGCACAATACGCCCACCGCACGCTCGCGCCGGATGATCGGCACCCCGGCGAAGCTGTGGAATTTTTCCTCGCCGGTTTCGGGCTTATAGGCAAAATCGGGATGGCTCGCCGCCTCGTCGAGGTTGAGCATCTCGACATGCTGGGCAATCGTCCCGACCAGCCCCTCGCCCAGCGCCATCTTGGTGACATGGACGGCCGCCTGATCCAGCCCTTGCGTCGCGAACAGCTCGAGCACGCCATCGCGCAGCAAATAGATCGAACAGACTTCGCTATTGGTCGCTGCGCCGATGATCTTGACGACGCTGTTGAGCTTGGCCTGCGCCGTCGTCCGTGCAGCCATCACATCATGCAGGCGGACGAGCATTTCGCGGGCGGAAGTGGCGGCAGAAGACAAGGTCATGCTACCCGGCTACCAGATTGAGCCGAGCCGCGCCAACCTGCTTGCGGCGTTGCAATATTATTCCGTCCCCAGCGCGCCAAAGCTCAGCCGCCCAGCGCCGAGAAGCGGCTATGCACACCGACCCGCCATTCGAACTCGACGGGTTGATCGATCAGCGGCCGGCCGTCGCGCATCGGCGGGCGCATGCGCAGCAGCGGCAGCCCGCGCAGCACTGCCTTGCGTACACCCGGAATGGTTGGCGATTCGCTCAAGATACGGCAATCGATCCGGGTGTCGGCTGCAACCAGGCAGCGCAGCCGAAAGGTCACGTCCATCGGCACGCGCCACAAATCCTCGTCCATCAGCGGGAAGAACTCATCATCGGTGAGGGTGCGGACCCAGCGCGGCGGCTGGAGGCCGGGCAGTGCCGACCGTCCGCCGCCGATCACAATGTCGCCGCTGCCGTTGGCCGGCACGGGCGCCGGCAGCGCCACCGGCCGGACATCGACCGGCCGTGGCAAGGGTTTTGGCGCAAGCGAGGGCGAGATGGGCTGAACCTCAACCGGTTTTGCCGGAGCGGGGGTGGCCGGCTGCGCGCCCGCGCGCGCGGGCGGAACGGGTAGCGCCGGCGCCGGTTCGCGGTCGATCGGCAGGAGCTTGACCAGGAACGGACTATTTTCAATAACGACCCGCCGCGCGACCGGCGCCAGCGTCACTAACAGGACGATCGCGAGATGCAGCGCCAGCACCAGGGCGAGAGTCGAAGCGCGGCGAACCATCGGCCGCTCTTCGTCATCCCATGCACTGCGCATTGCCATCGTGCCCATAGCGCAGATTACGCAGCGAGCCGCGGGGAACACAACTAGCCATGAACCGCGATCAGGCCGCCCGCTTCTCCAAAGCGTGCGCTGCCTCGGCCACCAGCTGCGCGATGATCTCGGCGACCGGCTCTTCCTTGGTTACCATCCCGACCGACTGGCCCGCCATCAGTGAACCATGTTCGACATCGCCGTCGATCACTGCGCGGCGCAGCGCGCCCGCCCAATAATGTTCGATCTCCAGCTGCGCCTCGCCCATCTGGACCGACCCGGCATCGAGCAGCGCCGCGACTTCGCGCTGCTTGGCGGTAAACAGCTCGGCGCCGGCATTTTTCAGCGCGCGCACCGGGATCACCGGCAGGCGCGGATCGATCTGCACGCTGGCAATCGCATCGCGTGCCGACGCGCGGAAGAACGCCTTTTTGAAATTGGCATGGGCGATGCTCTCGGTCGCACAGGCAAAGCGCGTGCCGAGCTGGACCCCAGCTGCACCCATATCGAGATACGCCGCAATTGCTTCACCCCGCCCGATACCGCCCGCCACGAACACCGGCACCTGGTCGGCGACCTCGGGCAAAATCTCCTGGGCAAGCACGCTGGTCGACACCGGGCCGATATGGCCGCCCGCCTCCATCCCCTCGACCACCAGCGCATCGACGCCCGACCGGATCAGCTTCTTGGCCAGGCTCAGTGCCGGTGCAAAGCAGAGCACCTTGGCCCCGCCACCCTTGATCGCATCGAGCGCGCCCGCAGGCGGCAACCCGCCTGCCAGCACGACATGTGTGACCTGATGCCTGGCGCAGACTGCGATCAGGTCGAATAATTGCGGGTGCATCGTAATCAGGTTCACGCCGAACGGCTTCGCGGTCATCGTCTTGGTCGCGGCAATCTCGGCATCGAGCAGCGCAGGCGTCATCGCCCCACAGGCGATCAGGCCGAACCCGCCCGCATTGGAGATGGCGGAGACGAGGTGGCGCTCGCTCACCCAGGACATGGCGCCACAGATTATCGCGGTCTCGCTGCCCAGAAAGGCGCAGCCGCGCGCCATACGGCGGGCGAGGCGGTCACCCCCCGTTTGCGGGAGGGGATGGGTTGGGGTGTGATCAGCCATGGTCATCGGGCGGCTATGCCCACCCTCAGCCCCGCCCGCAAGCAGGAGAGGAGAGGCGCGCACCCGCCGCGCTCTCTGCCCACGTCACCCCAGCCCAAGCTAGGGTCTCAAGCCACCTCTTCCGCATCCAGGCCATAGGCCGTGTGCAGCACGCGCACCGCCAGCTCGGTATAATCCTCCTCGATCAGCACGCTGACCTTGATCTCGCTGGTCGAGATCGCCTGAATGTTGATGCCGCGATCGGCCAGCGCCTTGAACATCGCCGAGGCGACACCGGCATGGCTGCGCATGCCGACGCCGACCACCGATATCTTGGCGACCTTGCTGTCATGGACCAGGCTGGCATAGCCGATATCGCCCTTGGCCCTGTCCAGCGCATCGAGCGCGCGGGCGAGTTCGGCCTGCGGCACGGTGAAGGTCACATCGGTCGATCCGCTGTTATGCGCGATATTCTGGATGATCATGTCGACATTGATATTGATATCGGCGAGCGGGCCGAAAATCCCGGCCACCGCGCCGGGCTTGTCGGGCACTTCAATCAACGTGATCTTGGCCTCGTTCTTGTCATGCGCGATGCCGGTGATGAGCTGGCGTTCCATATCGTCTCCGATTTCGTCGTCGCCGACGATCATTGTGCCGGGCAGCGTATCCGCCGTAGCCGAATTATTGGGATCATCGAAGCTGGAGAGCACCTGGATGCGCACCCCTTCCTTCATCGCCAGCCCGACCGATCGGGTCTGCAGCACCTTGGCGCCGACGCTGGCAAGCTCGAGCATTTCCTCATAGGTCACGCGGCTGAGCTTGCGCGCGCGCGGCACGATACGGGGATCGGTGGTATAGACGCCGTCGACATCGGTATAGATATCGCAGCGATCGGCCTTCACGGCCGCGGCGACCGCCACTGCCGATGTGTCCGATCCCCCACGCCCCAGCGTCGATATCCGGCTATCGTCGGCCACGCCCTGGAAACCGGGGATGACAGCGACTTCGCCCGAGGCCATCGCCGCGATCAGCGCCTCTGCATTGATCTCGTCAATCCGGGCAGAGGCATGCGCGCTGGTGGTGCGGATCGGCAATTGCCAGCCGAGCCAGCTGCGCGCCGGCACGCCGATTGCCTGCAAGGCAATCGCCAGCAAACCGCTCGTTACCTGTTCGCCGCTGGCCACCACCACGTCATATTCGCGCGGATCGTACAGCGAGGACGCTTCGCGGCAGAAATTGACGAGCCGGTCGGTCTCGCCGGCCATCGCCGAGACGACGACGGCAACCTCATTGCCCGCCGCCACCTCACGCTTGACGCGCGCCGCAACGCTGCGGATCCGCTCGATCCCGGCCATCGACGTGCCGCCGAACTTCATCACGATACGGGCCATGGGCGGTATTGGTTTCCCTTGGGTTGCGAGGGGGTGCCTGATAAGTGGGGTCCATGACGAAGGCAAGCACAGCGGCAGGCACAGCCGCAACCACGATCAATCCCATCGAAGCCGCCCATTTCGGCGCGATGGCGGCTGATTGGTGGGACCCCAAGGGATCATCGGCGATGCTCCACCGCCTCAATCCCGCCCGGCTCGGCTATATTCGCGCAGCGGCGGACGCGCATTGGCGGCTCGATGACCGCAGCTTTACCCCGCTCGCCGGCAAGGCCGCGCTCGATGTCGGCTGTGGCGCCGGGCTGCTGTGCGAGCCGCTCGCCCGGCTCGGTGCCAGCGTCGTGGGGCTGGATGCCGCGCCCGAAAACATCGCGGCCGCCAGCGCCCATGCCAGCCAATCGGGGCTGATGATCGATTATCGCACCGGCAGCGTCGAAAATCTCGGCCACGCGCGCTTCGATCTCGTCACCTCGATGGAAGTAATCGAGCACGTTACCGATCCCGCCGCCTTTGTCGCCGGGCTGGCCGGCGCATTGGCCGATGACGGGCTGCTGATCCTGTCCACCCCCAACCGCACAGCGCTGTCACGCGTCGCGCTGATTTCGGTTGCCGAAGGGCTTGGCCAGATCCCGCGCGGCACGCATGACTGGGATAAATTCCTGACGCCCGACGAATTGACCGCGATCGTCGAAGGCGCAGGGCTTCGGGTAACCGATCTGCGCGGCCTGACCTTTTCGCCCGCCAAGGGTTTTGTCATCGGCGACGATCTGAAGCTGAATTACCTGATGACGGCGGTGCGGGGATAGCGCCTGGCGGGGCAAGGCCGTACCCGGCCGGTCGCCCGGCCAGGCATCGCCGCTTAGAATCGCGCGCTTAATTTCAGCGTGCCCTGCTGCGCACTATAGCCTGCATTGGACCCGTAATAATCATAGCCAGCCTCAAGCGACCATGCGTGTTTGGTGCAAGCGCAGGAAGCGACGATGATGCCGGCGCCCGCATTCCATAGGTCCTGCGCGGCCTGGATACCGGGCACGGCGAAGGTTTGCGAACCGGGGACATCGAACGCCGCAACTTGCACCTGTCTCGGATTTTTCAGCTCGCGGATCCATTTCGCGTGCACTTCCGGAACAAAGCTGCCCTTGCCCATCGCGAAATCATGGGCGACCTTCACCCCGAGCGTGGATTCGAGGAAATCATACCGCCGTGGCTTGATCGCCAGATTGATGTCCCCCGCACCGGTTTCGGTAAACCGGCGGATCTGCTCGTGGCTGTACAGCAGCGAAGCGAGCGGCGTGATCGTCAGCCCCCCGGCCTGCAGGTGCCAGCCAGTCGCAGCGAAGGCGGTCAGCGCTTCGCCGCTATATTCCGCGCTGGCCTCACGGTTCACCGCTGCAAAGATGATCTGACGACGGCCACGATACTGGTTCGCCATGGCCGACAGTGCGGCATTGAAGAACCAAGTGCCGGGTTCGTAATTGACATAGGCAGTGACCTGGAAGCTATCCACGGTGGTCCGGGCGCGCACATCATTGCTGTTGATCGTGCTGTTCGCATAGCCGAACCCGGCACCGGCCGATGCGCTGGCGCTGATCGGCGCTTCCCAGGCGATCATCACGCC
Organism: Sphingomonas sp. 28-63-12; assembly: GCA_002281535.1. Taxonomy (GTDB): domain Bacteria; phylum Pseudomonadota; class Alphaproteobacteria; order Sphingomonadales; family Sphingomonadaceae; genus Sphingomonas. The sequence goes on from NCGD01000008.1 coordinate 92,819, forward strand.
GCCGCTATCGGCCTTATATCCGGTCGCTGCCTGCTGATCATGCTGACGGGCAAAATAGCCGAATCCCTGCAGCCAAAGGCCACCTTTGCGCCGATCGCAGCCCGCGTCCTCTCGGTCCGCGCGCTCGCCGAGCGGGCGGACCTGATCGCAGGCGGGGGCGGCGAAACGCGACGACCATAGCGTCTGGAACTGTCGGATCGTGGCTAATGTCACCAGCCCAACAGCGCCGTCAGCGGGCGATGGTGATAATTGGACGACGGCATTCACCACCGCAGCAGGATCGGATAAGGCGTTTATAGGTGCGAGTACGGCAATGAGATCGGGGGTCGGGGTAACGCCGAGGATGACCGGCACGATCGCAGCCGCAACCGGCAGCGTGGCTGGCAACGGGACAATTGGCGTCGGCGTGCCGCCGGGCGGGGAGACCGCAGGCGGCGCGATCGCGACCTGGATCGGAATACCTGTCGTCTCGATGGTCACCAGCCCGGCGATAGTGCCCGCCGCCGGTATGGCGCGGAAAGTGTAAAGCGGATTGGTCGGGTTCTGCACGGTGATCCCGACGACGCTGCCGTTGGTGCCGCTCTGCACGGTTCCGGCCTGTGTCTGAATGATATTGAACTGGGTGCCGACGGGAATATAGGCCGTCGGCGAGACGGTGACGTTGATCAATGTGCTGGCACCCAGGTTGGTCGTGCCGACCGGGCGGATATTGCCGTAGACAGAAGGGCTCGCCAGCGTCGTACTGATAACGCCGCGATTGGCCAGCGTCAGCGCGCCGCCGATGTTCAGGGTGTTGGTTCCCAGCGCGAAGCCATAGGCGTTGGTTGCGCCCGTGATCGTCGCAGACACGCCGGCCGTGGTGCTGCCGCCCACCACATTGATCGTCCGAAGCCCGATCGCCCCGCCAACGGCGCCGTTGAGCACGCTGCCACCGCCAAGCAAGAGCGTACCGGTCTGCGCGCCCGCCGTGGTGGTCAGCGCGCCGATCAAGGTAGTGTTGGGTGCCAGGCTGATCGTCCCATCGGCAGCAAAATTGCTCGCGCTGACGTTGGTTGAACCGCTGTTGAAGTTTAGTGTGCCGCCGCCCGTCACGTTGGTGGTGGTCGCAAAAACCGGCCCGTTGAAATTGATGACGGTGCCCGTGTTGCCACCAGTGATGGCGAGCAAGAATGGTCCTGCCGGTTGAGTCTGCCCGATCGCACCATAAACATTGGAACTACTGTTGAACGTCACGTTGCCCTGGCTGCTCGCAGCCGTCGAGATTGCGATCGTATTGGGGGCGACCGGATTGTTCAGTGTGAAGATATCGACCTTAGGGCCGCCGACCACGCCGACGATGAGCGTTCCGGTGGTGGCGGAGCCCGACATATCGACACCGCTGGTGCTGCCGTCGACACTGAGAGGGGTAGGCCCCGGCCCCACCACTTTCTGGCGCTGCGCCTCGGCAGCAGTGCAGGAAATAATCGAAATGGCGCCCAGCAAAGATAAACGGATTGGGCGCGAAAAGGCTGTGATACGCATGCGGCTTTCCTCAAAGGCACGCGACCGGCGCACAGCGGTATGGCTAGAGATCGGGACAAGCTTATTTTTTGTCGGTGACGGGACATTTGTCAGTTCGCTTCACGGCGGTGCGCATTCATTGCCGCAAAGGAAATCCACTTTGTGTTGGCTAGGACGGCACGCCACGCAGACGCTCGAGTGATTTCATGGTCGTAACAGCCGGCAACACTGATTGTTCCGTCGATGCACGGGCTCCCCCGAACAATCGCCGGTCATGTCGCGCTGGCAAAAACGAATCGGCGGGATTTCGCCGCCACCGGTCGTTCGCGTTTATGGGCAGATGGCCAGGATCACCCAAGCGGCGCGCCCTTGCGCACGCCGGGGCACAGAGCCGCAGATCGCTGTGGCCGGCACGCAAGACTCGCGCGTTCGCCGCTAACGTTCCGGCAAAACAAAATCGACGCTAGTCCCTCGGCGTTACCACTCCGCGCCGCATCTGCTTGCGCAGCCGGCCGGGCATCCAGCGGGCCGCAAAGGCCAGGCGGAAGGCGGTCTTGCCGACATAGGTGTGGACCTTGTCGCCATGCACCGCCGCCCATGCCGCCGCCGCGACGTCGCTGGCCGGGGTCAGTTCGAGCCCGGCGCCGGTAACCGATTCACGGATCGACCGATTGGTGCCGCCCGCGACGCCATCCAGCAACGGCGTTTCGATGAAGCCGGGGACAAGATCGCGGACATTGATGCCGTCGGCCGCCCATTCGCCGTCAAGTGCTTCGGTCAGCGCGCGCACTGCGAATTTGGTCGCGGAATAAACGGCCAGACCCGCCGACCCATAAATCGCCGAGGCTGATGCCGTATTGAGCAGGCAAGATCCGGGCGTGCGCGCAAGATAGGCATGGCCAATCCGCGCGCCATTGACGACGCCGGTGAAGTTGATCGCGATCGTCCGGTCGATATCGTCAAAGGTCGCCTGTGCAAACGGGCCGCCGGTGCCGATGCCGGCATTGTTGAACAACACATCCAACCGCCCGCCGGCCAGTTCGGTAAAATCATCAAGGCTGGCGATCCAGGCATCGCGGTCGCGCACGTCCATCTTGTAGAGATGGGCCATGTCCGCTGGCAGCATCCCTGCGGTCTCGGCAAGCCCCGCCTCGTTGACATCGGCCAGCCCGACGCGCCACCCGCGTGCGGCGAAATAGACCGCGACCGCGCGGCCAATACCGGAACCGCCGCCGGTGATGAAAATTGCCTTGATGTCGCTCATCCTGCCCCCTTTGCGGGGAACCGTCCCGCCGGTGTTTGACCTTGTGCGCTTCATCCCGCATCACCGCTGGCGATGCTAGAAGAATCGCGCAACCAAGGCCCGTCGGTCGTCTTTGAGGGCGTGACCAAGCAGTATCCAGGCGGCGCCATCGCCGTGTGTGGCGTGTCCGTTACCATCGCCGCCGGCAGCTTTGTCGCATTGGTCGGCAGCTCGGGATCGGGCAAGTCGACATTGCTCAAGATGATCAACCGACTGGTCGAACCGAGCAGCGGCCAGGTTCTGGTCGGTGACACGCCGGTCGAGCGCGAGGACGTCCATCTGCTGCGCCGCCGGATCGGCTATATTTTCCAGAATGTGGGGCTATTCCCGCATTTCACCGTCGCCGAGAATATCGCCATCGGCCTGCGGCTGGGCGGCGGGACGGACAATCGTGCCCGCGTCGACATGCTGCTCGATCTGGTCGATCTGCCGCGTGACTTCGGCACGCGAACCCCCGATGCACTGTCGGGCGGACAGCGTCAGCGCGTTGGCGTGGCGCGTGCGCTCGCTACCAAGCCCGGGCTGCTGATCATGGATGAGCCGTTCGGCGCGCTCGATCCCGTCACCCGCGACCAGCTCGGCAAGGCGATCCGTCGGCTGCACGATCAGTTTGGGCTGACGACGATCATGGTGACGCACGACATGGCCGAAGCGCTGTTGCTGGCCGATCGCGTGCTGGTGATGGACGCCGGGCGGATTGTTGCGGATTGCCCCCCGCGCGCGCTGATCGCCGGGGAAGGTGGCCCGGCCGCCGATGCGCTGGTCGCGGTGCCGCGCGAACAGGCCCGGCGGTTGCGCGCGCTGGAAAACGGCATCGGGGCCGGGACATGAATAGCCCGTTTTTCGCCGCGCTCGCCCGCGTACCCGATCTGCTTGCCGCCCACGTGTTGCTCGCGGCATCGGCACTGGTGCTCGGGCTGGTGATCAGCCTGCCGCTGGCGATCTGGTCGGCGCGGCGGCCGCTGGTGGCGCGCACGGCGCTCGGCTTTGCCAGCCTCGTCCAGACGATCCCGAGCCTCGCCTTGCTCGCACTGTTCTATCCGCTGTTGCTATCGCTCTCGGCACTGGTCGGTGGCGGCATTCCGGCGCTCGGCTTCCTGCCCTCGCTGCTCGCGCTGACGCTCTATGCGCTGCTGCCGATCCTGCGCAACGGTGTGACCGGACTCAACAGCATCGACCCTGCCGTGATCGAGGCGGCGGATGGCGTCGGCATGACCGGCTGGCAGAAATTGCTGCTGGTTGAGGCGCCGCTCGTCTCGCCGGTGCTGATGGCCGGCATCCGCACCGCCGCAGTCTGGACGATCGGTGCGGCGACACTGTCGACGACGGTCGGCCAGCCCAGCTTGGGCGACATGATCTTTGCCGGGCTGCAAACCCAGAATTGGGCGCTGGTATTGGCCGGCTGCCTGACGGCAGCGACGCTGGCGCTGGTCGTCGACGCGCTGCTCGGCGTGGTCGAACATGGCATCGCCCGGCGCCAGCGGGTGCGCGCCTTTGTCGCGCTTGGCGTGCTGGCGGCGGGCATTTTGGTGGCGCTGACGCCGATGCTGCCGACCGGGCAGAAAAGTGTCGTGGTCGGCGCCAAGGGCTTTTCGGAGCAATATATCCTGGCGCGGCTGATCGGCCACCGGCTCGAGCGCGCCGGCTACCGTGTCACCTATCGCGAAGGCCTTGGATCCGCGGTGGCGTTTGCAGCGCTCAGGGGCGGCGACATCAATGTCTATGTCGATTATTCGGGCACGATCTGGACCAACGAGATGAAGCGGCAAGACGTGCCGTCGCGCGCGCAAATCGTGAAGGGCATCGCCGCCTGGAGCGAGCAGACCCACGGCATCCGCCTGCTCGGCAGCCTGGGCTTTGAAAACGCCTATGCCTTTGCGATGCGCGGGGATCAGGCGAAGCGGCTCGGCATCGCGTCGCTTAGCGACCTTGTCGCCCAGGCGCCCGCGCTCAATTTCGGCGCCGATCTCGAATTTCTCGAGCGGCCCGAATGGGCGGCGGTCAAGCGCGCCTATCCGCTCAGCTTCAAATCGGCGCAGGCCTATAACCCGACCTTCATGTACCGCGCCATTGAGAGTGGCCGGGCCGATGTGATCTCCGCCTTCTCGTCGGACGGCCGCATCGCTGCGCAGCATCTGGCCGTGCTCGCCGACCCGAAGGGCGCGATCCCCGGCTATGACGCGATCCTGCTGGTCGACCGTGCCCATGACAGCGATGATCGCTTCCTCAACGCGATCACGCCGTTGGTCGGCCATATCCCGGTCGAGCTGATGCGCGAGGCCAATTACATGGTCGACCGCGACGCCAACAAGGCCAGCCCTGAGGAAGCGGCGACCTGGCTTGAGGCGCGAATCGGGCAGTAGGGCGGCCGATCGCCTATCTCGTCGACTGGAGCAGCCTATCCCGTCACCGCCACAACATTATCGTCCGAGTTCCGATCGATATATTTGTTGTACGGATCGATCCCCGCAAAAGCCGGCTTTTTCTTCGAGATGATCGTGATCTTCTGCTCGCCCGATGCCACCGGACGGCGTTCGATCAGGTCGACATCCTTGGCACTGAACGCGCCGATGCCCGGCCGGGCATCGAACAGGCCGATATCGATCACGTCGCTCAGCGCCGCCTTGGTCTCCTTGCCCTTGCCATCGGCGTAGAATTTGTCGCCGGTGACGGTCAGCACCGTCTGGTAACGGCCATCGGCCAGCTTGGTGACGGTCGCATCCTTGGTCTTCAGGTCCCAGATCGTGATCTTTTCGAACAGGTCGCTGATCAGCTGGCGCTCGCCCTCATTGCGCGCCAGAGATTTCAGACCATCGACCAGATCGAGCGAGCGGGCATAAGGCTGGCTCTTGAAGCGATATTTGTCGAGCAGGCCGCTGAGCATCTGGTTCATCCGCGCCTCGCCCAGCCGATCCTGGAGCAGATACATCACCAACGATCCCTTGCGGTAGTGGATATAGCCCTGATTTTCGACGCGCTCGAGCGGTAGTTCCTCGATCACTTCGCTGCCGCGCGCGCGCAGATAGCTGTCGAGCTCATATTTCAGGAAGCGGCGCATTTTGTCTTCGCCGTACAGGTGCTTCATCACCATCATCGCCGAATATTGCGCCATGGTTTCGACCAGCACCGTGCCGCCCTGCATGTCGGCGCTGGCGAGCTGGTGCGCCCAATATTGGTGCGCCAGTTCATGCGCGGTCACATAGGAAACGAAATCGATATTATTGGGGTCGCGCGTGTCGGCGATAAAGCCGATCCGCTCAGAATAAGGGATCGTTCCGCCAAATGCCTGCGCAAAGGTGGCATAGCCCGGAAATTCGACGATCCGCGCATAATCGAACTGATAGGGGCCGAAATTGGCGCGGTAATAATCAAGGCTCAGCTTCATCGCCTTGAGCATGCGATCGACATTATAGCCATGCTTGGGATCGTAGAAGACACTGGTGGTCACCCCGCCGCCGGCATCGGCCGACTTCTCCGCATAGGCCGCCGACTGTACCGAAAAGAACGCCAGGATCGGCGCGGTCGAGACGAAATGCGCGGTGCGCCGGCCGCCGGCGATCACGTCGGACATTTTCTTGCCCGGGGCGATCGGCGTCTGGCCGGCATCGGTGGAGACGGTGATGTCCGAATGCACCCAATCGGCATTGATCAGATAATTGCGCTGCTGGGCTGAGATATCCTCCAGCTTGGCCATGCGCCGTTCGGCCGGCAGGCCATATTTGCGGCGCTTGACCCGGTCTTGCAGCAACTGATCGCGGCTCATGCCGATGATCGGGGTGAAATCGATATTGTTCAGGAAGGTGCCGTTTTCGACCATCTGGGTATCGTCACCCTGCGCGCGAAAGCCATGCTGCCAGCGCTCGGTCTTGAAGGCCAGGCTGGCCGCCGCGCCGGGCGCCATGGGTTGGGTGAAATGATAGATGCGGTAGCGGTTTTCCTTGTCGTCCATCGCGAGCGTCGCGCCCGGCACGCTGACATCGAGGATATTGAGGTTGCGGCTGGCAAAGCGGACATGCAGGTCGTTCACTGGTGCGCCGGTATCGTTGATCAGCAGGTAGCGGCCCGATGCCTCCATCCGCTTTTGCGCCGGGTAGAGATCGACCTTCAGCGCGATGTCGGTGGTCGAAGGCTGCTTCAGCGTTTCATATTTGAGATATTTCTTCTCGTAATTGGCCTGCTGCTTTTCGTTATCGTCGCGGGTGCGATAATCGTTGAGCACATTCATATTGTAGAAAATGAACGCGCCCGATGCCGCTGCCGTCAGCACCCCGATCCCGGCCAGCACGCCGGGCACGCCGTTGAGCCGGCTCGGTACGCGCCGCAGCCTGGCCGATAGCGATACCGCCGTGCCACGCCGCCACAGCAGATGCGCGAGCACCGCCAGGATCAGCGCTATCGCGCCCCAATAGAGCCGCAACCACCAGCCGGTTGCCCCGCCGATATTGTCACCGTTCATGTCCGACAGCTGGACGTTGCCGGTGCTGCCATAGGTGTAGAGCGGGTGTTCGAAACCGATATTGCCCAGCGTGATCGTGGCGACGAAATAGATCACCATGATCGCCCAGCCGATATATTTGTTGGGGCTGAGCGCCTGAACGAAGATCGCCAGGATCGCCAGCAGGATCATGTCGACAGTGGTCGGCACGATATACCAGGCGAAATAATGGCCGAGCGCAAGATCGGTCTGGCCGCGGCTAAGCTGGATCAGCACCCCGGCGAGCATCGAGATCAGGATCGTCGCGAACAACACGCCGGAGACAGCCAGCACCTTGGGCACCAGATAGGCCCAATTGGGCAGCGACGTCGCGTCGATGATCTCGTGCATCTTGCGATCACGGTCGCGCCAGACCAGCTCGCCCGAATAATAGATCGCGATGATGATCGGGATCAGCCCAAAGGCGCCGAACAGCACCTGGAGCACCGCAAAGGTCAGCGGCCGCGCCGGCGTGCCATAAAGCTCATTGGCAAAATACAGACCACCGCCGGCGTTGAACAGGCCGACCAGCATCAGCACAAAAAAGGCGGGGCTTTTGAAAACCTGCGCCATTTCGAAGCGAACCCGCGCGATCATCCGGGCGGTCGCCGCCGCCTTGGGTCGCGTTGCCGGGAGCATGGCGACGATCAGCGGCGCGGTCGCAGCAAGCCTGGCTTCCTTCTTCGCCATCTTGGAGAGCTTACGCTTCGAAACGCCGCGCTCGGTAAAGCTGAACCGCGCATAGGCCAGCGCGAGTGCCCCCAGGGCAACACCAATCCAGACGACCCGATTGGCGATCAGCATGCCGGTCAGCGGCGGCGTCAGCGTATTTGATTCGGTCGCCGTCCAGTAGCGCGTGACGGTCGAAAAGGCGCCGATCCCGAACGGCTCCACATAGCCCGCCCATTCCCGGAAATTGGGCTGGGTGCGGATGACGCTGTTGAAGACGACATAGATGACCAGGAAAACGATCACGCCGACATAGCTGTACATCATCGAACGCGTCATCGTCGCGACGGCGAAGAAAATGGCCGAGGTCAAAAAGACGTTGGGCAGCGCCAGAACGAAATAGGCATAGGCATAATCCGCCAGCCGGTTCGCGCCCAACGTTTCCGGATCGACCCAGGGCATGAACGAGCCGACCCACATCGCCAGCGGCACCGCGGCAAAAGCGACCACCGCTGCCACAAATGCGCCGAGAAAGCGCGCGAGCAGATAATCAAATTTGGTCACCCGGGTCGATCGGACCATCGGCCCGAAGCCGCTCTCGTCATCGCGCACGATCACATTGGCGACGAACGCCGTCGTCACGAACATGAAGAATAGCGACATGATCAAATGCGTCTGCGCGATCGCAAACGGGCTGTTCTTGTGGATATTGCCGCCGCTGCCGATCTGCACCTGCTGGATCGTCGCCGCGCCAAAGACGAGCAGGAAGAATAGGATCGAGACGACCCAGAAAACGGGGTTGCGGAACTGATAGCGCAGCTCGAACGCGGCGATCTTAGCGAACATCGGTGCGATCCCCTTATGCGGCTTGCGCGGCGGGGGCGCGGCGCGAACGCGCAAGCGTGGAGAAATAAACATCCTCCAGCCCGCCATCGACGGCCGTGAAGCCGTTGCCAGGATCATTGTCCGACAAAATGTGAATGATCGTCCGGCCGGCGAACAGCCGGGTCGAGATCACCTCGTGGGCAGCGGCGAAATCGGCCATTTGGTCGCGCTCGATGGTCTTGGCCCAGACGGTACCACGCGAACGCTCGATCAGGTCGAGTGGCGCGCCTTCCAGCTGGATTTTACCGCCGGCCAGCACCGCCATCCGCGGGCAGAGATCGGCAACGTCATCGACGATATGGGTCGACAGGATGATGACTACATTGTCGCCAATCTCGGCAAGCAGATTGAGGAAACGGTTGCGCTCCTCGGGATCGAGCCCGGCGGTCGGCTCGTCGACGATGATCAGCTCGGGGTTGCCGATCAGCGCCTGGGCGATGCCGAAGCGCTGGCGCATGCCGCCCGAAAAGCCGGCAATCGCCTTCTTACGGACAGTCCAGAGATTGGTCTGGTTGAGCAGCGTCTCGACCGTCTCCTTGCGCTCACGCGCCGAGGCCACCCCCTTCAGCACCGCCATGTGATCGAGCATGTCATAGGCCGAGACACGCGGATAAACGCCGAAATCCTGCGGCAGATAGCCAAGCTGCTGGCGAAGCTTTTCAGGATCGGCGATCACATCGATGTCACCGAAGCGGATGCTGCCCGATGTCGGGGTCTGCAGCGTCGCCACGGTGCGCATCAGCGTCGATTTGCCCGCGCCATTGGGGCCGAGCAGCCCGTACATGCCCTTGGGGATCGACAGGCTGACATCGTCGAGCGCGCGCGTGCCGTTGGCATAGACGTGCGTGACATGGCTGAGTTCAAGCATCTTTTCCCCCCTGGGCGGACCAAGCCGCCATCATAATCATGGTGTGTTAGTAGAGTAAAGCAGAATGATGGTGTCGCCGCGTCCTGATCACGGATGCCAATCGAGCCGCTGGACTGCCGTGCCGATCGCATAGACGCGGGTGCCGGTTGGCGACTTCACGAAGCGGAACTTGTTGGCAGCCTTGGCGATCGGCGCGGGCACAAAGCTCTTGCCGCCATCCTTGGTCTCGAACCCGCCGACCGTGGTGCCGACCCAGCCGTGCTGCGCATCGACAAAACCGATGCCCAGCTCAACCGCCGCGCCATTGTCGACCAGCGGCAGCTCGACCCATGTCTTGCCGCCATCCACCGTCTTGACGATGTGTTTCTGCGTCGCTGCCTGATCATAGCTCATCACCGTCGCATAGCCGGTGGTCGCATCGACGAACGATGCCTTCCAGATCAACTCGGCGGGGCGATCGCTTTGATAGACCTTGGCCCAGCTCTTGCCGCCATCGGTGGTGCGCAGGATCAGCGCATTACCGCTCGCCGCGTCGCGGCTGCTGGCGGCGAAGATCAGCCCGGTTTGTTCGTCAAGAAACTTGATGTCCAGGATCATGCCCGCCGTGTCGCTCAAATCGGTCGCGGTCCAGGTCGCGCCGCCATCGACCGATCGAATCATCCCTGTCGGCCCGCCGACGCGGCCCGCTGCGGTGATGATCACCCGCGGCTCGAGCTTACCCTGATAGATGCGCTTGGTGCGCAGGATGTCGATCGAACATATCCCCGCCACCTTCACCCCGCCAATGTCGATCGGCGTCCAGGTTACCCCGCCGTCATCGGTGCGGTAGAGCGGCGTCGTGTCGGTCACGCCGGGATAATAACCGGTCCCGACATTGCCGACATAACCGGTCTTGGCATCAACGAAGCCAACCGCGCGGATGAAGGTACCGGGCTTGCTCGCCACCTTGGTCCAGCTGTCGCCGCCGTCCTTGGTCGCGAACAGATCGCCCTTGCCGGTGCCGTACCAGCCATGCTGCGCATCGGCGAAACTGATATCGTCGCGCTTGCCCGCATAGGCCTCGGTCGGCAGCGTCTGCCAGGCCACCTGAATGGTTGGCGCCCCCACAACCGGGGGACTCGGCGCCTGCGCCATCGCCGCGCCGCTCATACCACCCAGCACCAGCGCGATCATGGCGTTGGTCAAACCTGATTTTGTCATTCCCGCCCTCCCCGGCGCGATTGTTCAGCGCTTGGCGCAATCCTTGCCCTTGGCCGCGGCCGGCAACATCGTCAGCAACGACGGAGCGATGGCGATCAGGACGATACCGATCGTGCGATCGCCGCCGACGAAGCAGAGATAGAGCCCGATCAGCGCGACGAATCCCGCCGCGATTCCGATCAGCGTCGCCGCCATGCCTGCCGACATCCCATTCGCCACATTTCCCTCCACGATGTCGTTTACCCATGACCAAATGTCAGGGTTGGGTGACATATGCCCAAGAGTTGGATGCATGTCAAGCGACCCTTACTATCGCCGCGAGATGCACCGGCGGCTCAGCTCTTGAAGCCGATCTTGCGGTGGGTGCCGTCGCAATAGGGCTTGTTGGCCGATCCGCCGCAGCGACACAGCCAGGTCGAGGTGACCCGGTCGAATGTCCGCCCGGTGCCCGCGCAGAGTTCCAGATTGCCGGTTACCGCCAGCGGCCCGTCCTGCTGCGGCTCGATCAGCAACGGGCCATCGCGCACCGCCAGCGGTTGCGACTCCTGGGTGGCGGGTTCGCCCGTCGCCTGGAAACCGATGCCGGTATGGCTGCCGTCGCAAAACGGCTTGTTCTTGGACGCGCCACAACGGCACAAGGTGGCGCGATACCCGATTTTCTCGCCCGCCAGCACCATATCGGCGCGCACGCCGATCGGGCCATTTTCGCGCAACTGCACCAGATTGACCGGCGGCGCCTGCTCTTCGGTCCCGCCATCGTGGCGACGATATTGGATCGCGCCCGACGGGCACATATGCGCCACCGTCACCAGCCCTTCGGTACTGGTCGCATCGGGATCGATCCACGGCCCTTCGACATTGGCCTTGAAGACCTTTGGCTGGCCTAGCACGCAATTGCGGGCATGGATGCAGCGATCACCGGCAAAGACCAGGTCGATCGCCGCGCCGGGAATGATCTCGGTGCCATCGGCCCGAATCACGGGCGCCGGCGGGGCGGCTGGCGCGGGCGCATCGGACATTGGCAACGGATCGCCCGTCTTCTGTGGAGTCATCACGGCCTCCATGGCTGGGGGAGTGGCAAGGGTCGCCGCCGCCAGGCGCGCGGCAAGGTTGTCGAGGCTGGCTGCGGTGCGCTCGGCAAGGTCGCCAAGTCCTTCCTGCTGGGCGGCCAATGACGTCGCCTTGGCAGCAATGTCGCGCATCCGTTCGACCAGCACCGCGATCGCGCCGGGCGTCGCCGGCAGCGCCGCCATCGACCGCATCGTCGCAAAGCTCAGGCCCGCCGTGCAGCCGGGATGATCGGGATTGGCGGGCAAACTGGTCAATTGCGCCGCCACCGGCGTGAGGAAGCGCATCAACTCGATCGCTGCGTCGATCAGCGCGCGCTGCGCCGCCGGATCGACCCCCGCATATCCAAGCGCCAGGCAGCGCACGCTGTGGTTATAGATGGCATTGCCGATATCGAGCAGGCTGGCCGCCGGCTCGGCGCTGATCCACATCTTGCCCTCGGGCAGCGGTGGCTTGCGCATCACCGGATTATGGGCGGCGGCGCGGCCCGGCCTGAAGCTCGGTCGCGCCTCCAGCAATGCCTGATATTCGGCCCGAATCGCCAGGAAGCGCTGGAAGTGCGATCCTTCCTCATCGGGATGCGCGCCCTCGCCCTGCCGAACGATTGCCTCGATCGCCTGACAGGCGGTCTTCACGCAGCGCACCACCGTCAGATTGGGCAGGTGCACCACCGACGGGCTGAGCTGGTGGGCCGCATCGCCGACGAACAAGGCGTCTTCGCCCAGCGTATCGGCAAGCCCGCGAATCCCGTCCTCGATCGCGCGGTACAGCGCGCCCACCGTCGCATAGTCCATCGTGGCCGACATCAGCCGGCCGGTGGCCAGCGCCCGCGTATAACTGCGCTCCGGCGCAAAGCCGTCGCCATCGGCGATATCCAAATTCTCGGGCCGTTCGAGGAAGATGAAGTGATCGAGCGTTTCGACATTGAATGGCGCCAGCTTCACGACCACGCCAGCCGGGTGATAGCCCGGCGCAATGGGGAAATTCTGCCGCCCGAAATGGGCGGGTGCGCCAAGCGCCGACAGGATGTTGGAGACAATGGCCAGGTGCGCCATCTCCTCGATCGCGACGTCGAGGATCTCACTGCGCCAGCGCTGGATCGCGGCCAGTTCGGTACCGGTTAGATCCTCGTCGAGCGATTCCTTCAGGCTGAACATCGCGTAGAGATAGCAGCACATCAGATTGTGCTCGATCTCGGCCGCCTCGGCCAGCACGCCCCATAATTGCTCACGCGTCGCGGGAACGGGATGCAGATCGGCCATGAAAATTACATCTTTCGGCTAGGGTTTTGCAGGTGAAGCGGGGCGACGCTCGGGGGCCGGCGCATCTTGCCAGCCGCCGCCCAGCGCCTTGAACAGACTGATCTGCGCATCCGCCACCGCCGCATCGGCCTGTGCGCGCGCAGCACGGGCATTGGCGCGATCACGCTCGGCGTCGATCAGCTGAAAGAAATTGTCGGCACCATTGTCGAAGCGCAGGCGTGACAGTCGGGCTGCCTCGCTGCTCGACGCTTCCGCCCTGACCAGCGCGGAATCACGATCGAGCGCCCCGGCATAGCGGGCCAGTGCTTGCTCGGTCTCGCGCAACGCGGTCAGCACCGCGCCGTCAAAGCGGGCGAGCGCCGCATCGGCCCCGGCCTTGGCCTGCCGCACCCGGGCACGGGCAACCGTCTGGTTGGGCAGGCTCCACGAAATCAGCGGCCCGATCGAGTAATTGACCGATGTCGGCTTGAACAACTGGCTGCCACGCGTGGCATTGAGGCCGATGCCGCCGGCCAGGGTGATCGATGGGTAGAGGTCGGCCACTGCCACACCGATTCGCGCAGTATCGGCAGCCAGCGTGCGCTCGGCAGCGCGGACATCGGGCCGGCGCGCGAGCAGCGCGGCGCCGTCGCCGGCAGGAATCACGATATTGAGCTGCGGGGGGCGCGTGCAGCGCGCCGCATCGGTATCGATCTCGGCCGGCGGTCGCCCGGTCAGCGTTGCCAGCGCATAGAGCGCGGCGCGCTGCTCGGCCTCGAACCCCGGCAGCTGCGCCTGCGTCTGCGCAAGCAGCACGTCGGCCCGCTCGACATCGCGCCGCGTGCCACGACCGGCGTCGAACAACGTCTGCGTCAAGCCCATCGTCTTTCGCTGGAGGTCGACCGTCTCGCGCGCTACCGCCAGCTGCGCCGCGTTCGAACAGGCCGTGACATAGGCACTCGCTGTCTCTGCCGCCACCGACACCCGCGCGGCATCGAGCTGTGCCGCCGATGCCTCGACATCGCCACGTCCGGCCTCGATCGCCCGGGTCACGCCACCGAACAGGTCGATTTCATACGATACGTCAAAGCCAAGTTTGAACAAGTCGAACTGAAAAGTTTGCGGCTTGGCAGCACTGCCGCCGAACGCCGCCGAATTGGCGCTGTTCCCCTGCTCTCGCTGATAGGAAGATGACAGGCCCGTGGTGGGCAGCCGTGCGCCCTTTTGCTCGGACAGTACTGCCCGCGCCCGCATCAGATTGGCGGCGGCTGCGCGAATATCGGTATTATGAGCGAGCGCATCCTGGACCAGCCGATCGAGCACCGGGTCCTGATACAGCTGCCACCAATGATCGGGCAGGCTGGCGGCATTGGCCGCGCTTTGCGCCCGCGCCGCCTCGATCAACGCGCCGGTCGCTGCGGTGGGGGGCGCCGGCCGCTGATAATGCGGTCCGACGACACAGCCTGACAGCGCCATCATCGCCAGCAAAACAAGGCTGCGTCGCTTCATGCCGACACCTCCGCTGCGGGGGCATCGATCGCCCCATCGGGCTTGCGATGACGGTTGATCCAAGCGCTGGCGCGGTCGCCTAGCGTCCGGCTGATCACATAGAAGCTCGGCGTGAACAACAGGCCAAAGGTCGTCACCCCGATCATCCCGAAGAACACTGCCACGCCCAGTGCCTTGCGCAGCTCGGCACCCGGTCCGGTGCCGATCACCAGCGGCAAGGTGCCAAGGATGAACGCAATCGATGTCATCAGGATCGGCCGAAGCCGCTGCGCCGCCGCATGTTCGGCCGCTGCGCGCAGTTCCATGCCCGCATCTTCATTCTGCTTGGCGAATTCCACGATGAGAATCGCGTTCTTCGCAGCCAGCCCGATCAGCACGACAAGGCCGATCTGCGTCAGGATATTATTGTCGAGCCCCATCAGATTCACCCCGACGATCGCCGCCAGCAGGCACATCGGCACGATCAGGATCACAGCAAAGGGCAGCACCAGGCTTTCATAATTGGCCGCCAGCAGCAGGAAGACGAACAGCACGGCGAGTCCGAACACCAGGCTCCCGGTGCTCCCCGCCTGTTGCTGGGCAAAAGCCAGCTCGGTCCATTCGAAGCTCATGCCTGCGGGCAGGGTCTCACCCGCAATCTTGGCCATCGTCGCCAGCGACTGGCCCGATGAATAGCCATGCGCGGTATCGCCCTGCAGTTCCGCCGACGGATAGAGATTATAGCGCACCACGCGGTACGGCCCGCTATCGTTCTTCAACGTCATCACCGCATCGAGCGGCACCATTGCCCCCGATGCAGACCGCGTCTTCAGCTTGCCGACATCGGCGATTTCGTCGCGGTACGGCGCATCGGCCTGCGCGGTGACGCGGTAGGTCCGACCCAGAAAATTGAAGTCGTTGATATAGCTCGATCCCAGATAGGTCCCCAGCGTCGAGAAGATATTCTGCACCGGTACGCCCAATTGCTCCGCACGCGGCCGGTCGATATCGGCAAAGAGACGCGGGGTGCGGACGTTGAAGGTGGTGAAGGTACTGGTGATGCCCGGCGTTTGGTTGGCCTTCATCATCATCGCGAACGCGGCACCCTCCAGTGCGGCATAGCCCGCATTGGTGCGATCCTCGATCAGCAGTTTCCAACCGCCGCCCGTCCCGATCCCGCGCACTGGCGGCGGCGGGATGACGAGAAGGACACCGTCGGTGATCGGCGCCAGCGCTTGACGTATCTCGTTCGCTACCTCATCGGCATGCTTGCGGCCTGAGGCGGGTTTCAACGGCACGAACATCGCCGCGGCATTGGGCGCGGTGGAGAAGGTCGCGCCGTCCAGGCCCGCAAATGCCACGGTTGCCTCGGTCGCCGGGTTCTTCAGCGCAATCGCCGACGCCCGCTGCAACACTTCGGTCGTGCGCTGCAGCGACGACCCCGGCGGCAATTGCGCGGCCACGATCAGATACCCCTGGTCCTGCGCCGGGATGAAGCCGGTCGGCGTCACGGTGAATCGCCAGCCCGTCAGCGCGATCAGCACCGCGTAACAGATGACGATCAGGCCGAGCGACCGGATCGCCCGCGCCGTGAACTTGCCGAACCGGTCGGACAGCCCGTCAAACCCGCGATTAAAACCCTTTGCAAATCGTGCAGGCGCGCCACGCCAGCCATCGGCGGGTTCGCTCCTATGTTTCGGCTTTAGCAGCAGCGCGGCAATGGCGGGCGACAGCGTCAGCGACACAAACGCCGAAATCGCGGTCGCCGACACGATCGTCAGCGCGAATTGCTGGTAAAATTGCCCCGAAATGCCCGGAATGAAGCTGGTGGGGATAAAGACGCCGCACAGCACGAGCGCAATCGCGATCAGCGCGCCCGACACCTCGTCCATCGTCTCGTGCGCGGCCGCGCGGGGAGAGAGTCCTTTCTCCTCCATCAGCCGCTCGATATTCTCGACCACCACGATCGCGTCATCGACGACGATGCCGATCGCCAGCACCATCCCGAACAGCGACAGATTGTTGATCGAAAAACCGAACAGCGCCAGCGCGGCCAGAGACCCCACCAGCGACACCGGAATCGCGATGATCGGGATCAGTGCCGCGCGCCAGCTCTGCAGGAACAGCAGCACGACGAGCGCGACCAGCACCAACGCCTCGATGAGCGTGCGATACACCTCGTCGATCGACGCCGCGATATATTCGGTCGGGTTGTACGGGATTCGATAGGCCAGCCCCGGCGGGAAGCTCTCGGCAGCCCGGGCGAGTTCGTCCTTTACCAGCTGCGCCGTGGTCAGCGCATTCGATCCCGGCAACTGCGTCACGCCGATTGCCGTCGTCGGCTGCCCGCTCAACA
The DNA here is from genome assembly GCA_002281535.1 of Sphingomonas sp. 28-63-12. GTDB lineage: Bacteria > Pseudomonadota > Alphaproteobacteria > Sphingomonadales > Sphingomonadaceae > Sphingomonas. Next base: position 109,871 of record NCGD01000008.1, read on the forward strand.
TCGCGTTGATGCCATAATCCTGCGCGCCGAGCTCGATCCGCGCGAGATCGCGCAGTCGCGTCAACCGCCCCTCGGCATCGCGCTTGATAATGATCTGGCCGAACTGTTCGGGCGTGGTCAGGCGTCCCTCGGTCTGGATGCCCAGCTGGAACGCCGTGCCGCCCCGGTTGAACGGCGGCTGGCCGACCGAACCGACCGCAACCTGCGCGTTCTGCGCGCGAATTGCGCTGGTAATCTCATCGACGGTAAGATTGCGCGCGGCGGCGAGATCGGGATCGATCCACACGCGCATGCTGTAATCGCGACCACCAAAGCTGCGGATACCGCCCACGCCCTGGATACGGTTGATCCGGTCGATGATCTGCGTCGTCGCATAGTTGGAAATATATTGCTGGCTCAGCGATTTGTCGGGCGAATACAGCGTTGCCACCAGCAATATGTCGGGCGAATTCTTGCGCACCGTCACGCCGATCCGGCGGACATCCTCGGGCAGGCGCGGCTCGGCCGAAGAAACACGGTTCTGCACCAGCACCTGCGCCTGATCGACATTGGTGCCCTGCTTGAAGGTCACCGTAATCGCAATCGCGCCGTCGCCGGTCGACGAGGAGGACATGTAGATCATGTTCTCCACGCCGTTGATCGATTCCTCCAGCGGCGCGGCCACCGTCTCGGCCAATGTTTCCGCCGTCGCGCCCGGATAATTGGCACTCACCACCACCGTCGGCGGCGCGATTTCGGGATATTGCGCGACCGGCAGGCCGGGATAGGCGACCAGCCCGAACACGATAATCAGCACCGACAATACAGCGGCAAAGATCGGGCGATCGATGAAGAAATGCGGGAAGCGCACGGCCCTAGCGCGCCTGGGCTTCGGCCGCCGGCGGCGCGGTGTTGGGCTGCGAAATCGGCGACGTATTTGACGCGCGCGGTTTCAGCACCGTCATCGACGCCTTGACCGGCATGCCCGGCTGCAACCGCGTCAGCCCGTTGATGACGACATGGTCGGTCGGCGCAATCCCTTCGCGCACCACGCGCAACCCTTCGACCGGCGGACCCGTGACGACCGGGCGCGGCGCGACCGTGCCGTCCTTGCCGACGACATAGACCAGCTTGCGCGTCTGGTCGGTGATGATCGCCTCATCGGGCACCAGCATCGCATGATACGTGCCCGATCCCAGCAGCCGCGCGCGACCGAACAGCCCGGGCGTCAGGAAGCCATCGGGGTTGGAGACCACCGCATGCGCGCGGATCGTGCCCGAATTGGGGTCGATCGCATTGTCGACAAAGTCCATCCGGCCATGCCAGCGATAGCCGCTTTCATCGGCGAGCTGGATCTCGACCGGGTTGGGCGTGCTGCGCGATGAGCCGCGCTCGCCGGCTTTGTCCTGGCGCAGATATTTGAGGTAAAAGCTCTCCGCCCCGTCAAAGGAGAACCAGATCGGATCGGTCGAAACGACGCGCGTCAGCACCGTCTGGCCATCAGCTACCAGATTGCCGCGGCTGACCTTGCGGTCAGACACCCGGCCGGTAATCGGCGAACGCACGGTCGTGAATCCCAGATTGAGCATCGCCGCGCTCGCTTGCGCACGCGCTGCTTCCATATCAGCGCTGGCGCTGCGCGCGGCGGCCTGTTTGGTTTCAAACTCCTCTTTCGAGATCGCCTGTGCGCTCAACAACGTCTGGGCACGCGCCAGCTCGGTGCCGGCATTGGCGACCGATGCGCGCGCCTTCGACACCGCCGCCTGGGCCTGCATCAGCGTGGCGCGATAGGGGCGCGGATCGATCGTGAACAGCGCCTGGCCGCGCCGCACGACCTGGCCGTCACGGAACAACACCTGATCGATTGCGCCCGACACGCGGGGCCGAATCTCGACATCCTGGATCGCTTCGAAGCGGCCGATATATTCGTCCCAATCGACGATATCGCGCTGTAGCGGTGTGGCGACGGTCACCTGAGTCGGTGGTGGCCCCGGCGGCGGTGCATTGTTCGAACAAGCGGCCAAAGCCGCCGCCAGGGCACCCCAGACGACGACCTGTCCCTGCCTGCGCTGTCCGACCATTATTGCCCCCGAAATTTCTCGAGCGGCACTGCCTGATAATGCTGCGCCTGCTCACTGGCCCATGAAGTGCGGATGCGAAAGGATGTTTGCAAGGGGGAACAAAGCAAATTGATGCGAATATTCAAATTCGTGGCTGGCTGTGGCCAAGACGAGCGGCAAGAGTCATGGCGCATCGACAACTATCCGACTAGCCTTGCCAAAACGCCAATCAATGCCTGGAGCCGCGCCGTGCAGATCGATCGTCTTGCCCCCGTTCTGTCCTCGCTGCAGCCAAGCAACCATCCCTATCTCAACGGGGCCTGGACGCCGCAGCACGAGGAGGTTACCGCCCATCATCTCGACGTGATCGAGGGCGCGATCCCGGCCGACATCGACGGCGTCTATCTGCGCAACACCGAAAACCAGCTCCACCAGCCGCTCGGCCGTTATCACCCGTTCGACGGCGACGGCATGGTCCATCAGATCAGCTTTTCGGGCGGCACTGCCAGCTATCGCAATCGCTGGGTCCGCACGCGCTGCTTTGCCGCCGAGCAGGAGGCAGGAGGCGCCCTATGGGGCGGGTTGATGGACAAGACCGGCACATCGAAGCGCCCCGGCTTTGGCGCGCATGGCGGGCTGAAGGATTCATCGAGCACTGACATTATCGTCCATGCCGGCAAGGCGCTGTCGACCTTCTATCAATGCGGCGAAGGCTATTTGATCGATCCCGAAACGCTTGCGCCGCTGGGGCTTGCGCCCTGGGTGCCGCTCGACGGCATTTCCGCCCACCCCAAGGTCGATGAACGCACCGGCGAACTGCTGTTCTTCAACTATTCGAAGCACGCGCCCTATATGCATTATGGCGTCGTCGATCGCGACGAACGGCTCGTGCATTACATCCCGGTGCCGCTGCCAGGCCCGCGCCTGCCGCATGACATGGTGTTCAGCGAGCATTGGGCGATCGTCAACGATCTGCCGATGTTCTGGGATCAGGATTTGCTCAAGCGCGATATCCACGCTGCGCGGATGCATGACGGGCTGCCAAGCCGCTTTGGCCTGATCCCGCGGCACGGTGCGCCCGAAGACATTCGCTGGTTCGATGCCGCCCCCACCTATATCCTCCATTTCCTCAACGCCTATGAAGAGGGCGACGAGGTCGTGATGGATGCCTATTTTCAGGATAATCCGCAGCCGGCGCCGCTCCCCAATGAAGACGGCTATGGCCACATGATGGCCTATGTCGACGAACACAGTTTCCTGCCCAGGCTCCATCGCTGGCGCTTCAACCTCACGGACGGCTCGACCCGTGAAGAGCGGCTCGACGATCGGGTGCTCGAATTCGGCATGATCAACCAGCGCGTCGCCGGCCAGAAGCATCGCTACATCTATTCGACGACGACCAGGCCCGGCTGGTTCCTGTTCACCGGCTTCGTCAAGCATGATCTTGAAACCGGCAAGAGCTGGACCTTGATGCTCGAAGATGGCCGCTACGCCAGCGAAGCACCCTTTGCGCCGCGGATCGGCGGCACCGCCGAAGATGACGGCTATCTGGTGAGCTTCATCACCGATGAAAATCGCGGCACCAGCGAATGCGTGCTGATCGACGCGCGCGATATCGAAGCCCGCCCGGTTTGCCGCATCGCCCTGCCGCACAAGATATCAAGTGGGACGCATAGCTGGTGGGCAGATCGCGCGGTGCTGGGCAACCGGGCCGACACGCCGGTTGATCCTGCCCATAATGGGTAGAAATGGCGCCTTTCCAGCGCAGTCCCGGCGCCGATTCCGGTTTTTACTCACCGCTTGTCAACCTTTCGCCTTCTAATTGGCAGTAGCGAAAGGGACGCCATGAGCTATCAAAAACTGATCGACGAACACGCCCGGATCGATACGGCGCTGGCCCGGCTGACCAACATTCTCGACCGTCCCGAGCGCGATGCGGAAGCCGCGACAGCAGCCCTGAGCCATCTCGCCGAGGAGCTTCATGACCATTTGGCCCATGAGGATGCGATGCTGTACCACGAGCTGATCATCGCCAATAAGCCTGCCTATGCGCATGCTGTAGAACAGTTTACTCAGCAATTTGATGCACTTCGCCGCGACTGGAGCGCTTATCTCGGGGGGTGGACGACGGCAGCGATCGCCGCCGACTGGCCGATCTTTCGCACCGCTACCCGATTGATGGTCGAACGTCTGGCCGAACGCGTCGCCGCAGAGAACGACCTGCTCTATTGCGCCGCGCTGCAGTTCGGCGCGATCACGCTGCGCGACCAACAGATCTCTGCGGCCGCCTAGCGCAGCGTCAGGCCAACCCGAACCGCCGGCCGCCGGTGGCTGGCCTTACCGGGCTCAGACCTTGGCCTGCGCCAGGATCGGCAGCTGGCGCACGCGCTTGCCCGTTGCCGCGAACAGCGCATTGGCGAGCGCCGGCGCGGCCGGCGGCAGGCCAGGTTCGCCAAGGCCACCCATGTCGGCACCGCTATTGATGAAATGCACATCGATGGCCGGGGCATCCGCGAGCTTCAGCACGGTGTAGTCGCTGAAATTGCTCTGCTGCACCGCGCCCTTGTCGAGCGTGATCGCCTCACCGATCGCGGTCGACAGGCCCATCACGATCCCGCCCATCACCTGGGCTTCGGCATTGCGCGGATTGACCACGGTGCCGCAATCGACAACCGCTGTTACCTTGATCACCTTGGGGCTGCCATCATCGTTGAGCGTGGCCTCGGTGACGTGCGCGGCGATCGTGTTGAACGATTCAACAATGGCGATGCCACGTCCGGTCCCGGCCGGCAGCGGCGTGCCCCAGCCGCCCAGCTTGGCCGCCTGCTCAAGCACGGCCAGATGGCGCGAGCCAGGCTTCAGGTGGCGCTTGCGGAATTCGAACGGGTCGACGCCAGCGGCATGCGCCAGTTCGTCGATAAAGCTTTCGGTATAAAAACCGTGCTGGGTTGCATTGACCGAGCGCCACGCGCCGACCGTCTGGTTGGACACCTGCTTGAAATGCCGCCGCGAAACGGCCGGCAGGTCGTAGAAGAACGGCACCTCTTTCGAAGCATCCTCGGGCTGGGCATAATCATTCTGCCAGGCGGTGATCTTGCCGTCCGCTGTCAGCGCCGCCTTGATCCTTGCCGAGCTTTGCGGGCGATAAGCGCCTTGCGTCACCTCCTCCTCGCGCGCCCAGATCAGCTTGACCGGATAGGGCACCTGCATCGCGACGCGGGCGACCTGATCGACGATTTCCATATACATGGGCAGGCGGCGGCCAAAGCTGCCGCCAATCAGCATCGGGTGAAAGGTTACCCTGTCGGGCGCGAGACCGGCCGCCTTGGCGGCGCCCATTTTCGAGGCCAGCGGATCTTGCATCCCGCCCCATATCTCAAGCGTGCCGTCCTTGTGATGCGCGGTCAGCGCGAACGGCTCCATCATCGCGTGATGGAGGAATGGCAGCCGATAATCAGCCTCGACCAGCCTGGCACCCTTTGCCTTGAACGCGGCATCGATATCGCCGCTGCCTGCCGTGCCATCGGGCTTGTTGGCGCTGCGCAATTTGTCCTGATCGGCGAAGATGCCGGCTGTCGAAATGGCACCATTGCCGCCATCGCTGAACTTCGGCGCCAGCGCGCGCGCGCCTTTCAGCGCCTGCCAATAGCCCTTGGCGACCACCACCACCGCGCTGTCGAGCTTGATCACCTTTTCGACGCCCGCCACCGCCATTGCCGGGGCAGGATCGACCGAGACAAGCTTGCCGCCGCGGATTGGCGCCGCGATCACCGTCGCCACCCGCATGTCGGGCTTGATCACGTCGATGCCATATTGGGCGCTGCCGTTGATTTTGGCCGGGATGTCGAAACGCGGCATCGATTTGCCGATGAAGCGGAATTCCTTTGGCTGCTTCAGCGTCGGCGCGCTGGCGAGCGAATGCGTCGCGGCTTCGGCGGCGAGGGCGCCATAGGGGAGCGACCGGCCGGATTTGGCATGGATCACCTTGCTGTCGGCCGTCGTCAGCTCGGCAGCCGGTACGCCAAGCCGCTTGGCGGCGGTATCGACCAAGGCAAGCCGCGTTGCCGCCCCGATGACGCGCATTCCCTTTTGCCCCGTGAAGCGCAATGCCGAGGAGCCGCCGGTGATTTGCAGATCGAGCGAGCGGGTGATCATCGACACCAACGATGTCGGCAGGACGGCGACGATTCCGGGATAGCCGCTCATCTCGGCCAGGAATCCACGACCAAGCGGCACATTGGCAAAGGCCGATTCCGCCGGCGCCGAGACCACCTCGACCTTGGCCCAATCGGCATCGAGCTCATCGGCGAGCATCTGCGCGAGACCGGTATTCGATCCCTGGCCGATATCGATATGCGGCGAGAACAAGGTGATCTTGTCGTCTTCGCCAATCCGCAGCCAGGTGGCGAAATTATGGCCGCTCTTGCCGTCAGTCATCGCCGCGGCGGCCGAGCGCGCCGAACTATCGGCATATTTGATGGCGAAAATGCCACCGCCGACAACGGCTGCGCCGCCGATCAGGAAGGTCCTGCGGATCATGCCCATCGTCGTGCTCCTCAAGCCTGGCCGGCAACGGCGTGGATCGCCGCGCGGATACGGGGATAGGTGCCGCATCGGCAGATATTGGTCATCGCCGCATCGATCTGCGCATCGCTGGGCTTGGGGCTGGCCGCGAGCAAGGCAGCCGCCGCCATCAGCTGGCCCGATTGGCAATAGCCGCATTGCGGCACCTGATGCTCGATCCAGGCCGCCTGCAGCGCATGCAGCGTCCCGTCGGCCTTGGCGAGCCCCTCGATCGTCGTGATCGATTTGCCGGCGATGTCGCTCACCGGCACGCTGCACGAACGCATCACGTCGCCATTGATATGGACGCTGCATGCCCCGCAGGCGGCAATGCCGCAGCCGAATTTGGTGCCGGTCATGCCGAATTCTTCGCGGATCACCCAGAGCAACGGCGTATCGGGCTCAGCCGTAATCGTTACTGGCTTGCCGTTGATAGTCGCTTCGATTGGCATCCCGCCCCCCCATGTCGCGCGTCGTTGGGTTGCGTATAGCAACGGACAGCCCGGCTTGCCATCGTCTTGACGCGCGGGCCAAGCGATCAGGGCCTTTGGGGGAACCACGGGATGAACCCGCTGGTCCGCCGCGCATAATCTTCATAGTCCGGCTTTTTGCGCCGCATGCGTCCCTCGGTCGTCGGCACGCCGGACCATTTGATCAGCGTCCAGGTTAACAGGATTGGCCCGGGCAGCGCCCAGAGCCCGGTCATGCTCCCGGCGCCAATCAGATACAGTCCCCACCAGGTGCAGGCATCGCCGAAATAATTGGGGTGGCGGGTGTAGCGCCACAGCCCGGTGGTCAGGATCCGCCCCTGGTTCGCGGGATCGGCGCGGAACCGGACGAGCTGCCAATCGCCGATTGTTTCAAAGGCAATGCCGATCATCGCGGCCACTGCACCGATCAGCCCGATCACCCCAATGCCGGGTTTGGGATCGAGCTGGCCGAGCTGCACCGGCAGGCAAACGATGAACAGCAACGGCGCCTGGGTAAGGTACACCATCCGCGCCGAAGCCTGGCCAAAGCCCCAACCCTTCGCCTCCTCGGCCTTGGCGAACATCGTCACATAGCGCCGGTCCGGCCCCTGTTGACGCCAGCGCCACAACAAATAACCGCCGAGCCGCACCCCCCACAGCCCACACAACCCCAGCAGCAACGCCTTGCGCCCGGGGTCACCATCGGTTTGCAGCCAGCTTGCCAGCGCCAGCGCCACCATGCCGAGCGCCCAGACGCTGTCGACCGGCGTCACATCGCGCGTTTCCAGCGTGATCAGCCACATCAGCACGAACAACAACGTCAGTACCAGCGCGTTGGTAGCGAGCAGCACGACGACGCTCATGCTGCCATCCCCATATCGACGCGCTCGACAAGGAAGCTGACGCTCGTGGTGGTCGAACCCCCGATATTGAGCGTCTGCACCCGCCGGGCGCCTTCGACCTGATAGGCACCGGCGCCGCCGGTCACCTGCTTATAGCCGTCGAGCAGCATCCGCACCCCGGTCGCACCGACCGGATGGCCAAGTCCGATCAGCCCCCCCGACGGGTTGACCGGCAGCGCGCCGCCCATCTCGATCGTGCCGTCCTCGATCGCGCGCCAGCTTTCGCCCGGCGCGGTGATGCCGAGATGGTCGATTTCCATATATTCGCTCGAGGTGAAGCAATCATGCGTCTCGATGGCATCGATCTGGGCGATATCGGTAACGCCGGCGCGGGCGCGCGCATCCAGCACCGCGCGGCGAACCTGGGGGAAGACATAGGGCTGACCGGCGCTGTCGGCGATCTTGCGGGCATAGCTGATCGGCGCCGAGCGGTGCCCCCAGCCGCTGATCCGCGCCAGGCTCGCCAGCGGGATGCCGCGCCGGGCGGCATAAGCGGCGGCGCGCGCGGGCGAGGCCAGGAAAACCACGGCGCTGCCATCGGTCACCTGTCCGCAATCCATCTTGCGGATCCGTCCTTCGACGATCGGGTTGGCGGCATCATCGTCAGTGAAGCTTTCGGGTGAGAAGCTGTAGCCGCGCGTCTGGGCATTGGGATTGCGCCTGGCGTTGGCGAAGTTGATTTCGGCGATGCGGCGCAGATGCGCGGGGTTCAGCCCGTGGCGACGATCATATTCCTCGGCAAGATCGGAAAAGGCGCGCGGCCACACGAAATCGGCGTCGCCAAACTCATGGCCCGACCAGGCCGCCGCACCCAGATGCTGTGCGGCGATCCGCCCGGGCACGTTGCGCATCTGCTCAATGCCGATGACACAGGCAAGGTCATAGCGCCCCGCTTCGATCTCGGCGGTCGCCGCCAGGATGGCGACGCTGCCCGATGCGCACGCCGCCTCGTGGCGCGCGGTCGGCAAGCCGTCAAAGGCCGCATCGGCCAGGCCGAAAAAGCCGCCGAGCAGCCCTTGTCCTGCAAATAATTCAGCAGTGAAATTGCCGACATGGCCGGTGTCGATCTCGGCGGCATCAAGGCTGGTCGCGGCGAGGCCAGCCTGAACGCACTGGCTGAAGGCATCGGCAATATCCAGCCCCTGCCGCTGCCAATTGGCGGTGAAATCGCTCTGCCAGCCCCCCAGGATATAGACCATGAACTTGCCCTCCCCATGAAGCACGGTTGTTGCAACTTCGCCGCGCTTTGGCAATTCGCCATGCCGCGTTGGCAAGGCGATGGTTGCCTTGCCCTGCAAAGGATTGCATCATCGCCAAATCAAGGCGTTGGGAGCAACGGGCAATGGCAAGGATCGAACGGCTGGTGATCCTGGGCGGCGGCACTGCGGGCTGGATGACTGCTGCTGCCCTCGCCAAAACCTTTGGCCGCGCGATCGCCATTGAGCTGCTGGAATCGGACGCTATCGGTACTGTGGGCGTCGGTGAAGCGACAATCCCAACGATCCACTGGTTCAACCAGCTTGTCGGCCTTGATGAGGCCGATTTTGTCCGCGCCACCAAGGCGAGCTTCAAGCTGGGCATCGAATTTGTCGATTGGGCGCGGCCTGGCCACCGCTATTTTCACCCCTTTGGCCGCTATGGCGTCGAGCTTGGCCCGGTGCCGTTCCACCAATGCTGGCTGCGGGCCGGCAGCGACGGCGCGAAGACGCCGCTTGCCGCCTATTCGCTGGCGACCGCGCTGGCCGCTGCCAACCGATTTGCCAAGCCGGTGGATGATCCGGGATCGATCCTGTCGACATTGGGCTATGCCTATCATTTCGATGCGTCGCTCTATGCCGCCCATTTGCGGCAACGTGCCGAGGCAAACGGGGTTCGTCGCCACGAGGGCAGGGTCATCGCCATTGAGCGCGATCCCGACACCGGCTTCGTCACCGCGCTGACCAGCGATCGCGGCGATCGGCTGGCGGGGGATTTGTTCGTCGATTGCTCCGGGTTTCGCTCGCTGCTGATCGGCAACGAACTTGGTGCCGCGTTCGAGGACTGGTCGGCCTGGTTACCCTGCGACAGCGCCGTGGCCGTGCCCTGCGCTCGAGCTGCCGAGACGACGCCCTTCACCCGATCGACGCTGCGCCCGGCTGGATGGCAATGGCGGATCCCGCTCCAGCACCGCACCGGCAATGGCTATGTCTATGCAAGCCGCTTTGTGTCGGACGATGAGGCGGCGGCGACATTGCTCGCCAATCTCGACGGCGAAGCGCTCGCCGATCCGCGCGTGCTGCGCTTCACCGCCGGCTTCCGGCGCGATAGCTGGACGAAGAATGTCGTCGCGATCGGGCTGTCGTCGGGCTTTCTCGAGCCGCTCGAATCGACCAGCATCCATTTGATCCAGAGCGGCATTGCCAAGCTGATCGCACTGTTTCCCGACCGGGCGTGCGACCCCGCGCTCGCGCGCCAGTTCAACGCGTTGTTCGGGCACGACATGGACGGGATCAGGGATTTCCTGATCCTCCATTACCATGCAACCAACGGCCATGATGCGCCGCTATGGCGGCGCTCGCGCGCAATGACATTGCCCGACAGCCTGGTCGAAAAGGAGGAACAATATCGCCGCACTGGCCGGCTGATGCTGTCGGGTGACGAGCTTTTCCGCGAGGCAAGCTGGCTGGCAGTGCTCAACGGCCAGGGGATTGTCGCGGCCGATCACAGCCCAGTCGCCGATACGCTCGACGGCGCTGCCAATCGTCACCAGCTTGATCAGCTCGCCGCAATCATCGCCCGCGCCGCGCCGACGCTGCCTAAACATGACGAGGCGATCGCGGCGCTGCTCGGGCAGGCCCCGCCGCGTGCCATGGCCCTCGCCCGCTCGTGACACCACGCGTCACGGTCCACCATATCGGTGTGGAGGATGAACCCGTCGCCGTGATCGAGGATTTCGTGCCCGACCCGGCGGGCGTTCGGGCGGCGGCGATGACAGCGGCATTCGATACCGCCGGTGCGCATTATCCGGGCATCCGGGCAGCCGTGCCGCCCGACTATCTGCCGGCGATCCGGCCCGTGCTGGGCAAGGTGTTTCGCGAAGTCTTCGGCGTCACCGAAGCGGTATCGGTGATCGATATCCGCCTGTCGATCGTCACCGCAGCGCCGGACTCGCTCGCGCTCGAACAGCGCTTGCCCCATGTCGACGCACTCGAGCCGGGCCGGCTGGCGCTGGTGCATTTCCTTGGCGCTGGCGATGAGGACGGCACCGCCTTTTATCGCCACCGCACCACCGGCTTCGAGACGATCGACCGCAGCCGAAGCGCCGTCTATTTTGCGGCACTCAACGCGGATCTGCACCGCCATGGCCCGCCACCCCCGCGCTATCTGGCCGGGGACACTCCGATCTACGAGCGGATCGGGCAATTTGCCGGCTGCCGAAACCGGGCATTGGTGTACCGCGGCCGCCTGCTCCATTGTGGCCAGATCACGCCCGACCGGGTGCTCTCCACCGATCCTGGCCAGGGTCGGCTAACGGTCACCGGGTTTTTCGCCGCGCGATAGCGGCGCCGGCTATCGATGCCGTTTTGGCGCCTGGACCGCCAGATAGACCGTGCTCCACAATTGCGCTGCGTTAGATTCATCCACATCGGCCTTGCCCGCGCCGAAAGCGACTGGCTGGTACTGCCCGTCGCGATAACGCCATGACCATAATTCCGAACTCTGCAGCCCCCGTGTTGCCCTGATCACCCGCCACAGTGCCGCTTGCGCGCCAGCCAACCGCGTCCGCACCGGCGCTGGCAGATCATGCCGTTTCAGCTGGCGCTCCAGTCCGGCGGCAAGCAAGGCCTGCTGCCAGGACCAGATCACCGCGCCATGATAGGCGCCGGGCGTAAACCGCGCTTGCGCCTCGGCGCCGGCAAAGGCCGCATTGGCAACCAGCAGACCGGCATCAGTCATCAACCCCGCCGGAAAAGGGCGCATCAGCGCGGCAATGTCGCGATCCAGATCGGCCGGCGCCGGGTTGCCGAACAGCAGCGCAAAGCCCTCGTCCGAATTGATGATCGGCACGGCTTCTCCGGCTGCATCAATCGACAGCGCATGAAACCGGAGCGGGGCCCGCCCGAGCGCGGCGAGCGCGGCCGCCGGCGAGACGCCGAGCGTGCGGGCATATCCCCGGATCGCCGACACGGCCTTCGCAGGCCCGATGGTGACGCGAAACAGCGGCGGTGCCTGGTCACGCCAGGTCGTTGCCATAGCGGCGGCACCGTCAAGCGCGGCGCGGTCCGCAGGCGTGAGATAGCGATCGAGCCGGCCCGATCGATAGAGCCGGTCGGCCGCCGCAAGCGCGGCGGGGACCAACGCCGCGTTGACATCATAGGGATAGATGCCGCGCCCCAGCCCCTCGTCGCTGTCGCGCCACTCGCCCGACATCCGCCCCGGCTTGATGGCGATCAGCGTCGCGGTCGACGGGGCGGCGGCGAAGTCGCGCGCCCTTTGCAGCACGAAGCGCACATTGCGCACCAGCAGCGTACCGATGGCGGCACGGTCGCCGGGCCGGGCGGCGCTGTCGATCATGGTGGCAAGGAACTCTGCCCCCCGATCCCGCGCGGGCCCTTCCAGATAGTCGGCGACGATCGGCGCAAGCATGTAATCATCGTCGATCATGCCGTAATCGAGTTCGGCTCCGTCACCCGGGCGGCCCGCTTTACGGTTCTGGATGACGGCGAATTCGCCAATGCCTTCCTCATGGGCGACTTCACCACCGGGCGACAGCCGCGCCAACACCGATCCGAGCCCGGCCTCAATCGCGGCGGGTTGCAGGACGGGCATCAGCAACCGCACCGACATCAGCGTATCGCGCCCGAAATAGGTGTTGAACCGCCATGACCCGGCCAGGAATTTTTCGCGGTAACTCAGAAAGGCCAGCGCCTTGCGCGCTTCCGGATCGGGTGCGGCGCGCGGGTTCAGCAGCTGGCCGAGCGGCAGCGGTGTAAGCGGCGTATCGCCGGTGAGTGCTGTAATTTCGATGCGGATCCGCCCGGCCGCGCCAGCCATAATCGATCCGCGTTCGATCCGTCCCTCGATCACCCGCAGCGTCAGCGCATAGCCGGGTGCGCCGTCAATACGCGGGCGGCTGTATCGGATCGAGTCGGGCCCGATCTGGGCGTCGGCGGCGACCTCGCCCGGGAATCGGCCGACCGCCTGATAGTCCCGGAGATAGCGGACGTTAGAAAGTACCGCCTGTTTGGGGGTCAACCGCGCCACATCGATGTGCGCCACCGCCGTGATGCCGTGCAGTGTGCCATCGGCGCTGTTAACCGGCTTCGGTGCCCGGTCGAGCGCCCAGGTCGCCGGGCGGCCGACTGGCGCGAACCACAGACCGACCCCGCTATTACCCGCCGGAAAGGCGACGAGGATGCGCGGATCGATCCCCGATCGCAGGAGCAGATGCGCCGCCACCGTGCCGTCACGGACAAAGGCGTTGAGATTTTGCCCCTCGACCAGCTGAAAATGCAGTTCGGGGGATGACGCGGGCGCCGCACCAAGCGAAAGCGCCCCAGCCGCCAGAGCGGCGGCCAGTGTCAACGTGCGGGCCATCGTCTCTCCTCTCGCGGCCCGAACCGGCCAGCTCAACCGGTCAGAATTTCAACGTCACCGATCCGCCATAGGTAGGCCCGGTGATTCCGCGCGCATAGAAAAATCCGGATGCGGCATTCTGCGTCTGGCCCTGGCGCGGATTGCCCTCGGTCAGGCCAAGCACATTGAAGACATTGTCCGCATTGAAACCAAGTTGCAGCCGATCGCTCAGGTTCAGATTGACGCCGAAACTGGTCACCCCATAGGCCGGCAGCGACACGCCATTGCCGGAATCAGCGAAAATATTGCCGATATATTTGTAGCGGCCATACACCTCGCCAACCTTGTGCGGCAGCGTGATCGTCGGCGTGATCGTGAACAGCGTCGCCGGGGTGCGTTCGGGGCGGTTGCCGTCAAAGCCCGGCTGCGCCACGCCGTTGAGCCGCAGATTGTTGAGAGTCGGGTTCTGGAACACGCCGAAGAAGTCGATCGAGAACCAGTCGATCGGCCGAATCAGCGCATCGACCTCGACCCCGGTGGTCCCCAGATCGGCGAGAAAGGTCGTCTGGATCGTGGGGTTCAGCGGATCGATGAAATTATAGAATTGATTGCGGAAATTGGTGCGGAACACCGTCACCGAGGCATTGACCAGCCGGCGATATTTATACCGCACCCCGGCTTCATACAGCTCGATGCCGGTGGTTGGATTGACGCCATTGGTCTGGAAGCCATCGGCATAGCGCGCATAGACAGACAGGTTGTCGGTGAAGAGATAATTGGCGCCCACCGTCCAGGCAACACGATCCTGGGTGCGGCGGGTGACGGTGTAGGTGCCATTAAAGGTCGAACCGACCGTCGGCACGACGGTGGCATTGATCAGCCCCGGCTGCACCGGCTGGTTGACCGCCGCGCTGTTGCCGTCGCGAAATTCGGCGCTGTCGCTTTCCCAGCGCAAACCAGCATCGAGATGGATGTGATCGCCGATCGCGAATTCGTCATTGGCGTACAGCGAGACCGAGCTGTCCTTGCTCTGGCGGATCCCCGCCCCCCAATTGCCATAGGAGATCTGGCCATTGTCGGTCAGCGTGCCGATCACATTGTTGGCGGCGTTGAGCGCCACGACATCGTAAATGTCGCTGTTGGTCTTGACGTCGTTGACCACCGCCGATGTCGCCGACTGGTTCTGGAACCGGCTGACATCGTAATAGAGCACGCCTGCGGTCAGCGAATTGGTGAAGCCGTCGCCCTTATATTCCCAGCGCGCGCCGAAGTTCGATCCGAAATCATGGCCCGACTGGAAATCATGGTTGAGCGTCGTTTGCTGCAGGAAGCCGTTGCCGTTGAGCGCGTTGAGCGCGGCGGCGTTGTTGGACGCGGTGACCACCCCAGTGCGCAGATTGCGAATGCCGAACCGCACCGTCGTCGGATAGGCCGCCTGCCCCGCCGCCAGCAGCCCCGCGATCGGTGACGCCGCGGGAACAGGCCGTTGAAATCATCGGTCAGCCCAAGATAGCGGGCCCGCGCGAATAGATCGATCGAATCGGACAGCGGCTTTTCGATATCGATCCGCAGCTGTTTGGTCTTGACGCGGACGCCCTGATCATAGCGAAAATCGCGAAAGCCGTCGGCTTCGACAAAGGTCGATACCGGCACCGATATGCGCGCAAAGGCGCTGCCGCCGACATTGCCGAACTGGGTGTCGAGCCCGGGAATGCTGCTCGGCTTGCCATTGTTATACGCATAGGGCTGATCGGCATAATAGGCTGCCTTGATATCGCCGATCTTGCCTGTCAGCCGGATATAGCCGCCGCCGTCGAAGCGATATTCGAGCATCGCCTTCAGCCGATACCCGTCATAGCTGAACGGGTTGGTGCGGACTCCCGGATTGGTCTGGATATAGCCGCCGATGTTAAAGGCGAGCTTGTCGGTGAGCGGCGCCGAATAATAGAAATCACCGCGTCGCTGGCCATAATTATAGGCGGTAAAGCGTGCCAGGCCTTCGGATTTGTTGAAATTGGGCGTCCGCGACAGGAAGTTGATGGTCGCGCCAGCGCCATTCACCGTCAGCACGCCCGACGACCCGCCCTTGACCGCCTCGAGACGATCGATCGTGATGTCGTTCGAAAAGAAGAAGTCGGCGCCACCACCACCATAGATGATCGGCAGCCCGTCTTCTTCGAGCTGGATGAAGCGCTGGCCGCCCCCCTGCAGGCCGCGCACCGAATAATTGTTGGACAGCTCGCCGGCGGTGCCCTCGACAAAGATCCCCGGCACCAATTCGAGCAGATCGGCAGTCGAACGCGGCGCCTTGCGCTCGATATCGGCGGCAGTGGCATAGGTGATATCGGCAGAAGCGGTGATCAGCGCGCGGTTGCGCGAGGTTTGGCCGGTCACCACGATATCAGGGGTGGCTTCGTCATCGAGCGGGGCGGGGGTGGCGGTTGCCTGGTCGGCGGGATCAGCGCTCTGGGCAAAGGCTGGCGTTGCAAGACAGGCCGACCCGGCGAGGAGAACGGCCCGAATGGTGATCCGCGAGTTCATAAACCCTCCCAATGTGATTTCTCATTGTCACCCCGCCTTGAACGGCGGTGGCGATGGGGCGGTATTAAATCGATTGCAGCGATGTTGCAATCGATTGTTTTAAGCGACCCTCAAGCCGTCCCTTCAGGCGGAATCGCGAACGATCAGCGTTGGTTGCATGATGGTTGAGGGCGTATCGGCGCCGGCCATGCGCTTGAACAGCGTTTCGACCATTGTCGCGGCCCCCGGAGCGATATCCTGCCGCACTGTGGTCAGCCTCGGCACCGTCTGGCTGGCGAGCGGCAGATCGTCGAAGCCAATGATCGCCACCTGCGCCGGCACCGCGATGGCGCGATCGGCCAGCGCGCGTAGCGTCCGCATCGCGATCATGTCGGAGGCGGCAAAAACGCCGTCGAACTGGCCAGCGATCAGCCCGGCATGATGGGTGATATCAGCCTCCATCTCGTCGGCCGCGAGATGCGTCGGCAGCAGTTCGACGGCCAGCCCGGCCGCCTCAGCCGCCGCGGCAAAGCCCGCGTGACGCGCAGCGATCTCCGGCGCGCGGACATCGCCGAGAAAGGCGAGCCGGCGGGCGCCGCGGCCGATCAGATGGTCCGCCGCCAGCCGGCCACCGGCGGCATTGTCCATCCCAACGGTACAATGCAGCTGCCCTTCGCGATGATGGCCCCACGCAACCAGCGGTCGATAGCGTGCGGCGGTCTGCTCGATCGCATCGACCTGGTCCGACTGGCCGATCATCAGCACCCCGTCGAGCATCCCTGAATCGACAATCCGCGTCAGCCAGTCGGGCGATTCCGGGATCACCCGCGACAGCAGGATGTCATAGCCATTTTCAGTGATCAGATCGGCCAATTGGCCCAGCATCGTCATGAAGAACGGGTCCGAAACATGCTGGCGCCGTTCATGGCCGAGCGGGATGACCACGCCGATCAACCCCGTTCGCTTGGTCCGCAACCGGCTGGCCATCTGGTTGGGCCGGAAATCATGCGCCCGCGCGATCGCCTCGATCTTCTCGCGGGTCTGGACATTGACCAGGCTATTGCCCGCCAGCGCGCGCGACACCGTGCCCGGCGAGACGCCGGCAAGCCGAGCGAGATCAACCAGGGTGCGGACGCGCGCCACTGGCGCCTGCCCATCCTCAACAATGCGATCGTCAGAATCCCCCATGTTCACCTACGATAGCCGCGCCGATCAGGAGCGCAACCGGATCGACGCCCCCCGTCATCGCGGCGCCAGCGTAGCGCAGTCGCCATCGAGCGCGAGCCGGAGCACGGGCGCGGGCCCGCCGGCAAAGGTGGCGCGGCGAGCGGCGGCGTCCAGCGGCGCCGAGCGTGCGCCCGGCATATCGGCAAAGCTCCAAAGGGACAGGTCAGGCAGCAGCTGGAAGCTATAGGCCTGGATCGGCGTTGCCGCCGGATTGGCGAGCACCAGCCCCGATCCGTTGATCGGCCGCCACGGCGCGCCCCAGCGATCCGCGACAAGGCCATAAAGCCCGGTCGGGCCGCGCGGCCCGCTGGAGACGAATACCTTGGCCTGGGTTGACCAGAACAGATAGACAGCGCCGCGATGACAGATCACATGCGGACGTTCCAGCTCGTTGTTGAGTCCGGCGGCCGACACGATCGCCGGCTGCAGCCGCCAGCCATCTTTTGTCCAGCGGGCCGCGCCGATCACCCCGTTCCAGGGCGAGGCTGCGCCGGCTGCTGAGGCGGTGAACAGCAGCCAGTCCTCACCGCCGTGATCGCGAAAGAAAAAGGGATCGCGAAACGCCTTGATCGTCCCAATCGCGCCGCCGCCCGCCATGTCGGTTTCATAATTGAGGCCGTCGGGACGCGCGCATTCGCGCAGGCCGCTCCAAGCACCGAGAAAGGGCACGCCGTCGATGATATGAAGCGGCGCGATGGCTTCGAACAGGCGCTGCGTTACGCTTGGGATGCGCTCCCCCCTTTCGCCCACCGCGGTGAAAAAAAGCCGCACCGAATCACCGCGACCGGTCAGCACTGCCGATCCTGACCATTGGCGGCTGCCCGGCGCATCATCGTCGGGAAACAGCGGCCCCAGATCACGCCAGCCGGAGTCGGTGCGATGCAACAACCAAATCCGGGCAACCGCATGACGATCCTCGGGATCAGGCATACGGGGTGCAACCAGCGCCATCACCAGCAGCCCGCCGGCAATGGTGGCGAGCGCCCCGTCCATCGTCAGCACCGGCCAATGATCCCACACATCATGGCCCGGCAGCACATCGCATACAGCGGTCCGCGCGATCACCGGCGCGACCGGTGACAACTCGGTGCTGATGCCCGCAACATGGTCGGGCCGCCAGTGGAACGGGATCATAATCGCTATGGCCTGGTCACGGGTGGAGGCGGACGAAGGCGCCACGAATAGCCGCGTTGCAAACCTTTGCAATGACAAAAGCCGCCGTGCTATCGCTGCCCTGCGGGCCGCCAGAAGCACCGCCGCGAGGAGAGACGATGATAGCGGATGCCGCGTCCAAGCCCCGTCTTAGCCTGGGCAGGATCGTCCAGATGAATCTCGGATTCCTCGGGCTGCAGTTCAGCTTTGGCCTGCAACAGGCCAATATGGGGCCGATCTACAGCTATCTCGGCGCAAGCGAGGCGAGCATGCCGTTGCTGTGGCTGGCAGGGCCGATCACCGGGCTGCTGATCCAGCCGATCGTCGGCGCGCTGAGCGACCGTACCGTCACCCGAATCGGTCGGCGCACCCCCTATTTTCTGGTCGGCGCGGTGTTGTGCAGTATCGCATTGTTCGCGATGCCCTACAGCCCCGCGCTCTGGGTCGCGGCGAGCCTGTTATGGCTGCTCGACGCCGCCAACAACATTACGATGGAGCCGTATCGCGCCTATGTCGGCGACAGGCTTGACCAAGTGCAGCGACCACTCGGCTTTCTCACCCAAAGCGCCTTTACCGGGCTCGCCCAGACGCTTGCCTATCTCGCGCCGTCATTGTTCGTCTGGATCGGCATGAACCCCAATGCCGTCGACGCCAATGGCATTCCCGATATCACCCGCCTTGCCTTTGCGATCGGCGCGGTCCTGTCGCTCAGCACGATCCTCTGGTCGGTGTGGCGCGTCCCCGAACTGCCGCTCTCACCCGTCCAGCTGGCGCAGATGCGCGAACGCGCGGTGTCGATTACCACCACTTGGCGCGACTTTGCAGAAGCGGTGCGCGATATGCCGCAGCCGATGCGCCAGCTGGCGCTGGCGATGTTCTGCCAATGGTTCGGCATGTTCTGCTATTGGCAATATGCAGTGCTGTCGCTTGCCCGGGCGCTCCACGACAGCGGTGCCGCTGCCGCGGTGCGCGATGCCACGCTGGTCAACGGGCGGCTCGGTGGTTTCTACAATGCCATCGCCTTTGCCGCCGCGCTGGTGCTGGTGCCGCTGACCCGCCGGCTGGGGGCCGGGCCGGTCCATGCGGCGTGCATGCTGGCGGCCGGCACCGCGATGCTGGTCTTGCCGACGATCGGTAACGAAGCCTGGTGCTACTTGCCGATGCTGGGCATCGGCCTGGGCTGGGCAAGCCTGATGGGGACACCCTATATCATGCTTGCTGACTGCATCCCGGCCGAGCGCACCGGCATTTACATGGGTATTTTCAACATGTTCATCGTCGTGCCGATGCTCGTCGAGAGCCTGACCCTGCCATTTTTCTACACGCCTGTGCTCGGCGGCGATCCACGCCACGTGATCATGCTCGGCGGTGCCATGATGGTGCTCGCCGCCCTGGCAACCTTGCGCGTCGGCCACCCTGCCGCGGCGCGGGTCGTGCCAGCAAACGGATAGCGCCGGGCCGCATCGCCGCCCCGGCATTTGCCGCTGCCAACCCGTTCAGCCTGGCGCGAGTCCCGGTGAGGCGCCGTGCCTGGATATCCAAGATTCGCGGCGCCCGTTGTGTCGAATTCGCTGCCGACAGCGGGTCGCCGGCAATCGCCGAATCGAGCCGCGCCGAATGGCAAAAAACCCAACTCGATTGCAGGCTGTAATGCGGGCGCGATAAATCAGCTGCGCCCCAAATAGAGACGATGGTGTTTTACATAGTTACCAAGCTTGCGGTACCGTGCGTTGCCCTTTACTGACGTTTATCGATCGTATTTGATAGCTACGAGCACCGAAAATCGCTTGACGAAATTTAGGTGCTGTATGCTGTTGGGGCATAGCAACACCATGAAATCCTTGAATCAATTGCCGGAACGGCCGGCATTCTTAAGGACAAGTTTCAGGCGCTGCGCCAGCTTTTCTCTGCCATTTCTGCTTGCCCATCCGGCTGCCGCCCAATCAATCGCCGACCCCTCCGTCCGAGTCGGTTCAGCCACAATCAGCGGACTCGGCACTGCGAATGTGCAAGTTACACAGAATTCGGCCAAAACGGTTATCGACTGGCGGGCTTTTTCGATCGATGCCGGATCATCCGTCAGCTTCGCCCAACCCAATGCCAGTGCGATCGCGCTCAATCGAATCACCGGGCTCGACGAGACCCGGATCGACGGCTCGCTCCTCGCCAATGGTCAGGTCTGGCTGCTCAATCCCAACGGCGTCCTGATCGGCGGCGCAGGTCGGGTTACGGCGGGGGGCTTTTTGGCGACCACCCATGCACTGAGCAACGAGGATTTCGTCGCCGGCAACTATGCCTTTGACGGCACCGGCGCGCACGGCGCGATCGTGAATTTCGGCCAGATCGTTTCGGCAACGGGTGGCTATGCCGTGCTGGCGGGTAACAAGGTCGGCAATGCCGGGCTGGTCCAGGCGCGGCTGGGCGCAGTCGCGCTCGGCGCGGGCAAGGGCTTTGTGCTCGATCTGTCGGGCGACAAATTATTGTCCTTCTCGGTCACGCAGCCGCTCGACGTCGTGCCGGCCGATGGCGCACTCGTTGAAAATATCGGCAGCCTGTCGGCCGCCGGTGGCCGGGTCTTGCTGACCGCGCGTGCTGCCGCCGATGTTGTCGGCGGCGTCATCAATACCGCCGGGCTGATCGACGCGACGAGTGTCGGCATGGTAAATGGCCAGATCGTCTTGGATGGCGGTACCGTCGGCACTGTTGCCGCTGGCGGCATGATTGACGCAAGTGGCAATGCCGCCGGGGAAACCGGTGGCGCAATCAAAATTTTCGGGCGGGATATCGTGGTTGCGTCCGGGGCATTGGTCAACGCGCGCGGCGATGCCGGCGGCGGGACCATCAATATCGGCGGTGGCTGGCAAGGGGCAGCGGTCGACGGTTATGCCAATGCGGTCCGCACCGCATTGCTGTCAGGTGCCGCGCTCGATGCCAGTGCCAACACCAGCGGCAATGGTGGCACCGTGACCTTATGGTCCGACGTCAATAAGCCGGATTCGGTTACTGTCGCCCAGGGCGGAATCTTCGCCCAGGGTGGCGCGCTGCACGGCGATGGCGGACGGATCGAGACGTCTGGCCATAATTTGGTGACGCAAGGCGCCTATGGATCGGCGTCGGCGCGATTCGGGTCGGCGGGCACATGGCTTTTCGATCCCTATAACGTCGAAGTCGTTGCCGCCGCCACCGGGGGCAACGGACCCAATATCGTCAATCCGGGTTTCGAACAGGGATTGACCGGCTGGACCACACTGGGCAGTGGCGGCACGCAGGTCGTAACCTCGGTTCAGGCGTCGAATGGCACCACCTATACCTCCCAGCTCTCTTCGGGCGGTAATTTTGCGCTGCTGACCGGCGGGGCCGCCAACCAAAATAACGGCGTTTCACAAACTTTTACGGGCACGTCGGGCCAGTCATTCTCGCTCTATGCGCTGTTCATCGGCCGGGATTATTTGCCCTATAATGATTATGGCCGGGTGACGCTGCTGCAGCCCAATGGCTCGACGCTGACGCTCTATTCGCGCGACATCTCGCAGGTCGGCACCAATGGCACCGCGCCCTGGGAAAGCTCGACGGTCAACCTGTCGATGACGGGCAGTTATACCATTCAGGCTTATGCCGCGAACATCATTGATGGCGCGGGTTCGCCCTCTCTTGGCTTTGAGCTTGGCGTCGCGAGCAGTTCGAGCAGCGCTAACGGCGCGTTCGGGTCGATTTCGGGCACCCAGGTCTGGACGCCGAACGGCACGGCATCGAAGATCGACGTCAGCCAGATTACCGGCTTTCTGAACGCCGGCACCAATGTCCAGATCACGACCGGTTCGGCGGGAACCGGCAGCGAGGCGGGCAATATCACGGTCAATGCCGCGATCGCCAAAACGAGCGGTGCCACTGCCAGTCTGCAGCTCGATGCGGCCAACGCTATTGTCGTCAACCAGGCGATCAGTTCGTCGTCGAACGCGCTCAATGTGATCCTGAACGCGGGCGCGGGCGGAATCACCCTTGGCGCGGGGGTCAACACCAATAGCGGGGCG
>NCGD01000046.1 GCA_002281535.1 Sphingomonas sp. 28-63-12
GCGTTGCAGCGAGGCGTAATGCTAGCCGCTGCCGCATGGCAGTAGACATCCCCACCGTCCGAAAAATCGCGAGTCTCGCCCGGATCGCGATCACCGAGGAAGAAGCCGCGCGCATTGCGCCCGAGCTTGGCAATATCATGGGCTGGATCGAGCAACTGGGCGAGGTCGATACGACCAATGTCGAGCCGATGACGGCGGTGATCGCCAACACGCTGCGCCTGCGCGACGATGTCGTGACGGACGGCAATGTCCGCGATGCTGTGCTCGCCAACGCGCCTCAGGCCGAACATGGCTTTTTCACTGTGCCCAAGGTGATCGAATAATGAGCGACCTGACCGATCTCGGCATCGCCGCCATTCGGGACGGCGTGCGCCTCGGCACCTTCTCCGCGCGCGAAATTGCCGACGCGTTCATCGTCAAGGTCAGCAAGGCCAAGGCGCTCAACGCCTTTCTTGTCGAAACGCCGGATCACGCCATCGCCGCCGCCAAGGAGGCCGATGCCGCTCGCGCCGCTGGCGAGGTGCTCAAGCCGCTCGCCGGTGTGCCGATCGGCATGAAGGATTTGTTCTGCACCAAAGGCGTGCCGACCACGGCGGCCAGCCTGATCCTCGAAGGCTTCACGCCGCAATATGAATCGACCGTCTCGGGCAATTTGTTTGCGGCGGGGGCGGGGATGCTCGGCAA
Source organism: Sphingomonas sp. 28-63-12 (assembly GCA_002281535.1). Taxonomy (GTDB): domain Bacteria; phylum Pseudomonadota; class Alphaproteobacteria; order Sphingomonadales; family Sphingomonadaceae; genus Sphingomonas. The sequence goes on from NCGD01000046.1 coordinate 685, forward strand.
GCTCAACATGGACCAGTTTGCCATGGGATCGTCCAACGAGACCAGCGCATTCGGCAATGTCATCTCGCCGTGGCGGCGCAATGACGGCGGCAACGCGGCGCTGGCGCCGGGTGGATCGTCAGGGGGATCGTCGGCGGCGATTGCCGCGCGGCTCTGCCCCGGGGCGACCGGCACCGATACGGGCGGCTCAATCCGCCAGCCCGCGGCGTTTGTCGGAATCAGCGGCATCAAGCCAACCTATGGCCGCTGCTCGCGCTGGGGCGTTGTCGCCTTCGCCTCGTCCCTCGATCAGGCCGGGCCGATGGCCCGCGACGTGCGCGATTGCGCGATCATGCTCGAAAATATGGCCGGTTTCGACGCGAAGGATTCGACCTCGCTCGACCTGCCGGTGCCCAAATGGGAGGCTGGTCTCAACGCGAGCATGGCCGGCAAGCGGATCGGCATCCCCCGGGAGTATCGGGTCGACAACATGCCGCCCGAGATCGACGCGCTGTGGCAGCAGGGGATCGGGTGGCTGAAGGACGCGGGCGCCGAGATCGTCGAGGTATCGCTGCCGCACACCAAATATGCGCTGCCCGCTTATTACATCATCGCCCCTGCCGAAGCCTCGTCCAACCTGGCGCGTTATGACGGCGTCCGCTTTGGCCTGCGCGACTTGCCGAATGGGGCGAGCTTGCAGGATATGTATGCCGCGACCCGGGCAGCGGGCTTTGGCGACGAAGTGAAGCGCCGGATCATGATCGGCACTTATGTCTTGTCCGCAGGCTTTTACGACGCGTACTTCACCCAGGCGTCGAAGGTCCGCACGCTCATCGCCCGCGATTTCGACCGCGCCTTCGAGGCGTGCGATTACCTCCTCACCCCCACAGCCCCCAGCGCCGCCTTCGCGCTCGGCGATAAGTCGGCCGACCCTATTGCGATGTATCTCAACGACGTATTCACGGTGCCATCCTCGCTGGCGGGCCTTCCCGCGATGAGCGTGCCAGGCGGGCTGGACGTACAGGGGCTGCCGCTCGGGTTGCAGATCATCGGCCGCGCGCTGGACGAGCAGGGCGTCCTGAACGCGTGCCTGGCGATCGAAGAGCGGGCAGGGTTCGTGGCAAGGCCGGGGGCGTGGTGGTAGCATGAGTTGGATCGCCGAGCTGGCGTTTCAGTTTGTATTCGAATTGGTGACATGGCCGTTCGAGCGCTGGCTGGTGCGGAAGATCGGGAATCCTCGGCGCGGAAAGCGCAAAGCGAACGGGCAGAACAAATGACTAAATCCATCTATACCCTTCCCGGCGAAACCGGCGACTGGGAGGTCGTGGTTGGCCTCGAAGTCCATGCGCAGATCACCTCCAATGCCAAGTTGTTCTCGGGCGCGGCAACGGCGTTCGGGGCTGAACCCAACACGCAGGTCAGCCTTGTCGATGCGGCGATGCCCGGCATGCTACCCGTGCCCAACCGCGAATGCGTTCGCCAGGCGGTGCGCACCGGCATGGCGATCGAGGCGCAGATCAACACATGGTCGCGCTTCGACCGCAAGAATTACTTCTATGCCGATCTGCCGCAGGGCTATCAGATCAGCCAGCTTTATCATCCGATCGTGGGTGAGGGGGCGATCATGATCAGCCTCGACGACAAGAACCCCGATGCCGCGACCAAGCGGATCGGGGTCGAGCGCATCCATATTGAACAGGATGCCGGTAAGCTGATGCACGATCAGCACCCGACGCGCTCCTATGTCGATCTCAACCGCTCGGGCGTGGCGCTGATGGAAATCGTGTCCAAGCCCGATATGGCGTCGCCGGCCGAAGCAGGAGCTTATCTGTCGAAGCTGCGATCGATTCTGCGCTATGTGGGATCGTGCGACGGCAATATGGATCAGGGATCGATGCGCGCCGACGTCAACGTGAGCGTGCGCAAAGTGGGCGATCCCGAGCTGGGCACGCGCACCGAGACCAAGAACGTCAATTCGGTGCGCTTCGTGATGGCGGTGGTCGAGCAGGAGGCCAAGCGCCAGATCGCTGTGCTGGAGGACGGCGGGCGTATCGTCCAGGAAACGCGCCTCTATGATCCCGACCGCAATGAGACGCGGACGATGCGATCAAAGGAAGATGCGCACGACTATCGCTACTTCCCCGATCCCGATTTGCTGCCTTTGGTGCTGGAGGACGATTTCCTCGCCGAATGCCGGGCCAGCCTGCCCGAATTGCCCGACGCTAAGCGCAAGCGCTATGAGGCGCTGGGAGTGACCCCTTATGCCGCCGCGGTGCTGACCGCTGAGGTCGACGCGGCACGCTGGTTTGATGCCCTGCTGGAGGCCGGATCACCGGCGGTGGCCGGCGCGAACTGGGTGACGTCTGAACTGTTCGGGGCGCTCAACCGATTGGGCACCGATATCGTCAACTCACCGGTCAGCCCTGTGCTGGCGGCGGAATTGCTGGGATTGGTCGCTGACGGCACCTTGTCAGGCAGCCTTGCCAAGCAGGTGTTCGAGATCATGCTCGAGACCGGGCAGGGCGCTGGCGTGATCGTCGAGGAGCGCGGCCTGAAGCAGACCAGCGATACTGGTGCGATCGAGGCGGTGATCGCCGAGGTGATGGCAGCCAATGCCGACAAGGTGGCCGACTATCGCGGCGGCAAGGACAAGTTGTTCGGCTTCTTCGTTGGCCAGACCATGAAGGCGATGGGCGGCAAGGCCAATCCGGGCGTTGTCAACGATCTGCTGAAAAAGGCGCTGGGGTAGGACAGCCAAAGCCAAAAACGCTCATTCCGACTAGCGACTGAGTAAAGTCGAAGGCGGGTATCGAGGGACATGCCGACCTGCGCGCGCGGTTCGATACGGCGTTTTGACAGGCTCACCACCTACGCAGCACGATCGCTATCGGTCGGTCCCGGTCAAGCGTTGCACCCCCCCTTCAACCCGGCGATCCACTGGGTGATCAGCTGGACCCCTTCGGTATGCGTCAGGCTGGGCCATTTTCGGGCATCATTTCGCCGGGATCGTCGCTGGCCAGCCGATAGGCCATGATCGACTTTTCCGGATGGCCGGGGACGATGCCATAAGCCCGGTTGCCGGTGCCGGTGCCGGCGGCGATCGGTGGCTTGCAGGCGCCGAGCTTGCGCAGATCCGTTGTCGGTGAATCGAGCCACAGGCCGGAGACGCGGGCGGGGCCGGTGGCGCTGTGACAATGGGCGCAGTTGATGTCGAGATAGGCACGGGCGCGGGCATCGATGCTGGCGTTGAGATCGGCGAACCGGGCGTCGCGCGGCGCAGCATCGGCATCGGGCGCACCGGTCAGATAGCCGATCATCGCAAGCCGGCGGAGCTGGTTGATCTCCCCGCCAATGCCCGGAAAGTCGCGATTGAGATGGCGCGCCTTCGGGCCGATCGGCATCAGCTTCCGGCTGCGGTCAACCGCGTGGCACCCGGCGCACTGGTTCACATTGGGGACATTATAGGTAAAGGCCGTCAGCTTGCCGGCGTCGGCGAACTGAAGCGGGATCTCGGCGCCGGTGCGCTGCAGCGTTGCCTCGGTCTGTTCGGCATTCCAGACATAGGGCAGGGCCTCCCAGCCGCCTGCGCGTTTCACCAGCAGTCGCGTTTCGATCAGCCGGGCATGGGTGAGGTCTAGCCCGGTTACGCCGGATTGATAGCTGGCCGGGGTCACTTTCAGCACGTGCGCGCTGGTACCGGGCGCGGCGCCAGTGGGGGTCGAATAATAAAAGGTCTTGGCGATGATGGTGCCGACCGGGAAGTCGAACGTCTTTACCGGGTCATAGCGGGCACTCATCCCCTTGGGGACGAATACCATGCGCCATTTTTGCGCATAATCGCTGAACAACGGCGTCGCGAGTTCGTAAGTCACCATGCCGGGGCGCGGGGCAATATGGCCGGGTTTGATGTCGAACACCCCCCAATCGGCGAGCGATTGGGGGTTGTCCTCGGCGTGGAAGGTCACCGCGCCCGGATGGCCGGCACAGGCGGCCAGCGAGAGCGCAAAGATCAGCGCAAGCAGATACCGGATCATCACGACCCTAGCCCTTGGTCATCGCCGCCGGCAGCGTGATGGTTGGCAGCCGAACTGCCGGTGCGCAATTGAGGTTGGTATCGATATGCGGCTTGGCCATCTTGTTTGGGCCATCGACATTCAGCACGGTCGCCTGGCCGTTCTGGATGCAGATGCCGGGGCTGGCGAGCTTGGGGTTGGTAAAGCCGTCCCACAGCACCGCCGGCAGGGCGCCACCGCCGAGCGCCTTCAATGGCGCATATTTCGCGCCCGGATTGGTACCACCGCCCGATATGCGGTTACCGGTCACATAGACATTTTCCGGATAGGGATCATAGGCTGCGGCAATCCCCCGCGTGGCGGCGAAGCCGAGAGAATAGAAGCTGGAAATAATGACATTGGCGGTCTGATTGTCGGTCAGATCATTGTCGAAAATCTCGACATCGTCGTTGGAATTAACGATCACGCCGGAGCCGGGCGGTACCGAGGCGACGGCCGTTCCCTTGCTGCCGAAATTGGCGTGATTGTTGGCGATGACCTGATTCTTGTACACGCGTGTCTTGCTGCCGGGCACGGGTAGATCAGGCATGTTGAACACCAAGATGCCCCCGGCATTGTTGGTGACCATGTTGCCATAGACGTCAGCACCGGTCGAATTCTCGATCTCGATCCCGGCGACATTGCCTTCGGCGCGGTTGTTGCGGACGATGATGTTGCGCGACTGGCCGACATAAATGCCGGCGTCAGAGGCGCCTTTCACCATGCTGTCCTCGATCAGGACATTGGTGACCTGGACGGGGTAGAGGCCGTAAGCGCCATTCGATGTTTTCGATCCGCCGGTCCATTCGGCGCGGACACGACGCATCACCGCATTCTTGGTGCCGTTGATCTTAAGCGCATCGCCCTTGCTATCTTCAAGCGCGACATCCTCCAGTGTGAAATCATCACCGGTGACCAGCAAACCCTCGGCTCCGGAGGTCTGACGGGCGAAGGAGAGGATAGATTTATCCATGCCCATGCCCTTGATCGTCACCCCCGGTACGGCGACGCTGAGCGACCGCGTCAACGCATATTTGCCCGCCGGGATCATCACGACAGTGCCCGGCTTGGCATCGAGCAATTGCTCTTGCAGCTTTTTTTCGAATGCCGGATCGATCACAAAGCCCTGGGCATCGGTCCTGTGCCCAGTCGAGCAGCCAGCGAGCAACAGCAGGGCGGTGCATAGGACGGCGGCGTTGCGCATGACTTCTTCTCCCGGTGGCCGATCTTGCACCGGCTCATGATCCTTACCCTAGGGCGGGTGAGGGCGTGCTGGCAACGCCCGGATCGGGATGGAGGAAAGAAGTGGCTCCCTGAGTTGGATTCGAACCAACGACCAAGTGATTAACAGTCACCTACTCTACCGCTGAGCTATCAGGGAATAGCGAAAGGAGCCTCTATTACCCGGCGGCAGCGGATGCAACCCCTGTTTCGCGGGTTTCGCGCAATTGCGTGATCCATGTCCCGATCGGGACGGGGTCAAGCGATGAACTGTTCCATCGTGATGCGATCGTCGAGCGCATGTTCGGGATCGAAGAGCAGCGTCAGTTCACGGCTGCGGTCCATGGCGATATCGACCCGGGCGACATCGCGGATTTCGCGTTGGTCGGCGACCGCGCTGACTGGGCGCTTGGCGGGTTCAAGCACGCGCAACGAAATCCGCGCTTTGTCGGGTAGAATCGCGCCGCGCCAGCGCCGCGGCCGAAACGCGCTGATCGGGGTAAGCGCGGTCAGCGCCGAGCCAAGCGGCAGGATCGGACCCTGAGCCGAGAAATTATAGGCGGTCGAACCGGCCGGTGTGGCGGCAAGAATGCCGTCACAGACCAGTTCGGGGATGACGATCCGATCATTGACGGTTACTTCGATCTTGGCGGTCTCGCGCGTTTCACGCAGCAGCGAGACTTCGTTGATCGCGGGCACCGAATGGCGTTCACCGGCAATCGTTTCGGCCACCATGCGCAGTGGCGTCACCTTGAACGCCTTGCAGCGATCGAGCCGGCCGTCGAGCCCCTCCAGCCGCCACTCGTTCATCAAAAAACCGATCGTGCCCAGATTCATCCCGAACACTGGCAGCGGGTCGCGCGCGCTTTCGAGCTGGCTGTGAAGTGCCTGGAGCATGAAGCCATCGCCGCCAAGCGCGACGATCATGTCGGCCTGATTGATCGGCACCCAATCATAATTGTGGCGAAGTTCATGCGCGGCGGCCTGCGCCGGGGCGGTCGGCGAGACGACCAGCGCCCGCCTTTCATAACGGCTCATCCGCCGGTCACGCTCATATGGCGGGCAACCGCCGGCGCGCTGCCGCGTTCGATCTGGAAATCATGCCGGGCCGGCTTCAGGCGCATCGCTTCGTCCAGCGCGGCATCGAGCCCGGCGACGCCCTCAGCATGCAAGACGGCCTTCAGATCGACCTGATCATTCTGCCCCAGGCACATATAGAGCTTGCCTTCGGTGGTCAGACGGACGCGGTTGCAGCCATCGCAGAAATTATTGGTGAGCGGCGAAATCAGCCCGAGCCGGGCCGTGCTGCCGCCGACCCGCCAATAACGCGCCGGCCCACCGCTGCGATGATCGTCGCGCGACAGATCGAACCGGGCAGACAGGGAATCGAACACGGCGGTCAGCGGCAGGAACCGGTCTGCCCGGTCCTCGTCGATCGCGCCGAGTGGCATCGTTTCGATCAGCGACAGGTCAAAGCCATGCGCCGCGCACCAATCGAGCATCGGGGCAATCTCGTCCTCGTTGAGCCCCTTGAGCGCGACCATGTTGATCTTGATGGCCAGGCCAGCGCGCTTGCCGGCGAAAATGCCATTGATCACCTGGGTAACATCGCCGTGGCGGGTGATGTGCCGGAAAATATCGGGGTCGCGGCTATCGAGGCTGACGTTGATCCGCCTCACGCCGGCATCGACCAGATCCTCGGCATGGTCGGCCAGACGGGTTGCGTTGGTCGTCATCGTTAGTTCGTCCAGACCAGCGCCGACATGGCGGCCAAGCCGCCGCGTGAGCTCGATCACGTCGCGCCGCACCAGCGGCTCGCCCCCGCTCAGCCGGATCTTGGTCACGCCGCGCGCGATGAAGCGTTCGGCGATGATCGCGATCTCTTCCAGGCTCAGCAGCTTGGCCTTGGGCAGGAAAGTCATCTCCTCCGCCATGCAATAGCGGCAGCGCAGATCGCAGCGATCAGTCACGGAGATGCGCAGATAGCTGATTGTCCGGCCGAAGCTGTCGACAAGGTTGGAAGCGCAAGACATGACTATGAGCTAAGCGTTCGTGCCGGTGCAAACAACCCTGAACCGTATTGCTGGTGGCAACGGGCCACGCTTTGCGGATTGGCGAAGCCTGAAGCCCGGGCTAGGCTCGCCGCCATGAACAGCCCCGTGGCCGCCAATGATCAGGAATCCAGCCAGCGGCAAGGGGCGGCATCAGCGCTGTTCGTGCTGTCGTTCCGGCAGCGCGATGAACTGGCAGCGCTGGCTGCGCGGGGTGGCTGGCAGGTGATTGCCGCGCGCCGCGCTGACGGGGCCGAACGGCGCTATCTGGCGAGCGGGGCGCAGGTGGCCGTGGTCGATGCGCGCGGGGCGCTGGGCGACGGGCTGGCCGCGGTGGCGGCACTGGGGGACGCAATCGCGGCCAATGGCGGTGCGTTGCTGGTGCTGGTGTCGCGCGGCGATGTAAGCGAAATCGGCACATTCTATGATGCCGGCGCCACGCATTTCCTCTCCAGCCCGCATAGCGAGCATGAATTCATCCAGGCGTTGCGCTTTGCTGCACGCCACGCCGAACGGATGGCCGGCGAGTGGCGACCGACGACGGGATCGGCAGAGCCGCTCGGCTGGCGTTTCGATACAAGGCAACGCGCCTTGATGCTGACCCCGGCCTTTGCCGATCTGCTCGATATTGGCGACACCCCGACACCGGCCCGGCTGCTTCATCGGCTTGCGCCCGCCGATCGACCGGTGGCTATTCGCGCGCTGCGGCGGCTGCTCGACAGCGGAGCCGCCACCGCTTTTGCGCATGACATCGTCGGACGCGGCCGGATGGTGCAGCATCTGACCTTTGATCCCGATAGCGGCCATGTCGATGCCGTGATCGAACAATTGGCCGCGATCCCCGAACCGGCCAATGTGCTGCGCGAGGCGCTGTCGGGCGTTCGCGATGCGGCGAGCGCGCGGCGCTGGCTGGATCGAAAGCTGGCCGACCCTGGCGATACGCCGTTGCAGGTGATGCTGGTGGCGCTCAACCGCTTTGATATCGTCAACGCCGCCTATGGCCGCAGTGCGGGCGATGCCTTGTTGCGCACCGCGCAGAAACGGATCGACGAAATCGCCGCCGAATTGCTCGGGCGCGGGGCCATTGTCGCGCGGCTTGGGGGGTCAGAATTTCTGGTCGCTGCGGTTGAGGGGGCAGACAGGGTGGAGCTCGTCGCCGGGCGGATCGCGGAGGTCTTGTCCCGCCCGTTTGTGACTGGCGGGGCCGTAGCGGTGCTGGGCTGCCGGATCGGGATCGCCCCGGCCGAAGCGGGCGATATAACCGGCACCCTGCTGCGCCGCGCCAGCGAGGCCCTGGCCGAGGCCAAGGCGTCGGACAGCCTGACAATCCAAGTCGCGCGCCGCCCGGGCGGGGAGGGGGCGCCGATCGATACACTGGCGGTCGATCTCCGCCGGGCGATGGACCAGGGCGAGATCGATATCCTGTTCCAGCCCCAGGTCGCGATTGCGACCGGCGAGATCACCGGTGTCGAGGCGCTGGCGCGCTGGGAGCATCCGGTGATGGGCGCGCTGGGTGCCGAGACGCTGTTTGCCGCCGCCGATCGCGCCGATCTGGTGATCGGCCTGTCGGACCATATCCAGCGCATCGTGCTGGCGCGCGCTGCCGCCTGGCCGGCGAGCCTGTCGCGGCTGCGGCTGGCGCTCAACTTGACAGCGGCGGATATCGCCCGGCCCGGCTTTGCCGATATTTTTCTCGACCGAGTCGACAGCAGCGGTTTTCCGCGGTCGCGGCTGACGGTGGAGATTACCGAGAGCGGCTTGATCGAGGATCTCGGCGTGGCGGCGATGCTGCTCGCCTCGTTGCGGAGCGCAGGCTGTCGTGTGGCGATCGACGATTTCGGGACGGGCTATTCGAGCCTGGCCTATCTGAAGGCGCTGCCGCTTGATTATCTCAAGATCGACAAGAAGCTCGCCCAGGACATTGCCGGCAGCACCCGTGACCGCATCGTCGTGCGCGGCGTGATCGATATGGCGCGCTCGCTGGGGCTGTCGGTGATCGCCGAAGGGGTGGAAACGCCCGAACAGCTCGATCTGCTCGCCAAGGAAGGCTGCCAATATTTTCAGGGGTTTTTGTGCGCCGAGCCGCTGGATGTGGCGGCGCTTGAGGCACTGGTAGCGAATAAGGGGAAGTGATGATGCGTGCTGGTTTTTCAGCAATCTCCGTCGCCGCGATCATCTGGGTCGCGCCAGCGATGGCCGCCACCAGTGAACAGGTCGCGGTTGAAGCGGCGATGCTCGACAGTGCGGCGGGATGGAATGAAGGCGATGTCGATCGGTTCATGTCGGTCTATTCAGATGGTCCCGAAACCAGCTTCGTCACCAAGGACGGGTTGCTGCGCGGCAAAGCGGCGATGACGGTGCGCTACAAGACGCATTATGCCTTTGACGACGCCGCCAAGCGCGGGGTGCTGACCTTCACGACGCTGGATTTTCGGCTGCTCGATCCGACGCATGCGCTGTATATCGGCCAGTATCTGCTGACCTATGGCGACGGCAGGACGCAGACCGGGCCGACCAGCCTGGTGTTCGCGAAGGAAGCGGGTGGCTGGAAGATCATCGCTGATCATAGCGGGTGAGCGTCAGAATATGAATCATGCTGCTGACAATCACCCCGCCGCCTTGGCAAGTCCCCGTGCCAGCTGCAGCGCGCCATTGAGGCGCGCTTTCGGATCGCCCCAGGCCCGTGACAATACCAGCTTTGAGTCTGGCCGCAGCTTGGCAATCGCGCCGACGCGTTCGACATAGGCGAGCAGCCCCGGGATGTTGGGCGGGCGATCGTCGTGGAACGACACCAACGCCCCGCGCGGGCCGACATCGATCTTGGCGACACCCGCGGCCTTGGCGTGGAGCTTGATCTCGATCAGGCGGATGAGATTTTCGGTCGCGTCGGGCAGTTTGCCGAAGCGGTCGATCATCTCCGCCGCGAATGCCTCGACGCCCTGGACCTCGTCGATGTCGTTGAGGCGGCGATACAGGCCCATCCGCAGATCGAGATCGGGGACATATTCATCGGGGATCAGGATCGGCGCGTCGATCGTGATCTGCGGACTGAAATCGCGCGGTCGCTTGGCCATGCCGCCCGCGCGGGCGTCCATGATCGCCTCTTCGAGCATCGACTGGTAAAGCTCGTAGCCGACCTCGCGGATATGCCCCGATTGCTCGTCGCCGAGCAGGTTGCCCGCGCCGCGAATGTCGAGATCATGGCTTGCCAGCTGGAAGCCGGCCCCCAGATTTTCGAGATCGGACAGCACTTTCAGCCGCTTCTCGGCGGTTTCGGTAACGATCCGGTCAGCCGGCGTGGTCAGATACGCATAGGCGCGCGTCTTGGCGCGGCCCACGCGGCCGCGCAGCTGATACAACTGGGCGAGGCCGAAGCGGTCGGCGCGGTGGATGATCATCGTGTTGGCACTCGGGATATCGAGCCCGGATTCGACGATTGTCGTCGACACGAGCACTTCGAACTTCTTGTCGTAAAACGCGCTCATCCGTTCCTCGACCTGGGTCGGGGACATTTGCCCGTGCGCAACGACGTAGCGGATTTCGGGCACTTCCTTGGTCAGGAATTCCTCGATCTCGGGCAGGTCGGCGATGCGCGGGGTGACGAAGAAGCTCTGCCCGCCGCGATAATGTTCGCGCAGCAACGCCTCGCGCAGAACGACGGGGTCCCACGGCATGACATAGGTGCGCACCGCGAGCCGATCGACCGGCGGGGTCTGGATGACCGAGAGCTCGCGCAGGCCCGACATCGCCATTTGCAGCGTGCGCGGGATCGGCGTGGCGGTCAGCGTCAGGACATGGACGTCGGTCTTGAGCGCCTTCAGCCGCTCCTTGTGGGTGACGCCGAAACGCTGTTCCTCATCGACCACCACCAGCCCGAGCCGCTTGAACCCCACGCTTTTCGCGAGGATCGCGTGGGTGCCGATGACGATATCGATCGTGCCATCCTCGAGGCCCTCGCGCGTGGTCTTGGCTTCGGCAGCAGTGACGAGGCGGGAGAGGCGACCGATGCGCAAGGGGAACCCTTCGAATCGGGCGACGAAATTGTTGAAATGCTGGCGCGCGAGCAAAGTCGTGGGGCAAACGACCGCGACTTGTAGCCCTGCCATTGCCGCGACAAAGGCACCGCGCAGCGCAATCTCGGTCTTGCCGAAGCCGACATCGCCGACGATGAGCCGGTCCATTGGCTTGCCCGCCGCGAGATCCTCGAGCACTTCGCCAACGGCGCGGTCCTGATCGTCGGTTTCTTCATAGGGGAAGCGATCGACGAAGCTCGGATAGCCGCTCGCGTCGGGCTCGGCGATATCGGCGGGGCGCAGCGCGCGCTCCGCGGCGATGGCGATGAGTTCACCCGCGATTTCGCGGATGCGCTCTTTCATGCGGCTCTTGCGGCGCTGCCATGCCTCGCCGCCGAGCCGGTCGAGCGTCGCCGCGTCGTCGCTGCCATAGCGGCTGAGGACGTCGATATTCTCAACGGGCACATAGAGCTTGTCGCCGCCGGCATATTCGAGCGCGACGCAGTCGTGTGGGCTCGCACCGACCGGAATGGAGGTCAGTCCAGTATAGCGGCCGATGCCGTGATCGACATGGACGACGAGATCGCCCGGCGACAGCGTCGCCAGTTCGGCGAGGAAAGCATCGGCGGATTTGCGGCGTTTGGCGCGGCGGACGAGCCGGTCGCCGAGCATATCCTGTTCAGTCAGCACCGATACCGACGGCGCGGCGAAGCCGTGATCGAGTGGCAGCACGATGAGGGCCACGCTCTTGTCGGCGACGCCAAGTGCCTCCTGCCAGCTCTCCGCTGTTTTCGCGCCCTGCAGCCCATGATCAGCAAGCAACCCGCTCAGCCGCTCGCGCGCGCCGATGGAGTAGCTCGCCAGCACTGCCTTTCGGCCATCCTTGCGGAGCTTGGCGATGTGCGCGACCACCGCTTCATAGACGTTAGCGCCAGCGGCCCGGTCCGCGCCGAAATCCTTGGCGCCATCGACGCCGAAATCGATCACGCCGGCACTGTCGGGTTCGTGAAATTGCGTGATCAGGTGCGCGACCGACGCCGACAACCGATCGGCCCATTCATCGGCCTTGAGATACAGCATTTCGGGCGGGAGCGGGCGGTAGCTGCCCGGATCGCTCGACTGCGCGCGCGTGCGGTTGGCATGATAATCCGCCACCGCCTCGAAGCGCGATTCGGCGGCCGCTGCAACGCCCGAATCGCGTACCACGATCGCGCCATCACCCAAGTGATCGAACAGCGTCGTCAATTTCTCTTCGAACAGCGGCAGCCAATGCTCCATGCCCGACAGGCGGCGGCTTTCCGATATCGCCTGATAGAGCGGGTCTCCGGTGGCATTGGCGCCGAAGCGCTCGCGGTAACGGCTGCGGAAGCGCTTGACGCTGTCCTCGTCGAGCAGGGCCTCGGAGGCGGGCAGCAGGGTGAAGCCCTCGACGCGGCCCGTGGTGCGCTGATCGGCGGGATCGAAGGTGCGCACGCTCTCGATCTCGTCGCCGAAGAAGTCGAGCCGTAGCCCGTGCTCCTCGCCGCTCGGGAACAGATCGACCAACCCGCCACGCACCGCGAACTCACCCGAATCAGTCACCGTTTCGACGCGCTGATAGCCATTCGCCTGGAGCAGCCCGGCGAGCTTGTCGCGCCCGATCCGTTCGCCGGGGCGCAGCGTTGCGACCAGTTGCCGGACGCGGAACGGCGTCAGCGTGCGCTGCGCGGCGGCGTTGGCGGTGGTGACGAGCAACTGCGGGCCTTTGCGCGGCTGTTGCAGCCGGTGGAGCGCGGCGACCCGCTCGGCCATCACGCGCAATGTGGGGGAGGCACGGTCATAGGGAAGGCAGTCCCAGGCCGGGAAGCTGATCGTCTCCAGCTCAGGCGCGAAATAGTGGGCGGCGGTGGCAATGGCGCGCATTTCCGCCTCGTCCGCCGCAATGAACACCGCGCGGGTCGTTGCGGCACGGGCGAGGTCGGCCAGGAGCCATGGCAGGAAGCCGGTGGGCACGCCTGCCAGGGTGAGCGGGTTCTTGGCGGCGAGGATGGTTTGGAGGTTGGGCATTTCTTCCAATCGTCATCCCAGCGAAAGCTGGGATCTGAGGCGGCGGGCGAGCGGCTTGCGGCACAAGATCCCGGCTTTCGCCGGGATGACGTGCTAATTTGATATCGGCACGTAATTCAGCGTCTTCAGCGCCGCCAAGATCGACCCGGCATAGCGCTCTGGCGCAACGTCAGTGCCCATCGCCCAGGCCATGATATCGACATCCTGTTCCTCGATCAGCGCCTCGAACAGCGTCATCTCTGCCTCCGACCAGCCCGCACCATGCGCGTCGAAGAACCCGCCGATCAGCAGATCAGCCTCTTTGGTGCCGCGGTGGTGCGCGCGGAAGTGCAGGCGTTTCAGGCGGGTGGCGCGGTCCATGGGGCTTCCAACGACGATTGGCCGGCGGGTGCTTTGCGCA
>NCGD01000009.1 GCA_002281535.1 Sphingomonas sp. 28-63-12
GAAGCCCAAGCTCGGCTCGCTCGACGAGGTCGATCCCGAGATCCTGCGCGTGTACGAAAAGCTCGGCATCCCGATCGCCGAGCAGAAATTGCTCGCGGGGGTCGAGGGTGGTGAAGAGGGCGGTCTGCCGCAGCGTCGCGTGGCCGTGGACGCGGTGTTCGACAGCGTCTCGGTCGCGACCACTTTCCGCAAGGAGCTCGAAGCCGCCGGTGTCATCTTCCGCAGCATCAGCGAGGCGATCAAGGAATATCCCGATCTGGTGAAGAAGTGGCTGGGGAAGGTCGTGCCGATGCACGACAATTACTTCGCCGCCCTCAACTGCGCGGTCTTCAGCGACGGGACGTTTGTTTACATTCCCGAGGGCGTGCGCTGCCCGATGGAGCTCAGCACCTATTTCCGCATCAATGCCGAAAATACCGGCCAGTTTGAGCGCACTTTGATCGTCGCCGACAAGGGCGCGTATGTGTCCTACCTCGAAGGCTGCACCGCGCCGATGCGCGACGAGAACCAGTTGCACGCGGCGGTCGTCGAACTGGTCGCGCTCGACGATGCCGAGATCAAATATTCGACCGTACAGAACTGGTATCCCGGCGACGAGAATGGCCTGGGCGGCATCTATAATTTCGTCACCAAGCGGGCTTTGTGTCAGGGGAAGAATTCGAAGGTCAGCTGGACGCAGGTCGAAACCGGTAGCGCGATCACCTGGAAATATCCCAGCTGCGTGCTGGCGGGCGATGGCTCGGTCGGCGAATTCTATTCGGTCGCAGTGACGAACAATCGCCAGCAGGCGGATACCGGCACCAAGATGATCCACCTCGGCAAGAATACCCGCTCGACGATCGTCTCGAAGGGTATTTCGGCGGGGCGCTCGGACAACACCTATCGCGGGCTGGTGCGGGTTTCCCCAACTGCGGAGGGCGTGCGCAACTTCACCCAGTGCGACTCGCTGCTGCTCGGCGACCAATGCGGCGCGCATACCGTGCCGTACATCGAGGTGAAGAACCCGAGCGCGCAGATCGAGCACGAAGCGACGACGTCGAAGATTTCCGACGACCAGCTGTTCTACGCGATGCAGCGTGGGCTGGACCAGGAAGCAGCGGTGGCGCTGATTGTTAACGGCTTCGCGAAGGAAGTGCTGCAGCAGCTGCCGATGGAATTCGCAGTGGAAGCGCAGAAGCTGCTGGGGATTTCGTTGGAAGGGTCGGTGGGATGAACCTGACGCCGACCGAGACAGCCAAGCGCCTTAAAGCCCCTCCCCTTCAGGGGAGGGGTTTGGGGTGGGGGCTATCCGCAAACTCCATCGCTGATTTCCATGAACGCGCCCGCCACATGCGCAACAATCCAACCGAGCCCGAAAAGCGGCTGTGGCGGAATCTCTCGAACGGCCAACTCGGCGGCTGGAAGTTCCGTCGCCAGCAGGTGATCGGCTGGTTCATCGCCGACTTCGTGTGCCCGTCGGCAAAACTGATCGTTGAGGTTGATGGCGATACCCACGATGCCGAAGCGGATGCCGCTCGTGATGCGGTGTTGGCGCAACGGGGCTATCGGGTTCTTCATTTCACCAATGATGATGTGATGCGCAATGTTGAGGGCGTGAAGGTCGCGATCCTTCAGGCGTTGGAGCGTGCGGAGAGCCCCCACCCCAACCCCTCCCCTGAAGGGGAGGGGCTTGAGAAGATCGAAGCGCAAAAGATGCTGGGGATTTCGCTTGAGGGGAGAGTGGGGTGACGAAACTTGCGCTAATATCCGGCACGATTCTGGCGCTGACAGGATGCTCAGGCGCATCGAGCGAGGATCTTCCTCCGCTGCCGACTATCGAGGCGGCAACCTTGAAGTACGCAAACTGCGTCGATCAGGCTGCCCAGAGACTTGGTCGCACCTCTGGTTCTTTGGAGCAATTGGCACAGCAGGGGGTCAGCGGGTGCAGCGTACTCCGGACTGAGGCGCTAAAACTCAAGGCCGTCCCGGTCATGTTTCCCACGACAGCTGAATTTGACGCGACCCACCTCGGTGTGGCGCGGCAAGCTATTGAAAATGTACGACGGAAGAATCTTTGATGCTCAAAATCGATAACCTCCACGCCGAAATCGATGGCAAGGAAATCCTCAAGGGCCTCTCGCTCAGCGTCAATGCGGGCGAGGTGCATGCAATCATGGGGCCGAACGGCGCGGGCAAGTCGACGCTCGGCTATGTGCTCGGCGGGCGGCCGGGCTATGAGGTGACGGCCGGGACGGTCGAATTTCGCGCGCCCACCTTGTGCTCCGGCGAAGGCCGGAGCGTTGGCGATGATGGCCAGGGCTCCGGCCTTCGCCGGAGCCCGGAAGAGGGCGAATGGGTCGACTTGCTCGCTCTCGCCCCGCACGAGCGCGCCGCCGCCGGCCTGTTCCTCGGCTTCCAATATCCCGTCGAAATCCCCGGCGTCTCCAATGTCCAGTTCCTGCGCGAGGCACTCAACGCGCAGCGCAAGGGCCGCGATGAGGCACCGCTATCGGGCGGCGAGTTCCTGAAGCTCGCCAAGGCGCAGGCGGCCGGGCTTGGCATGGATTATGAGATGCTCAAGCGGCCGGTAAATGTCGGCTTTTCGGGCGGCGAGAAGAAGCGCAACGAGATGGTGCAGATGGGCATTATCGCGCCGCGCCTCGCGATCCTCGACGAGACCGATAGCGGGCTCGACATCGATGCGCTGCGCGCGGTGGGCGATGGCATCAACCGCATCATGCGCGCGCCCGACAAGGCCGTGATCCTGATCACGCATTATCAGCGCCTGCTCGATTATGTCCGGCCCGATTTCGTGCATATTCTGAGCGATGGCCGGATCGTGAAGACCGGCGGCCCGGAACTGGCGCTCGAGCTTGAGGCCGATGGCTATGCGGGGGTGACGGCGTGAGCCTAGCGCTTGCCCTTCCTACTCGGCGCGACGAAGCGTGGCGCTATTCCGATCTGGAGGCTGTCGCCTCGGTGTGGCCAGTCCCTGCACCAGAGCGCATCGAGGTTACGGCTGGTGGCGCGATCGCGCGGGTGATTGTGCAGGATGCCGGTGCCGATGTCGTCGCGATCCATGACTATGCGGTGGTGCTCGGCGCGGGCGCGCGCGCAACGTTTCATGTGCTCAATACCGGCGGCAGGCTGGGGCGGGTGACGATTGATGTGACGCTGCACGAGGGCGCGCATTTTGAGCTGGGCGCGGCGATGCTCGGTGGCGGCGAGCAGACGCTGGAGATCGTCACGACGATGCGCCACATCGAGCCCAACGCGACCAGCAATCAGGTCGTGCGCTCGGTGCTCGGCGGCAAGGCGACCGGTTCGTATCTCGGCAAGGTCGCGGTCGCGCGGCATGCGCAGAAGACCGATGCGTCGCAGTCGGTAAAGGCGATGCTGCTGGCCCGCACCGCGACGGCCAACGCCAAGCCGGAACTCGAAATCTATGCCGACGATGTGAAGTGTGCGCACGGCGCAACTGTGGGCGAGCTCGATGCGAATGCGCTTTTCTACCTGATGAGCCGGGGCATTGCGCCGGCGGAGGCGAAGGCGCTGTTGCTGCGCGGGTTCATTGCGGGCGTGTTCGACGATTTGGCGGATGACGCCGCGCGGGCGCAGCTGGAAGCGGCGGCGACCGTGGCGCTGGAGCGGATGTTGTGAACTATCCTACACCCACCGACCGTCACTCCGGCCTTGGTGATGAAGGTCGCCGCGTCCCCCGGACGCGGCTGCAACCGTCCGGGGGACGGTTTCACCTTCATCACGGGTCCCGCTTCTTGTCGACGGCGCAAATAGGCAGCGGGACCCCGGGTCAAGCCCGGGGTGACGATGGAGGTTTGGCAGAATGAACGCGACCACCGCTATTTCGCCCTCCCATGCCCATACCGCTGTCCGCGCCGACTTCCCCGGCATGGTCGATGCAAAGGGGGACGACTGGCACTATCTCGATACCGCCGCGACCGCGCAGAAGCCCCAGAGCGTCATCGATGCGATCGCACGCGGTTATGGCCCCGATTACGCGACCGTCCACCGCGGCGTGTACAAACGCTCTGCCGATATGACGCTGGCCTATGAAGCGGCACGGCGGCGGGTCGCGGGGTTTGTCGGTGCCGCTTCCGAGAACGAGATCGTCTTCGTGCGCGGCGCGACCGAGGGGATCAATCTGGTCGCGACCGCTTACGCGGGCGAGCAGCTCAAGGCGGGTGACCGCATCCTGCTGAGCCAGCTTGAGCATCATTCGAACATCGTGCCGTGGCAGATGATCGCGGAAAAGGTCGGCGCGCAGATCGACGTGATCCCGCTGACCGAAGACCACCGGATCGATCTCGACGCGATGGCGGCGATGATCAGCCCTGCGCATAAATTGGTCGCGCTGGCGCATGTCTCGAACGTGCTCGGTTCGGTACTCGATTGCCGCCGCGCTGCCGATATCGCGCATGCGGTCGGGGCCAAGATCCTGCTCGATGGCTGTCAGGCGGTGCCGCGTATGGCGGTCGATGTGCAGGCGCTCGACTGCGACTTCTACGTCTTTTCGGCGCACAAGCTGTATGGCCCGACCGGGTTCGGCGTGCTGTGGGCGCGGCCCGAGTTGCTGGAGGCGATGCCCCCCTATCAGGGCGGCGGCGCGATGATTGACCGGGTGTCGTTTGAGCGCACCACCTACGCCCCGCCACCGGGCCGGTTCGAGGCGGGGACGCCGCATATCGTCGGCGCGCTCGGGCTGCATGCCGCGATCGATTATGTCGAAAGCATCGGGCTGGAGCGCATCCACGCGATCGAAACCGATCTGGTGCGCCAGACGCGCGCGGCGCTGTCTCAGATCAACTCGGTCCGGCTGTTCGGGCCCGAGGACGCCGCCGGGATCGTCAGCTTTGCGATCGAGGGGGTGCATCCGCACGACATCGGCACCATCTTGGACGAAGAAGGCGTGGCGATCCGCGCGGGGCACCACTGCGCGCAGCCGCTGATGGCGTCGCTCGGCGTCGATGCGACCGCGCGCGCGAGCTTCGGGGTGTATAGTGATGCCAGCGATGTCGAGGCGCTGGTGCGCGGGATTGAGCGAGTAACGAGGATTTTCGGATGAACGAAGAGCGCAAGATCGAGGTCGAGGAAGTCAGCGCGGTGGAGGCCCCGCCGCGCGCCCGCGTCGAAGATACCGTGGCGGGCGGTGAACGCCAGCGCGACTATCTCGAAGGCTTTTTGGCGAAAAAGCCCGAAGGCACGTCGCCCGGCGCGCCGGGGGGCGAGACCTATGAAGCCGTGGTTGCCGCGCTCAAGGATATCTACGATCCCGAAATCCCGGTGAACATTTATGATCTGGGCCTGATCTACGGCGTCGATGTCACCGATGATGGCCACGCGGTGGTCACGATGACGCTGACGACGCCACATTGCCCGGTGGCCGAGACGATGCCCGCCGAGGTCGAAATTCGCGTCGGCGCAGTGCCGGGGGTCGGCTCCGCCGAGGTCAATCTGGTGTGGGAGCCAGCCTGGGATCCCGCCAAGATGAGCGACGAGGCACGGCTCGAAATGGGCATGCTATGACCGACGTAAAGACTCGCCAGCGCCCCGCCGCGCTCAACCTCACCGCCGCCGCCGAGGCGCGGATTGCTGACCTGATGGCACGCGCGCCTGAGGGTTCGGTCGGGGTGAAGCTATCGACCCCACGCCGCGGTTGTTCGGGGCTGGCTTATTCGGTGGACTATGTCAACGAAGCCAAGCCCTTCGACGAGCGCATCGACACGCCGGGCGGCACCTTGTTTGTCGATGGCGGATCGATCCTGTACCTGATCGGCAGCAAGATGGACTGGGTGGAAGATGATTTCGCCGCCGGCTTCACCTTTGAGAACCCGAATGCCAAGGGCGCCTGCGGGTGCGGGGAATCGTTTACGGTTTGATGTCACCCCAGCGAAAGCTGGGGTTTCGCACCACCTGCGGCGCGGTTGTGGCCTGAGACCCCGGCTTTCGCCGGGGTGACGGTCAGGCGGGCTTTTTCTTCAGCAACGCCGTCCGCAAACACTCGCACACCACCTCGCTGCGCTGGTTGATCATGCGGTGCTTCCACGTCACCAGACCGGCATCCGGGCGTGACTTGCTCTCCCGCAGCTCGGTGACTTCGCTGGTCGCGTGCAGCGTATCGCCGATGAACACCGGCTTGGGCATGACCAATTTGTCATAGCCCAGGTTCGCGACCAGTGTGCCCATCGTCGTTTCCGCCACCGTAATCCCCACCATCAGGCTGAAGGTGAAGGTGCCGTTGACGAGGATCTGCCCGAACTCGCTGGCACGCGCGGCCTCGGCATCAAGGTGAAGCGGCTGCGGATTGTGCGTCATCGTCGAGAACAGCAGATTGTCGGTCTCGGTCACCGTGCGGCGCAGCGGGTGTTCGATGGTCTCGCCGATCTGCCATTCGTCGTAATATTTGCCGGGCATTTGTTTTCCTTTCCCCTCTCCCCTTGTGGGAGAGGGTTGCGCAGACTTGGCAGCTTGCTGCCTAGTCGAAGCTGGGTGAGGGGTACTCGACGCCAGCGTCTCGCGTCCCACTAATCCTGCACACCCTCATCCAACCTTCGCTAGCCAGCAAGCTGGCAAGCTGCGGTATCCTTCTCCCTGTAAGGAGAAGGTTTGTGTTTACCCTCCCAATCCCCCAAAACCGCGCCCCGCCGTCCAGCCGCCATCGGCGGGCAGGACCACGCCGCTCACATAGCGCGCATAATCGCTGGCGAGGAACAGGCACACATCCGCCACATCATCGACCGTGCCGAGCCGCCCGAGCGGCACCGCGCGCGCACTCGCCGCCTTGGCTTCGGGGGTGGGGGCGAGGCGGTCCATGCCTTCGGTGCCGTCGATCGGGCCGGGCGAAACCGAGTTCACGCGCACGCCCTCATGCCCCCATTCGATCGCCAGCGTCTTGGTGATCATGTCGACGCCGGCCTTGGCGGCGCAGACATGGATCTGGAATGCCATCGGGATCCACGCCTGCGGGGCGGAGACGTTGATGACGCTCGCGCCGGGCTTGGTAAGGTGCTCATAGGCCGCGCGCATCACGTGGAAGGTGCCGAGCGTGTCGATTTCGAGCACCGATTTAAAGCCATTGGGGGAGAGCCCGGCCGCCGGCACCGGGAAATTGCCGGCAGCACCCGAGACGAGCACGTCGATCGTGCCACGTTCAGCCCGGAAATGCTCGATCGCGGCTTTGACAGCGTCGAAATCGCGGACGTCGAGGCTGTAGCCGAGCGCCTGTTTCTCCCCGTGCAGCGCGGCAACGGCGGCATCGACCTTGTCCTGGCTGCGGCTGGCAACGCCGAGATTGGCGCCGGCGCGCGCAAAGGATTTGGCGATGCCCAGGTTGATGCCGGAGGTGCCGCCAAAGACGATGACGTTCTTGTTGGTGAAATCGAAGGACATTGGCGCTCTCCTGTTCTTTCTTATCCCTCGCCCCTGCGGGAGTTCGGGGTCGGCCATGCCCCCGGCATGGCCTAAACAATGCGGGGCATTGTTTACCCCGAACTGGTTGCGCAGACTTGGCAGCTTGCTGCCTAGTCGAAGATGGGTGAGGGGGCTCGCCGCCAGCGTTGCGCGCCAAACCCACGCCGCACACCCTCATCCAACTTCGCCTAGGGCGCTTCGCGCCCAAGGCTTCGTATCCTTCTCCCTTCAGGGAGAAGGTTTGTCGGCCTCCCCCCGCACCACCTTCACCAGCACCGTCCCCTCGCTCACCTGCGCGCCGGGGGTGGCGTTCAGTTCCTCGACCGTCCCGTCGAAGGGCGCGGTCAGGCTGTGCTCCATAGCGCAAAGGATTCACCGCAAAGCGTGACCAATGCAACACCGGGTGCGACTATATCCGAGAACACTCGTCCCCTGAATATTAGCGGCGCTTCAGGATAGAATATGTCCGATCCGAATGACAGTGGGACTGTGCGCATCGGTGCGGCATTTAGTCGAAAGCTCGTCAGCCCAACCTGCCAAGCAGCTTCTGCTTCGGATACCAGCTCGCGGGCAGCGCTGGCCAGCATTTCGTCCGTTGGCTCCGTCAGTCCCCGCAGTTGGTCCCCATGATCCTCAATGAATGAGGTAGTGATGTTGCCCTGCTTGAATTGGTCGTGAAAAAGCGCGCGATACAGAAAACCCGCGTTGGACTTAACGGGCCATAGCGCCGTGTCATTCAGAGCTAGAAGCAATTTGTCGATCGCGGCTGGCCGCTCGTCGGACCACGCGATCAGCTTTGCGATCATAGGATCGTAGAACGGCGAAACGATACTGCCCCGATCATATCCGCTTTCGACGCGGATCGAGTCATCCTCAACAAAGTAGCACTCGAGCCGTCCCGTACTTGGTAGAAATCCGGTGGCTGGATCCTCCGCATACAGCCGCGCCTCAATCGCCCAGCCGTTAATCGCCAACTCGTCCTGCCGCTTCGGCAACGGCTCCCCGCTCGCCACGCGCAGCTGCCATTCGACCAGATCGACGCCGGTGATCTCCTCGGTCACCGGGTGCTCGACCTGCAGCCGGGTGTTCATTTCCATGAACCAGATGCGGTCGGCGCGCAGGCCCTCGCTGGCGTCGGCGATGAACTCGATCGTGCCGGCGCCGACATAATCGACCGCCTTGGCCGCGCGCACCGCCGCCGCGCAGATCGCCTCGCGGGTTTCCTCGGACATGCCCGGGGCGGGGGCTTCCTCGATCACTTTCTGGTGGCGGCGCTGGAGCGAGCAGTCGCGTTCGAACAGGTGGACGACATTGCCGTGCGTGTCGCCGAATACCTGCACTTCGATATGGCGGGGGGAGAGGATGTATTTCTCGATCAGTACACGGTCGTCGCCGAAGCTGGAGGCGGCCTCGCGCTTGCAGCTCGCCAGCGCATCGGCGAAGTCGGTCGCGTCGTCCACGCGCCGCATGCCCTTGCCGCCGCCGCCCGCGACCGCCTTGATGAGGACGGGATAGCCGATCTTGCCTGCTTCGGTCGCGAGCACATCCGGCGACTGATCCTCGCCGAGATAGCCCGGCGTTACCGGCACGCCGGCGGCGATCATCCGCTCCTTGGCGGCATCCTTCAGCCCCATTGCGCGGATGCTGTCGGGCTTGGGGCCGACCCAGATCAACCCGGCGTCGATCACGCTTTGCGCGAAGTCGGCATTCTCGCTCAAAAAGCCATAACCGGGGTGGATCGCCTCCGCGCCGGTCGCCCTGGCAGCGGCGATGATCTTTTCCCCCACCAGATAGCTTTCGCGCGCGGGGCTCCGGCCGATGTGGACCGCTTCATCAGCCTGGCGGACATGCAGCGCCTTGGCATCGGCATCCGAATAGACCGCGACGGTGCGGATGCCCATCGCCCGCGCGGTGCGGATGATGCGGCAGGCAATCTCGCCGCGATTGGCGATGAGGAGGGAGGTGAGCAAGTGGGTCATCGACGTCAGCCTAGCGTGAAATGTAGCGCATGCGAAACACGATCGGCATCATCAGCCATCAATGGCCGGCCCCGAGGATCATCGACACATCGCTGATCGCGCGTTCGGGGTAGCGCGGCGTGCTGCTGCGATAAAATTCGAAGATCTTCTGCATGTCGGCGGCGTAATCGCCGGTCGGCATGATCGCCGGGCCAAGCCCGCCGGTCTTGGTCGCATAGTCCATCATCCCGCACACCAACGGCACGCCTGCCGCCACCGCAATATGATAGAAGCCGGTGCGCCATTGCTTGACGGCACCGCGCGTCCCCTCTGGCGCGATCGTCAGCATGAATTCCCGGCGACGCGCAAATTCGGCGACCATCGCCTCGACATAATTTTTACCGCCGGTCCGATCGACGGGAACGCCGCCCATATCCTTCATGAAGCGCGTGAAGGGCCAGCGGAACAGGCTGAGCTTGCCCATGAAATGCGCCTTGATGCCCAAGGCATCGGTCAGCCCGAGAAAATTGACGAAATCCCAGTTGGAGGTGTGCGGCACCGCGATGATGATGCAGCGCCGGTCCGCCGGCGGCGCGCCAACCGCCTTCCACCCCCGCGACTTATAGAACCATAACAGCAAGCGGCGCACGATCCGCGACAGGATCGCGGGGGGCGGGTCTTGGTCCATCAATCCTCTCCGTTCGCGCTCAACACGGCGTGGTGCGGGGCTGCCTTATTGTGGTTCGCACCCGGTTGTCCGGCTAGACCAGGTGAGGTTGGCGATCTTCCAGCGGCCGCCGTCGCGGACCAGATCGAAATGGTCATAGCCGCAATGATGCAGCGTGCCGTTGACGTAGAAATCATACCGCCCCCAGACCAGCGCGACATCCCCATCAATTTCGATCGCGGGATCGTAAAGCCGTTCCTCAAAACGCTCCGCGCCTGGCGCAAAGCGGCCGGTAAGATCGGCCCAGCCAACCCGGGTGACCGTGCGGCTGCCATCGGCCTTTTCGGCTGCGATCGTGGCGGTGCCACCGTCGAGCAGCAAGGGCGCCATCGCCTTGCCATCACGCGCAGCAATCGCAGCGAACAGCGCGTTGACCGGCGTCATGACGGCGGTGCTGTCGTCGATGATTGCCGGCGGGGGCAGGCCGGTGCCCTTGGGCAAAGGGGGCGTGGGGGTAATCTGCGCGGCGGCGGCGAGAAGAAGCAGCACTGGGGTCATCAATCCGGAGCCTTTGTGGTTGAGCGATGATCGTTACCCGAGGCATGGGCAGGCGTCAGGTTATTTTTGCGACCCGCTATTTTTGCGACCCGCTATTTTTGGGTCCGGGGCTTTTTGGCCGGGGGCTGGTTGATGTCCGGCGTGTCCGCGATGGCTGCCCCTCCTGCTCCTCCGGCCGCTGCGCCGGCAGGGGCGGGCGCGGGGGCAGCAGCAGCGTCCGCCGCCGCCACGGCCGCGCGAGGCGCCGGGCCGGCCGCCGCATCATTGTCAGCGTCGCTGTCGAACGGGGCGACCTCATCCTCGTTCCAATCGTCCTCGTCGCCGCCGACATCGACCGCATAATCGTCATCGGCGTCAGCGGCGTCCTTTGCCTCGGGGGCGATTGCGGCCGCGGGCGCCGCTGCCTTGCGTTTCGCCCCAGCCCCGACAACCGCCGCTGCACCACCACTGCCGCCATCGGTCCTACCCCCGGCATGGCCCGCCCGCCTGTCGGTCAGCGGGAGCATGGCGATCGTTCCCGACGCACTGGCGCTTGCCGCGCTGCCCGCCGCCGACGCGCTGCCGCTGCCGCTTGCGCTGCCTTGGGCAGGGGGCTGATAGGTGTCACGAATGGCGGCGTTGAACGGGGCGGCCAGGTGATGAAGTTTCCGCTTGATCTGGTCATGTCGATGCCGGGTTGCCGCGTAATGCTGAAATTTCTCGCCGCTGTCGGGCCTTCCCGCAGCGATCCAGGCCTCCTCTGCCTCGTCCAGATCATCTTCGGCATCTTCCAGGGCCCGCCGGTGACGTTTCAAGGCGGCGTCCGCTGCTGCGGCGATTTCATGGAGCCGGTCCAGCCGTGCCTGATCCATCGCTGGTTCCGCGATCGGCCGGCCGCGCGAATGATGGGTCCCCCCCGAAGCCGACATTTCAAAGAGGGACCCAGTATCGCCGATCGCCGCCTGTTTCAGCGCGGGCGGCACCCGCCATGGCTCAGCAGCGCTGGGGCGCCAATCGCGTGGCACGTCTTCGGGCTCATAATGCGTCTGGCCATCGACGCGAAGGACCGGTGGCAGCTCCCGGAACGTATAACGGTGCGTCGCCCGGTCGCTGATATGCGGCCCCTCGGGATGATCGAGCCGGAGGCGGCCATGCCGGAAATAGAGGCTGCGTTCAGCCGCATGCTGAGCATCGGCGGACTGGGAGCTGAAGAGGATGTTTTGGGCGGAGAACGGATTGCGCGGGGCATCGGGGCGGGCTGCCCCACCGCCCGCTGCGCTCGATCGATTGCCGGACGTCAATACCGGAGCAGCAGCCGCACCGGAAGCGGCCGCGGCAGCATAAGCGGCGCCAGAACCAGTCGCGGACCCTTGCTTGGCCACTGCCGATGCGCGCTGATCATCATATTGCTCGGTGGCGAGCATCGCTGCAAGGGCTGCATCGCTTTGGATAAGGTGCGCGCCCGCGCCCCGGGGCGGCGCATTTCCAGCCGCTGGAGGCTCGCGCATCGCCGCGGCTGCGGCGACCGCCCCGCCAAAGACTTCGGCTGTTGTGGGCTCGCTGTCGGCCAGCGCGCCGGCTGCGGCCGCTGGCGGCGGTGGCGGGCGCGCCGGATCATCGTCGCCGTCCATCATCGCCTGGAGGATATCACCGGCCATCCCGGGTAGCGCCGGTTCGGGTGCCGCGATCGCCCGATCGTTGAGCAGGGCAGCGGTTGCCTGCAGTTGGGCGATGCGGGGACTGTCATTCAGCATTCGGCCATGCGGGGAGGATTGGGCGACGTCGGCGATCGGTGCTGCCTGCGATGGTACCGCGCGTGATGTCGTGGCCCGATCCACCGCTCGCCCCTGCCTCCGTTCCCCCTGCGACGGTCGGCCCGCCGGCACCCAATGGCTAGCCCGGACTGTATCATTGCCAGAGGGTGAGTCCATCCAGCGGCGGGGCGATCCTACATTCGAAAAACGCCGAACGCCGCGCGCTCCGGTATCGGCGCGTTGAGGCAGGCAGCCAGGCTCAACCCCAACACATCGCGCGTCTGCGCCGGATCGATGATGCCATCGTCCCAGAGCCGCGCGGTCGCGTGCCAGGGATTGCCTTCGTCTTCGTATTTCTGGCGGATCGGCGCCTTGAATGCCTCGGCTTGCTCGGGCGTCCAGCCATCGGCATCACGGTGGACGGTCGCCAGCACGCTCGCCGCCTGTTCGCCGCCCATCACGCTGATCCGCGCATTGGGCCAGGTGAACAGGAAACGCGGCCCGTATGCCCGGCCGCACATGCCGTAATTCCCCGCGCCGAACGACCCGCCGATCAGCACGGTGATCTTGGGCACGCTCGCGGTGGCAACTGCCGTCACCAGTTTTGCGCCATGCTTGGCGATGCCTTCCGCCTCGTACTTGCCGCCGACCATGAAGCCGGAAATGTTCTGCAGGAACAACAGGGGGATGCGGCGCTGGCAGGCGAGCTCGATGAAGTGCGCGCCTTTTTGTGCGCTCTCGCTGAACAGCACGCCATTGTTGGCGAGGATCGCGACCGGCATGCCCCAGATATGCGCGAAACCGCAGACGAGCGAGGTGCCGTAAAGCGCCTTGAACTCGTGGAACTCCGATCCATCGACCAGCCGGGCGATCACGTCATGTACATCATAAGGTGCGCGGACGTCGCTCGGCACGATGCCGTAAAGTTCCTCAGCCTCATAGCGCGGCGGTCGCGGCTCTTTCAGCGCAATATCAGGCACGCGGTTGGCGGGCAGGGTGGAAACGATGTCGCGCACGATCGTCAGCGCGTGCTCGTCATTTTCCGCGACATGATCGACCACGCCCGATTTGCGGCCATGCGTGTCCGCGCCGCCGAGCTCCTCGGCCGAAATCACTTCGCCCGTCGCTGCCTTCACCAAGGGGGGGCCGGCGAGGAAGATCGTGCCCTGGCCGCGCACGATGATCGTCTCGTCGCTCATCGCGGGCACGTAAGCGCCGCCTGCGGTGCAGCTGCCCATCACGCAGGCGATTTGTGGGATGCCGAGCGCGGACATATTCGCCTGGTTGAAGAAGATGCGGCCGAAATGGTCGCGATCGGGGAAGACCTCTGCCTGATGCGGCAGGTTGGCCCCGCCTGAATCAACGAGGTAGATGCAGGGCAGCCGGTTTTCCTGCGCGATTTCCTGGGCGCGCAAATGCTTTTTGACGGTCAGCGGGTAATAAGTGCCGCCCTTCACCGTCGCGTCGTTGCAGACGATCATGCACTGCCGACCCGAAACCCGGCCGATGCCGGCGATCATGCCCGCGCCGGGGATGTCGTCGCCATAGACGCCGAATGCCGCCAGCTGCCCGATTTCGAGAAAGGGCGAGCCCGGATCGAGCAACCGCTCGACCCGGTCGCGCGGGAGCAATTTGCCGCGCGCTGTGTGGCGCTCGCGGCTTTTGGCATTGCCACCCAGCGCCGCGGTGGCGACATCGGCACGCAGCCTTTCGACCAGCGCCAGATTATGGGCGGCATTGGCCCGGAACAAGTCGCCGTCAGCGGCAATTTTGGAGTCGAGCACCGGGGCGCTCATGCGGGGCATCCTTATGGTTTGGCCCCTGACTAGCTCGCAGACGCGCCGTTGGGAAGCGCCCGGGCCCCCACTGGCGCTGGCGCGCGCGGCGCTGTAACCACCCTGCAAAATAACTGACTGGAGTGGCCCATGTTGAAGCGTTCCGCCGTGATTGCCCTGCTGCTTGCCAGCGCCTGTGCCCCGTCAGCGATGACCGCTGCGGCGTCCGAGCCTGGCGTGACGCCCGGCTATATCGACAAAAGCGTAGCGCCCGGCGATGACTTCAACCTTCATGCGAACGGCGGCTGGGTCAAGACGGCGGTTATCCCCGACGACCGCTCGTCGACCGGCGTTGGCTATGAAGTCTTCAAGCTGGCAGAGGCGCGCAATGCCGAACTGATCGCCGGGCTGCTCAAGGCCAATCCGGCGGCCGGCACCGACGAGCGCCGAATCGTCGATTATTATACCGCCTTTACCGACACCGCCGGAATCGAGCGGCGCGGCCTTGCACCCTTGAAGGGCCAGCTCGATGCGATCGCGGCGGCCAAGGATGTCGGCGCGCTGTCTACCTTGCTCGGTGCCAGCCTGCGCGCGGATACCGATCCGCTCAACTACAGCAATTTCCACACCGAAAACCTGTTCGGGCTGTTCGTGACGCAGGACATGAACGACACCAGCCGGACCGCGCCCTATCTGCTGCAGGGCGGACTGGGGCTGCCCGACCGCGATTATTATATCTCGACCAAGCCCGACATGGTCGAGCTGCGCACCGCCTATAAGGCCTATGTCACCAAGTTGATGACGCTGGCGGGGTTCGGCGATGCCGCGGCGCGCGCCGACCGCATCTTCGCACTCGAAATGAAGATCGCCGCGCAGCATCTGGATATCGTGGCCAGCCAGGATGCGCACAAGGCCGACAATCCCTGGAAGCGCGCCGACTTCACCGCCAAGGCACCGGGGATCGACTGGACTGCCTATTGGACGGCGGCGGGTCTACCAAACCAGCAGGATTTCATCGTCTGGCAGCCAAGCGCGACCGCTGGCCTGTCAAAGCTTGTCGCCAGCGAGCCGATCGAGGCGTGGCAGGACTGGCTTGCCTTCCACACGATCAACCAGGTGACGAGTGGCTTGCCGGCCGCGTTCGATGCCGCCGCCTTTGATTTTTATGGCAAGACGCTGAACGGCACGCTGCAGCAACAGGCCCGCGACAAACGCGCCATCGCCGCGGTCAATGCCGGGCTGGGCGACGCTGTCGGCAAGATCTACGCCGCCCAATATTTCCCCGCCTCGTCCAAGGCCGAAATTGAGGGGATGGTGAAAAACATCGTCGCCGCCTTCGACAAGCGCCTGGTCTCGCTCGATTGGCTGGCGCCGGCCACCAAAGCCGAAGCGCGCAAGAAGCTGGAGGTGCTGATCGTCGGGGTCGGCTATCCCGACAGCTGGCGCGATTATTCCACGCTGGAGATCAAGGCCGACGATCCCGTCGGCAATCTGCAGCGCGCGCGCCTGGCGGAATATCGCCACCAGATCGCCAAGCTCGGCAAGCCGGTCGATCGCACGGAATGGTGGATGACGCCGCAAACGGTGAACGCCATCAACCTGCCGGTGCAGAATGCGCTGAACTTCCCTGCCGCGATCCTGGAGACGCCGTATTTCAACCCGAAATTCGATGCAGCCACCAATTACGGCGCGATCGGATCGGTGATCGGGCATGAGATCAGCCACAGTTTCGACAATCTCGGCAGCGATTTCGATTCGACTGGGGCGCTGCACAATTGGTGGACGCCCGCGGATCTGGCCCATTTCAACAAGGCGACCGCGGCACTGGTCGCGCAATATAATGCCTATGAGGCGCTGCCCGGGCTTCATTTGAATGGCGCGCAGGAACTGGGCGAGAATATCGCGGATGTCGCCGGGCTGGTCGCGGCCTATGATGCGTATCACGCGTCACTGGGCGGCAAGACTGCGCCGGTGATCGGCGGGATGACCGGCGATCAGCGGTTCTTCCTGGCGTTTGCGCAAGGCTGGCGCACCAAGATGCGCGACAAGGCGCTGCGCGGGCGCGTCGCCACCGACGGCCATGCACCGGCCATGTGGCGGGTGCAGACGGTGCGCAACCTCGATGCCTGGTATGGCGCGTTCGACGTGAAGCCCGGGCAGATGCTGTACCTGGCGCCCGAAAAGCGCGTGAAGATCTGGTAAGCCCGGCAGACCCGACGGGCGGTGAGGGCGGTCTTGCCGTCACCGCCCGCTTGGGTTAGAGAAAATGTAGCATTCGCTACATACGGAGTCCGCCATGGCTGGTTTTCGGGTTTTTCTCGTCGCGATCTTCCTGACGATCCTGCTCTATACCGTCGCTATTGCTGCCGATCATGGGATGGGCCTGATCCCGATCTTCTTTTCAGCGATCGCCGCGATGACCTGGCAGGGCCAGTTCAATGTCGACTTTTCCTGCTTTCTGTTGCTGTCGGGCCTGTGGGTCGCGTGGCGGCACAATTTCTCGGCGCTTGGCCTGCTGCTCGCGCCGATCGCGAGCTTTGGCGGGGCGCTGTTCCTAAGCGCTTATCTGTTGATCCTGAGCTTTCAGCTGCGCGGTGACATGGCCGCGCTGATGATGGGCAGCAAGCGGGTGGCGGCGCTGCGCGGTTAGCCCGCGCCGATCAACTCCCGCCCGATCAGGAAGCGCCGGATCTCGTTGGTGCCGGCACCAATGTCATACAGCTTGGCGTCGCGCAGGAAGCGTTCGACCGGCCATTCCTTGGTATAGCCCGCGCCGCCCAGCGCCTGGATCGCTTCGAGCGAGACCTTCACTGCATTTTCGCTCGCCAGCAGGATTGCGCCCGCTGCATCGAAGCGCGTGGTCTTGCCCGAATCGCACGCCCGCGCGACGGCATAGACATAAGCGCGGGCCGAATTAAGCGCGACATACATGTCGGCGATCTTGGCCTGCATCAGCTGAAAGCTGCCGATCGGTTTGCCGAACTGCTTGCGATCGCGGACATAAGGCAGGACGACATCAAGACAGGCCTGCATGATACCAAGCGGCCCCGCGGCCAGCACCGCGCGCTCATAATCCAGCCCCGACATCAACACGCCGACACCGCCATTGAGTGGCCCCATGATGTTTTCGGCCGGCACTTCGCAATCCTCGAACACCAGTTCGGCGGTGTCCGAACCGCGCATGCCCATCTTGTCGAGCTTCTTCGATACGCTGAACCCGGCCATCCCCTTTTCGATCAGGAAGGCGGTGATCCTGCCCGATCCGTCACCGGTCTTGGCATAGACGACCAAAGTGTCCGCCTCGGTCGAGTTGGTGATCCAGAATTTGGTGCCGTTCAGGACATAACGGTCATTGCCCTTCAGCTCGGCCTTCAATTTCATCGAAACGACGTCTGAGCCCGATCCGGCTTCCGACATGGCGAGGCTACCGACATGTTCGCCGGAGATCAGCCTGGGGAGATATTTCGCCTTTTGCGCACGGTTGCCCCAGCGACGGATCTGGTTGACGCAGAGATTGGAGTGCGCACCGTAGGACAGGCCGATTGACGCCGAGGCGCGCGACACTTCCTCCATCGCGATGCAATGTTCGAGATAGCCCAGGCCAAGCCCGCCCCATTCCTCCTCAACGGTGATGCCGTGCAGCCCAAGCGCACCCATTTCCGGCCAGAGCGAGCGATCGAATTTGTTGCTCTCATCGATCGCGGCTGCCCTTGGCGCGATTCGGTCGGTGGCGAAACGTTGCGTCGTCTCGCGGATCATGTCGGCGTTTTCGCCGAGCGCGAAATCAAGAGCGGTGTCCATCAAGTCTCTCCGGTGATCTGTTGCACTTGCTACTAGTATCCTCCGTTAGTCCTGAGTAGCCATTGAGCGAAGTCGAAATGGCATATCAAAGCACGGCGCTTGGGGCAGGTGCTTCGATACGACGCTTTGACCGGCTCAGCGCCGACGCAGCACGAACGGGGGAATTTAACCTTGGCCAGTCTCTTTCGGATCAAAACCATCCTCCACGGTGACGATCGCCCGGTCGAGCACCGGATGGCGCGCACGCTCGGCTGGCCGAGCCTGGTTGCGATGGGGGTCGGGGCGATTGTCGGCACCGGCATCCTGACGCTGATCGGGGTGGGCGCAGACCGGGCCGGGCCGGCGGTGTTGCTCAGCTTCGTGGTGGCGGGGGCGATCTGCGCCTGTGCCGCGCTCTGCTATGCCGAAATGGCGACGATGATCCCGGCCTCGGGCAGCGCCTATACCTATAGCTATGCGGTGCTCGGCGAAATTTTTGCCTGGGTGGTGGGGTGGAGCCTGATCCTGGAATATTCGCTGGTGGTGTCGACGGTCGCGGTCGGCTGGTCGGGCTATGCGGTCGGGTTTCTGAAGGGGCTCGGCATCGCCATGCCTGCCGCGCTGGCCAATGGGCCGGCGCTGGGCGGAGTGGTCAACCTGCCCGCGATCGGCATCATCGCGGTGGTCGCCGGGCTGCTACTGCTCGGCACGCGCGAGAGCGCGCGGGTCAATACCGCGCTGGTGGTGCTCAAGATCGCCACGCTGGCGCTGTTCGTGTTCGTCGCGCTGCCGCATTTCGATCCGGCCAATCTCCAGCCCTTTGCGCCCTATGGCTATGGCAGCACCGCTGGCGCGGGCGGGGTAAAATATGGCGTGATGGGCGCGGCGGCGATCATCTTCTTTGCCTTTTACGGCTTCGATGCGATCTCGACCGCGGCAGAGGAAGCCAAGAATCCCGAGCGCGATCTGGCGATCGGCATAGTCGGCTCGATGATTGCCTGCACGGTGATCTATCTGGTCGTCGCGGCGGCGGCGGTGGGGGCGATCGGCTTTGCCCGCTTTGCCGACAGCCCGGAGCCGCTGGCGCTGATCCTGCGCGAGCTGGGGCAGGCCCGGGTGGCGACCGTGGTTGCCGCTGCCGCCGCGATCGCACTGCCGACGGTGCTGCTGGCGTTCCTCTATGGCCAGAGCCGGATCTTCCTGGTGATGGCCCGCGACGGGTTTTTGCCACAGAGCCTGGCCAAGGTGAACGGGCGCGGCACGCCGGCGCGGATCACGATCGTGACGGCCGTGTTCGTCGGCATCATCGCTGGGCTGGTCCCGCTCGACGTGATCGCGTCGCTCGCCAACGCCGGGACCTTGTGCGCGTTTATAGCGGTTGCTGCGTGTGTGCTGGTGCTGCGGCGGCGTTCGCCCACGGCGCGGCGTCCGTTCCGTACGCCGCTGGCCTGGGTAATCGCGCCGGCGGCGATTTTGGGATGCCTGTACCTGTTCACCAGCCTGCAAAGCGTGACCCAGATCGCGTTCTTCGGGTGGAATGGGTTGGGGCTGCTGGTCTATTTCCTGTTCGGGCGCGCCCGCTCGCTGATGTGACGGGCCCGGGCGAGCCCGATCAGCGCGGCCAGCCCGATCAGCGCCCAGCCAATTTCGAGCAATGCCGCCGGATAGGCGCGGTGCCACAGCACGTTGATCGCCAGCGTCGCGCCGCCGACGAAGTTCATCGCCTGATACAGCGCGGATTTGCCGGAGAGCCAGCCCATCGACGTCAGCAGATAGGCGCCGAGGCACAGCGCCGATCCGATCCAGCCGATGATTTCGATCGCCAGGTCAGTCGAGGTCACGCCGGTAGCCTGGTGCGCCGCAAGCGCAGCAGCGCAACAAGCCCGATCGCCATCCAGGCGATGTTGAGTACCGCAGAGGGCAACGCGTGATGCCAGCCGCTGTTGACGATGAAGCCGGCAGCACCGATCACGTTCATCCACTGAAATGCCGCCGAGGTACCCGAGAGCCGCCCAGTCGAGACCAGCAGGTATGAGGCGAGGATCAGCAGTGCGGCTGCCCAGCCGATGATTTCGATGAGGTTGGTCATTGCGCGTCCACTGCCATTGCGGTGTCGCACGTCGTCGATCCGGCGCGATAGCGCAATGGGGCATCGCTGATTGCGTCTGGAGCGCCGGCGCGGTGTTGATTTGTTGGAAAATGTTCTATAAATGTTCTGCCCCTTTCAACAGAGCGGCGCGGCATCATGGAGATTCCCCAGAGCGACGCAGTAAGAGCATTTTCCTTTTGGCGACGAACGGGGCGCCGCTTGGCGAAGCGGCCGCCGGCCTGGGTCGAGGTCAAGTTCAACCCGTGGCATGATCCGGCCAATGGCCGGTTCACTTTTGCCAATAGCGGCAAGCGATATGGCTTCGGCGGCGGCGGAGCACAAGCAGGCTGGTCGGCGCCCAAGCCTCCACGAGCGCGCAAGCCCGCTGATGTCGGAAAGCCAAAGACCTCGCCTGACAGATCAACTGATCGAACGACCACCGGATCGACTGCGACAGTCGTTAAGCCTGCCGTAGAGCCTTTTCGTCGCGTGACAAAAAATGGCTATGACTTTGAGGTCGATCGCGCTGGAAAAATGCGGCGCGCTTCGGGCGATTTGACGCAAGGCGCCGAGAATCGAAGCCGGCGAGGTCAGCGTGCAACCGGGGGACTGGATCGCCGATCTACCGATGATGGCGGACACTATATCGCCCGGCGCTTCAATGGGCCGCCAGATGATTTCAATCTCTTTCCGCAAGACGCCAACTTTAATCGCGGCCGCTATCGTGTTCTTGAGGACCAATGGGCAAGAGCCAAGCGGGCGGGCAAATCGGTCATGATCGAAATCATTCCGCGGTTCGTCGGGGGCAGCACACGCCCCTCAGCACTTGATGTGTATTTTCGCATCGACGGAGAGCTGAGAAGTGTAAAATTTCAAAACGAGAGGCAGGAGAAGCCCGGTGGAAAACGATGATACCGAGAAATTGTTGAACGAAATTGGACAATTGCTTGCCGAAGATATTGAGTTTCCAATTAATAATACTCTCCTTTATGCAGAGCTGGATTATGGAATGGTATCACCATCGATATTCAAAGATATCGGAAATCAGATCCTATACCGGATTCCGGATTTGGATGCGTTCAGCGAAGTGCTGCTCGATCTTTGGGATGAACAGCCTGAAGGTCGTCGCTGGGCCGAAATGGAGTATCTGGTCAGGGATGGGAAGTTCGATGCGGTGTTTGTCTATCCCGACGAGATCGACCCTGACGAAGATCCGATGGACCGCCGCACCCGGATCGTTCGACGGTACTTTGGCGACAAACCGATCGTGTATCCGCAGCCGGGCGAAGAATAGGGCGACCCGACCCCCCGGGGGTCTAATGGGCAATTGAGCTCCTTCGACTCAGGCTCGATCTTGCCTGGGGTGAATCACCTCTCCCGTTCGGGCTCAGCTTGTCGAAGCGCTGTCCTTCTTGTCGGCAGTCGAGAAGAAGGACGGTCCTTCGATAAGCTCAGGACAAGCGGCATTGGGATCAGCCCCATTTCACTGAAAACAATGTCGGCCTCAGCCGTCCCAGCTTCGTCCGTCGACCCGACGAATTTCGACCGACGCGTAAACTTCGGGATCGAACAGGCGCATGTTGACTCCCATGCGATCATAAGCCGGATCGAGCGCGGTCCAGTGCGTCGTCGATCCGCACCGGACGCACCAATGCGTGCTGAGCGCGGCCTCCTTCAAGTCCGACCGGACATAGCCGCGCGTCTCGCCGCCGGTGATCGCGACGTCGGCCGGCGAGAAATAGCCCCATAGCCCGCCGCGCGTCACGCACAGCGAGCAGTTGCAGTCGTTGAGATAGTCGGGCGCGGCAGGGATGGTGATCCCGACCGCGCCGCAATGGCAGGTGGCGGAAAGCGGGTCGCTCACGCGGCTGCCAAGTTCCTCAACACATACTGCAAAATCCCGCCATTCAGGAAATATTCCAGCTCGTTGATCGTATCGATCCGGCAAAGCGTACGGAATGCGGAGGTCGTCCCGTCGGCGCGGGTTAGCGTGACTTCGACTTCCTGGCGCGGCTTAAGGCTTGCAACGCCGGTGATTGTGAAGGTTTCGGTGCCATCAAGACTCAGCGTCTTGCGATCGGTGCCGTCGGCAAACTGCAGCGGCAAGACGCCCATGCCGACAAGGTTCGAGCGGTGGATGCGTTCGAAGCTTTCGGTGATGACAGCGCGGACGCCGAGCAAGTTGGTGCCCTTGGCCGCCCAGTCGCGCGACGAGCCGGTGCCATATTCCTTGCCCGCGATCACGACGAGCGGTGTACCGTCGATCTTGTAGCGCATCGCAGCGTCGTAGATCGCCATGACCTCACCGGTCGGGATGTACTTCGTCACGCCGCCTTCGATGCCCGGGGTCATCTCGTTCTTGATGCGGATATTGGCGAAGGTGCCGCGCATCATCACATCATGATTGCCGCGCCGCGCGCCATAGGAGTTGAAATCTGCCTTTGCGACCTGATGCTCCTGCAGGAACTTGCCGGCGGGGCTGTCCGCCTTGATGCTGCCGGCGGGCGAGATGTGATCGGTGGTGATCGAATCGGCGAAGATCGACAGTGGACGGGCATCGATGATGTCCATCACCGGCGCCGGCGTCATCGTCATCCCGTCGAAATAGGGCGGGTTGGCGACATAGGTGGAGCCGGCGCGCCAGACATAGGTGTCCGACCCGGTAACGCTGATCGCCTGCCACTTGGCATCGCCGGCAAAGACATGCGCATAGCGCGCCTGGAACATGCCGCGATCGATATTGGCGTCCATCACCTGGCGGACCTCGGCGTTGGTCGGCCAGATATCCTTCAGATAGACATCGCTGCCATCGGTCGCCTGGCCGATCGGCGTTTCGACAAAGTCGGTAGTGACCGTGCCCTTCAACGCATAGGCCACGACCAGCGGGGGCGATGCGAGGAAATTGGCGCGGACGTCGGGCGAGACGCGGCCTTCGAAATTGCGGTTGCCCGAGAGCACCGATGCGGCGACGATGTCATTCTCGTTGATCGCCGCCGAAATGGCGGGCGCGAGCGGGCCCGAATTGCCGATGCAGGTGGTGCAGCCATAGCCGACCAGGTTGAAGCCGACCGCGTTGAGATCCGCCGTCAGCCCGGCTTTGTCGAGATAATCGGTG
The DNA here is from genome assembly GCA_002281535.1 of Sphingomonas sp. 28-63-12. Classification (GTDB taxonomy): domain Bacteria; phylum Pseudomonadota; class Alphaproteobacteria; order Sphingomonadales; family Sphingomonadaceae; genus Sphingomonas. The sequence continues at coordinate 23,083 of NCGD01000009.1, forward strand.
ACGACCTGGCTGCCGGGGGCGAGTGACGTCTTGACCCAGGGCTTGGGCTTGAGGCCAAGCGCATGCGCCTTGCGCGCAACCAGACCGGCAGCGACCAGCACCGAAGGGTTGGACGTGTTGGTGCAGCTGGTGATCGCGGCGATGACGACGTCGCCGTCGCCGATATCGTGATCTCGCCCGGCGACGGGCACGCGCTTGGGCGCGGCGTGGTTGTAAACCTTGGAGAGATCGTCGTTGAAGACATTATCGACCTGGGTGAGGATCACCTTGTCCTGTGGGCGCTTCGGCCCGGCCAGCGAGGGGACGACCGAGGCCATGTCGAGGCCGAGCGTATCGGTGAAGATCGGATCGGGCGCATCGGCCAGCCGCCACATGCCCTGTGCCCGGGCATAGGCCTCGACCAAGGCGATCTGTTCGTCGGTCCGGCCGGTGAGGCGCAGATAGGTGATCGTCGCCTCGTCGATCGGGAAAAAGCCGCAGGTCGCGCCATATTCGGGCGCCATGTTGGCAATCGTCGCGCGGTCGGCAAGGCTCAGCGCGTGCAGGCCGGGGCCGTAAAATTCGACGAAGCGGCCAACCACACCCTTGGCGCGCAGCATCTGGGTCACCGTCAACACCAGATCGGTCGCGGTGATGCCTTCGCCCAGCGTGCCGGTCAGCTTGAAGCCGACGACTTCGGGGATCAGCATCGAGACGGGCTGGCCGAGCATCGCGGCTTCCGCCTCGATGCCGCCGACGCCCCAGCCAAGCACGCCCAGCCCGTTGACCATCGTGGTGTGGCTATCGGTGCCGACGCACGTATCGGGATAGGCGATCATGCTGCCATCGGGGGCCTTGGACGACCACACTGCCTGTGCGATATTTTCCAGGTTGACCTGATGGCAAATGCCCGTGCCCGGCGGCACCACCTTGAAATTGTCGAGCGCCTTCGAACCCCATTTCAGGAATTCATAGCGTTCATTGTTGCGCTGATATTCGAGCTCGACATTGTCCTCGAACGCGCGTGGCGTGCCGAATTCATCGACCATCACCGAGTGATCGATGACAAGATGGACAGGCACCAGCGGATTGATCTTCTGCGCGTCGCCGCCCAGCTTGGTGATCGCATCGCGCATGGCGGCGAGATCGACGACGCAGGGGACGCCGGTGAAATCCTGCATCAGCACGCGCGCGGGGCGATACTGGATCTCGCGGTCGGGCGCATGGGGGTTTTGCTGCCAGTCGACCAGCGCCTGGATGTCTTCGACGGTCACGGTCTTGCCATCTTCGAACCGCAGCAGATTTTCGAGCAAGACCTTCATCGAAAAGGGCAGGCGGCTGGTATCGCCGAGCTTTGCTGCCGCCTTGGACAGGCTGAAATAGCTGTAGCTCTGACCGCCGGCGCTCAGCGTTTCGCGTGTGCCGAGCGTATCCTGTCCGATGGCGGTCATAAGCTGTCCTTCTCTGTTGGCCCTGGGGCAGCGCCGCGGCGGTTGGGGAAACCACGCGCGCACGCGGCACGGCCGATGCGATGTAATGCGCGCGCCTTAGCAAGCAGGGCGGCCAGGGGGAAGGGGTGGGGGTAACAGGGGGACGTGGTTGGGTGTTGGGGGTGCGGCGGGTATGTAGGTCTCGATTTCAACTTCAGTAATGCGACGCCTTTTAGCTAGTTGAGTACGGCCTGCATTCCCACGGTAAGAGCGTTGACCTAGCCGTCAGTTATGACGTCAATCGGAACCAAGATCGAACTGCCAAATTGAGTCGATCCTGCTCAAGTTCGTCGGTCGGATTGCAGTGTGCAATTGGGCCACGAAGCAGATTGAGCTGATTCGATACATTACTCACGGCGGATTTTGAATTGAACACTGGTACAAATAATTCCCAATTATCGGTAATAATTTGCGATAACTCGCTGAACGTGGTGTAATCTATTAGCTCGTCCGATCTGGGAGTAATGCCGTTGTCAATCTCCTTCTTGCGACGAAGTGAGGATTGCTCGCGAATACGCTTCTTATCGACTCGATCGCTCTGCCACCAGTCAATCCCCTCCGCTTCAAACATGATATCCGAGACAAGACGTCTTATCGAATTCTCGAGACAATAGAAGATTTCGTAAAATTCTGACATGCGCGATGCTTCTGAGCGAAGCTCGGCCTCGAATTGCTCGTATTCAGCTGCCTTGCGACCTCTGGCTCGGGGCGGTGCCCATCCCAAATCGATACCGAAAATCTGCTCGATCCTCGACATATCTGAGGCAATCTGAAGGCCGCTCATCCCAAAGGCACGAATGAGGCCGTCGGGACGACTAGGCATCGGACGGCCTCAGCAAATGCTCTTTCAAGCTTTTGAAAATTGCGTTGAAGACTTCAGGGTCTGATGTAGCCGGGAGATTTAAGTTTATTGTATAGCCCAAGTTTAACCCAAACGCCTGCTGCGATATCGGTGTTTCGGTAGGAGAACGCGCTGGTAAGTAGTTGCTTGACGTTGAAGGTGAATCTGAACTGATCGGTTCGCTCAAGCGCGAGAAATCCGCAAAGGTCTTCAGATGTTTGATGCATGCACAGACCAGCTTCACGGGGCCTGAATCGTGGGCCTGCCCAGTTTCTTCTGTCACCAGACCCAAAAGGGCCTCTTCGGAAAGTGTATCCATGAACTCATTGCGAAGATACAAGGGTGCATAGGCGTTGCGAATTGCGGAGGCGACCGCCCTGCCGGACTGAGCGGGATTTCGGAATCGTTTGTAAAGGTCGCTCGGCGAGCCATCGGCGCTCGTGAACCCGATCTTCTTCAGGAACGAGGTCATCTGATCACCTGATCCGCCTGGGATCTTCAATATCGTTTTCACAAAATCTTGGCTTACTCTTTCCGGTACAGCGGCCTGTTTAATGCCGGCTAACGCGCGATCAATGCTTCCTGGCGAAGTCACGTACGGAAGGGTTGCCATGTTACATCCCGATCACTGTTCAGGGACAGCAACATCATATCGAAGCCGAAACGCAAGCAGAAATGGCCTATGTCGGTGGGCCACAGTATTTTTTGCCTTTCACCCAGCCGCGCATGGTAAGGCGTGTTCCAGAGGGGCGAGAGCTTTCGAGATCGCAAAGTCATGCTGCGAACGGCCGCAATTCGGACGGAAACTCGCCACCCCGGTCTCAATCCCCCCTACCCCAGCACTTCGGCGATCAAATCCTTGCGGCTGAGTTTGCCGATCATCGTTTTGGGCATCGTGTCGCGCACCACGACGGCGTCCACTTGCTCCACCTTGCCGATCTGCGGATTGAGCCAGGCGGCCAGCGCGTCGCCGGTCGCATCGAAGCCGTCATTAAGGGTCACATAAGCGCGGGGATGCTCGCCGCGATAGCTGTCGGGGATGCCGATCACCAACGCCTCCTTCACCGCTGGATGGGTGTAGAGAACGGCCTCGATCTGGCTGGGGAAAACCTTGAAGCCGCCGACCGCGATCATGTCCTTCAACCGGTCGACGATCTTGACGAAGCCGTCGCCGTCGATCTGCCCGACATCGCCGGTGCGCAGCCATTTGGTGCCATCGGCGTCAATCACGAACACATCGGCATCGGCATCAGGACGGTTCCAATAGCCCTTCATCACTTGTGGCCCCGCGACCAGGATTTCGCCGGGCTCTCCCCTGTGGACGGGGAGCGCCGGATTTTCCTTGTCGACCAGGCGGATCCGCGTGGCGGGGAGAGGCTGGCCGATCGTGCCGGTCTTGCCCTCGCCCAGATAGGGATTGGCCGAGACGACGCCCGATGTCTCGGACAGGCCATAGCCTTCGACCAGCCGGGCCTTGGTCACCTGTTCGAATTTGCTCCGAAGCTCGCCCGGCAGCGGTGCGCCGCCCGATATGCAGACCCGCAGGCACGAAAAATCCGTCCTGGCGATCTTGGGATGATCGAGCAGCGCCTGATACATGGTCGGCACGCCGGGCAGTGCGGTCGCGCGCGTCCGGCTGATCGCGGCGAGAGCCTGCGCGGCGTTGAAGCGCGGCAGCATGACGATGCAGCCGCCCGAGACGACGGTGCGGTTGAGCACACAGGTATTGGCGAAGACATGGAACAGCGGCAGCACACCCAGGATGCGGTCTTCCATGCCGGGTTCGGGGTCGATCGCGTTGACCTGGCGCGCATTGGCAGAGAGATTCTGGTGGGTCAGCATCGCGCCCTTGGGGCTGCCGGTAGTGCCGCCGGTATATTGGATCAGCGCTACATCGCTGTCGGGATCGATTGCCGGCGGCGGGAATTGGCCATCATTGGCGATGAGCGTCGAAAAGGCGATGATGCGCGCATCATCCGGTTTTTTGGCGACGTCCTTCTGGCTGAACAACCGGTAGAGGATCGACTTGCCCGGCGGCAGCGCGCCGGCAACGGAGCCGACCACCAGCCGTTCGATCGCGCTGCTCTCCAGCACTTTAAGCGCCGTGGGGAGCAACGCAGAGGCTGAAATCGTGAAGAGCAGTTTGGTCCCCGAATCGGCGACCTGATGCGCCAGTTCGGCGGCGGTATAGAGCGGCGAGAAATTCACCACCGTCGCGCCCAGTTTCAGGATGCCGTAATAGGCCGCGACATAATGCGGCACATTGGGCAGGAACAGCCCGATCCGGTCGCCTGGCCCATAGCCGAGCCCCTTCAGCCCCGCCGCCACCCGGTTCGCACCGTCGAGCGTTTCGGCATAGCTGTAATGGCGCCCCAGGAAATCGATCAGCGGCGCTTTGCCGGCCTGAGCCGCAGCGGTGTCGAACAGCTGGACCATCGACAGCGGTGGAAACGGCCGATCCCATTCGCCCGGGTGGCGATAGGCGCGGCGCCAGGCCGCTTCGGGCGCGGCAGTTTCGGGTTCGGGATCAATCATTGACACAGGTGTAAGCAGCGCCCCGAAAGCGCGCAAGACCGTCACATTGCTGTAGGGGCTTGTCCGGTCAGATGAGCCGCTTCGCGGTCCAGGTCACCAGCAGTGAAAAGGCCATGATGCCGACATCGACGGCAGCGCTCACCTGCTGAGGCGCGCGGTCGGTCGCGTCATGCGTCATGATCCGGATATCGGCCGACGGATGGCGCAGCGCGGTAATCGCCAGCAGCGCCGCGCACCCAGCCAGAACAATACGACGATTACGCATGGCGGATCAGCCTCCCTGCGCAATATTTACCTTAGCTGCGGGCGCGATACAAGATCGGGCTCACGCAGCCAGCGCGATATCATGGCGCGCCCGATCCCGCCCTGCCGATTTGGCGCCAAACAAGGCGCGGTCCGCCCGGCGATAGAGCTTCTTCCAGTCGATTTCAGTGGCGAGCGGCCCGGTGCTCGCGCCGATGCTGGCAGTGACGGTCAGGTCGAACGGCATCCGCTCGGCGCGGAGCCGATCAAGGATGGTATCGGCGTCGATCGGATGGTCGGCCGGCAGGACGATGGCGAATTCCTCACCGCCGATTCGGGCGACCAGCGCTTCGGCGGGGAGCGATGCGCGGAGCGAGCGGGCGAATACGCGCAACACTTCGTCGCCGCCGTCATGACCGATCGTCTCGTTGACCGCCTTGAAATGATCGAGATCGGCAATCATCAATATCTGATCGCCGCTGCGGCCGATTGCGCGGGCAAGGAAGGAGCGCCGGTTGAGCAGGCCGGTGAGCGGATCGGTATCCGCCAGCGCGCGGGCGGCGAGTTCCTGAACGCGCGCATCGTCGCGTTCGCGGCTGAGCATGCGTATGCGATAGGAAATCGCCAGCGACGACAACAGGGCCTCGCTGCTCATCGCCAGGATCGTCGAATTATCGACCCAGAAGCTCCATTGCAGCAGGTTCAGGCTGTTGGCGACGCGCAACCCGGCAAAGACGATCGGCGCCGACCAGGTCAGGGCAAAGACACGAAAATAACTACTCTTCGTCCGCCACGCCCGCCACAGCAAGGCGGGAATGAGCGCGACCATCGCCAGAAAAGAGAAGGAAAAGAATTTGTGGAGGGCCAGTGCCTGCCAGGGGGCGAGCAGTGCGAAGGAAAGGCCACTCGTCATCAACCCAGCGATCACCACCCGGCCGGCAACGCCGATCCAGCCGGCAAAGACGCGCGGCTCGAAATAGCTGCGCGCAAACACCAAAGCCAGGCTCGCCGATGACGCCAGCATCAGATAATTGATCCGGATACGATCAATGTCGGGCATTGACGGCCACAGCCAGGCCAGCGCGCCCGATGACGACAAGGCGTAAATCATCAGCGTTGCGACCATCAGGCAATAGATGATCTGGAACCTGTGTTTCATCGCGCTCCACATCGCGAGATTATGTACCAGCAGTGCAACGCAAAGGCCGCCAAAGGCGGCGTAGAGGGCCGCCATGAACATGTTGTTCCGGGCGCTTTCGTCGCGCGTCGCGGTCTGTGCGCCAATCACGATGCCGCGCATGTTGGACGCGCCCTCGACCCGCCAGAGCAGCTGAATCAGCGGTGCCGATCGGGCGGGCATGACCTGTTCAACGATTGCACCCAGCTGGAGATGACGGGCGATATTATATTGGTTGAGCGGGAGCGCGATGATCGTCCCGTCGGCATAATGGCCGTAAAGTGTGGCATGGCGTTGCCAGATCGCCGCAGTGCGGATCCCGACCGGCTCGCCTTGATGAGTCGATCTCGGCAGCACCGGGGCAAACACCCAGAAATCGCCGCGGCCAAACCCCGTCTGGCGCGATGTACAGTCAAACCCGGTGGGGGCGCTAAACAACCGCACCGGCGAATCGCCGGGCGCAATGCGCTTGACGCACAAAGCCAAAGGCGGGCTGCCCAGGCCGATCTGCGCCGCCGCCGGTGTGGCGAGGCTGACCGTCCCGACCGCCATCATCAGGCATAAGGTTGACCAACACAGCGAGGCTAAACGGGCAATCATCAAGCTGGTCGTAATTCGTCATGGCAAAGATACGGTAAAGATTGGCCAATGCGAGGACGAAATGCGACGCATGCCCCGTCGCTGCGCCGGTGGCAGCGACGGGGCGCCGGTGAATCAGCGCGGCAAGGTGGCGGTGTCGATGACCGCCAGCTGGACGCCTGTCTGTACCGCGGCAACGCGTTCGGCGAGCTGACGGCGGGCATCGGTGAGCGCGACAGTATGGCAGGCGCGATCGACATGGGTGATGATGCTGCCGGTGGGGGCGGTCGCGGTGCAGACCTGGTTGGCGGCGTGATCGAGACGGGTTTCGATCGTGGCGCGACCGGCTTCGGTAACCAGATCGGCGGCTCTTACGGTAACGATCCGGATCTGGCGTTCGGGCGTGGTCTGGGCGAGGACGGGGGTCGAGAAGGTGAAGGTAGCCGCCAGCAGGACGGCAACCGACAGAGTCGGGGTCGTGATCGACATGATGATCTCCAGGAAAGGGGGGCGAACATGTCCGCGGTCTGCGCCGCGTGACGCGGCCCCCCTACCGGGCGCTGGCGTCTTGCCCGCGTCGATATGGTTACCAAAACGGGAAAAATTGAGGACAGTTGTACTGCCCAATCGTCATAATGATGCAATATTGCCAATGAGTTGAAGCAAGAATGCAAAAGGGGCGGCCCATCGGACCGCCCCTTCCTGACGTTGGTGATAAGAACCAGATCGATTGCGCGCTATTTCACCTTTACCGCATCGGCCTTGCCCTTTTTCTTAGGCTTTTTCGGCGCGGCGGCGACGATCTCGAACGACAGCGCATTGTCCTTGAGCTTGACCGTCACCTCGCCGCCATGGATGAGCTTGCCGAATAGCAGTTCCTCGGCGAGCGGCTGCTTGATCTTTTCCTGGATCAGGCGGCCCATCGGGCGGGCGCCGTAGAGCTTGTCATAGCCCTTCGTCGTCAGCCATGCCTTGGATTCATCGTCCAGATTGATGTGCACCTGCCGATCCGCCAGCTGCAGTTCCAGCTGGAGGATGAACTTGTCGACCACGCGGGCAACCACCTCGGGCGGCAGATATCCGAACGGCACGATGGCATCGAGCCGGTTGCGGAATTCGGGCGTGAACATCTTACGCACCGCTTCCTCATCCTCGCCCTCGCGCGTCACCGCGCCAAAGCCAACCGCTTCACGCGCCATGTCACTGGCGCCCGCATTGGTCGTCATGATCAGGATGGTGTTGCGGAAATCGACGGTCTTGCCGTGGTGATCGGTGAGCTTGCCGTTGTCCATCACCTGCAACAGGATGTTGAACAAGTCGGGATGCGCCTTCTCGATCTCGTCGAGCAGCAGCACTGAATGCGGCTGCTGATCGACCGCATCGGTCAGCAGGCCACCCTGATCATAACCGACATAGCCCGGGGGCGCACCGATCAGCCGGCTGACCGAGTGGCGCTCCATATATTCCGACATGTCGAAACGCTGGAGCGGGATGCCCATGATCGAGGCGAGCTGTCGCGCAACTTCGGTTTTGCCGACGCCGGTCGGTCCGGTGAACAGATAGTTGCCGATCGGCTTGTCGGGATCGCGCAGGCCAGCACGGCTGAGCTTGATCGCCGACGACAGCTTTTCGATCGCCGCATTCTGGCCGAAGACGACGCGTTTCAGATCGGTATCCAGGCTGGCGAGCGCGGCCGTATCGTCCTTCGACACCGATTTCGGCGGGATGCGCGCCATCGTGGCGATCACCTGTTCGATCTCCTTGGCGGTGATCGTCCGCTTGCGACGGCTGGGCGGCACCAGCATCTGCATTGCGCCGACTTCATCGATGACGTCGATCGCCTTGTCGGGCAATTTGCGGTCGTTGATGTAGCGTGCCGAAAGCTCGACCGCCGTCTTGATCGCATCGGGGGTATATTTGACGTTGTGATGGTCTTCGAACGCGGAGCGCAGGCCGCTCAGAATCTTGATCGTGTCCTCGATCGTCGGCTCGTTGACGTCGATCTTCTGGAAGCGCCGCAGCAGCGCGCGGTCCTTCTCGAAATGATTGCGGAATTCCTTGTAGGTAGTCGAGCCGATGCAGCGGATCGTGCCGCCCGACAATGCCGGCTTGAGCAGGTTCGATGCATCCATCGCGCCGCCGCTGGTGGCGCCGGCACCGATCACGGTGTGGATCTCGTCGATGAACAGAATCGCGTCGGGCAGCTTTTCGAGCTCGTTGACGACGGCCTTGAGGCGCTCCTCGAAATCGCCGCGATAACGCGTACCGGCCAGCAGCGCGCCCATGTCGAGCGAGTAGATCACGGCGGGTTTCAACACCTCGGGCACGTCGCCCTCTATGATCTTGCGCGCGAGCCCTTCGGCGATCGCGGTCTTCCCCACGCCGGGATCACCGACATAGAGCGGGTTATTCTTTGACCGGCGGCACAGGATCTGCACCGTGCGATCGACCTCGGCATGCCGGCCGATCAGCGGATCGACCTTGCCGTTCTTGGCCTTTTCGTTGAGATCGACGCAGAATTGCTTGAGCGCGCTTTCGCTCTTGCCCTTGCCCTCCTGCTTGGTTGGCTTTTCTTCTTCGGCGCCCTTGGGGGTGGAGGCTTCGGTCGGCGTGCCGCCCTTGCCCACGCCGTGGCTGATGAAGCTCACTGCATCGAGCCGGCTCATATCCTGCTGCTGCAGGAAATAGACGGCATAGCTTTCGCGCTCGCTGAACAACGCCACCAGTACATTGGCACCGGTGACTTCGTCGCGGCCCGATGACTGGACATGGAGGATGGCGCGCTGGACGACGCGCTGGAAGCCGCTGGTTGGCGACGGATCGGTGGCTTGTTCCACCTTCAACGCTTCCAGCTCGGTATCGAGATAATGGGCGACTGTGGTCTTGAGCTCGCCCAGGTCGACGCCGCACGAAATCATCACCTTGCTGGCGTGCTCGTCATCGACAAGCGCGAGCAGCAGATGCTCCAGCGTGGCATATTCGTGGCGGCGCGAGGTCGCGGCTTCGAGTGCCTTGTGGAGCGTGGTTTCGAGGGCGGAAGCGAAGGAAGGCATGATCGTCTACTCCAAACGGGCCGCCAGCACTGTGCGGCCCTTTCCAGCTATGTCGGAAGCCAGCACGCTGGCATCAAGCACTTGACAAATTATCGCCTCAGCCGGGCCCCGAGGCGAAAGGGTAATCACCGCTTGAATAGCGCATCAGCGCTTGCGCGATGGTTAACGGCGCGGTGTAAATGTCGCTTCGTGCGCTCGATTTCCGCTTCCAACGCGGCGATGCGCGCCTCCAGCTCCTCGACCGACAGCGGATCGAGATCAAAGCGGGCAAGCGTATCCAGGGGATCGCCCGCCCGACGGGGAAGGGTCTCGTCGGGCTCCATGTCCTCAACGTTGACCGTGGGCCGTTCATTGTCAATGATCGGGCGAGCGCCATTATGGAGGCGGGACGGTGCGCTATTTGATGGTGGGTGCCGTGGCGGTGAGCCTATCGATGCTGCTGATTCGGGGCGCGGTGCCAGCGCCAGCCGCTGCCCCGCAGCCGAAAAAGGCGATCGGGCATTGCAGTGCAGCCGAAGAGCCGCTGTTCAACTGTGCGATCGGCACCCGTACGGTTTCGGTCTGCGGTGGCGGCGCCGGGAGCAGCGCCTATGCGCAATATCGCTATGGCAAGCCGGGCAAGGTTGAGCTCAGCTCGCCCAGGCAAGGGCCCGGATCGCTGATTTTCGCGCGCACCGGCTATTCGGGTGGCGGTGAAGAACAGTTCAGCTTTGCCAATGGCGATTTTCACTATGTCGCCTATAGCCGGACGATCCGCACCGGGTTCGACGCAGGCGGCAATCGGCCGGATTTTGAAGATGGCCTGTTCATCACGCGCGCTGGCAAGCTGGTGGCGGACAAACGCTGCACCGGTCGATTGACCATTTCGGGTGGGGCCGAAAAATATCTGCACGAGGGCGAAATCATTTATCCTGAGTGACCGGGTCAAATTGACGGGCGGCGTCGCGCTGCGTTAGGGCGGGTGCTTGGAATGATCTGGGGGGCGCGGCGATGCGATGCTGGCAATGAGCGTGCCCGAAACAATGTGGGCAATCGATCCGGTCACCCCGTGTGACGCAGCAGCGCTGGCGGCGGTCTCACGCCCCGTGCCCCAGCCCGGCGCGGGTGAGGTGCTGGTCAAGGTCGCTGCTGCCGGGGTCAATCGCCCCGATGTGCTCCAGCGCAAGGGCATGTACCCGATGCCGCCGGGTGCGCCGTCGATCCTGGGACTCGAGCTTGCCGGCGAAGTCGTCGCGATCGGCGAAAGCGTCCCGCGCGAGATGCTCGGCCAGCCGGTCTGTGCCCTTGTCGGTGGCGGTGCTTATGCCGAATATGCCGTGGCGCCGGTCGGCACCTGCCTGACGGTGCCGACCGCACTGACCATGGCCGAGGCGGCGGCGATGCCCGAAACCTTGTTCACCGTGTGGACCAATGTATTCGAGCGTGGTTATGCCAGCGAAGGCGATACGGTGCTGGTCCATGGCGGCACCAGCGGGATCGGTACGATGGCGATCGCGCTCGGCACCATCTTTGGTCTCACCATCATCGTGACGGCGGGCTCGGACGATAAGTGCGCAGCGGCGCTGGCGCTCGGCGCGGCGCATGCGATCAACTACAAGACCCAGGATTTCGTGACCGAGGTTGCGCGCATTACCGGCGGGGGCGGCTGCGCCGTGGTGCTCGACATGGTCGGCGGCGATTATGTGCCGCGCAATCTGAAGTGCCTTGGCGATGACGGTCGCCACGTCTCGATCGCGGTGCAGGGCGGGCTGATGGCGACGATTCCAATCTTCGACGTGATGCGCCGCCGGCTGACGCTGACCGGATCGACGCTGCGCCCGCGCGACCTGGCATTCAAGGCGATGGTGGCGGACGAACTGGCGCGGATGGTGTGGCCGCATGTCGAGGCGGGGAAGCTCAAGCCGGTGATCGATAAGACCTATCCCCTCGCCGAAGCCGGCGCCGCGCACGCCCGCATGGAAGCGGGAGACCATGTCGGCAAGATCGTGCTGACGATGGTGTGAGATCGGCGGGGCGGTTGCCTATTGCCGCCACTACAAGCTGGTCCCGAAATTCGGCACAGCCTTGTCCGATTCCGCTATCGCCCCACCCCAAGCCCTTCTAATATCTCCCGCAACAGGAGAAATATCGTGTTTGCGGTTCTGGGTGCGTCGGAGAGCATCGTCTTCGTATCGGCGCTCATTTTGATGCTGCTGATCGGCGTCGTGCAACTGGTCGGGCTCGGGGGCGATATCGGAATCGATGCGCATGTCGATGCCGATGTCCATCTGGATGCCGATGCCGATATCGACCTGCTCGGATGGCTGGGTGTTGGGCAAGTGCCATTGATGGTCTTGTTGGTCGTGTTTCTGGCGATGTTCGGGACGATCGGCCTGATTATCGAGCAGACGAGCCATGACTGGCTCGGGACGATGCTGTCACCCCTGATCGCCGGGCCTGCCGCTTTTTTGGCTGCCTTGCCGATGACCGGGATCAGCGCGCGTGGACTGGCAAAGGTCCTGCCGCGCGATGAGACGACGGCGGTCTCGCTCGACACGTTGGTCGGCGAAACCGGCCTGATTGTGACGGGGCGAGCGCAGCATGGCTCCCCGGCGCGCGCGCGGGTGGAAGACGCGCACGGCCAGGCGCATTTCGTGATGGTCGAGCCTAACGCGCCAGACCAGATCTTTGAGGAGGGCGAAGCGATCCTCCTTATCCGGCGTGAGAACGACCTGTTCCGCGCCATTTCCCGCGGTGATCATCGCTTGCCGCAACTCGGAGTGTAATCGACATGAACGACCTGGCGACTCAGGGCGGCTCGGTGCTGCCTTATGTGGTCTATCCCGGCGTGGGCCTGATCGTCCTGCTGGTGATCGGCTTGATGCTCGCGCGATTGTACAAGCGTGCATCGAAGGAAGTTGGCTTCGTGCGGACCGGGTTCGGTGGCGAAAAGGTGGTGATCAACGGCGGCGCGATCGTGCTGCCCGTGTTTCACGAGACGATGCCTGTCAATCTCAACACGGTGCGGCTGGCAGTCGAGCGCAAGAATACCGATGCGCTGATCACCTTTGACCGGTTGCGCATTGACGTAAAGGCGGAATTCTACGTCCGGGTGAAGCCCGATGCGCAGTCGATCGCCACGGCGGCACAGACGCTTGGCATGCGGACCATGCACCCGGATGCGCTGAAGGAGCTGGTTGAGGGCAAGTTTGTCGACGCGCTGCGCTCGGTCGCGGCGGGCATGACGATGTCGCAGCTGCACGAGCAGCGCAGCGAGTTCGTGCAAAAGGTGCAGCAGGCGTCGTCGGTCGATCTCGCCATGAACGGGCTTGAGCTGGAGAGCGTGTCGCTGACCGGGCTCGATCAGACCTCGATCGAGCATTTCAACGCCAACAACGCGTTTGACGCCGAAGGCCTCACCAAGCTGACCGAGCAGATCGAGCTGCGCAAGAAAGCGCGCAACGACATCGAGCAGGATACCCGCGTCCAGATCGAGACCAAGAATCTCGAGGCCGAGCGCCAGAGCTTCCTGATCGGTCGCGACACCGAATTCGCGCGGCTGGAGCAGGAGCGCGAGATCGAGATGAAGCGCGCGGCGCAATCCTCCGAAGTCGCGCGCGAACAGGCGCTGCGCCAGCAGGAATCGGAGCAGGCGCGGATCGAGGCCAAGATGCAGATAGACAGCCAGCAGATCGAGGCCGATCGCGCCGTCAAGGAAGCGCAGATCGCGCAGACCCAGGCACTCGAGCTTGCCCGGCAGGAACAGCAGATCGCGGTCCAGAACAAGAGCCGCGAGGAAAGCCAGGCCCGCGCCGAGGCCGACGGTGCGCGCGCGAAAGCGGTGGCGGCGGAGGAGCAGGTCGGCACGGCGCGCGAAACCGAAATTGCCGAGCGCCAGAAAAGGATTGAACTGATCGACGCTTCGCGGGAAGCCGAGCGCGCAGCGATCGGCGTCAAGGTCCAGGCTGAGGCAGAGAAGCAGGCCGCTGCCAACCGCGCAGAAGCGCAGCGGCTTACCGCCGAGGGCGACGCCGAAGCCACTAAGTTGAAGGCCGAGGCTGATCGACTCCGCTTCGAAGTCGAGGCGGCCGGGCAGCGCGCGGTGAACGAGGCGGCAAACATCCTGTCCTCGGATACCATGTCGCTGCAGGCCAAGCTTGCGCTGCTCAAAGTGCTGCCCGAGATTATCCGCGAAGCTGCCAAGCCGATGGAATCGATCGACAGCATCAGGATCGTCCAGGTCGAGGGGCTGAACAGCCAGGGCAGCAATGGCGGCCATGACGGCGGCGACCAGAATCTTGCCAATTCGGCCGTATCGGCGGCGCTGCGCTACCGCGCCCAGGCGCCGCTCATCGACGGGCTGATGAAGGAGCTGGGGCTGGACGGGTCGTCGCTTGAGGCGCTGACCCGGATCGTCGCGCCCCCGGCAATCGCTGGCCCTGACCCAGTTGTGCCGACGGAAACGCTTGCAGCGGAGGCGGCCGGATGACCCACACGCTGATCCTGCACGAATATGCCCCGTCGGGAAATTGCTACAAGATCCGGCTTACCGCCGCGCTGCTGGGCATGACGATCCAGCGGCGCGGCTATGATATCATGACGGGCGAGACGCGAACGGCCGAATTTTTGCGTGAGGTCAACGCCAATGGCCGCATCCCGGTGTTGCAGATCGGCGAACGCTTCCTGCCCGAGAGCAACGCGGCCTGTTGCTATCTCGCTGATGGATCGGCGCTGATCCCGGCGGATCGTTTCGCCCGCGCGGACATGCTGCGCTGGATGTTCTTCGAACAATATAATCACGAGCCCAATATCGCGACCCTGCGCTTCTGGTTGGCCTTTGTCGGTGAGGCGGCGCTGAGCGATGTCCAGCGCGCGCAGCTGCCGGGGAAGCGCGCCGCCGGCGAGGCCGCGCTGACGCTGATGGACGCCCAGCTGGCGCAAACACCCTTTCTGATCGGCGACGCGCTGTCGCTCGCGGATATCGCGCTTTATGCCTATACCCATGTCGCGGGGGAGGGCGGTTTCGACCTTGCCGCGTGGCCGGCGCTCAGCGCCTGGCTGGCCCGGGTGGCAGCGATCCCAGGCTATATCGGGATTTTCGATTGAAGAATGTCTTAAATACTGCTGACTCTTGGGGCGCCAACGATTCAAAATGTAACATAAACGGGGCATAGCCGCGCTACCAACTGATGGTTGCGAGGGTACGAGCATGAATATTGCCCAGCTTTCGATTGATACCGGGCTCGCCGATTTCGCTGATTTCGTGCATTCCAAGCCAGCCATCCCCGAAAAGACCGTAGAGGGGCGGCGTCAGTTCCGCACGATCTGGATTTCGGACATTCATCTCGGCACGCGCGGGTGCAATGCCGGGATGCTGATCGACTTTCTCGATCACGTCGATAGCGAGACGCTGTATCTGGTCGGCGACATCATCGATGGCTGGCGACTGAAAAAGAAATTCTATTGGCCGGCCGCGCATAACGACATTGTCTGGCGGCTGCTGAAACGCGCCAAGCGCGGCACCAAGGTCATCTATATCCCCGGCAATCACGACGAGGTGTTTCGCCAGTTTTCGGGGCTCGATTTTGGCGGGATCTCGATACGGCGCAAGGCGATCCATCAGACGGCGGACGGCCGGCGCCTGCTGGTGCTGCACGGCGATGAGTTCGATGCGATCACCCTGGCGCATAAGTGGCTCGCGCATGCGGGTGATCTGGCCTATAATGGCCTCATGGCGCTGAACCGGCTGGTCAACGCGTTTCGTCGACGCTTTAACCTGCCTTATTGGTCGCTGTCGAAACACGCGAAGGCGAAGGTGAAGAACGCAGTCGAGTTTATTTCGAACTATGAAGAGATCGTCGCGCATGCCGCTGGCGCGCGTGGTGTCGATGGGGTGGTATGCGGCCACATCCATACCGCTGAACACCGCATGATCCAGGGTGTGGAATATTGGAATGATGGCGATTGGGTAGAAGGTTGCACCGCATTGGTCGAGCATTTCGACGGTCGGATGGAGGTGCTCCATTGGGCGGACGAGATAGCGATCCGCGAGCTCGGCACCATATCGGCCATGGCGGCCTGACGCCCGTGCGGATCGCGATCGCCACCGATGCGTGGAGCCCCCAGGTCAACGGGGTCGTTCGGACTCTGCAATCGGTGCGCGCCGAGCTCGAACGCCAGGGCCATGAGGTGCTGGTGATCAGCCCCGAGCATTTCTATTCGATGCCGTGTCCGACCTATCCCGAAATTCGGCTTGCCTTTGCGCGGACTTCGTCGGTCGGCAAGATGCTGGCCGATTTCAATCCACATGCCATCCACCTCGCGACCGAAGGGCCGATCTGCCTGGCTGCGCGGCGTTGGTGCCTGACACGCGATTTCCCGTTCACCACCGCCTATCACACCCAGTTTCCTGATTATGTTTCGGCGCGGATCGGGATCGATCCGGGCTGGATCTGGCGCTACATCACCTGGTTCCACTGGCCGGCCCAGGCCGTGCTTGCCTCGACGCCATCGATCGCCAAAACGCTCCGCGCGCATGGACTGACCAAGATCCGGCATTGGGGGCGCGGGGTCGATCTGTCGATCTTCGGTGCCCATGTCACGCCCGATCCGGCTATCCGCGCGCTTGGCGGGCCGATTCAGCTGTATGTCGGCCGGGTCGCGATCGAGAAGAATATCGAGGCGTTTCTGGAATCGCGGGTGCCTGGCACCAAGGTAATTGTTGGTGATGGGCCGGCGCGGACCACCTTAGAGGCGAAATATCCCAAGGCGCATTTTCTCGGGCCGAAATTCGGTGCCGATCTGGCCTCCGCCTATGCCGCGGCCGACGTGTTCGTCTTTCCCAGCAAGACCGATACGTTCGGGTTGGTAATGATCGAGGCGCTCGCCTCGGGCGTGCCGGTCGCGGCGTTCCCGGTGACCGGGCCGATCGATGTGGTGAAGGCCGATGTTGGCGCGATGGATGATGATCTGGATGTTGCCATCAGCGCGGCGCTGACGCGGGATCGCGGCGTTTGCGCCACTTATGGCAAGACCTTTACCTGGGAAGCGAGTGCGCGGCAGTTCCTTGAGGCGCTGGCGCCGATCCGTCTTGACGATGATGAAGCGATGGCAGCCTGATCATCGCCAAGCAAAATCAGGGCGCGCCGCAACGTGCCTTGCCCCGGCGGCCGATCCGCATTAAGTCACGGTCATTACAGGCCGCTCCGTCAAGGGGCGGCCCTTTCTGTTTTTGAGGAGTTTTCCGTGGCCCAGCCGCTCATGCCGCACGCAACCGCCTCCTGGCTGGTTGACAATACTGCGCTCAGCTTTGAGCAGATCGCCGAATTTTGCGGCCTGCATATCCTGGAGATCCAGGCGATCGCCGACGATACCGCGGCAACCAAGCTGACCGGGCGCGATCCGTTGCGTGCCCATGAGCTGACGCAGGAAGAAATCGACAAGGGGCAGGCCGATCCCAATTATTCGCTCAAGATACTGAAGGGCCCCGATCAGGTCCGCCGCACCAAGGGGCCGCGATATACGCCGGTTTCCAAGCGGCAGGACAAGCCCGACGGTATCGCCTGGATTATCCGCAATCACCCGGAAATCTCTGACGGCGCGATCGGTAACCTGATTGGTACCACCCGCACCACGATCGCGGCGATCCGGGACCGGAGTCATTGGAACATCGCCAACATCACGCCGAAGGACCCCGTCACGCTGGGGCTGTGCTCGCAGCGCGAACTCGACGCGATCGTGGCCAAAGCCGCCAAGGCCGCAGGCATCGAAGCGCCGGTCGACAATCGCCTAGAGGGCGATCGCGCCGCGCTGATCACCGAATTGCGCGCCCAGCGCGAACAGGCCGCACGCGATGCGGAAAATGCCGGCATGGAAGAAACCGAGCTGGAAGCACGCGGGTTCGAGGATCCGTTCAAGCGGCGTTGAGGTGACCCGCCTCTCACCCGATGCAGCGCTGGTCGCCGATGAAAGCTTTGTGCCGACCAGCCATAAGGGCCTGACCTACCCGTTCGGGCATGTCGGCCCCGAGCCGCACCAGGTGATGACCGTGGCGTCGGGACTCCGCTGGGTGCGGTTGACCGTGCCGGGGCCGCTCAAGCACATTAATTGCTGGCTGATCGACGACACAGACGATCGCGGTCCGGGTGTCGCCCTCGTCGATACGGGGATGAATCTGCCCGATGCGCGGGCGGCATGGAAGGCAGTCAGCACCGGGCCGTTGGCGGGGGTGCGGATCACCAAGGTGATCGGGACCCATTTTCACCCCGACCATATCGGGCTGGCGGGCTGGATGTGCGATCATCACGATGCACCCCTGATCATGACGCGCGGCGAATGGCTGACCGCGCGGATGCTGGCGGCCGATGCGCGCGATGCGGTGCCTGATGCTATGATCGCTTTCTGGCGCGCGGCGGGCTGGAATGACGAACAGATCGCGCGTGGCAATGGCCGCGGCTGGAGCGGGTTTCGCCGGATCATTACGCCATTGCCGCTTGGCTATCGACGGATCGCTGATGGCGAGACGCTGATGATCGGCCGCCGACCATGGCGCATCGTGACGGGATCGGGCCACAGTCCGGAACATGCGTGCCTGCTTGATGAAGAACGCGGGATACTGATTTCGGGCGATCAGGTGCTGCCCCGGATCAGCTCCAACGTCTCGCTCGGCGTGACCGAACCTGAAGCCGACCCGCTCGGCGAATGGCTCGATTCGATCGCCAAGCTGAAGAAATTACCGCACGATCTCATCGTGCTGCCGGGGCATGGCGATGTATTTTCCGGCCTTCATGTCCGGCTCGACGCACTTGATCGCGAACATCGCGACCGGCTCGACGAGTTGGCGATATTCATCGCCGAGGCACCCCGCCGTGCGGTCGATTGTTTCGGGCGGCTGTTCCGGCGCGCCATCGGCCCCGAGGTGCTAGGCATGGCGACCGGCGAGGCGCTGGCCCATCTTCGGCGGCTCGAGATCGACGGGCGGGCGGCGAAGGATGTGATCGATGGCGTCTGGTGGTATCGCGCCCCGCACAAGTCTTGACGCCAACGCGCCGATCTGTTCTTTTTATGTTCCACAAAAGGGAGAGTCGCCATGGCTGGTACGTTGACCTTCTATACCAACCCGATGTCGCGTGGGCAGATTGCGCGCTGGGCGATCGAGGAAAGCGGCGCGCCTTACGAAACAGTGCTGCTCGATTACGCCTCGACGATGAAGCAAGAGCCCTATCTGTCGATCAACCCGATGGGGAAGGTACCGGCGATTGTGCATGACGGCCATGTCGTCACCGAATGCGCGGCGATCTGTGCGTATCTCGCCGATGTCTTTCCCGATGCCGGGCTGGCGCCGTTGCCCGGCGAGCGTGCCGATTATTATCGCTGGCTGTTCTTCGGGGCGGGACCGCTCGAACAGGCGATCACCAACCGGTCGATGGGCTTCGCACCGACCGACCAGCAGGGCCGGATGGCTGGTTATGGGAATTACGACCTCGCCGTCGACGTGCTGGAGAAGGCGGTTTCGACGCATCCCTATATCGCCGGGGAGCGGTTTACAGCAGCCGATGTTTATATCGGATCGCAGGTCGGTTGGGGGCTTGCCTTCGGCACGCTGCCTAAGCGGGTGGCGTTTGAGGATTATCTTGGCCGGCTGACGTCGCGTGAGGCCTATATCCGCGCCAAGGCAATCGACGCTGCACTGATCGCCGAGGCGCAGGCCCCGGCCTGAGGATATTCGGAGCGGCTCAGGCCGGTTCTGCTGAACGTGATTTACACTCTAGCGCGAGACGCCTTGGCGTCGCGCCGGTAAGGCCGCCATCACCTTGGCGCGCCATTCCGGCGTGCCGCTGGTCCAGCCGCCAATCTCGTGCAGGCTGCGGGCACATCCAGTGCAGAGCCGGGTTTTGGGATCAATTTGGCAGATATTGATGCACGGGCTGTCGATGATCTTGACCGGTACAATCTCGACGATGCCCGCCATCGTGCTGCTTAGCCGATCTTGGCGCGCAGGAAATCAGGCAGCGGGCCATTCCAGCCGCCATCATCATCGCCGTCATCAGCCAGCGCCGGCCGGGCAGGGGCAGGCCGTGGCGCCGCCGGTGCAGGCGCGGCGGCGGTAGCCGGCGTCGGCGAGACGGCTGCCTGTGGCGGCCGCTTGGCGCGCGGCGCGCGGGGCGCGCGCTCGGCCGTCCTTTCGACGTCGATCGCCGGTATGTCGGCTGGCGGCGCGCGTTCTGCCTTTGCCGCCGGCTTGCGTGCCGTCCGGCGTGGCGCAGGCGCTTCATCGTCTGCGGCTTTTTCGGCTGCCGGCGCGCCGCCGAAGCGGTCAATCTTCTGGCCGGTCAGTTTTTCGATATTGGCAATATTTTCAGCATCGTCGGGCGTCACGAAGGTGAAGGCGACGCCGGTCGCGCCGGCGCGACCGGTACGACCGATGCGGTGGACATAATCGTCCGGATGCCAGGGCGCGTCATAGTTGAACACATGGCTGACGCCCTTGATGTCTAGCCCGCGTGCGGCGACATCGGAAGCGACGAGGATATTGACGTCGCCTGCCTTGAAGCGATCGAGTTCGGCAATCCGCTGTGATTGCTCCATGTCGCCATGGATTTCGCTCGATCGATAGCGATCGCGCTGCAGCGTCTTGTTGAGTTCGCGCACCGTTGTCTTGCGGTTGCAAAAGATGATCGCGGTCTTGACGTCGTCAGCGGCGAGCAGCTCGCGCAACCGTTCCTTCTTCTTGGCGGCCGCCACCGGCACGACCCATTGCTTGATATTGACGTTGGCGGTGGCCGGGCGTGCCACTTCGATCATCTTGGGATTGTCGAGAAACTTGTCGGCGAGCCGCTTGATCGGCGCGGGCATGGTGGCCGAGAACAACAAGGTCTGGCGCTGCTTGGGCAGCTTGGTGCAAATTTCCTCGATATCGGGAATGAAGCCCATGTCGAGCATCCGGTCCGCTTCGTCGATCACCAGCAGCGAACAGCCGTTGAGCATGATCTTGCCGCGGCCAAACAAATCCATCAGCCGCCCGGGTGTGGCAATGAGCACGTCGACGCCCTTTTCGAGCGCGGCCAGCTGGTCGGTCATCGAGACGCCGCCGATCAGCAGCGCCATCGAAAGTTTGTGATATTTCCCATATTTCTCGAAATTCTCGGCGACCTGTGCGGCCAGTTCGCGCGTCGGCTCTAGGATCAGCGAGCGCGGCATGCGTGCACGGCTGCGGCCCTGCGCCAGGATATCGATCATCGGCAGCACGAAGGACGCGGTTTTGCCGGTGCCGGTCTGCGCCACGCCGATCATGTCGCGCATCATCAGGATGGAGGGGATAGCGCTCGCCTGGATGGGGGTGGGCACGGTGTAGCCCGAATCCTCGATTGCGCGAAGAAGTTCGTCAGATAGGCCGAGATCGGCAAAGGTCATGCTGTGTCCGGAAAAAGGGCGCGCCAGAGCGGGCCTGAAAGTTGCAGAAGCGGTTGCGGATTCCACCCCGAATGTCAAGATTTGCCTTGGCGAATGGCGGGACCAGGCGGTGTTCAGTGCTTGCGCCGCAGTTCCTTGAACGCCTCGATCCGGCAGGAATCGCCGGAACGCGACCGGATCGCGTCACGTTTGGCGCAAATTAAGCCGTCGGCAGTGCGGCGAATATACAAGCCTGCATAAAAATCGATCGCCGGGCAGTCATCGTCAAAACGCGCCCGCAGCCGTCGCCCGTCGGCGACAATCAGATCGACACTTTCGGCTCGGCTGACGGACACCCCGGCAATCGAACTGATCGGCACGCATTTTTCGGCTTTATGTTCTTTCCAGTTGGCGGGCGACGATTGGGATAAATCCTGCGCCTGCGGCGGTTCGGGCAGCTTGGGCACGCGGATCACGATGCGCTGGCGATAGGTCATGACTCCATATTGCACTTTCTGCCCGACCGGGCCCTGTTTGTCGGGCAGCGGCGCAACCAGCAGCAGGATCAGGGCAGGGGCGAGCGAAATGTTCATCATGGGCAATTCCGCTGTTAACCGCGATGGTTGAACAGTCGATGAATTGACCGGAAGATTGTCCGGCCACGCCGCGCAGTGATGGGAGTTTTCGCCGGCGAAGTGGACGCCGACCGGGAGCGTGCTAAAGGTTGTCGCACGATGAACCCGGCCCAATCTTCCCTGATCGACATGCTGTGCCACCGCCTTGGTCCCAAGGCGGTGATCACTGATGCGCATGATATTGCGCCGTGGCTGGTCGATTGGCGGGGTCGCTATCATGGCCGGGCCGCGGCGATTTTGGCACCTGCCACAACGGCTGAGGTGGCGATCATCGTCGCGGCGGCGGCGGCGGCGGGCGTGCCGCTGGTGCCACAGGGCGGCAATACATCGATGGTCGGGGGCGCTACCCCGCCGGCCGATGGATCGGCGCTGATCCTGTCGCTGCGGCGGATGAACCGAATCCGCCAGATCGATGCTGCGGCCAACCTGGCGATCGCCGAAGCCGGCGTTATTCTGGCGGACTTGCACAATGCGGTTCATGTCGAGCAACGCCGCTTCCCGCTGACGCTGGGCGCGCGTGGCAGCGCGACGATCGGCGGCCTCACCTCGACCAATGCCGGGGGCACCCAGGTGCTGCGATTCGGCACAATGCGCGCGCTGGTGGCAGGCGTTGAGGCGGTATTGCCCGATGGCGCGGTCCACGATGGGCTGACCGCGCTGAAGAAGGACAATCGCGGCTATGACCTCAACCAGCTGATGATCGGCGCCGAGGGTACTCTGGGGGTGGTGACCGCGGTGACGCTGCGGTTGGTGGCGGATGTCAGCGCGCGGGCTGTGGGCTGGGCTGGCCTTGCCAATCCCGATGATGCGCTGGCGCTGTTGCGGGGCATGGAAGCAGTGACCGGCGCGGTCGAGAGCTTTGAGATCGTGCCCGATCATTCGCTGCAATTGGTGCTGCGCCATATCCCCGGCACGCGCGCGCCGATCGAGGGGCGATATCCCTGGCATGTGCTGATCGAAGCCGTGACGACGTCGCCCGATGGCGAGGCGCCGGCTGATCTGCTCGAACGCTTGCTGACCACGGCGATTGCCGAGGATATCGTTGGTGATGCGGTGATCGCCGCCAGCGAGGCCCAGGCCGAGGCGTTCTGGCGGCTGCGCGATTCGATTTCGGCGGCGGAGCGCGCGAGCGGACCGGCGATGCAGCATGACATTTCGGTGCCGGTTGGCGTGATGCCGCGATTCATGGTCGCGGCGGCGCGAGCGGTTGAGGCGCGGTTCCCGGGCACCAGCGCCGGTGCCTTTGGTCATCTGGGCGACGGCAATGTTCATTTTCACGTCCGCGCGCCCGACGGCGTCGATCCGGAAAGCTGGTATGCCGGGGAGGCGCTGCGGATAACGCCCTTCGTCAATGATCTGGTCGTCGCCGCCGGCGGGTCGATTTCTGCCGAGCACGGAATCGGCCAGATGAAGCTGCATGAGCTGGAAAGACTGTCGTCGCCGAGCCGGCTGTCGATGCTCCGCGCGATCAAACTGGCGCTCGATCCGGGACAGATCATGAATCCGGGCAAGCTGGTAGCGCTTGCGCCAGCGCCCCGGGCACCATAGAGGCGGCGCCAACTCGCCATTCGGCTTGGACCTATTTTGCCTCGGAGATGATAATGGCCAGCGCGCCCCAGGGACTTCCGCTCTTTTACAATGGGCTCGAACCGCTTTCGAGCCAAGCCCATGCCGATTTCCGGATTCGTCCGGCCACATCAGCGCCGTTCCTTGCCACCCAGCATGCGATTCCGGTGACCGTTGATGAGTTCGCGCTGGCGCAGCGCTTCATGCCGATCGTGTTTTCGATTGGCCCCGATGCCATTCCGATCGCGCTGATGGGCCTCAACGAGGGCGTCAACGTGTTCGTCGACGCGGAAGGCCATATCAGCCTGCCGAGCTTCTATGTTCCCGCCTATATCCGCCGCTATCCGTTCATGCTGGCCAAGCTGACCCCGAATGCCGAGGAATTGTCGCTGTGCTTCGACCCGACGACCGATACCATCGGCAAGTTCGAGGATGGCGAGCCGCTGTTCGTTGACGGGCAGCCGAGCGAGACCACCAAGAATATCCTGTCGTTCAACGAAATGTTCGAGCAGGCTGGCGCGCGCACGGCGGCATTTATGCGCGATCTGGTCGAGGCCGATCTGCTGATGGACGGTGAAGTCAGCATCCAGACTGAAGGCGTCGAACAGCCTTATGTCTATCGCGGCTTCCAGATGGTGAACGAAGAAAAGCTGATGGACCTGCGCGGCGATCAGATGCGCAAGATGGCTAAATCGGGCATGCTGCCCTTGCTCTATGCGCACCTTTTCTCGCTGTCGCAAATGCGCGAACTTTTCCAGATGCAGGTCGATCAGGGCAAGTCGCCCCCGCCGGCGCTGCCACTCTAAATCGGCCAGAGAACGGGTTTTCGGCAAAAACGGAATTGGTGCTTGTAGCGCCGGAAACCCCTTCCTATATTGGTCTTGCGCGGCCTTGTGTTCCCCCCCTTTCACCGGGTTGCGCCGCCCATCTTCGGATGGGCACTCCCTGAACCTTGGCCACCTCGCGCACCTGTTGCGCGGGGTGGTTTTTTATTGGGAGCCTTCCGCCTATTCGGCCGCGATCGCGCTGGTGCTGGCAAACGCCTCGTCGGTTATCGCCGCAACCATCCGGCGGAGCAGCGTCGCGGTGGCCGCAAAGCCAGGCCCGGGCGATTCAAGCACGTCATCAAGATAGAGTGTGCGATCAAATTCGATCTGTACGGCATGGATTCCAGCGCCGGGCTGGGCGTGGCGATCGAGAATGTGCCCGCCCGAATAGGGCGAGTTCAGCGCATGGGCGATTCCCGCTGCCTCGGCCTCAGCCTCCAGCCGGGCGACGAATCGGGTCCCGGCCGATTTGCCGAAGCGATCGCCGAACACCAGCTGGGCGGCCTCACCCGGCAGGCCAATCGGCGGCATCGAATGGATATCGAGCAGCACGGCCACGCCGAATCTGGCCTGGGCAGCGGCAAGCAGCTCGGCCAGCATGGCATGATAAGGCCGATGATCGGCCACGATCCGGGCGGTGACCTCGGCATCGCTCAACCTTTTGCGCCAGATGTCGCCGGTGGTGGCCAGCCGGCGCGGGATCAGCCCCAGGCCGCTGCGCAATTTGGCTGACATTGCCGGCTGGCGTGCGGGATCGGCGCCATCGTCCAGCTTGGGGTCGCGCTCATATTCGGCACGGTTAAGATCGATCCAGGCGCGCGCTGGGCGCTGGATCAGCAGCGTCTCGGTGCCGCGCGCCGCCAGCGCGAGCAAGTCGACATGACGGTCCTCCAGTGCCAGCAGCGCGGTCACCGGCACCCGAATCGCGGCGAGCAGCGCTGCGGGATAATCGCGCCCGGCATGCGGCACCGACAGGATCACCGGACTTTGCGGTATCCGGGCGCCGTAACGATCCGTGGAGTGGGCAGGGGCCGACATGGGCAGCAGGTCTAGGCGCTGCGCCGGGCGGCGGCAATCGACCGCGTGCATGCGACGCAGGCGATGCTGGAAAATGTTAAGGGCTTGGCGCATAAGGTGCGGCGGGGAATGACAATGGAAAGCCGGGCATGATCAGGATTTTGCTGGCCGAGGATGATCGCGTGATGCGCGAATATCTGACGCGCGCACTCGAACGCTCGGGCTATGCGGTGACCGCAGTGGATCGTGGCACGGCGGCGATCCCGCTGCTCGAGACCGAGCCCTTCGATTTGCTGCTGACCGATATCGTGATGCCCGAAATGGATGGTATCGAACTGGCGCAAAAAGCTGGTGAAATGTGCCCGGAGCTGCGCGTGATGTTTATCACCGGCTTTGCCGCAGTGACGCTGAGAGCGGGAAAAACGATGCCTCAGGCCCGCGTCTTGTCCAAACCTTTCCATCTGCGCGACCTGGTATTGGAGGTCGATCGAATGTTCGAAATGGAAAAGGCGACGCGCGGCCAGTGAGGCCGGGCGAAACGGCGCTTGCACCTGGCGGCTACCCCCGCTAAGGCCGCCCTTCCGTGGGCGTGTAGCTCAGTGGTAGAGCACTGTGTTGACATCGCAGGGGTCGCAAGTTCAATCCTTGCCACGCCCACCACCGAAAACCTCGGGGACCTCTGGTTCCCGGGGTTTTTGTTTGGGTTTTACGCAGGCTTCGACTGGTACATCTGTACCAGGGCACTCGCCGGCCGGACGGAATAGGGCTGATGCGTATGCGGACAGCGGGCGTTCTGGACGAGCCGGTCCGCACCGGATCGGTCGAAGGCCTATCGATTTACGGGACGCGGCCACGCGTTCTTCGTCGAGCATGGCTTAATATTGCGCTTCGGACTCGGCTGGGAGGATTGAGCTGTTCCTTGCAAAAGGCAGGTGTGTCGCTTTTCAAACGGGCCGCCCGGTCGCGGCTGTCAATATCAGGTGGGCCCGCATAAGCGACACAGCGCCGCAGCGAGGATGGATCTGGAGGACGGATTTGCGACACCTGTCGATCGTGGACCGAGGGCACCGTCCAATGCAACGCAACACAAGCGTTTGACGATCATGATTTCCCCGCACGGCTCGATTGCCGGTGCGGACCATCTCCTTTCGCGACTGCGAATTCGAGCTACAGGACGCGCTTGGGATATGGCTGAGATCGCTTCAATGGATTAGGCGAAGTCTAACAATCTGAAGCGATCGTTGACCTGGATGGTTCCGACCTGTCAGGGCAATCCTTGGCAGTCCCATCCATCTGTGGATTGGTCACCGGATAGAATAGTCGATTGACCCGTTTTCCATGCTGCATTGCTGCATTGCTGCTGCAGCGACTGGCGGGGCCAGCTGGCTCCGGGGATCCCTTTAGAGGCGACCGGAAAAAAATCGCCAAAATATTCCAATTAAACAATAGGCTTGGAAGCCCCATGAAGATGCGAACCTCAATCGTCGGGGGCTAGGCACTCTCATCCGTTCGTAGAGCGCGTGCCGATATCGCCGTCGTTCACCCATTCTCGCCAGATCAGCATTAGCGCGGCCATCACCGCCGGTCCCACGAACAGCCCCAAAAGCCCGATCGTTTCGACGCCGCCAATGATGCCGATCAACACCCAAACAAAGGGTAACCGCGTCGTCCCGCCGATAAATCCCGGTCGCAGAAAATGATCGATGACGAAATTGATCGCAAAGCCCATGGCGCCCGCAACGATGGCAGCGGTGACCGCGCCCTTGATGATCAGCAGCAACACCGCAATCAGCAGAATCGCGACGAGACCGAAAGGGACCATCGAGGCGAAGCCCGACAGCAACCCCATCAGGATCGGGTGCGGCACACCAGCGATGGCGTAGATCGCCGCCATGATGAGTCCCTGTGCAAGGCCGAGAAGCACGAGCCCATCGACCGTGCCACGGACCGATGCAAAAATCTGGCGGCCCAAACGGCTGCCAGTGTCGCCAAACGCCCGGATCGCCCCCCGCTCCAGCTGCGCGACGATCGCGCGCTGATCACGCAGGACAAAAAACAGGATCAACACTGTGAACGCAAAAATTACCGCGCGTCTCACAATGCCATAGGTCAGCGTTCGCGATTGGGTCAGCAGCAGATCGGTGTCGATGCGCCCGAGCTGCTCGGAAGCGCCCGCCGCGGTCACCAGATGTGCCTGCCACCAAGCTGTAATCTGCACGGACCCGATGGGGAGATGGGCGACCCATTCGGGTACCGCCACACCATGCGCGCGGGCGTGCGCGAACCAAAGGGCAATGCTCTGCGCTTCGCCGATTGCATAGAAGACAGCGATCACCATCGGCACAACTACAATCAGCAGCACCGCCAGCGTGATCAGCGCCGCGACCAACGCATCCTGACTGGGCCAGCGAGCCAGCAGCCGCTCCCGCAACGGCGTAACGGCGATCGCGACGACACCGGCCCACAAAATGGCGGGGATGAAGGCCGCGCCGATCCAAAGCGCGCCGAGCGCTATCGCCAGTGCGAGTGCGATGCGGGCATTAACCTGGGCAGCGGTTGAGATTTTCATGGTAGAATCCTTGCAATCACCCGAAGCGACTTTGGGACAGCGCCTTGTTCTGAGCGCGCGCCATGATCTGCTGCAATGGCATTATGTCATTCGGAAACATCGCGCCGATGATGTCCTATCGCTGATCCTCAGTCCTTTCCACACCATCCCGGCAAATGCGCAGTCGATTTGCCATGCGCAAGCTTGAGCGCGCGATCGATTGATTTTTCAAATGCGTCGAGCACGAGCTTTTCGGCGATGTGATGACGAAAAAAATCGGCCCAAAGGAATTCGCTATAGGGCGTCAGGCTTTTGGCATAGCCGCCTGCGCGGCGCACTTCGCCTGCCAGTGACCGATAAGGGTCGTCGGTCATCTTACTGAGTTTGCGGGGTAGGTCGGCATAGCCGCGGCGCTCGCCATGGCGATCAAAAGTGTGCAGCCAATTGCGATTGTCCATAAAGGTAAGGAACGCAGCCTTGTCGAGCCGATCGAGCCGCGCGACGACGCTGACCAGGACATGCTCCAGCCCTTCATCGTGCAGTGCACGTGCTAGATGATGATGATCGATCAGCCAATATTGCTGCTTCGGCCCAATCACCACCGGGATCATGTGGCTGCCGAGAAACGCCGGGCCGCTAGTGTCGGCGATACTACGCCACTGTTGGCGCTTGTTTGCAACCTCGCGCAGGCCGACGGTCATTTGGGTGGGGCGCAATGTGGCCAATGGCACGGTATGCAACTGCGGTTCGATTTCATAGGGCATCTTGTGTCTCGCTCTGCCTGGTCATCATATTGACGGTATCAGCCACGCTGAACCCTGCCTGGTCGGCCAGGGCGGACAGGCCGGCCGCCATAAGCACGGCACGGACACGATCATGCACTCTGGCCAGCCCCAGCCGCAGGCCGCGCTGAGCCAGGGTTCGATCAAGCTCGGTAAGTGCGTCGATCGCCGTACTGTCCAGATCGTCACTCTCTTCAAGGCTGACGATCACCGCCGTGCCTTTAGCGAGTTGGCTGCTCCTACCGGCGATCAGGCCGAGTGCGCTTTCGGCATTGCCAAAGAACAGCGGCGCATTGGGGCGCATGATGAGGATTCCAGCCGGCCGGACCGCTGTTGCATGCCGGGCGATATCGACGAAATCATGGCTATCACCCAGCTGCCCAAGTTCGCTGATCACCGGGCGCGCAAATCGGCGCAACAGGGCGGCCAGTGACAGGGCGATGGCAAAAAGCATCCCGTTCAGCACCCCCAGCACGATCACCCCGACCATGGCGCTGATCGCGATCCATTGGTCGCGATCGATCCTGAACAGCGCGATCAAGGGCTGCGGCGTCAGTGCGTGGGTGAGCGCGGCGATGACCACGGCGGCGAGCACCGGGCCGGGAATAAGCGCAACCAATGGTGCCGCAAGAAGAATTATGGCTGCGAGGCCGAGGGATGCGGTCAATCCCGTCAATCGGCTCAGTGCGCCGGCAGCTTCGCTTGCCGACCCCGCCGAGAATCCGGCGCCGACCGGCATCCCATTGCTAAACGCCGAAACAAGGTTTGCACCGCCAAGCGCCGCCAGCTCGCGGTTCGGTTCGAGCAGGTCGCCGTGCCGCAGCGCAAGCGAACGCATCGTGCCCCAGCTCTCGGCAAACAAGATCAGCGTCAACGGCAAGACCAGTTGAACGATTCGGCCAATCTGCTCGATCGGCGGCAGGGCCAGCGTTGGCATCGAGTCGGTGAGCATGATCCCTCCGGTCATCTCGATCCCGGCAGCCTTGAGGTTCAAGACGGCTGAGGCTGAGATGCCGATGAGAAGAACAATGAGTGCGGCAGGCAGCTTGGTCTGCCACCTCAGGCACAAGAGCAGCGCGAGTGCGCCAATGCCGATCGCCATGCTCGGGAGATGTATCCGATCAGCTTGGTGCACGAGCTCAACCAAAACCCCGCCGATCGATGCTGCGTGGACAGGTAAACCCACCAAGGTTGGCAGCTGCTTGACGATGATGGTGATTGCCAACCCAAGTGCGAATCCGCGCAGCACGGGGCGCGAGATGAAGGCTGATATCGCACCCAGTCGAAAGGCCGCCATGATCAGAAAGCCGATCCCGACCAGACCGACCATCAGCGTCGCAACCGCCGACTTCTGATCGGCGGGAAGCGCCAGGCTGGCGAGCGCTGCTGCCAGAATGGCGGCAGACGAGGAGGTCGGCGTAACGATAGCAAAGCGGCTTCGCCCCATCAGGGCATAGCCTATCCCGCCGACAATCGCAGCGATGATTGCCCGGCTTGGTGGCAAACCAGCGATGCCGGCATAGGCGACCGCTTCCGGCAGCATTATCCCAGAGACCGAAAGACCCGCGATTACATCCCGGAGGGATTCTCGCCTGAGCGTGGTGCGCAATCGCTGACGTCCTCCCGGTCGTCGGCGTCGAAGCTATGGAAGAGGGACGCTTTTGGCAATGTCGGTAGCGCGCATATTCAAGGCGTCTGCTCTCTTCGCTGTTCGCGCGCGCATCCTGTGATCAGCCGCCGTTGTGGGGCAAATTTCAATCGGCCTCGTCGGTAGGGGCCCAGATCGTGTGGGAATCGATGCGGAGCTTGAACAATGCGCGTGCGGCCGCTGCCCGGACGTTGATTTCGGCGCGGCGGGCTTCATTGGCCTGACGCTCGGCATAGAGGAGATCGCTCAGGTCGATCGCGCCGAGCTTGTATCCGCGTTCGGTTCGCTCCGCCGCTGCGGCGGCGCTCTCTGCCGATCGGCGCGTGGCCTGCCAGGCATCGAAGGTGGTGCTGGCGTCCGACATGTCGACATCGGCGGTAACCATGATCGTGCGACGGACCTGTTCGAGGTCGATTGCAGCGGCATTGGCCTCGGCGGATGCCCGATCGGCAAGTGCCCGACGATGCCCGCCGCCCAGCGGCATCGAGGCGACAATTCCCGCCCCGCGCTCCAGGCCGTCGCGCTCGCTGAACAGGCGAAAGCCGACCGACGGATCGGCGATGCGATCAAGCTGTCCGCGATGGGCGAGAACCGCCATCCGTTGCGCCTCGCGGTCCGCCGCGCGGATCTCATGGCTGCGCTCGACCACCAGCTTACGCAACGTCTCAAGCGGTTGTTCGGGCAGCTCGGGGAGCGACAGGCCTGGCGCTTCCACCGGCAGGGGAATTTGCGGAAATTCGATGCTGAGCGCGATCCGGGCACGGTCGATCATGCTCCGCGATTGCGCCGCCTGCGCCTCGGCGGCGGCAAGGGCGGATTGCGCCTGATCGACATCAAGCGCGGCGGCGTCGCGTAGCGCCATCCGCCTTGTCACAGCGGCAATCGCCGTGCGATAAATCGCGACCGCCTTCAGATCATTGCGATAAAGCTCGGTCGCCAGCAGCCAATCATGCCACAGCCCCGACAATATGAGCGATGCCTGGTGACGCGCATCTTCCGCGTTGTTCTCGGCGACTTCGACGCCAAGTGCGCCGGCCTTGCGATCGAGCCGGGCCTTGCCAGGTAGCCGGAACGGCCGCGATACTGTGCCGTCAAATTCGCTATAATCGCGTTCGCCGGTCACCGATCGGCGCAGTGTACTGCCGGAAATCGTTACCTCATAAGGGCCGATTCGCAGCGCTTGCGACGAAGCCTTGGCAGAATCGATCCGGGCGTTCGATGCCCGCACCCCGGGCGCGCTGTCGAGCGCGCGGGCAACGGCGTCCGCCGGAGGCAGATCGGTGCGCTCCGCCAAAGCAGGCCCGGCAATCATCGTTGTACCGGCAAGAAAGGCAATCAAGGTCCGCGATGTCATTATTCGATCCTTCCGCGCGCCAGCAGTGCCACCGCTTGCCAGCGCACTGGCATGGCCCGGCGCGCAGCCGTAACAAGCGCAACCAGCGTATCGAGAGTGGCCGTCGTGGCCGTGAACGAGATGGCGGTGCGGTCCATGCAGCCGCGAACTTGCTCCGCGGTGCGTGCATCGCCGAAATCATGGCCGAACACCTGCTCCTGGCGGAGGTGCAATGGCGATTTCGTCGCCGCCCGCAGCACCGTCACCAGCAGCGTCGCGTCGATGTTCGCGCAATAGAATGTCAGCAGCAGCTCATCCATCCATCGCCTCCGCAGGGCCTTCACCAAAACGTTCAAACAGGATCGGCAGCAGCACGAGGGTGAGCAGCGTGGAGGTCAGCAAGCCGCCGATCACCACAATCGCGAGCGGCTGCTGGATTTCCGATCCCGGCCCCGTTGCGAACAGCAACGGCACCAGGCCAAAAGCGGTGATCGCCGCGGTCATCAACACCGGCCGCAGCCGCCGTTCGGCGCCGCGCTTGACGCTCTCGGCCATGCTTAGCCCTTCGTCGCGCAGCTGCCGGAAATAGGCGACCAGCACCAACCCGTTGAGCACAGCAATCCCGAGCAGCGCGATGAAGCCGACCGCAGCGGGCACCGACAGATAGGAACCCGACAGCCAGAGCGACACAATGCCGCCGACCAGCGCAAACGGGATGTTGAGCAGGATCAGCACCGATGCCCGGACCGACCGCAGCGTGGCAAACAGCACGAAGAAGATGAGCAGCAGCGCAACCGGCACCACCAGCAGCAATCGGGCCGACGCCCGCTGCTGGTTTTCGAACTGGCCGCCCCAGATCAACGTATAGCCGGCGGGGAGCACGACCGTTGCCGCCACATTCGCCTTTGCCTCATCGACATAGCCGACCAGATCGCGCCCCGACACGAACGCCTGCACCAGCGCGAAGCGCGAGCCATTTTCGTGCGATACCTTCACTGGCCCCTCGATACGGCTGACCTTCGCCATGTCGCTGACCCGTGCCAATGTTCCTGCCGGGGTGCGCAATTGCAGATCGGTGAACAGCGCGGCGTCGTTGCGCACCACACTGTCGCCGCGGATCATGATCGGCACGCGCTTCTGTCCATCGGCGACGACGCCTGCCGGCATGCCTTCCAGCTGCGCGCGCATCGCATCTTCCATATCGCCGACCGGCATGCCCGCCCGACCCGCCGCGAGACGATCAATGTCGAGCTGCAGATAGCCGACATTGTCATTGGCGACCGTCATCACCTCGGAAGCACCGCGAACCCTGGACAAGACGGTCTTCACTTGCCCGGCGAGGCGCGCCAGCGTCTTGAGGTCGGGCCCGAATATCTTGACCGCCAGATCGCCCCGCGCCCCCGTCAACATTTCCGACACGCGCATTTCGATCGGCTGGGTGAAGCTGGGTTCGATCCCGGGGAGCTTTTGCATCACCCTGCGGAGATCCTCGATGATCTGCTCCTTGGTGCCGCGCCATTCGGAACGCGGCTTGAGCGTCATGAACCCATCGGTTTCATTGAGACCCATCGGGTCGAGCCCGAGTTCGTCTGAGCCGGTCCGCGCGATGAACCCCGATACCTCGGGCACTGCCGCCAGCACGGCGCGCTGCACCGCCAGGTCATTCTGGATCGATCGATCGAGCCCGATCGACGGCAGCTTGGTCAGCTGCATGATGATCGACCCCTCATCCATATTGGGCATGAACGTCTTGCCGACGGCGCTATAGGCAACGCCTGCCAGCACCAACCCAGCGCCTGCCAGTCCATAGACCAGTGTCTTGCGGGCAAACGCCCCTTCGAGCAGTGCATGATAGCGCGGGGCGAGCTGGCGCATGATCCAGGGTTCGCCATGATGCGTACTTTTCAGCCCATAGGACGCCAGCACCGGCACCAAGGTAAGGGCCAGCAGCAACGAACCGACCAGCGCGAACACGATGGTCAACGCCACCGGGGCAAACAGCTTGCCCTCCAGTCCCTCAAGCGACAGCAATGGCAGGAACACCAGGGCAATGATGATGATCCCCGCCGAAACCGGGGTAATCACGTCACTGGTTGCCCGGAATACAGCGTTTAGCCGCGGGCGACCGTCATCCGGATCGCTGTTCAGCCGCTCAACGATATTTTCGACGACGACAACCGCGCCGTCGACCAGCATGCCAAGCGCAATCGCCAGCCCGCCAAGGCTCATCAGATTGGCCGTGAGCCCAACGCCGCGCATCAACAGGAAGGTGATCAGCGCTGCCATGGGCAGGACGACAGCGACAATCGCCGCTGCACGCCAATCGCCGAGGAAGATCATCAACAGGATAACGACCAGTACCGTTGCTTCGAGCAACGCCTCCTCGACCGTGGCGATCGCCCGTCCGATCAGGTCGGAGCGATCATAGAATATCGTGATCGACGTGCCGGGCGGTAATGTCTTGCCGAGGGCGTCGAGCCGCGACTGCACGCCCGCCACAACCTGCCGGGAATCAGCCCCGCGCAGCGCAATCACCAGCCCCTCGACCGCTTCGCCGCGGCCATTCTTGGTCACCGCGCCATATCGCGTCAGGCTGCCCATCGCGACCGTTGCAACATCGCCGAGCCGCACGACCTTGCCCGCCCGATTAGCAAGCACCAGCATTTGGAGATCGCCGATCGTCTGCACCGCGCCGACGGCCCGGACGATCAGCGCCTCCTCGCCCTGGCCAAGGCGACCGGCCCCATCATTGCGGTTGCCGCTTTCGATCGCGCTGCGGATATCGGCGATCGTGAACCCGGCGCTGGTGAGCGCGACCGGATCAGGCCGCACCTCGAAGGTGCGCACAAACCCGCCGAGCGAATTGACGTCTGCCACCCCGGGCACCGTGCGCAGCGCGGGACGGATCGTCCAGTCGAGCAAATCGCGCTTCGCGGCCAAATCGAGCGGCCCGTCGATCGTGAACATGAAAATTTCGGACAGCGGGGTCGATATCGGCGCAAGCCCACCGCTAACAGATGACGGCATCTCGGACAGCGCGCCCGTCAGCCGTTCGGCCACTTGCTGGCGCGCCCAATAAATGTCGGTACCGTCGACGAAGTCGATCGTGATGTCGGCAATGGCGTATTTCGCTGTCGAGCGCAGGATCGCCTGTTTGGGGATGCCCAGCATCTCGCGTTCGATCGGCGCGATGACACGGCTTTCGACCTCCTCGGGGGTCATGCCTGGCGCCTTCAGAATCATCTTGACCTGGGTCTGGGCGATGTCCGGATAGGCATCGACCGGCAGGCTGCGAAACGCCATCACGCCAAGACCCGCGACGATGGCGGCCAGCGCAAGCACAAGCAACCGATAGGACAAGGACGTCGCGACTAGGGAGCGGAGCATTGCAGCCGGCCTATCGAGCGCCGGCGAGCGACTTGAGCTCGCTGGTGCCGGTGATGACAACGCGGTCACCGACGGCGAGACCCGATACGATCAGGGTGCCATCGCTGCTGCCCCTGCGCACCACTGGGCGGGCGTTAAAGCCGGTGCGGGTCCGAATGAAAATGATATCCGATCCGTCGAGCGTGGTCAGCGCCGCCGCCGGAACGGCGACCAGGCCGGCGGGCGCGGGCGCGAATACCGTGATTGTCGTCGCCTTGCCGGCCGCGAGCACACCCTGGGCCAGGCCAGGCGATGCCGCGATGCTCGCCTTTAGCATCGCCGAGCGTGTCATCGGGTCTATCGTTGCGCCGACCGAGGTGACGGTGCCGCTGCTGCCGCCGTCGAGCCGGATCTCCATGCCCGGCTGAACCGATCCGACCAGCCGCTCAGGCAGTTGCGCTTCAACCTCATGCCGGTCGGTGGCGTCGATAACATAGGGTGCGGTGCTGCCATCAACCGGGCTGCCCGCCTGCAGGCTGGCCGACGTGACCCGGCCGCTGATCGGCGCGACGAGGGTGTAGGTGCCCGCGCCGCCCGAGGCGTTGGCGAGCGCGAGAATGCGCGCCTTTTCGGTGACATCAACCTGGGCTTCGCGCAGCGTTGCCTGCGCCTCATCCGCCCGCGATCCGGCAATCACGCCCTCCCGGCTGAGCTGGCCGAGCCGACTCGCGTTGGATTGCGCGAAACCAAGCCGCGCCCGCGACCGCGCCAGCTCTGCCCCCATCATCAGGACCTCGCGGCTCGCGATGATCGCCAGCGGCTGGCCCCGCCGCACGGCCTCGCCCTCAATCACCAGCGTGCGGGTGATCACCCCCGCAAAGGTCGCGGCAACCGCCACCCGCGCATTGGCAGGCGGCACGATCATCGCGGGCAGCGATGCCAGTGGCACCATGGCTGCCTGCAACGCCGGGGCCAGCTTGATTCCCAGCCGGCCGATCTGGTCGTCGGTCATGGTTATGATGCCCGAGGCCGCCTTGGCAGGTGCAGCGGGGGGCGCCACGGTAGCGGTTGGGGACGTTGGCGGGGCGGTCAGCCACCACATGCCCGCAAGCACCAGGGCGAGGGTGCCCACGCCGGCGGCGATCAGGTTGCGCTTTTGCTTCATAAGCGGCCCCCTAAAGCGGCAACCTGTCGATTGGCTGTCAGATTGACAGGTAAATGGCAGAAAGTTGGGCTAGGACCGGTTCAAAGGAGCAGGGCGATTGCGGGTTTTGATTGTGGAGGACGAGGCCGAACTGGCGGCACGG
Organism: Sphingomonas sp. 28-63-12; assembly: GCA_002281535.1. GTDB lineage: Bacteria > Pseudomonadota > Alphaproteobacteria > Sphingomonadales > Sphingomonadaceae > Sphingomonas. The sequence goes on from NCGD01000009.1 coordinate 59,379, forward strand.
ATGGCGGCAAGCCTCAGCCGCCACGGCATGACGCCCGAAGTTGTTGGCAATGCCGAAGATGCGGCAAGCTTTGCGTTTGACGGGTTCGGCGTGCTGGTCATCGATCTTGGCCTGCCGGGCATGAACGGGCTGGATTTGATCCGCCAGCTCCGCGCCCGCGGGTTGAAGACGCCGGTCTTGATTTTGACGGCACGGGGCAGCTGGCAGGACAAGGTCGAGGGTCTGAACGCCGGCGCCGATGATTTCATCGTCAAGCCTGTCCGCATCGAGGAACTAGTTGCGCGCCTCCACGCCCTGGCGCGCCGCGCGGCTGGGCATAGCGCGAGCCGACTGCAGGTCGGCGCGCTTTCGCTGGACCCCGGGCTAAAACAGGCCTTTCTGAGCGATCAGGCGATCGACCTGACGGGCACCGAGTTCCGCCTCCTGTCGCTGCTGATTTACAATGCCGGGCGCGTGCTCGGTCAGTCGGCGATTCTTGACCATCTTTATCCGCTGCAGGCCGAACGCGATCCGAACACCGTCGAGGTGCATGTCGGACGGTTGCGCCGTAAGGTCGGCCGCGACCGGATCAGGACGGTGCGGGGCATGGGCTATCGATTGGTAGCCGCGTGAACGCTGATTTTCGCAGCCTGCGCCTGCGCTTCCTGTTCGCCTCATTGCTCTGGGTCAGCGTCGCGACGGTGATGGCGGGCGGCTTTATCTCCAGCCTCTACCGATGGCACACCACCGAGCAATATCGCGCCGACCTCACCGGGCATTTGAAAGAGTTGGCGATTCTGACGGGGGTCGGCGCCAACGGGCGGCCCGTCCTCTTGCGGCCGATGTCCGACCCGCGCTTTCGAGAGCCCGGCTCGGGCTTTTATTGGCAGATTGACAAGGCCGGGGAATCGCCCGTTACGTCCCCGACGCTGGGCAGCGCTGTCCTGCAGGGCAAATATTCGACCCGCGTTGAGCCGCAATCGGGCTGGAACAAGGGGCCGGTTGGCGAGGTGTTGGAACTCGGTGTGACCCGCGCCGCTCAAGGCCCCGGTCAGGGCATTGGCGCGCCACTGCGCTACACCATTGCGATCGATCGGCGCTTGATCGAGGCGACAATCGATCATTTCAATCGCGATCTTGCATTGTCGCTATCGGTCTTTGCCTTGCTGATGGTGATCGGTGCCACGCTGCAAGTTGTTTATGGCTTGCGCCCGGTGCGACGGATCGGCGACGACATTGATCTGCTGCGTCGTGGCAAGCTCGCGCGGTTGCCCACCGACGTGCCCAGCGAATTCGCACCATTGGTCGTTCGGCTGAACGCCCTGCTCGATGCGCAGTCGGCGGTGGTGCAGCGCGCGCGCGTATCCGCCGGGAATCTCGCCCATGGGCTGCGGACACCGCTCGCCCTGATTGGCGGCGAGGTGGACCAGCTGGAGGGCAAGGATTCGAGTGCATCTGCCGACTTCATCCTGGCCCAATGTGATCGCATGCGTCGCCTGATCGACTATCATATGGCGCGTGCCAGCGCGGCGGGCACCCGCGTAACCGGTTGCGTTGCCAATGTCTCCGCGTTGGTTACGCAGATCGTCGATGTGATGCAGCGGCTCCATGTCGATCGCGACCTGATCTATCGTGTCGATGTCGCCGGCGATGTCGAGGTCAATTGCGATGCGGGCGACCTGGCCGAGATGCTGTCGAACCTGATCGATAATGCCGGCAAATGGGCATTGCGCACCGTGACCATTTCGGCGACAATTGCAGATGGCCTGGTGACGATCTGCGTTGTCGACGATGGCCCGGGGATTGCGCCGGAAAAGCGCGCTGCCGTCTTTGATGTCGGCACCCGGCTTGACGAAACCAAGGACGGGCGCGGCCTGGGGCTGGCCATTTCGCGCGATCTTGCGGCGCTGTATGGCGGTATAATCGATCTCAGCGATGCACCGGGTGGCGGCTTGAGCGCAACGCTGATCCTGGAATCGTCGGAAGCCGCGTGAAGAAGTAGCCCCGATCGATGCCGCGCTGATCATTGCTGGGCCACTGGCTGGATATAGCGTAGCCGGGCGATCCTGCGCGTGCCGTCCGGATTCCATTTCAGCGAATGTTCAGTCCTGGGCCACCGGGGAATTGCCGGGCCTGCTCGCGCGATCAGGAGCAGGCTGCGGCGCTCGACAGTTGCATCCCAAAACCAATACCAAAGACAGCATTGCAGACCGGGCCATGTTGCGCCACCGATCGATCATGATCGATAACGCTCCCCGCCTTGAAGTGCGCGCTCTGGGCAAGTCGGTGCCGGGTCCCCGTCGGCTGTTCCGCAATCTCGATCTTGAGGTCGCGCCCGGCGAACTGGTTGCGGTGATTGGCGAATCCGGGGTCGGCAAATCGACATTCCTCAATATCCTGGCCGGCCTTGAGGAGGCCGATGAGGGCAGCGTTATCGTTGGCGGGGTCGATCTGGGCGCGCTCGACGACGCCGGGCGAACACGGTTGCGACGGGAGCGGATCGGCTTTGTCTTTCAGGCCTTCCACATCCTGCCTTATCTGACCTTGAGCCAGAATGTGGCGCTGCCCCTGGCGCTGGTCTCCCCCGAAGCGTCGGCAGCGAATAAGCGGGCCGAGGACATGCTGGTGGCGGTCGGGCTCGGCGGGCGAGGGGAGGGCTATGCGCGCGATCTGTCAGGCGGCGAGTTGCAGCGCGTGGCGATTGCACGCGCGCTGGTTCACCGGCCGGCGCTGATCCTGGCCGATGAGCCGACTGGTAATCTCGATCCCGATACCGCTGCACGCGTGCTCGCATTATTTGCCGATGCGGTGCGGCACCACGGCGCGGCGGGGGTGATGGTGACGCATTCGCAGGCAAGCGCGGCGATTGCCGATCGCGTGCTGCGGCTTGGTGCCGAAGGGCTGGTGGCTCAGGATGGCAGATGAACCCGGCATGAGGTCGGGCCTGCTATCGGCACGACTGGCACTGGGCTGGCTGATCGGTGGCGAGTGGCGATTCCACCCGGCCCGCTTCCTGCTCACCGCGATGGCGATTGCGATTGGCGTGGCACTCGGCTTTGCGGTTCATCTCGTCAACGGATCGGCGCTGGCCTCGTTCGATGGGGCGATGCGCGGCATCAGCGGGGCGGCTGCGCTCTCGGTCCGTGCGACCAGCCCGCTCGGCTTCGATGAACGCCTTTACCCAATCGTCGCCCGCGCTGACGGCGTGGCGGATGTCAGCCCGGTTGTCAGCCTGCGGGCAAGGATAGGCAGTGCCCGCATCACCCTGCTTGGCCTTGATATAATCCGCGCGGCGGTGGTTACGCCTTCGCTGATCGGCGTCAGCCCGCGCGGTCCCGATACAGGCAAAGATGCCATTTTCGACGATACTGCCTTGTATCTGTCGCGCCGGTTGATGATCGAAGCGCGGTTGCGTGTTGGAGCGCGGGTGATTGTGGCGGCGAACGGGCATGCCGTCACACTTCGGGTAGCCGGCATGCTGCCCGCCCTGGACGATAGCGTATCGATCGGGGTGATCGATATCGCCACTGCCCAGTGGCGGTTTGGCCGGATAGGGCGCCTCGACCGGCTCGACCTGGCCCTTGCCGACCGCGCCACGGCGGAGGCCGCGCTTCGCAAGACGCTGCCGCCAGCGGCGATCCTCTCCTCGCCCGAGGCCCAAAGCGCCCAGGGCGATTCGCTCTCGCGTGCCTATCGCGTCAATCTGGACATGCTGGCGCTGGTCGCGCTGCTGACCGGCGGGTTTCTCGTCTATTCGGCGCAATCGCTGTCAGTGGTGCGCCGGCAACGCGCTTTTGCCTTGCTGCGGACGCTGGGCATGCCGCGCAGCGGTGTTGTGGCGGCCGTGGTGGTCGAAGGGCTGGCAATCGGCGTGATTGGCGCTGCGGCCGGTTTGGCGGCGGGCTATGCCCTTGCCTGGGGGGCTGTGCAGTGGCTGGGCGGCGATCTGGGCGCGGGCTATTTTCGCGACGGGCATGCGCAGGTCGTCTTTCAGCCGATGGCCGCGCTGGTTTTTTTCGGTCTCGGGCTGCTCGCGGCCGTCCTTGGCAGTGCGCTCCCCGCGCGGATCGCGGCGCTAGCCGCACCGGCGGCGGCGCTCAAGAATGCCGGCGATGTGATCGACCCGCGCCAGCCGGTGGCGTGGTGGCCGGCGGCCGCGCTGATGGCGGTGGGCGCCGCTGCTGTATCCCTGCCGGCGGTTTCCCGGCTGCCCCTGTTCGGCTTTATCGGGATGGCGCTGATGCTGGCGGGGGGCATTGCCGGAGTGCCCTGGTTCGCGCGGGCCGCGCTGGCGCCCCTGGCGCGGCATCAGCAGTTCGGCCAGAGAGTCGGGGTGCCTGGGCAACTGGCCATCCGCCATCTGCACGGCGCGCCTAATGAGGCAGCGACGGCGTTGTGCGGGATTGTCGCTTCGACCGCGCTGATGATCGCTATGGCAACGATGGTCACCAGTTTTCGCGGCGCGGTCGACGACTGGCTCGGCGATATACTCAGCGCCGATTTGTATTTCCGCACGACGGCGGGCGCGAGCTTCGACCCCGCGATTCGCGCCCGGATCACCGCCACGCCCGGCGTCGCAAGCCTGTCCTTTAGTCGCCAATTATCGTTGACCCTCGCCGCCGATCGCCCGCCGCTGAGCCTGATTGCCCGCCCGGTCCGCGATGGGCTTGACGCGTCGCTGGTGCTGATTGCGCGCGCGCCGCCGCTGCCAGCGGGCCGCCTGGCTGTGTGGGTTTCGGAGCCAGCCCAACGCCTTTATGGCTGGAATTCCGGGGACGTCATCACCCTGCCGATCGCCGGCAACACCCGCTTCACGGTGGCGGGCGTGTGGCGGGATTATGGGCGCCAGGCCGGGGCAGTGGTGATTAGCGACCAGGACTATCTGCGACTGACTGGGGATAGCAGCAGCGATGATCTGTCGGTGAAGGTGATGCAGGGCCAGGAACCCGTTCTGGTCGGCCGATCGATCCTCGCGCGGTTGCCGCCAATGCTGCGCGCGCAGACCGAGATGACCCAGCCAACGACACTTCGACGGTTCGCGCTGACGCTGTTCGATCGTAGTTTCGCGGTGACCTATCTGCTTGAAGCGGTCGCCATCATCGTCGGGCTGGCCGGGGTGGCGGCGACCATGTCCGCCCAGACGATCGCCCGCGAACGCGAGTTCGGCATGCTGCGCCACCTGGGCGTCACACGGCGGCAATTGACACAGATGCTCGCTATCGAAGGGGCGATTCTGGGGGTGACCGGGGCGCTCGCCGGGATAGGGCTTGGCCTTATTCTGTCGCAGGTATTGATCCATGTCATCAACCCGCAATCGTTCAACTGGACGATGTCGACGCGGATCCCGGTCGGGACCTTGCTCGGCGTCGCGGCGGCGCTGACCGGGGCGGCCGCCATCACAGCGGTGTGCGCCGGGCGACGCGCGACCGCGCAAAGCGCGATCCAGTCGGTGCGAGAGGATTGGTAATGCGTCGACCGGGCCTGCTTTTCACCTGGGTGGCGATGGTCGCCGCAGCGGCGCCGGCCGCCACGCCCTATCCCGTCGTTCGGCCGGGAATCACCCTGCGCTTTCCGGTCGATCACGGGGCGCATCCGTCATTTCGCACCGAATGGTGGTATGTGACGGGCTGGCTGAAAACAGCGGACGGCAAGGATTTGGGGTTCCAGATCACCTTCTTTCGCACCCGCCCCCCGATCGATCCGCGGAACCCGAGCAAGTTCGCGGCCCGGCAAGTGTTGTTAGCTCATGCCGCCCTGTCCGATCCGGCCACCGGCCGCCTGCTGCATGGCGAGCGTGCCGCACGTCAGGGGTTCGGGCTCGCCCAGGCCGGGATCGGCAATGCCGATATCGCGATCCGCGACTGGCGATTGCAGCGCGCCGCCGATGGCCGGTGGCGGGCGCACATTGCCGCCAATGGTTTTGCCCTCGCGCTTGCCTTCCAACCGACCCAGCCTGTCCTGCCCCAGGGACAGGGCGGCTATAGCCGCAAGGGACCGCGCCCCGATCAGGCGAGCTATTATTACTCAATTCCCCATCTCAAGGTCAGCGGTGAGGTGCAACGCGGCGGCAAGGCGGTATCAGTCACCGGTGAGGCTTGGCTCGACCGCGAATGGTCGTCCAGCTATCTGGCCCCTGACGCGCAAGGCTGGGACTGGACCGGGCTCAATTTCGACGATGGCTCGGCGTTGATGGCATTTCGCATCCGTCGCCAGGGTGGCGGCGTCTTATGGGCAGGCGGTGCGCGGCGCGGCGCGGACGGGACAACCACAGCATTCAAGCCCCGCGACGTCAGCTTCCGCCCGCTGGCGACCTGGCAGAGCAAGGCGACCGGCGCGGTTTATCCGGTCATGCAACTGCTCAGCATCCGCCTGCGGGGGCGGATCGTGCGGTGGCGGCTGACGCCGATGTTCGCTGCGCAGGAACTCGATTCCCGACGCAGCGGCCTGCCCGTCTATTGGGAGGGCGCGGTGCGCACCCGTGGTGGTCGCGGCTATCTGGAACTCACTGGCTATGATCAGCCGCTGACGATGTAATGCCGGCCTTGACGGGCCCGATCCGCCATGGTCGCGCTCCGCTCGCACGGACATATCGCGCCGATATGGCACGCCACCGCTGACTGCGGATGATCAGGCTGGCAGCCCCGCCAGCACCTGCGCCGGCGAGATGGGCAGGTGGCGCAGCCGCACGCCGATGGCGCGGAAGATAGCATTGCCGATAGCCGGGCCAACCACTGTGGTCGCAGGTTCGCCGAGCCCGACCGGCGGCTCGCTGCTGTCGACAAAACCGATGTCCAGATCGGGCACATCGGCCATCCGCAGCGGCATATAGCTATCAAGGTTGGTGTCCTTGACCTGGCCGTCGGCAAATTCGGTCCCTTCGTGCAGCGCTATGCTTAGCCCCCACAACGCACTGCCCTGCACTTGCGCCAGCGCACCGTCAGGATCGACGATGGTCCCCGCGTCGACGGCGAGTGACAGCTTTTCGACGCGAACGATTCCGGCCTTGCGATCGACATGAACGCGCGCGACACAGGCCGTCCAGGTCGGCATGTCGCGCTCCTGGCCAAAGCTGGTTGCCAGTCCCAGCGCCGTATCGGCCGGCAGTTTGCCGCCCCAGCCCGCCATCGCTGCCGCGCGGCGGACCACCTCGGCCTGGCGCAACGCCCCGCCAACTGCGCTTGGCGCGCTGCCGGCATTGCGGCCGGCACCCGTCAGCAGCTTGAGCCGGAACGCGACCGGATCGGTCTTGGTGTGATGCGCTGCTTCGTCGATAAAGCTTTCCAGCGCCCAGTTGGTCCAGCCGGGGCCGACCGAGCGCAGCCAGCCGGGCCGAAAGGTTTCGTTGGCCATGTCGTTGACGATCGCCCGCACGCGCTGATGGCCGACATCATACCAATGATCCGCGCCCGCGATCGCGAAGGGATCATATTTGTCGCCCGCCTTGTTCTTAGCGAGGAAGGCTGCGGCCAGCGCCAGCGTCGGCCAGCCGGCACAGGCATGATGTTCCATCGCCGTTACGCCGCCGCCACGATCGAATGCCATGCGCAGCCGTTGCACCGATGGCGAGCGGACCGAATCGAAGCGCGCATCGTCCTCGCGCGTCAGGATCATCTTGACCGGCTTGCCCAACGCCTTGGCAGCAAGCGCCGCCGGTACCGCATAATCGCCGTTGAGTCGCCGCCCGAAACCGCCGCCGAGCAGATAGGTGCGCATCACCACCTTGGTCTCGGCGACTCCCAGCGCCTTGGCAAGCGTCGGCAAGATCAGGCTTTGCCACTGGTTGCCGGTATGGATTTCGAAGACGCCGTTCTTCTCGGCTGCCAGCGCATTGAGCGGTTCGAGCTGGAAATGCAGCACCGTCCCGGTCGTGTAACTGGCATCGATTGTGCTGGCCGCACCGGCGCCGAAACTGGCAGCAGGCGGGCGATCCGAGACATCGAGATCGACGCCGCCATCCGCCTTGGCGACGAGGGCGGCACCGTGGTCGAGAAGCATCTTTTCGCTGACATTGGCCCCCGGCCCCGCGGTCCAGCGGACGTCGATGAGATCTGCTGCCTTGATCGCGGCGGGATAGCTGTCGGCAATCACCATCACCCAGCCGGGTACGGTGTCCGATGGGTCGTCGAGGACCAGGTAGCGCTGATAGCCGGAGACCGTCTTTGCTTTGCTGTCATCCACCGAGGATACCTTGGCGCCATTGCGCGTCGGCGGCAGCTTGGGGCGGGCATAGACCATGCCGGGCAGCTTGGCGTCGATCCCGTACAGCGCGGTGCCGTTGGTCTTCGCATCAATGTCGAACGCGGGCACGGGCTGGCCGATCAGCCGGCGGTCGGCAACCGGCTTGATGGGCAGCTTGCCCAGTTCCTCGGCGGTAAACTGGCGCGCCACGGCGCCGCTCTTGGCGATGTCGCCGAAGGAGATCGATCGGCTACCGGTATGGACCGCGCCTTTTTTGGCGGAGCAGCGCTCGGGCGTCGTGCCCAGCAGTTTCGCGCCCGCTTCGATCAATGCGATCCGCCCGGCCGCACCAGCCTGGCTGAACAAGGGGAAGGTCTGCCATACTGACCAACTGCCGCCGGTGACCATGAATCCCCATTTCGGGGCGGTGTCGACATGGACGATCCTTACCTTGGACCAATCCGCCTCGAGCTCGTCGGCCAGGATACGCGCGAGCGCGGTGCCGACATGCTGGCCCATTTCGGCGCGGATGATGTTGACAGTAACGATGCCATCGCTGTCGATCGCAAACCATTGGGTCGGCTCGAACGCGGGGCCGGTGGCCGGGGCGGGGACATTGCCGGGCACGGCCGGGTCGATCGCGGCGATGACGCCTGAAACGCTGAAGGCGACGATGCCGGCGCCACTCGCCACCATGAAGCTGCGGCGTGACCAATGGGTGTTGGAGGTGGGAGGCGGGGGCAGCCGGCTCATGACTTTGCCACCGGCGCAGCGGCGGCCTGCTTGATCGCCTCGCGGATGCGCGAATAGGTCATGCAGCGGCAGAGATTGCCGGTCATCACGGCATCGATATCGGTATCGGTTGGAGCGGGAAAGTCGGTCAGCATCGCGGCGGCCTGCATGATCTGGCCTGACTGGCAGTAGCCGCATTGCGGCACTTGCAGCGTGCGCCACGCTTGTTGCAGCGGATGGTTGCCCGCCGGGTCGAGCCCTTCGATCGTGGTGATGCTGGCGCCCTTGATCGCCGAAATCGGCGTGATGCAGGATCGGGTTGCGCGGCCGCCGACATGAACGGTGCAGGCCCCGCACATGCCGATGCCGCAGCCGAATTTGGTGCCAGTCAGCCCGACAATATCGCGGATGACCCAGAGCAACGGTGTGTCGTCATCGACAGCGATGGTCACGGCCTGGCCGTTAACGGTGAAACTGGTCATTGCTGCTCGCCCTTGCCTTCGGCGCGGATCGCCGCGACTCGATATTCCAGATCGGGCCATGCAGGCCCGGTCGTCCGGGTCGCCCGCAGATAGGCGGCGATCCGGGCGATATCGGCATCGTTCAGGCCGCGGGCAAAGCCCGGCATGACCACGCCGGGAATACCGTCCGGTGCGTTGATGCCGTAGAGTATGACGCGGATCAGATTGCGCGGATCATCCATGGTGACGGCGCTGTTGAGCGCCAGATCGGGGCGCAGCGGGTTGATCTGCCTGCCGCCATTATAATGGCACGGTGCGCAGGCGGCGGTGGTCAGCCGTGCCGCTGCATCATATTGCAGCCCAAGGCCGATTTTGTCAGTGGCAAGCGCCTGCGCGATCGTCGACGCGCCGGCCGCGCGCTTGCCCGCCGCGCCATTGATGCTGGCGATATAGGTGGCAATTGCCTGGAGATCGGTCGTGGGGAGTTTGCTCAGGCCATGCACCACCGGGCCCATCGGTCCGGCGGCGACGCCGTGATAGCGGGTGACGCCGGTGCCGAGATAGGCGATCAGTTCGTCTTCGCTCCACGGGACGGGGGCAGAGTTGGCCGCTGTCAGCGCCGGCGCGATCCAATGGTCGATCAGCGCGCCGGCCAGTGGCTTGGCCTTGTTTTCGGCACCCAGCGAGCCCCGCGGCGTATGGCAAGCCCCGCAATGGCTGATCCCCTCGACCAGATAGGCGCCGCGATTCCAGCTGGCATCCTTGCTGGCGTCGGGAACGAAGCGGCCGGGGGTGAAGAACAACAATTTCCAGCCGGCCTGGAGCAACCGGATGTTGATCGGGAAGGGCACCGTGTTCGGTTTCGCCGGCGCGCTGATCGCCGGGCGAGTCATCAAGAATGCATATAGCGCAGCGACATCGTCGTCGCTCAGCTTGGCGAAATGATCATAGGGAAAGGCCGGGAAAAGGTGTGACCCGTCGCGCGCAACGCCTTCGCGCATTGCCCGGCTAAATGCCGGCAGCGACCAGCGGCCAATGCCGGTGTCGGGATCGGGGGTGATGTTGGTCGAATAAATCGTGCCGAATGGCGTGGCCATGGCATAACCGCCCGCCAGCGCGCCCCCGCCCTTGACGGTGTGGCAGGCCGCGCAATAGCCGGCACTGGCCAAGATCTGGCCCCGGGCGATTTGCGCCGGTGCAAAGCGGGCAATCGCCGGCGTTGCTATGGGGGAAATCGCTGACCGCCAGCCAAGGCCGACCAGCACGAGCAGCGCGATCACGACAATCGCCGCGCCGCCGATCAGCCATGGCCTTTTCACAATTCGTTGGCCTTCATGAGATGCTTCGTCCGATCAACGCGGGAGATTTTTCTACCATCTACCGCTTCGACCGGGACGTCCAGCCTGCGCCCGATACAAGCCAAGATTGGTTTGGGTGAAGCGTGGCGATAACGCGATCATGGCGGTGGTCTTGCGCAGGCTTGCATGACGAAAGTCCTGACAGCGCGGCAAGGCTATGCCAAAGGGGCGGGGAAAATCGCCATCAGGAGAGTTTGCATGCGCATCATCGATCATCATATCGCCGGCCCCGCTGGCGCGGCCGCGACGCGGTTCGGCGATGTCTTCGATCCTAACACCGGCGCGGTGCAGGCGCAGGTGCCGCTTGGCACCCAGGCCGATCTCGATCGCGCGATCGCGGCCGCCCAGGCCGCACAGCCTGGCTGGGCAGCGACCAACCCACAGCGTCGCGCGCGCGTGATGTTCGAGTTCAAGCGGCTGGTGGAAGCCAATCTGAATGAGCTGGCCCATTTGCTGTCGTCTGAACACGGCAAGGTCGTTGCCGATGCGCGCGGAGATGTGCAGCGTGGGCTCGACGTGATCGAATTCGCCTGCGGCGTGCCGCATCTGCTGAAGGGCGAATATACGCAAGGTGCCGGCCCCGGGATCGATGTTTATTCGATGCGGCTTCCGCTCGGCATCGGCGCTGGCATCACCCCGTTCAACTTCCCCGGCATGATCCCGATGTGGATGTTCGGTGTCGCGATTGCGTGCGGCAATGCCTTTATTCTCAAGCCCAGCGAACGCGATCCATCGGTGCCGGTGCGGCTGGCGCAGCTGATGGAGGAAGCCGGTGCGCCGGCGGGCATCCTGCAGGTCGTCAATGGCGACAAGGAAATGGTCGACGCGATCCTCGATCATCCCGCGATCAGCGCGGTCAGCTTTGTCGGCTCGTCGGACATCGCGCATTATGTCTATCGCCAGGGTGTGGCGGCGGGCAAGCGCGTCCAGGCGATGGGCGGCGCCAAAAATCATGGCGTGATTATGCCCGATGCCGATCTTGACCATGTCGTCGCCGAACTGTCGGGGGCCGCCTTTGGCTCAGCGGGTGAGCGCTGCATGGCGTTGCCCGTGGTCGTTCCTGTCGGCGAAAAGACGGCTATTTCCCTGCGCGAGAAATTGCTGCCGGCGATTGCCAAATTGCGCATAGGCGTGTCGACCGACAAGGACGCCGATTACGGCCCGGTCGTCAACGCGGCTCATCGCACCCGCGTTGAAAACTGGATCCAGACCGGTGTCGATGAAGGTGCCGAGCTGGTCGTCGATGGGCGCGGCTTCAGCTTGCAAGGGCATGAGAAGGGCTTTTTCATCGGGCCAAGCCTGTTCGATCACGTCAAGCCGAGCATGGAAAGCTACAAGGAAGAGATTTTCGGCCCCGTCCTGCAAATCGTCCGCGCCGCCGATTTCGAGGAGGCGGTGTCGCTGCCTTCGCAGCACCAATATGGCAATGGCGTGGCGATCTTCACCCGCAACGGCCATGCCGCCCGCGAATTCGCTGCGCGCGTCAATGTCGGCATGGTCGGCATCAACGTGCCGATCCCGGTGCCGGTCGCCTACCACACCTTTGGCGGCTGGAAACGCTCCGCCTTCGGCGACACCAACCAGCACGGCCCCGAGGGCATCAAGTTCTGGACCAAGATCAAAACGGTTACCCAGCGCTGGCCCGATGGCGGCGTGGGCGATGGCGGCAATGCCTTTGTCATTCCGACAATGGGGTAGCTGCCGCGCCGGTCATGGTAGGCGTGCGGTCTAGGTCGGGCCGCTAGCCCGCCCGATTTCGGTGCTGCCGCGGCGTGGGCAAGACCTTAACTGGTCTCGCCCGCCCCCGGCCCCTTGTGCATTGCAACAAAGCAATGCAGCATGCCGCTTACACCGATGGTTGGAGGCTGGCGGACTTAATGGGGTTGACGCGCGCGTTTGATGAGATTTGGGGCAATGGCACCGGGCAGGTCGCTCGCTCCGAACTCGCCGCGCTTGGTGACTGGCTGGCGGTGACGCCGCCTGCCGATTTGCGCCGCCGCCAGCAGGCCGCCGAAGCCACCTTCCGCCAGCTTGGCATTACCTTTGCCGTCTATGGCGAGAGCGAAGCGGCGGAGCGGATCATTCCCTTCGACATCGTTCCGCGCGTCTTTCTGGCCGATGAATGGGCGCGGCTGTCGGAAGGGTTGGTCCAGCGGGTCGAGGCGATCAACGCCTTTCTCGACGATATCTATGGCGAACGGCGGATCATGGCCGAAGGCGTGCTGCCGCCCGATCTGATCTTCGGCAATGCCCAGTTCCGGCCCGAGATTGCGGGAATGCGCCCGCCGCACGGGGTCTGGGCGCATATCTGCGGCATCGATCTGGTGCGCACCGGGCCCAATGATTTCTTCGTGCTGGAGGATAATGCCCGCACGCCATCCGGCGTGTCGTACATGCTCGAAAATCGCGAGGCGATGCTCAGGCTTTGTCCCGAACTCTTTCGCTCGCTGCGGGTGGCGGCGGTCGACAGCTATCCCGACAAGTTGCTTGAAACGATGCGCTCGGTCACGCCGCATGGCGCGGGCAACAATCCGGTTTGCGTGGTGCTGACGCCGGGCCATTATAATTCGGCCTATTATGAGCACAGCTTCCTGGCCGACAGCATGGGCGTCGAGCTGGTCGAGGCGGCCGATCTGGTCGTCGATGACGATATCGTCTGGATGCGGACGATATCGGGGCGGGTTCGGGTGGATGTGATTTATCGGCGGATCGATGACGATTATCTCGATCCGTTGGTATTCCGGCCGGATTCGATGCTGGGCGTGCCGGGTCTGATCGCGGCTTATGCCGCCGGCAATGTCGCGATCATCAACGCGCCGGGTAACGGCATCGCCGATGACAAGGCGATCTATAGCTATATGCCCGATATCGTCCGTTTCTATTCGGGCGGCGAGGCGAAATTGCCGAATGTCGAAACCTGGCGCTGCCGCGAGCCGCAGGCGCTGCAATATGTGCTCGATAACCTGCCAGATCTGGTCGTGAAGCTGGTCGATGGCTCGGGCGGCTATGGCATGCTGGTCGGGCCGACCGCGAGCAAAGCCGAGATCGAGGCCTTCCGTGCCGCGCTGATCGCCGCACCGCACCGCTATATCGCGCAACCGACATTGGCGTTGTCGACCGTGCCGACGCTCGCCGATGACGGGCTGTCGCCCCGCCATGTCGATTTCCGGCCGTTTGTGCTGACCGGCGCGAAGGGTGTGCAGGTCGTTCCCGGCGGACTGACGCGCGTTGCGCTGAAACAGGGGTCGCTGGTCGTCAATTCAAGTCAGGGCGGCGGCACCAAGGATTCGATGGTGCTGCTCGACAATGGTGCGCCGAGGGCAGCGCCCGTGACTGACCTGTCCCAGTCGCTGAGCCAGGGCTGATGCTGTCGCGGACCGCCTCCTCGCTGTACTGGCTCGGTCGCTATGTCGAGCGGGCCGATTTCACCGCACGGCTGGTCGAGGCGACGGTGCGGCTGGATGCCCTGTCGGCGCGCCCGGCAGGTGAAGCGGCGTGGCAGAGCGCGCTAGCGGTGTCCGAAACCGATGAGGCCTTTGCCGCTAACGGGCAGACCGTCACCCAGGCCCATGTCGCGCGCTTCCTGACGCTGGATTCCAGCCATCCCGGTTCGATCGTCCGCTGCCTCGACATGGCGCGGATGAATGCCAAGGCGGTCCGCACCGCACTGACCCGCGACGCGTGGACATCGATCAACCGCGCCTGGCTGATCTTTGGCAATCGTTCCAGCCCGGGCGGCGCGGCGGCGACGCTGAGCCTGGTCGAGGCGGTCAAGGTCGAGACGCTGGGCTTTGAAGGCGCGATGAACCGAATGCTGCGCAACCATGCCAATGCCTTTATCCGGCTTGGCCAGGCGATCGAGCGCGCCGACAATACCGCCCGGCTGCTCGACGTGAAATATCATCTGCTGCTGCCGGAGGGCGAGCGCGTTGGCGGCGTGATCGATCGCGATCAATGGACCACGATCCTGCAGACCGTGTCCGCCGTCACCGCCTATCGCTGGCTGTACAGCGAAGGGCTGACCCCGGCCAATGTGATCGATCTGCTGCTGTGTCGCCAGGAATTACCGCGGTCATTGGCTGGCTGCGTCGAGGAGGTCGTCGACATATTGAGCCTGCTCGCGAAGCGCACCGGTCTGCAGGGGGAGGCCGATCGCATGGCCCGGCTACGCTACACCCGCATGCAGAAGACCGCATCGCGACAGGTGATCGCCAGCGGGCTCCACCAATATCTCAAGGCGTTCAACGCCGAAAATGCGCTGCTTAGTGCCGCGATTGCGCGCCAGTTCCGGTTCGTCGCATGAGGCTGTCGATCGATCACCGCACGGTGTATCGCTTCTCCACCCCGCAGGCACGGCTGGTGCAGATGCTGCGAATGACGCCCGGCGACACCCATAATCAGACGATTGCGAGCTGGCGGGTCGATGTCGATTGCGATTCTCGGCTCAAGCCGGCGCGCGATGGGTTCGGGAATCGGGTGACGATGCTCTATGCCGACGGGCCGATCAGCGCGATCGAGATCGCCGTGGCGGGCGAGGTGCTGACGACTGCGCATGCGGGGGTGATCCACGGGGCGAATGAACCATTTCCGCCCGATCTTTTCCTGCGCGCAACGCCATTGACCCAGGCCGATGACACGCTGACCGATTTCGCTCGCGACGCAGCGGCGGGGCACGCGATGCTCGATCGGCTGCACGCACTCAATCACGCGGTCAATGCCCGCTTTACCTTCTGCCTGCAGCGGCCGGCGCAGGGTCGGACGGCCACGCTCGCCTTTGCTGAGGATCGGGCGACGGCGCGGGATCTGGCCCATATCTTCATCGCCGCTGCCCGCGCGATCGGTGTCCCGGCGCGCTATGTCTCGGGCTATGGGTTGCTCGCCGCACTCGGCACGAGCCAGCCGACGCCACACGGCTGGGCAGAGGCGCATGTCGACGGCCTGGGCTGGGTGGCATTTGATCCCAGCATCGGGTTGTGCGCCGGCGAGGACCATGTCCGCGTCAGCGTCGGTCTCGACTCGGACGGCGCGGCACCGGTCGCTGGCTCGCGACTGGGCGAGGGTGACGAGCAATTGGCAGTCGATGTGCAGGTCGCTGCGCTCGACGACCAGTAAGCAATTGCGCGATCGTCATTGCGCTGGCCATTGCTGCCACCCGCACAATTGACGGCACGGCCGGTGGCGCAGGTGGCCGATCGGGTTTGGATCATCGGCACGACATCCCAAGCGTAGCGCAACATTATTATCACGAAATTATAGGTTGTTTCGACTGACTCGATCAATGATACTGGCATTATAAAATACAAAATATTAAACCCTAAATAATTGATTTGTAAAATCGCCAAGCAAAAATATGATCAGCCATTATTATTAATTCTATACTATCAAATGATCGGAAAATGATCTACATACATCATTTGAATGACAATCGTCGTAATATTATTGACCTAATGCTTGTGTAGCGACGGCCCTGCATTGAGATATTCAATCTCACAAAGGGGAATACACATGCGTTCGAACTCGGGCTTCCGCCTGCAGCTGCTCTTGGGCGGCGTTCTTCTCGCCAACATGGTTTCACCGGCATTTGCCAAGGCGCCACCAGCCGATTCGGGCAAGCCAGCCGACGACGCTGCAGTTGCAGCTGATCCCCAGCAGGGGCTTGGCGACATCGTCGTCACCGCAACCAAGCGCGAAACCAATCTGCAGAAGACGCCGATCGCGATCGCCGTTATCGACAGCGCAGCGATCAAGGATCGTCACATCCAGAGCCTGATCGACCTCGCCGATGGCGGCGTGCCGTCGCTGCGTATTGCGACCTTCGAGGCGCGCCAGTCGGCGCTGACCGT
Source organism: Sphingomonas sp. 28-63-12 (assembly GCA_002281535.1). GTDB lineage: Bacteria > Pseudomonadota > Alphaproteobacteria > Sphingomonadales > Sphingomonadaceae > Sphingomonas. The sequence goes on from NCGD01000009.1 coordinate 75,930, forward strand.
GGGTATTCGCGGTATCGTTCCCTTCGACGCCAATCAAACGGCGCGCGACCAGGGCGTCGGCGTGTATATCGACGGCGTCTATCTGGGCCGCCAGCAGGGTCTCAACGCGGCCTTGTTCGACGTCGAGCGGATTGAAGTGCTGAAGGGGCCCCAGGGCACCCTGTTCGGTCGCAACACCGAAGGCGGCGCGGTCAGCATCGTCACCAAGGCACCGACCGGCGAATTCGGCGGCAACGCCACCGCAGGCTTCGGCAATTATGGCAGCTATAACGGCCAGCTCCACCTCAACCTGCCGGCCTATGCCAATTTCGCGGTCAAGCTGGACGGCATCATCCAGCATCAGGACCCAACCACGCGTGACCCGCTCGCCACGGCGATCGGCTGGAACGCCTATTACCGCGTCGGCGGCCGGATCAGCGCGCGCTGGCAGCCCTTCGACGGCTTCACCGCCGATATCAGCTATGACAAGGCGCGTGACGAGAACACGCCGTTCTTCAGCCAGCTGGTCAACTACAACCCGCTCAACCGCACGGTTGGCGTGATCGATACGACCACGAACCGGATCGTGTTGCCGGGCAGCCCTGCCGGCGCGCCGAGCTGCACGTCCAGCACGATTTCGGCCACCACCTGCATCGCCCCGCTGCCCGCCCTGGTCGGTGTCCATACCAACCGCCAGAGTGTCGCCGATGTTGGCGTGCCGCAGCAATATAGCGTCGACCAGACCGAGGGCGAGAGCATCAAGCTGTCGTACAAACTGTCGCGGGCACTCGAGCTGCGCTCAATCACCGCATGGCGCAAGGTTGCCACCAATCAGTGGGACAATTCGGGCGGCCCAGAGCGTGTTGCCTTTGCCCCCAATGGCAATTTCAGCCGCTACAGCCTATCCGATCTGTACCAGAGCCAGTTCAGCCAGGAATTCCAGGCTGTCGGCAGCATCCCGCAGCTCGATTACGTTGCCGGCCTCTATTATTTCTATGAACAGGCGCGGGAATCGGCCGCCACGCCGTCGACCAACAAATGGAACGCAACCGGCACTGCCTATTCGATCAACAGCTCGATCGTCAGCGGTGCGATCACCTCGGGCAACCAGGGCTGGGAATATGGCTCGCGCTTCCTGCAGCGCGGCAGCTTTGCCAAGGCGCGTAGCTATGCTGCGTTCGCGCAGGCAACCTACACGCCTGATTTCGCTCCCGTGCTGCACCTGACGGTTGGCGGCCGCTACACCAAGGACAAGCGCAACGGCACCCTGTACCTGGTGTCTGGCGTCGCGACCAACTATCAGTTCACCTATGATCGCGGTCGCTTCGATCCGATGGTCACGCTGGCCGTCGATGCTGCCCCCAACGTCAATCTTTACGCCAAATATGCGACCGGCTTCCGCGCCGGTGGCGCGAATGATCGGTCATCCAACTTCGGCGCCTTTGGCCCGGAAGCGGTGAAGTCCTATGAAATCGGCGCCAAGATGGACCTGTTCGATCACAAGGTTCGCCTGAACCTGGCCGGGTACATCATGGACCGGACGGGGACGCAGACCGATTTCGACAATGTCGATACCAGCCAGTTCCTGCCAGGTACGACCACGCCGAACCCGACCTTCAACCTGCATACGGAAAACACGGCCAACGCGCCCGGCACCTCGAAAATCCGCGGTGTCGAGGTTGATTTCACCGCCCGGCCGATCGATCACCTGACGGTTGGTGCCTCCTATGCCTACACCTACACCAAGGTGCCGCTGACGGCGAACCCGAACCCGGGCCCAACCTTCGGCGTACTGACCCCGGTGTTCGTGGTCTATACGCCGCCAAGCGCTGCATCGGCCTTTGTCGATTACGCCATCCCGGTCGGTGGTTCGGATACGTCGGTGCGCATCCATCTGGATGCCAATTATGCCGACGCGCAGTACAGTTTCCAGTCGGAGACGGTGAAGACGGACTCAAGCTTTATCGTCAATGGCCGCATCGCGCTGACGGATGTGCGCCTGAACGATCATGGTCAGAAGGTCACCTTCTCCTTCTGGACGCGCAATCTATTTGACGAACAGCATATCTATCGTCGCTCGGCTGCCAATGCCGCCGTGCTGGGCGATTATGCCAACTTCAATCCGCCACGCACCTTCGGCGCGGATGTCGGTTTGAACTTCTAAAGGCCAAAGCGGCGCGCTCCCCGGCGCGGGCCGTTCGGGAAGCAATCGACCCGGTCCTGCTTCGCAGGGCCGGGTCTTTGCGTTTCACCCGTGCCCGGGCAGGTCGATCACCACGCGCAGGCCCGGGCCGGCATCCTCCAGCCGCATCGTGCCATCGTGCAGGCGGACAATGGCCTCCACCAGCGTCAGCCCGAGCCCCTGGCCCGGCAAATGCCCGGCGGCCTCCAACCGGCCGAACCGGCTGACCACCAGCGCATGGGCCTCGGTGGGAATACCCAGGCCGTTATCGGCGATCGCAATCCGGACGCCGTCGGCGCGCTGGGTGGCGCTTACCTCGATCCGGGTGCCGATCGGGGTGTGGCGAATGGCATTTTCGATCAGGTTGACGAGCATTTGCCGCAGCAGGTTGAGCTCGCCACGCATCGGCAGTGGCCGGCCGGCGGCGACCAGAAGCTGGCGGTCGCTCTCTTCGGCGACGGTGTCGAGTGACTCGGCAACCTCGCCGATCAGCGCACGCAGGTCGAGGGGGGCAAAGCGTTCGCGGCGATGCCCGCCTTCAATTTCCCAAAGCCGCAACAGGCTGGAAAAAAGGTCGATGATCTGATCGGTCTGGCTGAGGATGTCGGCGACGTCGGGGGCAAGGCGCTCGCCTTCGCTTTGGCGGGCAACAGCGGCGATGCGCGATCGCAGCCGCGCCAGCGGGCTCTTCAGCTCATGCGCCACATCCTTGGCGGCGTGCTTCACATTGGTCATCAGCGCGTCGATCCGGTCCATCATCCGGTTGAAGGCCGCAGCCTGGCGATCGAATTCGCTGTTGGTGCCGTCCAGCGGTACCCGGCTGTGCAAATTGCCCGCGATCACTGCGTCGACGGTGCGCTGCATGGTGCGCATGCGGCCGCTGATCGCCATCGCCACGGCCGTCACGCCGGCAAGGAAGATCAGCACGGTGACGATCAGCCCGGTCAGCTGGATGCGGAACATCAAGCTGTCAAAGGCGTGGAGCGAATCATTGTCCGAGACGACCACCAGCCGGCCGCCATCGGCGAGCGCCCTCGCTAGCGCACGGCCATGCGTCAGGCCGGGAATCTTCGCCATCTCGCCCAGGTCGGAAAAGCCGATCGGCGGGGGCGGCCGGAGCCGGAGGTTGCCCGCCAATTGACGGCCATAGCGATCGATCAGCATGAAATAGAGATCGGCGCTTTCATGATCGTCCAATTCCGCCTTGATCCATCGGATCATGGCCGGGTTGGCGACACCGTTGCTGATGGCAATGACTTCGTCGATCTCGCCGGCCAGGCGCCGGTCGACTTCATGCGCCAGCGCGGTGTGCGCGACGCGATAATTGATCACCCGAATGGCAAAGATCGCGATCAGAAAGACGACGACAAAGGTCGCCATGATGGCGCGGAGCGATCGCGCGCGCATGCTATCTCTTGTCGTTGAACATATAACCGACGCCCCGGATCGTCATGATCGGGTCGTCCTCGCCGGGCTGGTTCAGCTCGGCGCGCAGATGCCGCATCGCCGATTCAACGATGTTGGTGCTCGGCTCGAAATCATAATTCCACACGCGCTGATACAGCATCTGGCGTGTAACCACGCTGTTGGCGTTGCGGACCAGCTCGCACAGCAATTTGAAGTCGAGCGAGCGCAGCTTGAGCAGCCGGCCGGCGCGCAACGCGCGATGCTTGATCTCGTTGACCTCCACATCGCCGGCGCGCATCACGCCTGATTCGTTGCGCCGGGATGCGCGCCGCAATATCGCCTTCAGCCGGGCATCGATTTCGGCCGGCGCGGCTGGTTTGACGAGATAGTCGTCAGCGCCCGCATCCAGCCCGGCGAGCCGTTGTTCGAGATCGCCCAGCGCGGTGAGCATGATGATCGGCAGGTCCAGCTGACGCTCGCGCAGCCGCCGGGCGACATCGATACCATCGACAAAGGGCAGCATCAGATCGAGCAGTACGGCATCGAATTTACCGTCAGTCACCGATGACAGTGCCGCGCGGCCATCTTCGGCCACCACTGGATCATGCCCCAGCTCGATCAGATCGCTTACAAGCTGCCGGGCAGCCCGTGCATCGTCCTCCACGACCAATAGTCGCATCGTAATCGCCTCTGCTGTCTCTGGCCGGGCAAGCCGGCCCCGCCCCCCGATGCATTGTCGATTCCGGGCCTGGTGTCGAGCCGGTTATCGCCGGCGCGATCGGGTGTTGTCAGGCGAGTTCGTCAGCCAAAGCGGGCAGCCGCTGCGGGGTGATCTCGTCATCGGCCATTACCGTCCAGCCGCTTGGGCCAAGTACTTCGATCGGGCGATAGCGGGTCTTGTACGACATCCGGTCGGACCCCTTCACCCAATAGCCCAGATAGACATAAGGCAGGCCAAGCGCGCGGGCGCGCTGGATATGATCGATGATGATCAGATTACCGAGCCCGGGCCGACCTTCATGCGCGGCATCGAAGAAGCTGTAGATCATCGACAACCCATCGGCTTGCTGGTCGGTCAGGCAAGCACCGATCAGGCGGCCGCGCCGGCCATCGACGGTTGGTTCGCGATATTCCACGACAAAGCTGTTGACCGGGCTTTGCTCGACCATGTCGGCATAATCGCCATCGTCCATGCCGGCCATGCCGCCACCGGGATGGCGATCGCCCAGGTAACGGCGCAGCAGATCGAATTGCTCGTCGGTCGCCCAGGGCTTGCAGGCGCTGACGTCAAGATCACTATGCCGGCGGATCAGCTTGCGCTGGGTGGCATTGGGGCGGAAATCCTCGGCCACCACGCGCACCGAGACGCAGGCCGAACAACCCGCGCAGCTGGGGCGATAGGCGACCGACTGGCTGCGACGAAAGCCGATCCGGCCCAGCGCATCGTTGAGTTCGGCGGCATGCGGGCCGTTCAGCTCGGTGAAGACTTTGCGCTCAAGCCGACCGGGAAGATACGGGCAGGGCGACGGGCTGGTAACGAAGAATCGCGGGAAGCGAAAAGGCGCTGACACTACCGCTGATCCTCCCAAATACGCCGACAATCGGCCGTCCGGATGGCCCCTTATGAATCACCACAATCGTGATGAAAAGCGGCTTTACCATGATTGAAGGTTAACGGCGGCGCGCGCAGAGTCAAAAAAACGCTTAGCGGCTGGCGCACCGCCATTATATTCGAATGATGGCAGGGCGATAGAGTCGCCCGACTCGGTTCACCGCGCGCCAGATTCGCTTCGTCAGGCGAGCTCGACCATGCTGACTTCATAGCCCGACTGACGGATCGCCGCGATCAGCCGGTCGAGATGCGCCCGGTCGCGGGTTTCGCATTCAATATCGGTGATCAGCCCCTTGGCGGGCAGGGTGGTAAAGACGCGCTGGTGATAGACTTCGATGATGTTGACGCGTTCAGAATCGAACACGCGCACCAGATTGAACAGCGCGCCCGGCTGGTCCTGCAGCCGCACCCGCAGCCGGGCGAGCCGGCCCGATCGGGCGAGATCGCGCAGCAGCACATTGGCGAGCAGGCGAGTATCGATGTTGCCGCCGCACAGTACGATGCCAACGATCTTGCCCGCGAAGCGCTCGGGATGCTGGAGCAAGGCGGCGAGCCCGGCGGCGCCGGCGCCTTCCACCACCGTCTTTTCGATCTGGAGCAACAGGCTGACGGCGCGTTCCAGATTGCGTTCGCTCACCAGCACGATGTCATCGACCAGCGCCTCGACCATGCGCGCGGTGATCACGCCGGGTTCCTTGACGGCAATGCCCTCGGCCAGCGTATCGCCGGCGCAGGGCATTTGCGTGCCGTTGATCCGGTTGTACATCGATGGGAAGAGCTCGGCCTCGACACCAATCACCTCGATCTGTCGCCCGCTGGCGCGCGCGACCGTCGCCATGCCCGAAATTAGCCCGCCGCCGCCGATTGGCGTCACCAGCGTATCGATCCCCGGTACGTCTTCGAGCATTTCGATCGCCACCGTGCCCTGGCCAGCGATAATGCGCGGATCGTCAAACGGGTGGACAAAGGTCAGCCCCCGCTCGCCCTCGAGCAGCCGTGCATGGGCATAGGCCTCGTCAAAAGTTTCACCGTGGAGAACAACCGTTGCGCCGTGCCCTTCGGTTTGCGTTACTTTCACCGTCGGCGTCGTCGTCGGCATTACGATCGTCGCCGGGATACCCAGCCGGTGGGCGTGATAGGCGAGGCCCTGAGCATGGTTGCCGGCCGATGCCGCGATCACCCCGATGGTTTCCGGCCCCAATTGCATCAGCGTGTTGAGCGCACCGCGCTCCTTATAAGCGGCAGTGAACTGCAGATTTTCGAACTTCAGATAGACCGTCGCCCCGGTCATCGCCGACAGCGTCTTGCTGATCAGCGTCGGGGTGCGGACGATCGAGGGCGCAATGCGGCCATGCGCGGTGCGGATATCGTCGATCGAAACGGGCAGCGGCGCGAGGCCGGACAAGGGGATGCTAGCCATGGGGGTGGCCCCTAGACCATCTGGCGCGACGAAGGAACACGCCTTATGCGCCGACGCCATGGCAGACATCGCATTTATCGGCACCGGCATCATGGGTGCGCCCATGGCCCGGCACCTCGCAGCCGCAGGGCATCACCTCACCGTCTTTAACCGGACGCGCAGCAAGGCGGATGTCTGGGCCGCGGCGCATGGCGGCACGGTTGCCGACACCCCGGCTTCCGCCGCAACGGGCAAGGATGCGGTGATCGCCTGTGTCGGCAATGACGCCGATCTGGCCGCGGTGACGCTGGGAACCGACGGCGCCTTTGCCGCGATGCGCGACGATGCGGTGTTCATCGATCACACCACTGTGTCCGCCGATTTGGCCCGCCGGCTGGCGGCCGCCCGCGCGCTGGTGGTCGACGCGCCCGTATCGGGCGGGCAGGCAGGCGCTGAAAATGGCAAGTTGTCGATCATGTGCGGCGGATCGGCCGACGCGATGGCAAGGGCCGAGCCGCTGATGGCGGCCTATGCGCTCCGGATTGTCCATGTCGGCGGGCCGGGCGCCGGGCAGCAGACCAAGATGGTCAACCAGATCGCGATTGCCGGCGTGCTGCAGGGCCTGAGCGAGGCGCTGCGCTTTGCCCAGGCCAGCAATCTTGATCTCGACCGGGTGTTTGAGGCAATTTCAGGCGGCGCGGCGCAGAGCTGGCAGATGGTCAATCGCTGGCAGACGATGAGCGAGGACAAGTTTGACTTCGGCTTTGCGGTCGATTGGATGCGCAAGGATCTGGGGCTGGCGCTCGACGAGGCGAAAAAGAATGGCGCGACGCTGCCGGTGGCGGCGTTGGTCGATCAATTCTATGCCGAAGTCCAGAAAATGGGCGGGCGCCGTCAGGATACGAGTTCGCTGGTCAGGAGATTGCCGAAATGAATCGTCCGATGGTCAGACACGCGCTTCCAGGCCTAAACATCGTTACCCCGGCGAAAGCTGGGGTCTCGCACGTTGGGCGCGCCGCCGGGCATGCCCATCCTGTCGGTGCCCCAGGCTCACGGCCGCAGCTTTTGCCGGGGCGACGTTTGTTGGCGATCGTCGCGGCGTTGCTACTTGCCTCCCCGGCCTATGCCGATGCGCTGGTCGACAATGTCAACGGCATCACGCTTGACGCCAATGGCAAGGTTGTCCGCTTCACCGGGCTGGTGATGACGCCCGACGGCCATGTCGCCCGGCTGCTGGGGCAGGGCGAAAAGCGCCCCGACAAGCTCGATTGGCGCGCCGACATGAAGGGCAAGGTGTTGTTGCCCGGCTTTGTCGATGCGCATGGCCATGTCACCGAACTTGGCTTTCGTGCACTGGAACTCGATCTGTCGGGCACAACCTCGCTTGACGAGGCCAAGGCCAAGATTGCCGCCTATGTCGCCGCCAACCCGGATCGGAAATGGATTCTGGGCGGCGGCTGGAACCAGGAGAAATGGGGACTTGGTCGCTTCCCGACCGCCGCCGATCTCGACGCCGTCGTCAGCGATCGACCGGTCTGGCTGGCGCGCGCGGATGGCCATGCCAGCTGGGCGAACAGTGCGGCGATGAAGGCGGCCGGGGTGTCGGCGAAAAGCGCGGCGCCCGTCGGCGGGCGGATCGAAAAGACCGGCACCGAACCCAATGGCGTGTTCGTCGATTCAGCGCAGGCGCTGGTCAATCGTGTGGTGCCGCAGCCCTTGCCTAAGGAGCGCGGCACCGCGATCCTGAAGGCGCAGGCGATCCTGCTCGGTTTTGGTATCACCGCCACGGCCGATATGGGCACTTCGCTCGATGAATGGTTGACCTATCGCCGGCTTGGCGACGCTGGGTCGCTGCGCGTCAGATTCATCAGCTATGGCGCGGGGCTTGAAGATACTATCCGCATCGGTGGCATCGGCCCGACGCCCTGGCTGTATAATGGCCGGCTGAAGCTCGCCGGGGTCAAGCTCTATGCCGATGGCGCCCTGGGATCGCGCGGGGCCTGGCTGAAGGCGCCCTATGCCGATGCGCCGACCCAAAGCGGTGCCGGCTTCCTCGCCGATGACGTGCTGCGCAATCTGATGAGCCGGGCGGCGATGGATGGCTATCAGGTCGCGGTGCACGCGATTGGCGACAAGGCCAATGCGCAGGTTCTGTCCGCGATCAGCGATCTTGCTGAAACCTATAAGGGTGATCGTCGCTGGCGGATCGAACACGCGCAGATCGTCGATCCCACCGATCTGCCGAAATTCGGCCAGCACGGGACGATCGCGTCGATGCAACCCGTTCACCAGACCGGCGACCGGACAATGGCTGAGGCGCGGCTGGGGCCCGACCGGCTTGCCGGGGCCTATGCCTGGGCGACGATGCTCAAAAATGGAGCGGTGCTGGCGTTTGGCACCGATTATCCGGTCGAAAGCCCCGATCCCTTTGCCGGATGGGCCGCCGGCTTCACCCGCGCCGACGCCAATGGCGAGCCCTATGGCGGCTGGCAGCCGCAGGAACGCATCAGCCGCGAACAGGCGTGGCGCGCTTACACGATGGACGCGGCCTATGCCGGCTTTGCCGAAAAGGATTTCGGCCGGCTGGGGGCCGGGCAATGGGCCGATTTCATCATCGTCGATCGCGACCCGCTGCTGGCGAGCCCGAGCGATTTGCGCGCAACCAAGGTGGAGGAAACCTGGATCGGCGGCGTAAAGGCCTGGGGCCGGTGACGCGGCTGCGCTGATGCCGTGTCTGTGACCGTGATGGGTGGTGAGATCGGGCGCGCGCTGGGTGAACCATACCCCGCATGACTCCCGACCCGCCGGTCACGATTACCCGGGGCCGTGCACCACGCCGATGTTGACGCCAGAGCCCGGCAATCGCTGCCGCACCGTCTGAATTCAGGGTTGATCCGCCGTCATCGCGGCTGATCGAACCAGGCTGGTCAATACCCGCAGCTGTGCATCAATCATCGTCACATTGGGATCGTGCCCGGTGCGCGGCAGCACGAGGAACGCCTTGGCTGGCGCGGACAGGCCATCGAAATAGGCTTTGCTGATCTCCGCCGGGGTGACCAGATCCTCCTCTCCCTGAAGAAGATAGACCGGCATGGCAAAATGCATTCCCAGTTTTTTCAGGTCGATCTTCGGCCCCATCCCATCGCCTGCCAGTCCGACAAATTGCAGGAACGAATAATCCTCCCCAGCCTCATACGCCGCCAGATAGTCAGCGGTGTCGTACCCGGGGGCGAAGTCGAGCCACCCTTTTGGCGCGGGATCGGTATGCATCGCTTCGTAGCGGCGGGTGATGCGCCGCAAAATCCCGAAATTATGCGGGTCGATCCATGGCGGTGAGCCAATTTTGTCCAGGGCGGTGATTGCATCGGCATCGCCGGCGGTATGGGCGAATTTCAGCGCGTGCGCATAGCTTGCGGCGATATCGTCCTGATAATTCACCAGCTGGGCGGTGCCGACATAGGCGTGGAACAGGCCAGGAGCGGCCATCGCCATGTGAACAGCCAAGGCCGAGCCCCAGGACCCGCCCATGAGAATGACCTTGCGCTTGCCCAGATGTCGGGCCGCATAGCGAGCGACGTCGATACCGTCGCGCGTCAGTCGATCCATGGTCAGGCTCTCGCCGTCGGCGGGCTTATTCGCGGCATAGGTCTTGCCCGATCCACGCTGATCCCATTGGACCACGGTGAAATCCCGTGCCCAGCTGCCGAACATATTGTGCGCGAACGGTGAGTTGGGATTGCCAGGCCCGCCATGGACGATCAGCACCACCGGGTTGGCGCAATCCTGCCCTTCAATCACGATCCATTGTTGAATGCCGCCGATGGTGACGAGGCCCGTCTCGTTCACCACCTGGCCCGGAATATCGCAGGAAACGTTCGGGGTGCCACCGGTCGACTGCGCCGCGCTCGGCCGCGGCACCAGCAGTAGCAGCACAAACGCCGCCCAAAATTTCTTCATTCGAATTCCCCCAAGGTGCCACATCACTGCCTGCCGAAACGCGCTGATCTGGCAACGCGGTCTAGGTGGCAAACCATTGGGCGTAAACATCAATGTCCATCGCCTGCCGCCGACATCAGCCGACCAACTCCAGGCGCATCATACCTGCGGGCGACTGCCATTGCGCTGGGCCAGGGATGCAGCCGGTATCTCTCGTGTCCGATCGGGATCGATTTTGACACAAGCCTGTTCAACTGCCAGATTATGGCAGGATGCCAGCCTTGGAGAGCGGCTTTCATGGCTCGCGCGCAGCGCCTTCTCAATTTGATACAGGCCCTGCGGCAGCACCGGCGCCCGGTGGCCGGTGCCGTTCTGGCCGACGACCTCGGCGTATCGTTGCGCACCATTTATCGCGATATCGAGACACTGAAAGGCCAGGGCGCGCATATCGAGGGCGAAGCGGGGCTGGGCTTTGTGCTCCGGCCGGGTTTCATGCTGCCGCCCCTGATGTTTTCCGAAGACGAAATCGAGGCACTGGTGCTTGGCTCGCGCTGGGTTTCGGAGCGTGCGGACGGCCTTCTCGCCAAAGCCGCGCGCAATGTGCTGGCCAAAATCGGCACCGTACTACCCGACGACCTCAAGGCGGGTATCGATGACTCCGGGCTACTAATCGGCCCCGGTGAGCCGATTGCGGCACGGGACGGCGCAGTCGCCGCGATCCGCCAGGCAATCCGCTCCGAGTGCAAAGTGCAGGTCGCCTATGCCGATAAGCAAGGGATCGCCACCCAGCGGACGATCTGGCCGATCGCGCTGGCCTTTTATGATCGGGTGCGGGTGGTGGTCGCCTGGTGCGAGTTGCGCGACGGATACCGGCATTTCAGGATCGATCGAATTGCCACGCTCGACTGCATGGCGGAGCGCTATCCCCGCCGCCGAGCAAGACTGCTCAAGGAATGGCACGCCATCCAGGGTGTACCGGAACAGTGACTGCTGACAAAAACTGACAGGACCGTGTCGTAATCCCCTCTTCGTCGGCGCCAATCCCGTGTGCCGCTGATCTGAAAGGGAATTTTATGCCAAGCTTCAATTTTTTGCTGTTGCATGTTCGCGACCACGCAGCCAGCGCTGCGCTCTACCACGATCTGTTCGGCATTCCGGTCGTCGACCAGAAGCCTGACATCACAATCTTGCCATTGCGTGACGGCGTGATGCTGGGGCTATGGTCGCGAGAGACGGTGGAACCGGAAAGCAGCGGCGAGGCCGGCTCAAGCGAGATCGCGTTTGCCGTCGCCGACGCGTCCGCCGTGGAGGCGATGCACGCCGACTGGGCGCGGCGCGGCATGGCCATGCTTCAGGCGCCGACCCGCATGAGCTTTGGCACCACCTTTGTCGCCAGCGATCCCGATGGCCACCGGCTCCGCGTGTTCGCGCCTGTGGCCGGGTAGCCTGCAATTTTGGGCATCCAGTAGTCCGGCGGGTCGGGGGTGCCCGAGTGCGCGGGACCCTTTGCCCAACAAAAAGCCCGCGGCTTCCTTTCGGAAACCGCGGGCTTTTCCCCCGTTCTTAGCTCGGTTCAAGCGACGGCGGCTTCGCTCACGCCACCCACTTCGTCAGGCTCGCGCAGCACATAGCCGCGGCCCCAGACGGTTTCGATATAATTTTCGCCTTCGCATGCCATGCTGAGCTTTTTGCGCAGCTTGCAGATGAAGACGTCGATGATCTTGAGTTCGGGCTCGTCCATGCCGCCGTACAGGTGGTTGAGGAACATTTCCTTGGTGAGCGTGGTGCCCTTGCGCAGGCTGAGCAGTTCGAGCATCGCATATTCCTTGCCGGTCAAATGGACGCGCGCGCCATCGACTTCGACGGTCTTGGCATCCAGGTTGACGGCGAGCTTGCCGGTGCGGATTACCGACTGCGAATGGCCCTTGGAGCGGCGCACAACCGCATGGATGCGGGCAGTGAGCTCTTCGCGGTGGAAGGGCTTGGTGACGTAATCGTCAGCGCCAAAGCCGAATGAGCGGACCTTTGAGTCCATCTCGTTGATGCCCGACAGGATCAGCACCGGGGTTTGTACCCGGGCGACGCGGAGTTTTTTCAGCACGTCATAGCCGTGCATGTCCGGCAGGTTGAGATCAAGCAGGATGATATCGTAATCATAGAGCTTGCCCAGATCGAGGCCTTCCTCGCCCAGATCGGTGGTGTAGACGTTGAAGCCTTCCGCCGAGAGCATCAGCTCAATGGCCTTGGCCGTGGTGGGCTCGTCTTCGATCAGCAGCACGCGCATCTGGCTATTCCCCTGTTGCTCGCAGCCCCGAACATCCCCAGTCGCTCGGCGCGGTCACACATATTCCATTAACCTCATCAGTGATGAAGGTAAAAGGTTAATTTCAGATTAATCGGCCTGACTCCACGAGTCGCGTCGACTCCCGCAGGGTTCGCGATATCCCGGCCCGCGTGCCTGATTGGTGAATCCGGCAACAATGGCCGGGGGCGGCGCTCTGTTGCGCAACCGGCGCTAGCCGGATGTCGGACAGAGCGGCCGCAGACGCTCGCTCAGACAATCGAGCAGCAGTTCGACCCGGGCGGGCCGTAGCGTGCCGGGCGGCGTCATCAGGTGCAGCGCCACGGGTGGTGCATGCCAGTCGGTCAGAATCGGGATCAGCGCACCGCTCGCCAGATCATGGCAGGTGATGAAATCGGGGAGCACGCCAATGCCCATGCCGAGGCGCAGCGCAGGGAGTAGCGCATCGCCGCTATTGGCGCGCAGCGGCCCCGCCGGCCTGATCATCACGTCGGCCCCGCCCGGGCCAGTAAAGCGCCACGGACCGGCGATATTGGTGTAGGCGAGGCAGGCATGCTCGCCGAGCTGTGCCGGGTGGGTGGGGGTGCCGTAGCGAGCGAGATAGGCCGGGGCGGCGACTACATGCGCGGTAATCGGTCCCAGCCGCCGCGCCCGCAACGAGCTGTCCGGCAAATTGGCGATCCGCACCGCGATGTCAAACCCCTCGGCGACGATGTCGATCTTGGCATCGGACAAGTGCAGATCGATCTCGATCCCCGGATGCGCGTCGATAAATGCCGCGACGAGATCGGTGAGGTACAGCAGCCCAAGGCTCATCGGCGCGGCAAGGCGGATCAGGCCGGTCGGCGCGCTGGCGGCGTCGCGCGCCGCTTCCTCCGCGGCATTGGCCTCGCCTAGCATGCGTGCGGCGCGCTCGGCCAGCGCCTTGCCGTTCTCGGTAAGGCTGAGCCGGCGCGACGTGCGATGGAACAGCGACTGGCCGAGATGCTGTTCGAGCCGAGTGATGGCCTTGGACACCGTCGCCTTCGACAGGCCGATCGCCTCGGCCGCGGCACTGAACGACCGGTGTTCGACGACGCTGGCGAAGATCGCCCAGGCTTCGAGATCCGGTAGCCGCATCAACATCTCCTCGAAGCTCATGCTAACTTAGGAAACGATCAGTTTCCATCGTTTCCATTTACGCGATCAGAAAATTTCCTATTTTGGCGGCAACACAAAGGAGGTTCCCATGCTGACCAGATCACGGATCGACCGGCGGCCATTCGACAGCCTTGGCCATGCCGATCATGGCTGGCTCAACGCCCGTCACCATTTCTCTTTCGCCAATTATTATGACCCCGACCGGATGGGATGGGGCAGCATCCGGGTGTGGAACGATGATGAGATCGCCGCCAATGCGGGCTTCCCGCCGCATCCGCACCGCGACATGGAGATCATCACCTATGTGCGCACCGGCGCGATCACCCACCAGGATTCGATGGGCAATACCGGCCGCACCGGTGCCGGTGACGTCCAGGTGATGAGCGCGGGAACGGGCGTTCGCCATTCGGAATATAATCTCGAATCCGAAACGACGACCTTGTTCCAGATCTGGATCGAGCCAAAGCGGCTGGGCGGCAGCCCGAGCTGGGGCGCCAAACCTTTCCCCAAGGATGGGCGCGCCGGCCAGTTCGTGACGTTGGCGAGCGGCTTTGCCGAGGATGTCGATGCGCTGCCGATCCGCGCCGACGCACGGCTGCTGGCCGCCACGGTCAAGGCCGGCGAGTCGATCAGCCACGACCTGGCCGATGGGCGCCATGCCTATCTGGTCCCGGCCACGGGCGTGATTGAGATCGATGGCCAGCGGATCGCAGCGCGCGATGGCGCGGCGCTGCGTGGCCCCGTCACGATTACAATGACCGCGATCGAGGAAGCCGAAATCGTCCTCGTCGATTCGGAATAACGCGCCCTTTCTTCAATCCCATTCCGAACCCGATCACGGGTGCGGACGGGGCGGGCACGGCTTTTCTCCAAGCACCCCCACGTGCTCGCCCCGATAACGCCTTTCATCAAGGAAGCATTGTCATGTCGAAAGTTCTTGTCCTCTATTATTCCTCCTATGGCCATATCGAGCAGATGGCCGAGGCCATTGCCGAGGGTGCCCGCGCTGCCGGCGCCATCGCCGATGTCCGCCGCGTCCCGGAAACGGCCCCGCCGGCGGTAGTCGCCGCCGCCCATTTCAAGGCCGACAGCGCCCATCAGGTGATCGGCTCGATCGAGGAACTGGCCGGCTATGATGCGATCGTGATCGGCGCCCCGACCCGCTTTGGCCGGATGCCGAGCCAGATGGCGGCATTCCTCGATCAGGCCGGCGGATTATGGATGCGCGGTGCGCTCAACGGCAAGGTCGGCGGTGCCTTTACCTCCAGCGCCACCCAGCATGGCGGCCAGGAAGTGACCTTGTTCTCGATCATCACCAATTTGCTGCATTTCGGCATGACGATCGTTGGGCTCGATTATGGCTATCAGGCCCAGATGGGCGTCGACGAGGTCAAGGGCGGATCGCCTTATGGCGCGACGACGATCGCCGACGGTGACGGCAGCCGCCAGCCAAGCGCCGCCGAGCTTGATGGCGCCCGCTATCAGGGGCGGCGCATTGCCGAAGTGGCGATCAAGCAGACCGCCTGACCGCATAGACCGATCCTAACGCAGCGGCGGCGCCTCTATGCGGGGCGTCGCCGTTGGCGTTGGTATTGGCGGCGCGGCAACCAGCGGCGGCGGTGCAATCACCGGCGGGATCGGCAGCGCCGGCAGCCTCGGCGTCACACCGGCGTTCGGGACAGCGCGGCCCGGTGCGGCAAGCAACGGTGGCGGATTGATGGCCGGGGCCAACTCCGGCAGCTGAGGCTGGCCCGGAAAGTCGCGCCGAGCGCGGGCAAAGATCGCGCGGGCCGGGCCGGCACCGGGCGCGTCGACAGCGGTGCCGACCCAGCGCCAATGCCATGGTTCCCAGGTCACGCCTTGCGCATTGCCGGCCGGGAAGGATAGTTCGAAACCGAAATCGATCGCGTGCGCCATCAGCCACCTACCCGCCGGCGTCCAGGCGAAACAAGCGTCGACATCGCCGCATCCCGGTGAGGGCCGGGTGCCAAAGTCGATCGCATAGCCAGTGGCATGTTCGCTATAGCCAGGCGGCCCCACCGCCCGCGCGCGTTCGGCGGCGTTGCGGCAGCGCTTCGTCGGTCCGATCTGGCTGCAGAACACCGCGCGTTGGTGGTCGATCGTGCGGTAACAGGAAACCGCCCTGATCCGCCCGGCCAAGCCCGGCGTTAGCGCAGCGGCGGAGAGCAGGCGCGCAAGATCGGCTGCCGCCTCTGGCCGCAGCCGGCAGGGAACGCCGATCGCAAAGGCCGCCGGCGCCGCGACGAGTTCGGTCGCGCTCGCCTGGCCATAGGGCAAATGGCCGAGCAGCCGGCCATCTGCGCCCACCATGATTTGCTGGCCGATGCATAATTGCTCGGTCGCGGCGCTCGCGGTCATCGGCGCCAGGGCGATTGTCGCCAGCGTGAGAGCGAATGCGTTCTTCATGAAGTCCCCGGCTCGATGCGCTTTTTCTGGCACGCGGGCGCGGCGAGTGGCAAGGGCATCGGATGATTACAGACCATGTTCTTTTTATCGACGGCGAAGCGATCGTCATTGACAAGCCCGCCGGCCTGCCGGTCGATCCGCCACGCGACGGTGCGCTCAGCCTGGAAAACCACCTCCAGAGCCTGACCTTCGGCTTTCAGCGCTGGCCGCAGGCGGTGCACCGGCTGGATCGCGACACCAGCGGTTGCCTGCTGCTGTCACGCAATCCCAAGGCGCACAAGCGCTTCCAGCGCGTGTTCGAGGCGGGGCTCGTCAAGAAAACTTATCTGGCGGTGCTCGATGGCATTCCGGAGGGCGAAGGCGGCCTGATCGATCTCGCGCTCGACAAGATCAGCAGCGAGGCCGATGGCTGGCGGATGATTGGCAGCCCCAAGGGCAAGCCGTCGCGCACGCATTGGCGGTTGCTGCGCGTAATCGGTGCGCAGTCACTGGTCGAGTTCTCGCCCGAAACCGGCCGTACCCATCAGATTCGCGTCCATGCCGCCGAAGCGCTGGGCGCACCGGTGGCGGGCGATCCGGTTTATGGTCAGCTCTTTGGTCGCAAGGGAGCACACGGGCTGCTGCTCCACGCCGCGGCGCTGATCGTGCCGCGCGAAGGGAAGCCCGATGTCATCGCAGAGGCGCCAATGCCCGATCGCTTCATCGCCGCCGGCTTTGGTCCGGCCGCCCCAATCGACGCCGAGCCGATGGCCGATCTCAAGGCGACGCCGATGCCGGATGCCGAGCCGAGCGATGGCTGATTACGTCCTCCCCGAAAGCGCGATCGAGGAGGAGCGTTTCCTGGCCGCATCGGGGCCGGGCGGACAGAATGTCAACAAGGTGGCGACGGCGGTGCAGTTGCGCGTCGATGTGTTCAAGCTCGGCCTGTCCCTCGATGTCTATCAGCGGCTGAAGACGCTCGCCGGCAGCAAGATGACGATTGCGGGCGAACTCGTCATCACCGCGCGCAAATTCCGTACCCAGGATGCCAACCGCACCGACGCCCGCGCCCGCCTGTCCGACCTGATCGGCAAGGCGCATGATCGGCCGGTGCGCCGTGTAAAGACCAAGCCGAGCAAGGCCGCCAAGGCACGCCGCGTCGATGCTAAAAAGGGGCGGAGCGAAATCAAGGCTGGGCGGGGCCGCGTTTCGCTGGATTGATCCTTGCCCCTTGCCCCTTGCCCCCTACCCCTTGCCAAGGTGCCGGGCCGACGCCACCTGTCCGGCGTCATCAGGAGCTTGCCATGTACGCCTTCACCGTCGACACCAGCGCCAAGGCCGAATTATACCGCGATCTGCTGTCGGCGCTTGATGCGCTGACTGCCGACGAGCCCGACGCGATTGCCAACATGGCCAATGCGGCAGCGCTGATCTGGCAATATCTGCCTGATCTCAACTGGGCCGGCTTTTACCGGCTGGCGGCGGGCGAACTGGTGCTCGGGCCGTTCCAGGGCAAGCCCGCCTGTATTCGCATCGCGATCGGCAGCGGCGTATGCGGTGCGGCAGCAGCGACGTTAACGACGCAGCGAGTTGATGACGTTCATGGCTTTCCCGGCCACATCGCCTGCGATGCCGATAGCCGATCCGAGCTGGTCGTGCCGATCCAGCGTGATGGCGTCTTGCTGGGGGTGCTCGATCTCGACAGCCCGATCGCAGCGCGGTTCGACGCGGTTGACGCCGCTGGGGTCGAAGCGCTGGCCGGTCTGCTCTCTGCGCGCATCTGACCCGAACTGGGACAGTGGCTTAGGTGGCGGAAATCAGCCGAAATTGGTAACAAGACCGTTAAGGATTTGGGATCGCATCGGCTTGGGCAATCGCCCGGCGCGCGACCCGGCGGAGAGTTAACCATGCGAACCCCCATCATCGTGTCGCTTGCCGCATCGGCGATCCTGCTCGTCGGGCCTGCCAGTGCGCAGCGAATCGGGCGCGGCCAGATGATCGCGCCGCAAATCGCGGTGCCGCCAAGCGGGCCACAGGGCGGGCCACAGAACGGGCCGTCAACCTATCTGCCGCAGCAGGGTGTCGGCCAATCGGGTTTGCCGCCGATGCGGACGTCGCGCGCATCCGGCCCGATGCAGCGCCTGCCGATGCCCCGTTTGCAGGGACAGCGCTGGGGTGGGCAAATTGGCGGTCGCTGGATCGGCGGCGTCCAGGCACCCGGCGGCTGGGGGGGCTATCGGCGCCCGGGGCGCGGCTTTGCGCTGCCGCGCTATTGGATCGCGCCGAGCTTCTTCATTGGCAATTATGCCAGTTATGGCCTCGCGCCGCCGCCTTCTGGCTATAGCTGGTCGCGCTATTATGACGATGCGGTGCTGATCGATGGCAGCGGCCGGGTCTATGACAGTGTCAGCGGTATCGGCTGGGAAGGGCAGGATCGCAGCGATGATGATCGCTATGATGATGGCAGCCGCGATCATCGTCGCGACGATCGACGCGATGATGATCGGCGCTATCGCGATCCACCCCCGCCTTATGGCGCGCCTTATGCCGCTCCCTATCCGCCGGCCTACCCCTCTGCGGCGCCAGTCGTGCAGCCGCTCTACCCGCATGGCTATACCCAGAGTTGGTCGGCCGGCAGCAGCTATTATTATCCCGGCGGCGTGACCACCACGATCACCGTCCAGCAGGCGCCGGTAGTCACGACCACGGTGACCGAATATGTCGAGGAAACGGTTTATCGACCGCCGGTTCGCCGCGCCTATCGCAAGCCGGTGCGTAAATGGCACGCCAAGCCGAAGTGCAGTTGTACCTGCGGCTGCTGATCAGGCCGCGCGGCGAGGGGGCCTGTTGACCCTGTGGTCGCCAGGCAATGATGCGGTATTCCCTGCTCCAAACCCGGCCTATGGCCGCGGTGCAGGCCCGGCCAGCGTAGGCAGGCTCTCCGCGCCGCCGGCACCGACCGCCGCGACCGCGAACAGATTGTCGTCGATCGAGGTATTAACCAAGGTGAGCCCTGTGTCGGTCACGTCCTGGCGGCCGGTCCAGCGGGTGCCATCGGTACGCCGCCAATAGACACGGTAGCCCGTGGCGCCTTTGACCGGTGCCCATTTCACCACCGTGTCGAACGACAGCGCGCCGTTGATCGTCACCGCTTTGGGCGCCGCCGGCGCGCTTGCAAAACGGCGGATCGCGGCGATGTTGATCGCCGTCACCTTGGCGAGATAGCGAAAATCCATCCTGTCGACGGTGTCGCCATAGACGATGCCGTTCTCGGTGCGCAGATCCTGATGCTGTTGCGTCCAGTTTTCCGCGCCGACCGAAAAGCGCACCGCCGGATAGCCCAGCTTCAAAAACGGCTCATGATCGCCGCCGCGCCCGAACCGGTCGGGCCGCCGGTCCATGAAAACGTCGAGCCCGCCCGGAATGGTTGTGGCGATGTCGTCGATCGTCTTGGCGAGCGCGCGGCTGGGGCCGTCATCCTCGCCGCCATTGCCACGCCGCGCCATTTGGCCGGGCAAATCCTCCGAGGCGCGAATGCCTTCCGAAAACACCCGGACACGGTCTGCCACGCGGATGCCATTCTGCCCCATCGTGTTGCCGACGATATCGTTATTGAGCATGGCGGATATTTCCCAGCCCCGCTCCCTGGCGGTCTCGGCGAGCAACTGCCCGCCCCACAGGCCCTGTTCCTCGCCGGAGAAGATTGCATAGACGATCGTCGCCTCGAACTTTTCCTTGGAGAGGATGCGCGCGGCCTCCATCACCAGCGCCACGCCCGAGCCATCGTCATTCGCGCCTGGTGCATCCTTGGTCACGTCGAGCGTGTCGCTGCCACGGCTGTCGATATGCGCGCCGACGATGACGACGCGGTTGGGGTCGCGGCCCCATTGCACGCCGAGCACGTCGATCACCTCAACGCCGTTCGGCGCGCGCGGGCCGGTGAAGGTCCGGCCAATCCGCTGGACCTGCATGCATTTGCACGCCTCACCCAGCTTATCGAGCTCGTCCGCCGCCCAAGCCCGCGCCGCACCGATACCGCGGACCGGGTCGGTTGGGGAGGACAGTGTGTTGCGCGTTCCAAACGAGACGAGCTTTTCAACCGTCGCCTTGAGCCGGACCGGATCGGGCTTGTCGCCGGCAAGCGCGGGGGTGGCGACGCTGAGCATCGCTGCAGCAAGTATAATCTTGATCATACCTTTATCGTGCCGCGTCCGGGGTCGGGGAGCAAGCGCCGTCAGCTCAACCGATCGATCGCAGCAGCGTTGAGCCCGCCCGGCACGATCATCAGCGGAATTGGCAGCGCGCCGGCATCCGATCCGGCGAAATGAGTGACGAGCGGGCCCGGTGCGCCGTGCGGGGCGGCCGCGAGCACCAACGCGGCGATTTCAGGATTGCCGGCGATCACGTCGCGAATCACCTTGCTGGCATCGCCCTGGCGCACGGTAATGATCGGCTTCAGCCCCGATTCCTCGATCAGCGTGCCGGCGGCGCCAGCGACCAAAGCTTCGGCATGCTGTCGGGCTTCTTCCTCGATCGTCGCCTGGACCCCACCCCAGGGTACGAACTCGGCGGCCGGCACCAACGCCAGGATTTCCACCCCGCCGCCGGTCTTCACGGCGCGGCGCGCGGCAAAGCGCAGCGCGGTTTCGGCTTCGGGCGTCTCATCGATCACCACCAGATAGATCCGCATGGCCGCTCTCCCGTGCCTGTTTTGACGCTAAGGTGGGCTGCGTGGGGCCGCCGTGCAAGGGTTGGTCTTGACCCGGCGCTTCGGATGGCGAAGGAAACCCGCACCCCCAGGACTCGCGCAAGGACGCCGCTTTCATGCCGATCGAGATCAAGATGCCCGCCCTCTCCCCGACAATGGAGGAAGGCACCCTTGCAAAATGGCTGATCAAGGAGGGCGACACCGTGTCGTCGGGGGATTTGATGGCCGAGATCGAGACCGACAAGGCAACGATGGAATTCGAAGCCGTCGATGAAGGCGTGATTAGCCAGATACTGGTGGCTGAGGGCACTGACAACGTAAAGGTCGGCACGGTCATTGCGCTGCTGCTGCAGGAAGGCGAATCGGCTGATTCGAAGCCCGCAACTGCCGCGCCAGTCGCTCCACCAGCCGCCCCACCGGCCAGCGCAGCGCCCGCCGACAAGCCGGTGGCCCCTGCAATGGAGAGAGAGAAGGCAGTGCCGCCACCCAAACCCGCCGCCGCTGGCGATCGGATCAAGGCCAGCCCGCTCGCCCGCCGGCTCGCGGCAGAAAAAAGCATCGATCTGGCTGCTTTGGCCGGATCTGGCCCGAATGGCCGGATCATCAAGGCCGATATCGATTCGGCGCGCCCGGCTGTGGCCGCTGGTGCAGCCGCCGTCGCGGCTTCGGCAGAGGCCGCCGCGGCGACACCTTCCGCCCCGCCCGCGCCCGCCCGCCCCCCCGCGCCGGTTGCCTGGGACGATACGATTCCGCACACGATCGAGAAGCTCTCGAACATGCGCAAGACCATCGCCCGTCGGCTGACCGAAGCGAAATCGACGATTCCGCATATCTATCTGACGGTCGATATCCGGCTCGACGCGCTACTGAAGCTGCGTGGTGAACTCAACAAGGCGCTCGAATCGCGGGGCGTGAAGCTGTCGGTCAACGATCTGCTGATCAAGGCGCTGGGCGCCGCGCTGGTCCAGGTGCCTAAGTGCAATGTTACTTTCCTTGGCGACCAGCTGGTTTCCTATAGCCGCGCCGATATTGCGGTCGCGGTCTCGATCCCCGGCGGACTGATCACCCCGATCATCAAGGATGCAGCGGGCAAGAGCGTTTCGGCTATCGCTACCGAGATGAAGGACCTCGCCCAACGTGCCAAGGACGGCAAGCTTCAGCCGGCCGAATATCAGGGCGGCACGGCATCAATTTCCAATATGGGGATGTTCGGGATCAAGGCGTTCGATGCCGTGATCAATCCGCCACAGGGCATGATTCTCGCGGTCGGCGCGGGCGAACAGCGACCCTATGTGATCGACGGTGGGCTTGGCATCGCCACGGTAATGTCGGTGACGGGCAGCTTCGATCACCGTGCGATCGACGGGGCTGACGGTGCGCAGCTGATGCAGGCGATCAAGGCGCTCGTCGAAACCCCGCTTGGTCTGCTTGCCTGAGGCGCGCGCCATGCGGTTTGCGGTGGAGCTGATGCATGTCGCGCTGGGCATCGTTGCCGCGTTGGTGATTGCAGCGGCGGCGGCATGGGCCGTGCCGCTTGCCCATCGGGAAATCTGGCTGGTCGATTATGTCGCGATCATCTTCATCATTGCGATGGGCTATCGGCCATTGCGCGAAGCTTGGGCGGCGGACCGTGCCGCCGACAGGGCAGGACGGACAGGAGAACAGTCATGAAGGTCGCCGTGATTGGGACGGGCAGGGTCGGTGGTGTGATCGCGCCCAATATTGGTCAGGCCGGGCATGATGTCGTGTTCGGCGTGCGCGATCCGGCCGATCCCAAATATGCTGCAGCCGGCCAAGGCGTGCCGCTCACGGCGATGGCGTATGCCGGGGCCTGGGCCGACGTCATCATCCTGGCGATCAACTGGGATGCCGTTGATGGCGCGCTGGCGGCCCTCGGGCCGATTGCCGGCAAGATCCTGATCGATCCGATCAACCCCTATGATTTCATGAATAATCTCGCGCCGTTGATCGCGCCCGATCAATCGGCGGCGCAGCTGCTGCAGGGCAAGACCGACGCGGTGGTGGTCAAGGCGCTCAACCAGGTCGGCTCCGGGGTGATGGCCGATGCGCCGCAGCGCCGGATCAAGCCGCTGCAGTTCGTCGCCGCCGACGATGCAGCCGCCAAGGCCAAGGTGATCGGCCTGCTCACCGATATCGGCTTTGACGCGCGCGACGCAGGCGGGCTCGATTATGCACGCGAGCTTGAAGGCATGGCGCGGCTGTGGATCGCGCAGGCGTTCGGCCATGGGCTCGCCCCTGATATCGGCTGGTCGCTGACGGGCCCCGATGCCTGAGCCGATGCCCCCTGCCGAGCAGCTGGCGATCCGCGTCACCGCCATGCCCGCCGACGCCAATGCCTATGGCGATATTTTCGGCGGCTGGCTGATGAGCCTGATGGATTCGGCCGCCGGTCTTGTTGCCGCGCGCTATGCCAAGGGCCGCGCGGTGACTATTGCCGTTGAAGGCATGAAATTCCATGCGCCGGTCTTTGTCGGCGACGAGGTGTCGGTCTATGCCGATCTGGCCCGGGTCGGTCGTACGTCGATGACAATCGAAGTGCAAAGCTGGCGGCGCGATCGCCATGCCGAACAATCCTGCCTGGTGACTCAGGCCCGCTTCACTTTCGTCGCGCTCGACGACCAGCGCCGTCCGCGCATTATCGGCGAGCAATTTGTCTGATCCTCTCCCCCCAGGAGCATAATGTGGCTGACCAATTTGATCTCATCGTTCTCGGTTCCGGACCCGGCGGCTATGTCGCGGCGATCCGGGCCAGCCAGCTTGGCCTGAAGGTCGCGATCGTCGAGCGCGAGCTGCTTGGCGGCATCTGCCTCAACTGGGGCTGCATCCCGACCAAGGCGCTGCTGCGGTCCGCCGAAATCTATCATTATATGCAGCATGCCAAGGATTATGGGCTGATCGCGGAAGGAATCAGCGCAGATATCGACGCGGTGGTGCAGCGCTCACGCGGGGTGGCGAAGCAGCTCAATCAGGGCGTCACCCACCTGATGAAGAAGAACAAGATCACCGTGTATATGGGCGACGGCGCGCTGAGCGCGGCCAATGCCGTCACCGTCACCGGGGACGGCAAGACCACCGAACTGACTGCGAAGAACATCATCCTCGCCACCGGCGCTCGTGCCCGCGACCTGCCCTTCGCCAAGGCCGACGGCAAGCGGATCTGGACCTATCGCCACGCGATGGTCCCGCCCGAAATGCCGACCAGGCTGCTCGTGATCGGTTCGGGCGCGATCGGGATCGAATTTGCGAGCTTCTACAACGATATGGGTGCCGAAGTGACGGTGGTTGAAATGCTCGACCGGATCGTGCCCGTTGAAGATGCTGATGTTTCAGCCTTCCTCGAAAAGGCGCTGAAGAAGCAGGGCATGACGATCATGACTGGCGCAGGCGTCGAAAAGATCGATGTTGGCGCGAACGGCGTCACCGCGAGCATCAAGGCGAAGGACGGCAAGGTGGCATCGTCAGAATTCAGCCATGTCATCGTCGCGGTCGGCATCGTGCCCAATACCGAAAATATCGGGCTGGAGGCGCTGGGCGTCGAGATGGATCGTGGCTTCCTGAAAACCGACCCGATGTGCCGCACCAACGTCTCCGGCGTCTATGCAATTGGCGATATCACGGCACCGCCATGGCTGGCGCACAAGGCAAGCCATGAAGGTGTCATCGCCGCCGAGGCGATCGCCGGCAACCACCCGCACGCGATGGACCCCAGGAACATCCCGGGCTGCACCTATTGCCACCCGCAAATCGCCAGCGTCGGCCTGACCGAGGCCAAGGCGAAGGAAGCGGGCCATGAGGTCAGGGTCGGTAATTTCCCCTTCATCGGCAATGGCAAGGCGATCGCGCTGGGCGAGGCGGAAGGCTTCGTGAAAACGGTGTTCGACGCCACGACCGGCGAGCTGCTCGGCGCGCACATGATCGGCGCAGAAGTGACCGAGCTGATCCAGGGCTATACGATCGGCAAGACGCTGGAGACGACGGAGCTTGAACTGATGGAAACCGTCTTCCCGCATCCCACGCTCAGCGAAATGATGCACGAAAGCGTGCTCGCCGCTTATGGGCGTGCGCTGCATATATGAAGGTGATCGTCCTGATCGGCTTGCTGCTCGCCACGGCGGCATCGGCACAGACAGCGACGATCGATTATGCCGGAGACGCCAAGGCGCTCGACCGGCTGATCATCGACAATTACGCCTATGCCGATCACTGGCCCGGCGGCATGCTGCCGGACTCTCCCGCGCTCGCCGCCGAGCGGGCGGCGGTGCATGATCATGACAGCCTGCTTCATTATGCCGAGGATCGGCTTGCGAGCCTCGCTGATCACCACGCGATCACCGGCAGTGTCGGGCAGCCCGGCAGCCGAGGCCGGCATTGTGGTCGGCGACGTGGTCACCGGGATTGGTGGGGTGCCAACGGCGCAGGCCGTCTTGGCATTCTGGCAGCAGGTTGGGCTGGGTGTCACGCCGGAGCGTGCCGACTATGCTGCGCGCGTGATTGCTGCCGGTCGGCGCGATGGACCGCGCGTTCTGACGGTGACACGTGGCGGGAAAGCGCAGACGCTGACACTGCCGAGCCTCTACACGATCCACCGCGACCAGCGGCCGGTGAGTGTGTCGAGTGGCGCGAAGGCGCCGACGCGGATCAGGATCAACAACAGCCTGGGTGACCTGGCGACGATCCCGGCGTTCGATGCCGCGATGGCAGCGATCGCACCGGGCAATCCCGTCATCATCGACGTGAGCGACACGCCGAGTGGCGGCAACACCAGCGTGGCGCGGGCAATGATGGGCTGGTTCGTGCAGACGCCTACCGGCTACCAGGTCCACAGCCTGCCCGCCGAAGAACGCGAGACCGGGATTGCCCGCCAGTGGATCGAACAGGTGTTGCCGCGCGCGGGTAAATTTCACCCCGGCAAGGTGATCATCAGGGTCGGCCGCTGGACCGGCAGCATGGGGGAGGGGATCGCGATCGGCTTTCGCACGATCGGCGCCCAAGTCTGTGGCGGGCCAATGGTGCAGCTCAAGGGTGCGGTTTATGATTTCACCCTGCCGTCGAGCGGGATGGTCGTGAAACTGCCCGCCGAGCGCCTCACGACAACCGATGGCGTGCCGCGCGAAGCGGTGGTGCCGGGCGAATGCCCGGTCTATTGATTCTGCAACGCGATAACCGGGGATAGAAGTCATGCTGAAAAAGATCATTGCCGCTGGCGGCGCGCTGCTGCTGGCGTCGGCAGCGCCGGCCGAAACCGTCGTCGTCACCGCCGACCACATGGTCGAAGTGGTGACCGGCAAGACAATCGACTATCCGGCGGTGTTCATCACCGATGGCCGCATCACCAGCGTCGCCGATGCCCGCACGGTGAAATGGGGCAGCGACGTGAAGCATATCGATCTGTCGGGGCAGACCATCCTGCCCGGCCTGATCGACATGCATGTCCACCTCACCTCGCTCGCCGAGATCGGCGGCTATCGCGGGCTGCAATATACCGACAGCTTCTGGCAGGCAGTCGGCGTCGCCAACGCGAAGAAGACGCTGGAGGCCGGGTTCACCTCGGTCCGCAATGTCGGGTCGTCGGATTTTGACGATGTCGGCTTGCGTGAGGCGATCGACGGCGGCTGGATCGAAGGCCCGCGCGTTACCACCGCCACTTATGCGATCGGCGCGACTGGCGGGCATTGCGACGATAACAGCCTGCCGCCGTCACTCGACAAGCAGCAGCCTTCCGTCATCAACTCACCCGAAGAAGCCCGCGCCAAGGTGCGTTGGCTGCATAAATACGGCGCGCAGGTGATCAAAATCTGCGCGACAGGCGGGGTTTTCTCGCTGGGCGACAGCGTGGGCGGTCAGCAATTGTCGCTTGAGGAAATGAAAGCGATCGCTGAGGAGGCGCATATGCTTCATTTGCGCGTCGCGGCGCATGCGCACGGCGATGAGGGCATTCGCACTGCTATTCTGGCGGGCATCGACACGATCGAGCATGCCAGCCTGGCGTCAGATGAAACCATCAAGCTGGCCGTCGTGCATCACACATGGTTCGATATGGATATTTATAATGACGACTACATCCTCGCCACGGGCACCAGCAATGGCACTGAGCAGGAAAGCCTGGACAAGGAAAAGGCGATCGGCCTGAAGCAGCGCCAGACCTTCCAGCGCGCGGTAAAGGCCGGCGTGCCGATGCTGTTCGGCAGCGATGCCGGCGTCTATCCGCACGGCGACAATGGCAAGCAATTCGCCAAAATGGTCGAATGGGGGATGACGCCGCTACAGGCGATTCGCGCTGCAACCAGCAGTGCGGCCGAAGCGCTCGACAAGCAGGCCGATGTCGGCACGCTGGCGGTGGGTCGCTATGGCGATATCGTCGCGGTGCGCGGAGATCCGCTTGCCGATGTCACTCTGCTGGAACATCCAAGCGCGGTGATCAAGGGCGGCGTGCGTATCAAATAACGGATATGCACTGCCTGTACGGCACGCAGCAAAAGGGCGCTTCCCCAGCCCCCCGGGAAAGCGCCCCAAAGCGCGAACCAAGCGGCCGTTCAGGCGGCGGCTTCGTCCGGCTTGACCAGATGGACCCCATCTGACGGGCGGGCCATGGCGCTGGTGATCACGCTGGATGGCGTCGCCATGAAATTCTTGCCCGAATCCGGGGAGATATGCTTCAGGCGGCCATCGATGCTTGCGCCGTTTTCGATCGCGATATTTTCATATTCGACGTCGCCGGTGATGCGCGCCGCACGCTCGACGGTAAGCTGACGGACCGATACTGTGCCTTCGATCGCGCCGGCGAGCCGGGCGCTTTCGGCGCGGACATTGCCGGCGATCCGGCTTTCATTGCCCTGCACCAGCGAACCGCAGTTCACATCGCCATCGACACGGCCGTCGATATGCAGGTCGGCAGTCGCGCTGACATTGCCGGTTACGATGACATCGGCGCCAAGCACCGAAAACATGCCGCGCTTGCCGGCCGGCTGGCTCGGCGCGGCCGGCAGGCTCGGGCTGCTCGTGTCACGCGACGACCGGCTGTTATTGTTGAACATGCTCATACATTACCCCGCAGCTGAGACAGACTCGATGATTCGAGCTGAAAATCTAGCACAGATCGCTTCATTCTAGGAGGTAAGATCGCTCAAATGGACCGTGCCAGAAGGGGATTGTCATTGGCGGCCGGCTGGATGAGCGGCAGCAGTACGCGCCAGGTGGCAATCAGCATCGGGATCGCCCCCAGCGCCGCTAGCCAGGGCCAGCCGGCGCCATAGCCGAACAGGCCCAGGATCGACCCGAGCTGAACGTGCACGGCAATGCGCCAGTCGCCGCGCTCGCGGCTCGACACCGCCAGGGCGATGGCCAGCAGATCGGCCAGCAGGAAATAACGTTCGTGCATGCGCGGCAACAAGCCGGCCCCGATCAGTGGCGCCAGCAAGGCCACGCGCAACAGCATGACCGGTGTGAAGTGGCGCATCGTCGCGCTGAAGCGGGCGACATAGGCACAGATCGCCCCAATCGCGATGACCATCGCCAATCCGGCAAGTGCGTCCGAATTGAACCCGCAGGTCCTTGCCACCATCCAGATGTTGGGGGCGTTGCGGGCGATATCGTGGAACGTGTCGGCCTGCCGAAAATAGACCGTGACCAGGTCGTGCGCTGGCCAGCCCGCGAGCCAGGCAGGCATCAACATCAGCCCATAGAGTGCGGGCGAGATCAACCAGTCACGAAACGGTACCCGGCGGGCGATCAGCAATGCGAGGATGAAGGGGCCAATCAGGACGGTCTGCATCTTGATGGCCAGGGCTACGCCGCACCAGGCCAGCATTGATTTGTGCCGCCGTTCGATTGCAGCGGTGATTGCCATGATGACGGGGGCGGCATACATCGCATCACTCTGGCCCAGCATCGCGGCGTTGATCATCAGGCTGGGCAGGGCGAGCACGCACAGCGCGATGCGCGCCGAATCGTAGACCTTGAGCGCGCGCAGCAATCGCCACATTGCGGCGGCGGCGGCGATATTGCCGAGCAGCCCGACCAGCTTGATGATGATGCCGTCGGCGATCAGCCCCTTGAGCGGCGTCGCAAGGGCCAGCAGATAGAGATAGGGGGGGCTATAGGCGCCGAACGGCTGGGCGAACGCGGCGACAGGCCCGGTGCTGACGATATGGTTGAACCATGGGATATAATCGTTGAACACGTCGGTGGTGACGATCGGCACCATCGCGATATGCCAGTAGAGCCCGCTGATGAGGATGGCGGCGAACACCGCCGGGCGCATCGTTGGCTGAGGCGTGCGAATATCGGTTTGGAACATAGCCTGTATCTAGCGCAAGAGGGTTAGCGCTGCGTAAACGGTCGCACGGTCGCACGGACGCGCGATTGCAGACACGATTGTTGACCTCCCCGTCGGCGCCGCGTATAGGCGCGCCTGCTTCGCGGGACTAATGGTCTCGTTGTTGCTGCTTGAACATTGCTGGATACCGTCCAGGACCCCGGAGGTCGAAAGGCTTCCATGAGGTCCTTTTTGGCATTTCCGCCAGTAAGGGCTCCAGCAAAGTAACCGCCAGCGAATCTGGTAACATAAGGTGAAGGGCTTCATGCCGACGATTAACCAGCTGGTCCGCAAGGGCCGCGACCCGCAGAAGGCCAAATCAAAGGTCCCTGCGATGGATCAGAACCCGCAAAAGCGCGGTGTCTGCACGCGCGTTTATACGACGACTCCGAAGAAGCCGAACTCGGCGCTGCGCAAGGTGGCCAAGGTTCGCCTGACCAACCAGCGCGAAGTCATCAGCTACATCCCTGGCGAAGGGCATAACCTGCAGGAGCACTCGGTGGTGCTGATTCGCGGCGGTCGCGTTCGCGATTTGCCCGGCGTCCGCTATCATGTGCTGCGCGGCGTGCTCGATACACAGGGCGTCAAGGATCGTCGCCAGTCCCGTTCCAAATACGGCGCCAAGCGTCCGAAGTAAGCCGATGGGCTTGTCCCGT
>NCGD01000010.1 GCA_002281535.1 Sphingomonas sp. 28-63-12
GCGCCACTAGACCCGAAGGTCTCGTTCGACTTGCATGTGTTAGGCATGCCGCCAGCGTTCGTTCTGAGCCAGGATCAAACTCTCAAGTTTGATGTTCCTACCCGACCGGATGGAATGATCCGGACAGGCAAGCTCATTTCAAGGAGCCATTCCTGCACATTACATATTACTGTGGATATGTATTGAGACATATGAGCCGACGATCGAAGCAAGCTTCGATTGACGTCCATAAGGAACGGCCTAATTTACCGAGAGCTGACGCCTTAAAACCGTCAGACCCGGAGCCGCCGCCCACATGTCCCTTCATCTAAACCAACAATGTCAAAGAGCGCAAAAGACCGACGCTTTCCCGTTCCCCTTTTTCAGTGGGGGCGGGCTAGCGCCGAGGATTTGGTGACTGCAGAAGCAAACCGTGTGGTGTGCCGCTGCGGTGGACTGGCTTATATGGAGAGGTCGCAGACCCGTCAAACGGTTTTTGCAATTTTCTTACAAAGAGGGCTGTGACCCGCAGAAATGCTGGAGTTTACGGGTCTGTAAGCACCTTGGGTGCATAACAGTTGGCTATGGAATCGCCCCTCACCCCTCCGAATCGCGAGTCGGAAACGCTCGCCAGCCAAGTGCGCAGCGCCGTTATCTGGCGTTCGGGCAGCCAAATCCTCGCGCAGCTGGTGCAATGGAGCGCGACCTTCCTGGTGATTCGCATCCTTGCCCCCGCAGATTACGGTCTGTTCGCGATGACGCAGGTGGTGATTCTCTTTCTCACCATGCTGAACGGCTATGGTCTGGCCAGCGGGCTCATTCAGCAAAGCGACGTCACCGAACGGCAGATCCGCCAGCTGTTCGGGATGATGGTGCTGCTCAACGGCGTGCTCGCTATTACCCAGCTGCTGCTCGCCCCGATCGCCGCAGCCTATTATCGCCAGCCGATCGTCGGGCAAATGCTGCAGGTGCAAGCTTTGCTCTATGTGACGATCCCCTTCATGGCACTTGCCTATGCGCTGCTATCGCGCTCGATGGATTTCCGCGCCCAGGCAAAGGTCAACATCATCGCCTCCATCGCCAGCGCGACGGCAGCGCTTGGCGGCGCGCTCGCGGGTATGGGTGTTTGGACATTGGTGGTCGCGCCATTGGTAATGTTCTCGGTCCGGGCAATCGGGATGACCGTAGCCGCACGATCGCTGGTGTGGCCGATTTTCGATTTTCGCGGTGCCGGCCATCTGGCCCGCTATGGCGGACTGATGGCGATCGGCCAGCTCTTCTGGTTCGTCGAAAGCCAGGCTGATGTCTTCATTGCCGGGCGCAGCCTCGATCCGCATTGGCTGGGCATTTATACCACCAGCCTGTTCCTGACGCAGATCTTCGTGTCCAAGGTCGTGCCCCCGCTGAACGAGGTTGCCTTTTCGGCCTATGCCCGGCTCCAGCATGATGGAGAAGCGGTTGCGCGCGCCTTTGCCCGCAGCGTGCGGGTCATCATGACCGCCGCCTTGCCCTTCTATGTCGGGCTGGCCGTCACCGCCGAACCGCTGGTGCTGACGATGCTTGGCCCCAAATGGGCAGAAGCGGCGCCGATCGTGCGGATACTTGCCTGCGCCATGCCACTGCTGACGCTGCAGGTACTGTTCTCGCCAGCGTGTGATGCCAAGGGGCGGCCCGGAATCAGCGTCCAGAATGGCGCCACCGGCGCGGTGTTGCTGACACTCGCTTATCTGATCGGCATCCAATGGGGGGTGATCGGCCTCGCCTGGTCGTGGCTGGCTGCCTATCCGCTTTATCTTGGCATCAGCCTGTGGCGCTCGTTGCCGGTGATCGGCGTGTCAGCGCGCGCGCTGCTGCAGTCGATCCTGCCGCCACTGATCGCCGCGCTCGGCATGGGCGTGGTAGTAATGATGCTCGGCGATGTCCTGCCGCCGCTCCCCGCCCCGCTGCGGCTCGTGATTCTCGTGGCCGTCGGGGCGGTCGTCTATGTCGGCTGGCTCGGCGTGTTTGCGCGCGGGGTGATCGGTGAAATCATGACGATCATCCGCCGCCAACCCGTGGTTGCCCTGGTCTGAAGGCCAGGCGGGCTGGATCAACCCGTGAGGATCAGGCCGTCTGAATATAATCGCGCATGGCCGCAGCATCGGCTTCGATTCGGTCGATTCGATATTTGACGAGATCGCCGATCGAGACGACGCCGATCACCCGCCCGCCCTCGAGCACCGGCAAATGCCGGATTCGCCGCCGCGTCATCAATGAAAGCGCACCGATCACCGCATCTCCGGGGCTGACGGTGATCGCCGGCGCGGTCATCACATCGCCGACCTTGCGCATCAGCGCATCGACGCCGCCCGCGTCCAGCGCATGGATCACGTCACGCTCCGAAAAAATGCCGACGACATTGGGGCCGTCCATCACCGGCAGGGCGCCGATTCGCCGCTTGGCGAGCAGGCTGGCCGCTTCCATCACGCTTTGGTGGGCCGTGACCGAGATGACTTCACGGCCCTTGCCGACGAGGATCGCTGCGATTGTCATGATTCTCTCTCCTGGAGCGCATTGGCCCCGACCGTCCAACATTTACGCTCTTGAGAATTCCACGTTTCCCGCCCAATTGAAAGCAATGCCGCATCCGCTCCCCGGTCTCGATGATCCCGAACAAGCCGCCTTTGCCTGGGCGCGCTACCGCATGATCCTGCGCTGGATGACGCTGGCGATGATCGTCATCGTCACCGGCGCGATCTTGTTGCTCGATTTTGCCTATGGCCCCTTGTCATGGGTAGCGATTGCCGCTGCCGTCGGCGGCTTTGGTGGCACGATCATGCTGACCGCCGCGCTGATGGGCCTTGTATTCATGAGCTCGGGCACCGGCCATGATGAGCGCGTCAAGGATATTGAATAGAGTCACTGCCCGTTCAGGGCGATCAGGCGCCCGTCTCCAGTTGGGTAACGGGTGATTTCGGCAGCGGAGCAACGCCTGCCACACAGGCAATAGCGGGCCGGCACCCCGCAATCGATCCTATCGATACGCCTTCACCGCAAAATCCAGCGTCGCCCGGTCATTGGGCGCCACGGTTACCGGCAACCGCCAGCCGCCCGGCCCGCGCACCAGCCCCGCCGGGCGATCGACAAGCTCGCCCGGCACCAGGATTTCGGCCCGAATATCTACCGCCCGCGCATTGCTGATCGTCGCCCGCCAGCGGGTCTGTTTCCGCTGCCGCTGGATCGCCACCAATGTCCATTGCACATCGGGGCTGGTGCCGGCGCCGATCTCAACCTCCTCGCCGATCGCGCGGTCGGCCATGGCGCGCTCACCGATCAGCAGGTCCTGCCCGTCCTGCGGCGCGAACAGCGCGAGGCCGCCGGCCGGCAGCGGCAGGCCAAGCCCCTCATCGGCGATATTTCGCGCGCGCATCACCAGCGGCATGGCCTGCGGCGTCGCCCGACCGCCAAGCATCGGTGCGGCATAGACCCGCGCGAACGCCGCTGCCGGCTGATCGATCATCGCCACCTGCTTCTGGCTCTGCGCCGCCAGATCGACGCGGATCGGCACCCGGTAGAGTTTCAGGTCGCCAAGCTCTTCCTGCGCGGCAACGACCGGTGGAGGCGGCGGGGGCGGCGGTGGGGCCATCATTGCCATCGGCGCGGGAAACGCCCCGCGCTGCCGTCGATATCCTGTTACGACAATGTTGGACTCATCATCGGCCGATCCATCAAGCATCCAGGGCAATCGTTCGAACAAATAGCGCGGGTGCGTGCTGGTGGTGTCCATCGGCCAGCAGCGCAAATGCAGCGCGGGATCGGGGCGGCGCGGCGACGGCGCATTGGCCACTTTGTTGGGCCGCCCGGCGACGACCTGTAGCCGGGCATCGCGGAAGCTCTGGATGCCGCCATTGGCGACGGTCAGCCAGGCGAACAGGCCGATCTTGTCGTCGTCCCGGTGGGTATGCGCGACATAATTGGCGCCCCAGTCGAACCCCTGCGCCATATAGGTCAGCTGCACCGTCACCGTCATCGCGCGGTCGCTGCTCGCCAGTACCGAAAGGGTCGGGCGCGGCGTCAGCCCGACCGGGACACCGTCATAGCGCATCCGTTCGGGCAGCCCCGAACAGCCCAACGCCTCGATCCCCTGTGGCGTCGTCAGGATCACCCCGCCGCCCGGCCCGGCCTGGATCACGGCATCCTGCTCGTTCACCTTGCCGGTCTTGCGGTTGGTCCGCACCAGATGGACGCGGCGTTTGAGATAGGCGTCGACCAGCCCGGCCGGCGACAACAGGCGTGCATCGCGATTCTTCTCACGCACCCCCTTGGGCAGGCCGGTGACGATCGCGGTTTCGGGCAGCAGCCCTTCGGCCACGCCCTCGAACCGGATCACGCTGTCGCCGGCCGGGATGGTGACCGTGCGGGTTTCACTGATCAGCGCATAACCGCCCGGCCAGCGTCGGTCCATCGCGCCCTCGCCGCGATCGGGATCGCGGTAGACGGTCACCGATACATTGCCCGCCTCGCCAGCCGCGACCGCAACGGGCGACGACGGCGGCTGCGGACCGGCCCCAATCAGGAACAGCAAGGGCAGCAGCCTGCCGAGCATTGCTCAGTACCGCGTGTCGAAGGTCGCCGTCGCTTCGGTGGTGCCATTGGCCGCCACCGGCACCTTCCACTCGATCCGGTCGGCGGAGACGCGGGTGCCGGTGATGCTTTGCGCCGCGATGCGGACATCGCCGTACAGCCCGTCCTGTGCCAGATCGACCGTCACCGGCCCGGGCCGCGCGTTGGTGATGATGTAGCGCATCCGCGTCTGCCATCGGCGATTGGAGAGTTTGGTGCGCTCCTCGACCACCGTCTTGATCTTCACGTCGAATGCCTCGCCGATCCGCAGCGCCATCGCCGATCCCATCGGCGTGTGGTCGATACGGGTTTCGCCGATGAACTGTGGCTCGCCCTTTGCGTCGCGCAGATAGACGCGGATCGTCCCCGCCGGCAGCTGATCGCCCAGCCCGCCATCGCGCGAGGTTGAAAATTTGATCACTGTCGTGGCGCTGCGCGGATCGTCGTTCGCCCCAAGCCAGCCATTGACGAACTCATAGGCCTTGCGCGCGGCCGCCGCCTTCACAT
The DNA here is from genome assembly GCA_002281535.1 of Sphingomonas sp. 28-63-12. Lineage (GTDB taxonomy): Bacteria > Pseudomonadota > Alphaproteobacteria > Sphingomonadales > Sphingomonadaceae > Sphingomonas. The sequence continues at coordinate 5,089 of NCGD01000010.1, forward strand.
CAAGGAAGCTGACCTGCTTCTGCTGGGCATTGGCGATCGTTGTCCGCTCGGCGAGCGGATAGAGATAATAATCCCCCAGCCGCTCGCGCGCACCGCTTTCGGTCCCCGCCGCCTCAAGCGAATCGCTGAGCGCAGCGAAGCGGTTCGATCCGCCACCGACATTGCCGGCAACCAGCAAGGTGCGGGCATTAGCAAAGGTGGTGCCGGTATTGTTGGTCAGCGTTACCCAACCCTGCATGTCGATCGTCGCCTTGGCCTCGTCGAACAAGGCGACATAATCACTCGTCCAGCCGAGCCCTGGCGTCAGATAGCTCAGCCGGGTGGCGACCGGACCGGCATGGCTGGCATCGACGGTCACGCTCAACGTTGGCCGCGCCCGCAGATTTTCGGGCACCCGATCAAAGATCACCCGCACCGGCAGGCCGTCATCGCGCAGCACCTCGATCCGCTCGCCGATCTGCAGCACGATGCCGCCATTGGCCGCGAGCACCCGCGCCTGTTCGCGCGTTTCAGCGCCGGTTGCGGGATTGGTGCGGACGATCGTCACGATCTTGCCGACTGCCTTTTCCATCAGCTTGTCGGGCGAGAGCAGGTCATAATCGAAATTCTGTTCGACCACGCCAAGCCCCGGCCCAGCCAAGGTGACCGTCTCGGGGCGGATCTGCGCCGAGACATCGGCAAATTCCTGGCGCGAGCGGCCCGCGGGCACGTCAAGCGCCCGGATATCCTGCACGAGCGCAAGATTGCTATTATATATAGTGACCGCGATATCGCCCTGCCCACTCGTGCGGCTCCCGCTGGGATTGGGCGCGCCCTTATCGGGCACGGCGGCCAGCGGCGCCGTCTGGGCGGATGCCGTGGTCGGAAGCAGCGCCAGTGTCGTCAAGACCAACCACCGCATCAACCGTCTCCCGACTTGATCAGATGCTGGTCATGCTAGGCGGACGGGGGCGCGGGTCAACCGTCAATCACACTGGGATGCTGCTACGTGCCGGCCGCCGATCGCTGGCGGCCGGTGCGCAACGCGTTATTCGGCGGCGCTTGTCTCGCTCGTCGTGGTGCGACGACGCCGGCGCGGCTTTTCCTCGGCCGCCGGGCCATCACCATCATTGACGATCGCCGACAGGCTCAGCGAGGGGGGCAGGCGATCGGCATCGAACGCACCGTCATCGCTGTCACGCGGTGCCGGGTCGACGGCTACGGCCGACCGGCGCGGCCGGCCGCGGCGCGGCCGTTCTGCATCGGCTTCGGGCGGTGTGGGCGCAGAATCGATCTGCGTCTGGCCCTGATCGGCGACCTCGGCCTGATGGCGGCGCGGCGGACGCTCGGCACCACCTTCGCGCGGCGCGGAATCACGGGGGCCAGAATCTCGCTGCCCGTCGCGGGGCCCATCACGCTGTCCATCCCGTGACGCGGGCGCCCGGTTGGCATAGCCGTCACGCGGCGCTGCATCGCGATTTGATTCGCGGCCATTGGCGCGGCCACCGTCACGGGGAGCGGCGTCACGCGGCGCGGCGTCGCGATTACCGCTGTCCCGGTTGTTATTGTCCCGGTTGTTATTGTCGCGGTTGCCGCCGTCACGGCTGCCGTTTTCGCGGTTCCCATTGCGATCGCCCTGATAGGGATCGACGCGATCATCGGCCATGCCTTCGACATTGCCGTCATAATCGTCGTCATCGCCATCATCGAACTGGTCGTTCTGGCCCCGGCGCGGTTGATTCTCTTCGAAGCGCGATCGAGTTTCGGCGAGCACGCGAAAATAATGGTCGGCGAACTGCAGGTAATATTCGGTATTGACCCGATCACCTTGCATCTGGGCGTCGCGCGCCAGCGTTTTGAATTTTTCGAGCAACTGCGCGGCATTGCCGCGCGCGCGATTGTCGATGCGATTGCCGTTTTCGGGCCCACGCCCTGGATTGCCACCCTGCGAGCGCTGCCCGCCACGACCGCGACGGCGGCCGGCTTGACGATTATTGATCAAGTCCTGTTGTCCTCGTGCCTTAAATTCAAAACCGGCGTCGCTCCGTAGATGCGGATGCATGCCCTCGCCGCCCTCGCCCCAACCACCGGGTGCGACTGCGTCTGCCACGGCCGCCGGACGACAGCGGCTTCATGACGAAGGAACCGGGCAACTGCCCGTTTTCAACAAGTTAAGCTGAAAACGCGTGCCCCTGCTCTGTCAATAGCGGTAGAAGTTGCTTTCTCCAAGCAGAATTATGTGACGTTTGCTTTGCACTTTACGAAAGAAGCAGGGCGCGCGGGCGCCCACCCAGGTCTCGGCGCATCGTTGCCGCCAGTCCGGCCTGCTGCGCCAGCGTTGTCACCGCATCGGCCTGGCGGTGGCCGATCTCCAGCACCGCAATGCCGCCGGGCGACAGCAGGCGCGGCAGCGCGGGCAGGATCGCGCGATAGGCGTCAAGGCCATCCGCGCCGCCAAATAGCGCACTGGCCGGCTCGTGCATCTGCACCTCAATTGTCAGCGCCTCTTCGGTGCCGATATAGGGCGGGTTGGCAAGCACCAGATCGAAGCGGCGCGCAAGCGCACCGGCCCAGTCACCAGGCGCGAACCAGTCACCCAATTGCAGGGTCACGCGATCGGCAAGGCCAAGCCGCCGGGCATTTGCCCCGGCCATGGCCAGCGCTCCGGCCGAACGATCAATCCCAACCCCGCTTGCCCGCGGCCATTGATCGAGCGCCGCAAGCAGCAATGTCCCTGGGCCGGTGCCGAGGTCGAGGATTGTCGCCGGCCCCGTCGCCCCGAAATGGTCAAGCGCCGCCTCGATCAGCGTCTCGCTATCGGCGCGCGGCACCAGCGCGCCCGGGCCGACCGCCAGATCGATCGTCCAGAACGCGCGGCTGCCGGTGATATAGGCGATCGGCTCATGTGTCAGCCGGCGCGCGACCAACCCATCGAAGCCGGGCGGGGCGGGGTCATCGAGCCGGCGCAGCAGCAAATCCTCGCGCGACACGCCGATCGCGTGCGCCATCAGCAGCTCAGCATCAAGGCGCGGGGTGAGTGTGACAGGGGCAAGCGCCAACACCGCATCGCCGATCTGCTGACGACAACTAACCTCACGCCCCATTATTCCTCGCCCGCCACGCAGGTCAGGCTGCATCAAGCGTGGCCAGCCGCTCCGCTTCGTCCTCGGCGATCAGCGCGCCGATCAGGTCTTCCATGTCGCCCTGCAAAATCTCCGGCAGCCGGTGGAGCGTCAGGTTGATGCGGTGGTCGGTCACCCGCCCTTGCGGATAATTATAGGTACGAATCCGCTCCGATCGATCGCCCGAGCCGACCATCGATTTGCGCGCGCCCGCCCGTTCGGCATGGAGACGCTCGCGCTCGGCCTCGTACAGGCGCGTGCGCAGCACCTTCATCGCCTTGGCTTTGTTTTTATGCTGCGACTTTTCGTCCTGCTGGATCACCACCAGCCCGGTCGGGATATGGACGATTCGCACGGCGCTATCGGTGGTGTTGACTGATTGGCCACCGGGGCCAGACGAGCGATAAATGTCGATCCGCAGATCCTTGTCCTCGATCTTGACGTCGACTTCCTCGGCCTCGGGCAGGACCGCAACAGTGGCGGCAGAGGTATGAATTCGCCCGCCCGCCTCTGTCGCCGGCACCCGTTGAACGCGGTGGACGCCGCTTTCGAATTTCATCCGCGCGAACACGCCCTGGCCGTTCACGCTGGCAATAACTTCCTTGTAACCGCCCAATTCGGCCGGGCTGGCCGAGATCAGTTCGACCCGCCAGCCATGATTGTCGGCATAACGCTGGTACATGCGGAACAGATCGCCGGCGAACAACGCCGCTTCGTCCCCCCCGGTACCGGCGCGGATTTCAAGCATCGCCGCGCGTTCGTCGGCGGCATCGCGCGGCAGCAGCGCCAGGGCAAGGTGCCGCTCGGCATCGGGCAGCCGCGATTTAATGTCGGCGATTTCCTCGCGCGCCATTTCGCGGATATCGGCATCGCTGTCGGGCGCCTCGAGCAAGGTCGCCAGCACGCCAAGCTCGGCGCGCAACCGGCGGACCTCGCAGGCGGCCTTTACGACAGGTTCGAGCTCGGCATATTCCTTCGAAACCGCCACGAAGCGCTCGGACGGTAGATCGCCTGTAGCCATCAGCGCCTGCAGCTCATCCCGGCGCGCGGCAATCTGCGCAATACGTTCTGGAGAGACGCTCATGCGGCACCCCCATCACCCGTCAACGTCACCCCAACGAAAGCTGGGATATCATGCCGCAAGCGCGTGCTCTCGCCGCCAGAGATCCCAATCTTCGTTGGGTTGACGACAGAGGGTGACCAGAATTGATTGCGAACGGTTCTGATCATGGGCGCACTGCCGAGAAGGACGTCTCAAAGCCATCAAAGATGGCTTGCGCCCTTGCGCGATCCATCGGACGATCATCAACAGGCCGCGCGCCGCTATGGCGTAAACCATCCCGCGTATCGAGAGAGATCGCCCAAATTGGGTTGGCCTTCATCGCCCGGTCATATCGCTTTCGCGGACTGCCCGAGATGAAGCACTCTGCAACGAACCCTTCCCGGCGGAATGCTGCGGCAAGCGCCATCGCGTCATACTCCCGATCCGCATTTTCTGCAGCGATCGCGATATCCAGGGTCGCACTGCATGGCTCCTCCACCAGCATCGCCAGCCGCTCAATCCCCGCCGCCCAGCCGACACCCGGCATTGGCTTGCCGCCCAAACTCTCGATCAGCCCGTCATAGCGCCCGCCCGCCAGCACGGTCCCTTGCGCACCCAACCGGTCGGTGACGAATTCGAACGCCGTATGGCGGTAATAATCCAGCCCCCGCACCAGCCGATCGTTGCGTGTCCACGCCACGTCCGCCGCATCAAGTCCCTTGGTCACACTCTCGAAAAACGCCCCCGCCTCGGGCGTGAGATAACCGTCAATACCCGGTGCGCTATCGGCAATCGGCCGGTCTCGCGGATCCTTTGAATCCAGAATGCGCAGCGGATTCTTGTCGAGCCGCGCCAGGCTATCCTCGCTCAATTCTCCGCGATGCGCCTCGAAATGCGCGACCAGCGCGGTGCGCCAAGCGTCGCGCGTCTCGGCATCGCCCAGCGTGTTGAGTTGCAGCGTTACCCCCGCCGAAATGCCCAGTTCGCGGATCAGCTGATCGGCAAACACCAGCAGCTCGACATCGGCCGCTGGTTCCGCCGCGCCGATGATTTCGGCGTCGATCTGATGGAACTGGCGATAGCGCCCCTTTTGCGGACGTTCATAGCGAAACACCGGGCCATGAGTGACGATCTTCAGTGGCACAAATTGCTGCCAGCCCTCCGTCAGGAAAGCACGCGCGATGCCGGCCGTGAATTCGGGGCGCAAGGTGATCGAATCGCCACCGCGATCCTCAAAGCTGTACATTTCCTTGGACACGACATCGGTGGTCTCACCAAGCGACCGCGCAAACACCGCCGTCGCCTCGAACACCGGCAGTTCGACGCGCTGGAAACAGTAAAGTTTGCGCACACGTTCGAACGCTTCGACCACGCGCGCAAAGCGGCGCTGGTCGTCGCCAAAAATGTCCTGGGTACCGCGGATGCGGTTGGGCGTTTCTGTCCGAGCCATTAATCGGCGGTCTCTAAGCGAGCAGAACGCCAAATGCCAGTGGCTGGGCGGAGAATTGGGTAATTCAGGCAATCCGCGCGTCCTAATCGGCGCAACAAATGTTTAAGACTGGACTAAAGGATGTAGTCGGGCCTGCATCTGCCATAAAGCTCGGGGATATCGGGCGGCCACCGCATCAGCTAGGTAGGTGTCATGTCTAAAACCCCCGTCATCATCCGCATCGGCCAGCGCATCGCACCGCCCCGCTTCCTGCTTTTTTGCGTCGTCCTGGCGATTGCTCTGGTCCTGCTGATCCCGGTGATCGGGCCAACGCGCGGCATCCTCGCGGCGTTCGACATCGCCAGCGCACTGTTCCTGGCGGTAATCGCGCCGCTATTGGGCAGCGAGGCCGCCGCCATGCGGATGCAAGCGGCCAACAATGACGCCAATCGCGCGCTGCTGCTGGCGACCTGCGTCGTCGTCACCCTGGTCATCCTGATCGCGGTGGCCAGCGAAATGGCCGACATGAAAAGCCACGGCACCGTGGCACTGGTGGTGATGACACTGGTGCTGGCCTGGCTGTTCTCCAACACCGTCTGGGCGCTGCATTACGCCAATCTCTATTATACCGGCGACGAGCACGGCAACGACAAGCGCGGCATCAGCTTTCCCGAATGCGAGGAACCCAATTACTGGGATTTCGCCTATTTCAGCTTCACCCTGGGCATGACCTTCCAGACCTCCGACGTCGTCATCACTAAAACCGCGATCCGGCGCCCAGTGATCGCCCAATCGCTCGCATCCTTCATATTCAATATCGGTGTGCTCGCCTTCTCGATCAACGTGCTCGGCAAGTGATCGGGCGCCCGACTGGACGCGAGCCGGCTGCACTGCTTTAACCCTGCCACTCTCTCTCCAAATCCTGCCGAAAGCCCCCCATCGATGATCCGTTTGCTTTCCCTGACCGCGATGCTGCTCGCTTCCACCGCCGCGGTTGCCGAAAATTCCAGGCCGCAGCCGGTGCCGTTTGTCGACACCATCCCGGCCGCGCGCGACACGCCCTATCCCGGTACGATCACACTGGCGATCGACGCCACCGATACCAAGCAGGGGGTTTTTCGCGTGAAGGAGAGCGTGCCCGTCGACAAGGCCGGGCCGATGGTGCTGCTGTTTCCCAAATGGCTGCCCGGCAACCACTGGGCATCGGGCCAGATCGAAAAGCTTGCCGGGCTTCGCATCAGCGCAGGCGGAAAGCCGGTGAGCTGGACGCGCGACGCCGTTGACGTCTTTGCCTTTCATGTCGATGTGCCCGCCGGAGCAGAGGCCCTGGATATCGATCTGCAGTTTCTGTCAGCCACGACCACCGCGCAGGGGCGCGTTGCGGTCACGCCCAATCTCATCAGCCTGCAATGGAATTCGATGAGCCTATATCCGGCCGGCTATTTCACGCGGCAGATCCCGATCGAGGCGACAGTGACCTATCCTACCGGCTGGACGGCCGCGTCGGCGCTGACCGCCAAGGTCGACGGCGCGGTCTATCACTATGAAAAGACCAATTACGAAGTGCTGGTCGATTCGCCCGTCGTTGCCGGGCGCTATTACAAGGCGTTCGCGCTCTCGCCGCGCGTTACGATCGACGCCTTTGCCGATACGCCGGCACAGCTTGTCGCCTCCCCGGCGCAGCTCCAGGTGCATCGCAATCTGGCCGATCAGGCGGTCAAATTGTTCGGCGCGCAGCATTACGACAATTATCATTTCCTGTTCACGATCTCGGACGATTTGGGCGGAATCGGGCTGGAACATCATCGCTCGTCCGAAGACGGGGTGAAGCCGGGCTATTTCACCGAGTGGGACACCAGCATGCCGTCGCGCAATTTGTTGCCGCACGAATATAGCCATAGCTGGGATGGCAAATTCCGCCGGGGCGCCGATCTCTGGACGCCCGATTTCCGGACGCCGATGCGCGACAGCCTGCTCTGGGTCTATGAAGGCCAGACGCAATTCTGGGGCTATGTGCTTCAGGCCCGTTCGGGGCTGGTCAGTAAGCAAGACACGCTCGATGCCTATGCGATGATCATCGCCAGCCTCGACACGGCCGGCGGGCGCGACTGGCGGCCGCTGATCGACACAACCAATGATCCGATCGTCGCGTCGCGCAAGCCCAAGGGATGGACGAGCTGGCAGCGCTCGGAAGATTATTACAACGAAGGGCTGCTGATCTGGATGGAGGTCGATTCGATGCTGCGGCAGCAGACCCGCGGCAAGAAATCGATGGATGACTTTGCCCGCGCCTTTTTCGGCATTAACGATGGCGACTGGGGTGAAGTAACCTATACGATCGACGACGTTGCCGCGACGCTGAACGCTATTGCCCCCTATGACTGGAAAGCGTTCCTGACCAAGCGGACCACCGAGACGGGTGCGCCCGCCCCAATCGGCGGCTTCGCCGCCAATGGCTATAAGCTGGTCTACACCGAATCCCCGAGCGCCTATTTCAAGGCCAATGAAAAGAACCGCAAGAATACCGATCTCAGCTATTCGCTCGGCATCGTGATTGGCAAGGACGGCGAGATCAGCAGCGTGACCTGGGGAGGCCGCGCCGCCAAGGCAGGGCTGAGCGTCGGCGACTCGATCACCGCTATCAACGGCCTGGCTTATTCGCCTGAGAAGCTCAAAGAAGCGATCACCAGCGCCAAGGGGACAGAAGCACCGCTCGTCCTGCTGATCAAGAGTGGCGATCGGATCGGCGAAACGGTAATCGACTATCATGGCGGATTGCAGTACCCGCGCCTCGAAAAAATCGGCACCGGAGAGGGTGGCCTCGATCGGCTTTTGGCAGCCAAGTAGGAAAATATTCTATGCGTATCGACATGATCCCGGTCGGCGACGATCCGCCCAACAGCCTCAATGTCATCATCGAAGTGCCGGTCGGCGGCGAACCGGTGAAATATGAATTCGACAAGAAGTCAGGGGCGCTGTTTGTCGATCGTATCCTGCATACGCCGATGCGCTATCCGGCCAACTATGGCTTCATCCCGCACACATTGTCGCCCGATGGCGATCCGCTCGACGCGCTGGTCGTGGCACGCTCGCCCTTCATCCCGGGCTGTGTGGTCCGCGTTCGGCCGATTGCCGTACTTTTTCTCGAAGACGAGGCCGGCGGCGACGAAAAGCTGCTCACGGTTCCGGTCGACGCGACTTTCCCTTATTATGCCAATGTCGACGAACATCATGACCTGCCGGAAATCGTGATGCAGCAGATCGAACATTTCTTTACCCATTACAAAGACCTGGAGCCCAAAAAATGGGTACGGGTCGGCAAATGGGGCGGGGCGGACGAGGCGCGCCAGATCGTGCTGGAAGCGATCGAGCGGGCCGCCGCCGAAAAGACCTCGGCCTAACGCTTGGCGCGGGGTTTGCGGGCGGGTGCCCGCTGCCCCGCGGCGATCGCGAGAGCGGCCCAGTCGCGAAGCGCATCGGCATCGTCATAGATTTCATCGGGCGCGCGCCGATAGTTCATCGATCCTGCGCGCCCCTCGCCCATTTGATAGGTGAAGCGTGGACAGGCCGCCGCGTCCCACACGGCATCGCTCTCGGCATCGGCCTTGAACCAGAGCTGGTCGTCAACGACGATCGCGAAGATCGTCGCGTCGAGATAGAGTGTCACGCCGCCCATCATCGCGCGCCGGGTCAGCGTGCCGATCGGCGCCAGCGCCTCCTCGATCCAGGCGATTAGGCCGGTATCAACCGCCATCAGCGGTGCTCAGCCAGTGCCCGCAGCTGATCGCCCTCCATCCGCCACAAATCAAAGTCGGCATTGTGGGTACCGCCATGTCGTGCATAAAATCGCTTGGTCGCTTCATTGTCGGTCCTCACGATCCAGTCCATCCACGCGCAGTCGCGATCAAGCGCCTCAGCGGCAAGGGCGCGCAACAATGCCTCGCCAGCGCCGCTTCCCCGGGCTGGTTCGTCGACATAAAGGTCCTCAAGGAACAGCACTGGTTCGGCTAACCAGAAATTGTAGGTCAGATACCAAAGCGCAATCCCCACCACTGTATCGTCCAGCGCTGCGACATGGGCGAAGCCCCGCAGGTCGTGGCCGAACAACGCCTTGTCGAGCGCCGCCTGGGTCCCAGAAACCCAGTGTTCACGGTGCCAGTGCCGCCCAAACGCCAATAAGAGACGATGAATTTCAGGTACATCGTTTCGCGTCGCGCGGCGGATTGCCAGCATCTCGATCAATCCTTCGCGGCCAGCGTGATCAGCGCATCGCCTGACACCCGGCACGTCCGCCATTCCTCCATCATCTCGGCCCCCATTGCCCGATAGAAATCGATCGCGGGCGTATTCCAGGTCAGCACCTGCCATTCAAACCGCGTGCAACCCCGCTCGACCGCTATCGCCGCCAGCCGCTTGAGCAAAGCTTTGCCGACGCCACTACCGCGCGCTGCGGGCGTGACATAGAGATCCTCCAGATACAGGCCGCGCCAGCCCGTCCAGGTCGAGAAATTATGGAAAAACAGCGCCAAGCCGGCAGCGGTGCCGTCAACTTCCGCGATCAGCGCTTCAGCGGCGGGCGCTCTGGCGAACATCGCCGCGTGCAGCAATTCCTCGGTCGCGACCACTTTTTCCAGCGCGCGTTCGAATTCGGCGAGTTCGCGCACAAAATGCAGCACGGTCGGCACGTCGCGGGGCTCGGCTGCGCGGATCATCAGGGTCATGCGGCGGCTTCCGTTTGCGGGGCCGGAGCGGCTGGCCCGCGAATCGCAACCAGGCACCCGGCGATGATCAACATGGCCCCCGCGACCGTGAACAGCGAGACCTGCTCGCCAAAAAACAGATAGCCCAGGATCGCCGCCCATACAAAGGCGGTATATTCGACTGGTGCCAGCACTTGCGCCTCGGCCCGACCATAAGCCCAGGCCAGGGCCATCGCCGAAACCGACCCCAAAGCTGCGGCGGCGCCGATCGCCGGCAATTGTGCCAACAAGGGCAGTCCGGCGAACCAGGGCGCGCCGATCGCGAGCAGCCCGCTAAGCACCATGCTGGTAAACAACGCGACCTCCAGCGGATCAGCGACCTGCGCCTGCTGGCGCAATAGGATAAGGCTGTAGGCGTAGAAGATCGAGGCGGCGAAGATCGCCATCGACCCCAGTATATGCGCCGTCGACGCCTGGGCCTGCACTTCACCGGCCGCGATCACCAGCACGCCAAGGCTGGCGACGATCGATCCCAGTATCGCCGTGCGCCGGATCGATTCGCCGAGCAGCGCTGCAGCAAAATAGAGCGCGATCAGCGGGGCAAGAAAGGTCAGGGCGACGCCTTGCGCCATCGGCACCCGCACCAGCCCCCAGAAGAACAGCAATACCGAAATGCCGGCGGTGCCGCCGCGCATCATATGAAGTCTGCGCGCGGCTGGCCCGGGCCATGGCCGCCGCCGCGCCACGAAAACCACCCCGAGCAGCAGCACCCCGACTACCGATCGCCAAAGCACCGCGCTATAGGCGCCGCTGGTGATGCTGAGCCCCTTCATCAGCGCATCCATCACCGAATAGGTCGCGATCCCACAGGAAGCGACGGCGAAGGCGATACTGTTCCGGCTGACCATCCATGCCCGATAGCGATACCAGCCCTCGGCGTCACGCGACGACCGGTGGCCACTAGCGCAATCGCATCTGATCGCCCGAAATCTGGACGTTGGCGATCCGCCGCAAATAGCTATGGCCGAGCAGCGAGATGTCCGCCTGTTCCAGCACAACGGCGCCGATATCGGTCGCGCGCTTGCCGTCAAGCACGATGCTGGCGATCCGCACTTCCTGCCCACGGACGTCGCCACCCGCGCCGCGCCCCACCACCGAGAATTGTCCAGGATCGAAATCGACATGCGCGCGGCGGGCATCCTCCTGGGTGAGCGCGACGGTATCGGCGCCTGTGTCCACAACGAATCGGATGGGCTCGTCATTCACATCGGCGATTGCCAGGAAATGGCCGCTTGGCGCGCGATCCAGCACAGTTTCGACCGGCATGTCACGATGGGATGGCGGCGGCTTGGCGGCCGAGGTCAGACCAACAGGGGGCGGCGCAACGGTGGCGACGGGTGGCAACGACAGGCCGATGGCAATCCCGGCAATAGCAACAAGGAAGAGCGCAACCCGCATCCCACCGCCATATCAGGCGCTGCTTAGGCCGGTGCTAATGGCGATGGCAAACAAAGCGTTACTCCGCCGCCTCGACCAGCTTGGCCTGGTCCGCTGCGTCGATTTCCTCGGCCTTGGCCTCGACCAATTTGACGATATGTTCGATCATATCTTCACTTTGCACGGTATGATCGGTGACGCCCGACAGATAGACCATGTGCTTGCCGTTGCCGCCGCCGGTCAGCCCGATATCGGTCTCGCGCGCTTCGCCGGGGCCATTGACGACGCAGCCGAGTACCGAGAGCGACATGGGCGTGCGGATATGCTGGAGGCGCTCTTCCAGTGCCTGCACGGTGCGGATCACATCAAAGCCCTGCCGCGCGCAGCTGGGACAACTGACGACACGGACGCCGCGGTTGCGAATGCCGAGTGCCTTCAGGATTTCGAAGCCGACACGCACCTCATCCTCGGGCTCGGCCGATAGCGAGACGCGGATTGTGTCGCCAATGCCGTACCAGAGCAGCGAACCGATCCCGATCGCCGACTTGACGGTGCCGCCAACAAAGCCGCCAGCCTCGGTAATGCCAAGATGCAGCGGGCAATCGACCGCCTCGGCCAATTGCTGATACGCGGCAACGGCCAGGAAGAAATCGGAAGCCTTCACGGCAACCTTGAACTCATGGAAATCATGATCCTGGAGCAGCTTGATATGATCGAGCGCGCTTTCGACCAGCGCATCAGGACACGGCTCGCCATATTTTTCGAGCAGGTCCTTTTCCAGGCTCCCACCATTCACGCCGATCCGGATCGCGCAGCCATTGGCCTTGGCCGCGTTGACGACTTCCTTCACGCGTGCCGCCGAGCCGATATTACCGGGATTGATGCGCAGACAAGCCGCGCCCGCATCGGCGGCTTCCAGCGCGCGCTTATAATGGAAATGGATGTCCGCCACGATCGGCACGCGGCTCGCGCGAACGATCTGCTTGAGCGCCGCGGTGCTCTCCACATCCGGGCACGACACGCGGATGATATCGACGCCAGCATCCTCGCAGCGCCGGATCTGGTCGATCGTCGCCTTGGCATCCTCGGTCGGGGTATTGGTCATTGTTTGAACAGTGACCGGTGCGTCCCCGCCGACGGGGACGTTGCCGACCATGATCTGGCGGCTTTGGCGACGGGTAATATCGCGCCAGGGGCGAAGCGACATGGCAGGGTTCCTCAAGCGTTCAAGCGCGATATAGCGTTGCCTTAGCCGCCCGTCGATACGATAGCGCGGAGCAAGGATAATCCGACGCCAACAATCTGGCACAGTCGGCGGGAGAATGTGTTGGGCCGGCATTATGGGATGGATTGGTTGCGCATCGGCGCGTTCGGCCTGTTGATCTTCTATCATATCGGCTTGGTATTCGTGCACTGGGCCTATCACGCTAAGACAGCACACCCGATGCCCTGGGTTGCGGTGCCACTGCAGGCCATCAACGCTTGGCGTTTGCCGCTGCTGTTCCTGGTGTCTGGCTATGCCAGTCGCGCAATTTTTACAGGCGACAAGCGGGCCGGCACCTTTACCTGGAACCGCACCAAAAGGCTGATCCCGCCGTTGCTGTTCGGGGTGATCGTGATCGTGCCAGTACAACCCTGGATCGAACTGGTCACTCAGCACGGCTATAACCGCGATTTTTTGACCTTCTGGACCCGCGATTATTTCCGCTTCGGCACGCTGGGTGGCATTGCGCTGCCCACCTGGCAGCATCTGTGGTTTGTCGGCTATCTGTGGGTTTATACGGTCGTGCTGGCAATCCTGCTGACCCTGCTACCCGTCCACTTCACATCGGCACTGTCCCGCTGGGCCGACTCGGTGCTGTCGGGGCCGTTGATCCTGGCGCTGCCCATCGCGCTGCTGATCGGCAACTGGATCTGGATCTATCCCGGCGCCCGCGAGACCCATGGCTTTATTGACGACTGGCCGGTCCATCGCGTCTATTTTGCGATGTTCCTGTTCGGCTTTCTGCTGCGCAAAAGTGCAGCGGTCTGGGCCGCGATCCGTCGCTGGTGGCGCTGGGCGGCCGTGCTGGCGGTTGGCGGCTATGCCGTGGTGGCCAGCATCGAGATCGCCTATCTCGGTCCCTATCTGCCAAGTCGAGCGCTATGGTTCTGGTTCGGCGTTGCCCGCGCGGTGCAGAGCTGGGGCGCGATCGTCGCACTGATTGGCATTGCCGACCGCTATCTGAACCACGATCATCGGCTGCGCCCGATGCTGACCGAAGCGGTGTTCCCCTTCTATCTGATCCACCAGACAATCATCGTGCTGGTCGCCGGCGAACTGCTAGCCTTCGGCCTGCCGCCGCTGGCTGAATTCGCCATCATACTGGCCGCAACGATTACCGGCTGCTGGGCCTTCTATCGGATCGGTCGCGAAATTGGGTGGCTGCGGCCGTTGATCGGGCTGCGCACCCGCCTTTCCCGTCCCGCCGCCGCCATCTGATCCTGGAGCCTGCCAATGCCCGATTCCCCTTGGACGCTGCTGATTCATGGCGGCGCCGGCCTGCTGACCCGGGAGACACTGGCGCCCGAACAATCGGCCGGCGCGCGCGCCGCGCTTGGCCGGGCCCTTGATGCCGGTGCAGCAGTGCTGGCGGATGGTGGTGACTCGATCGACGCCGTCGAAGCGGCGGTCAGGGTGCTGGAAGACGATCCGCATTTCAACGCAGGGCGCGGCGCTGTGCTGACTTTTGAGGGGGCAATCTCGCTCGATGCCGCAATCATGGACGGTCGCGACCGCCGCGCCGGATCGGTCGCCGGCGTCACCGCGACGCGCAACCCCGTGAGCCTTGCCCGCCATGTGATGACGGATACACCGCATGTGATGCTCAGCGGCACGGGTGCCGATCAATTTTCGCGCGCGCAGGGCCTCGATCAGGCGGGCCGCGACTGGCTAGTGACGGCCGAGCGCGAAACCCAGCTGACGGCGATGCACGCCGATCCCGCTGGCTGGTTCGATGTCGCGATGAAATATGGCACAGTCGGCGCGGTCGCCTGCGACGCGCAAGGCCATGTCGCCGCCGCCACCTCGACGGGCGGCGTCACCGGGAAGCGCTGGGGCCGAATCGGCGATTCGCCGTTGATCGGGGCGGGCACCTATGCCGATGATCGCGGCTGCGCCGTTTCTGCCACCGGATCAGGTGAATTTTTCCTCCGCGCCTGCGCTGGCCATGAAATTGCGGCCCGGATGCGATTGATCGGCGAGGATATCGATACGGCTGCCCGCACCGTGCTGGCCGATGTGACTGCGCTTGGCGGCACCGGCGGGGTGATCGTCGCCGCGCCCGACGGATCGGCCAGTTGGCACTTCACGACGCCCGGCATGTTTCGCGCCGGGACCAGCGCACGCGGCGATCGCACCGTCGCGATCTTCGGCGACGAGGGGTAGCTTTCAATCACCGTTGTCCATGGCTAGGGGCAAATGCCATGAAGAAGCGCATCCTGATCCTTGCCGCCGCGTTGTCGCTGGCGCTCCACGCGCCGGCACAGGCCTATGGCCAGTTCGGCCATGAAACCATTGCCCGAATCGCGATGGCCAATATCGTCCCGCAAACGCGCGCCCGGGTGGCCGCCCTGCTGGCACGATCGGCGGCGCTGGCCACGCCAGCCTGCCCGGCCCGCACCATAGAGCAACTCAGCATCTGGCCCGATTGCATTCGCGGCTTGGGCCCGCGCTTTTCCTACACCGCTTCGTGGCACTACCAGAATGTTGATATCTGCCGGCCCTTTGACCTGAAAAGCGCCTGCCGCGACGGCAATTGTGTTTCGGCGCAGGTCGACCGCGCGGTGAAGCTGCTTAAGGACAATACCCTGCCGATTGCCGAGCGGGTCCAGGCGCTCGCCTTCCTTGTCCACTTTACCGGCGATCTTCATATGCCGTTGCATGGCGGCGACCATCACGATCTCGGCGGCAATCAGGTAAAGGCGGCATATGGCGTCTATGCGCCCGATCGATTGAATCTGCATAGCATCTGGGACGGCGCACTTGCCGAGCGTGCGATCACCACCGGGCCGTCGCTCGTCCGGCGGTATTCGGCAGCGGAGGCAGCCCAGATCGAGGCTGGGACGACCGAGGATTGGAGCCGCGAGGCCTGGGCCGTCAGCCGCGACGTCGCTTATCCTAGCGCAATCGGCGACCAGCCCTGTACCACGCCACCGCCGGCCCGGGCCAAGCTGGACGATGCGACGATCGAACGCCTGATCCCGATTGCGCGATTGCAGGTGGAACGTGCCGGGCTGCGGCTGGCGCGGTTGCTGGATGAAGCGTTTGGCTGAGCCTTATCGCTTCGCCTCCACAAACGCGGCAATTGCCGCGATCACGCCCGGATCGATCGGCAGATCAGGATTGGCGTAGCTTGCCGCATTTGCAGCGCGATCAGCGTCTCCGACCGTTTTCAGAACGTGGTTGACGCCGGAGAGAAGCACCAGCCTGGCATCGGATCGGCCCGCCGCCAGCAAGCGCGCATCGGCAACGCCGATCTGGATGTCGTTTTCCCCCTGCAAAATTAGCAGGGGGCTCGTGGATTTGGCAGCAAGCTCGGCAGGTTGATAGCGCATCAGGTCGATCAGGTAATCCTGCACTGCCGGCGCAAACAGCCCCATCAGCCCGGGGTGCATACCCGCGGTGTCGACATGCTCACCGGTCTCAAGCTTGGCCAATGCGGCATCCGCTTGATCGAAGATCACTGCATTGGCAGGATTGGCGTGGATCTGGTCGTGGATCAGCGTGCCGAACGGGCGACCAGCGGCCGAGACCAGGATTCGGCCGCAAATGTCGGACGCATCCGGCGTGGCCAGCACCACCAGCCCGCCCTCGCTATGGCCGAGCAGCCAAACACAACGCGCGCCGGTCGCATTGCGCGTGGCCTGCACCCAGGCGCGGACATCGGCAGCATAGTCTGCGATCGTCACCTTGTTCGCATCAGCGATGGCGGCTTTGCTGCTGAACATACCGCGCTTGTCGATCCGCACCGTCGAGATGCCACGGGCAGCAAGGCCTTCGGCGAGCAAGCGATAGGAAGCCGCCTTGACGCCCAGCGGGCTATTGCCATCGCGATCGGTCGGGCCCGAGCCGGGCACGATCAGCACCACCGGTTGGCCCCTGCCGGCATCGAGCAGGCCGCCATGCAATGGCGCCAAAGGGCCGGGTGCGCTCAATTCGGTTACGGGCTGATCCGCAAGGGCAGCGACCGGCGCCGCTGCCAACATCAACGCGCCAAGCAGCGCATAGCCACGATTCATGTCCCTGCGCCTCATGGTCAGCGGCGCCAGCCCCAATGCCAGCGCCAGCCGCCATCGGTTTTCAACCACACCACCACCACGAACGGCAGGGTGATCGCGAAAATGGCGGCAATCTTGGTGGCGTCATCGGCTACCCAGCGGGCAAGGCCCAGCACAGCAGCGAGAAATCCGGCGACCAGCGCCCAGCCCTGCCACGTCACCGGGGTTGCGCCCAAGCCGAACATTTTGGGGGCAAACCAATAGCCCGGGCGCACCTTGAATGCCGTTTGGAGATCACCGAATTTCATGACTCTTCCTCCTGTTTAGCCGGCGGCCGCCCACGCCGGGGCTGGTCACTCACTGCCACCTTTACGCCGCGCCGAGCCAATGCCTCGCGCAGCAGATATTCTACTTGGGCGTTGATGCTGCGCAAATCACCCGCCGCGCTCCTTTCGATCGCTGCATACAGTGCCGGATCGAGTCGAAGCGGAAAGGCTTTCTTGGTCGGCGCCGACACCACGCCGCCGATCAGTAGAGCGAACCGGCGTTGACCACCGGCTGGGTATCGCGCTCCCCGCACAGCACGACCATCAGGTTCGAGACCATGGCCGCGCGCCGCTCATCATCAAGCTCGACGACATTCTTGGCGGACAGCATGTCGAGCGCCATCTCGACCATCCCGACCGCACCTTCGACCAGCGTCTTGCGCGCTGCCACCACCGCCTCGGCCTGCTGACGGCGCAGCATGGCACCGGCAATTTCCTGGGCATAGGCCAAATGGGTAAAGCCGCATTCGTCGACCGTGATGCCCGCCGTGACCAGCCGGGCGATCAACTCGGTGCGTAATTCGGCACCAATCTGGTCGTGGTTGCCGCGTAACGTCACTTCCTGATGTTCGAAATCGTCATAGGGATAACGCGAGCCGATCGTGCGCACCGCGGCTTCGGCCTGGACGACGACAAACGACTTGTAATCGTCAATATCGAACAGCGCCTGGGCGGTATCGGTCACGCGCCAAACCACTTGCGTTGCGATCTCAATTGGGTTGCCGCGCAGGTCGTTGACCTTCAATCGCTCGGAAATCATGTTGTTGGCGCGCAGCGAGATTTTTTTCTTGGTCATCCACGGCCAGAGCCAGCGCAGGCCATTGACCCGGTCGCTGCCTTTATAGGCGCCAAACAGCGTGATCGCCGCCGCCTGGTTGGGCTGGATCATGTAGAAACCCGGTACCAGGAAGCCAAATATCAGCGCCCCGCCGATCAACAGGGTCAGACCAACCGCCGAATCACTCTTCATCAGCGTTACGCCCGCCGCCATGGCGGCGATTGCCGCCAGCGTCACCACCAGCATTACATATCCGCTCGACGCCCGCGCTGGATAATCCCGGCTGCGGGCCAATCCTGCACTGTCTGCCTGCGACTCAACCATCATGACCTCCCGTTAAGATGATATCATATTTATATCGTCGTAACGCATTGCGCAAGCCGAATCGGTCGCCCATGAAAAGGGCGGCGGTGCCGAAGCCCCGCCGCCCATCAGTCGCGTCCAGTTTCAGGCCGTTACTTCAGGACAATCGTCACCGCACGGCGGTTCTGCGCCCAGCTTGCCTCGTCCGATCCCAGTGCGATTGGGCGTTCCTTGCCATAGCTGATCGTCGTGATCCGGGTGGGCGAGACACCACGCGCCGCCAGGTAGTTCTTGGTCGCGTTGGCGCGGCGGTCCCCGAGCGCGAGGTTATATTCGCGGGTGCCACGCTCATCGCAATGGCCCTCGATCGATACCGGCACATTGGGATATTTTGCCAGCCAGGCGGACTGGCTATCCAAGGTGGCGCGTGCTTCCGAATCAATGTCATATTGATCGAGCGCGAAATGGATCGTGTCGCTGGTGACGGAGCGCAGGAAGTCTGCGGCCGAGCCCGGGATGATGCCGTCGCCGGCGGGTTCCTGATATCCCGGCGCGGTGGTGCCAACCGGGCCCGGGGGCAAGGTTTCCTTGCGCTTGGTCGTGCACCCTGCCGTCGCTAAAAGCGCGGCTGCGATGATGATCGTCGTCGTCAGTTTGGCCATTTTCGTCCTCCTTCGACTTTGGTCGTACTTTACCGCCCATTCCGTGAGCGTCAGTGTGAAGCCATGCTTAGTTAACTGTCAATTATTACGGCCTGAGCGGTCCCCAGCCCGGATCTGATCCATCAAGGGGCGTGGCAAGCCGGCGCTCGTTGACGCCCGTCAGATCCACCGACCAAAGATCGGCCGTTCCCGCACGGCCCTGGCCCGATCGGAAGAACATCAGCACACGGCCATTGGGGGCCCAACTCGGCGACTCATCCTGCCAGTCATCGGTCAGTAATTTCTCGCCGCTGCCGGTTGGGCTCATGATGCCGATCTGGAAGTTACCCGTAACGCGGGTAAACGCGATCAGGTCGCCGCGCGGGCTCCACACCGGGGTGGCATAACGGCCGCCGCCAAAGCTAATCCGGTGCTGGTTCGATCCGTCGGCATTCATTACATAAAGCTGCTGGCCACCCGAACGATCGCTTTCGAACGCGATCTGCGACCCATCGGGCGAATAGCTGCCGCCAGTGTCGATCCCGGGCGAGTTAGTCAGCCGCTGCGGCTGGCCGCCAGAGGCAGGGACCCGATAGATATCGGTATTGCCGCCCACCGCCATCGAAAACAGAATATAACGGCCATCGGGCGAGAAGCGCGGCGCGAAGGTCAGGTTGCCTGGCGGAACCACCTGGCGCTGCCGCCCGCTGCCAATATCATAGACATAGATGGCCGGGCGATCGCCGACATAGCTCATATAAACGATCGACTGCTGGTTGGGCGCAAACCGCGGCGTCAGCACGATCGACTGGCCATTGGTCAGGAAGCGGTGATTGGCTGCGTCTTGGTCCATGATCGCCAACCGCTTGATCCGCCGGTTTTTCGGTCCGGTTTCCGATACATAGATCACGCGGCTGTCGAAATACGGCCCCTCGCCGGTCAACCTGGTATAGACCATGTCGGCGCATTTATGGGCAGCGCGCCGCCAATCGGCGGGCTGAACGACAAAGCCCTGCCGGGTCAGCTCGATCTTCGAAAACACGTCATAAAGGTAGCAGCCAACAGTGAGCGTACCGTCGCCATTGGCGCGGACAAAACCCTGAACCAGCGCCTGTGCACCCGTGCCACCCCAATAATCGAATTGTGGCGCAGTCACTTCGGGGAAATCAACCGATTTGAGCGCATTGGCGCCGAGCGGGCTGAACAACCCGGAATTCTTCAGATCGGCCGTCATCACCGCCGCCAGCTGTTGGCCCAGCACATCGGTCGGCCCGGCCGGGGTCGAGACCACATTGGTCGTCGGCATCACCGGAATGGCGATCGGCAATGGTGCGGAGATTCCGCCTGTCACCGATACCTCGAGCGGCGCCGGGCCGGTCGGCACCTGCCCCTGGGCGGTTGCACCAGCCGGGGGCGACGCCGGCGCAGTTTGCGCGAAAGCGGGCAGCGCGACGCTCAGCAGCAGGGCTGCGAGCGACGACAGCGAAGAAACGCGGATGATCATTACAATATTATCCTCAACGCAGTTGCCATTTGTAGTTGATATTGTTCCAGCCGCCACTGGGCGTTTGGTAATATTCGGGCGGCAGCCGTAACGGCGAACACCCCTTGAAAGCGGCGATTCCCAAATCGATAACCCGCCGGGCATAGCGCCCGGCTTCACCATCTGTCCCAGTTTGACGCACCATGGTCGGCGTCGCTGCAAGCGTGCCATCGGGATTGAGCCGCAGATTGAGTACCGTTACGATCTCGTTGGCGCCGGGTCCAGGATTGACCTGGCGGTCGGCGCAGGGCTGGATCTGCCGCGATATTGCATCCTGAATGCTCGCCAGCGCCCGGGCATCGATGACCGCAGCGCGCGGCGTGACCGATTTGCTCGGGCTCGGCTTGTCGGTGAGCCCTTTCAGAAAATCATCGCCCAAACGTGATCCGCGCGGCCGCGGTTTGCTCGACGATGGATCGGTGCCGGTGGACGCGGCGCGGCTCGGCCTGGCCGGCGTCGCGGGAGCCGCCTCGCGCTTGGGTGGTGATTTGGCGGCCTGTTGCGGCGCCTCGGGTGTCGGCTTTTTCGGATTCGGCTTGGCGAACTCGGCCGGCTTGGCAGGCGGTGCCGGCTTGGGCTGTGGCGCTGGCGGCACCGGCAGGGGCGCGGCCGGCTTGGGCTCTGGGGGCGGCGCATCTTCGGGCGGCCCGGCATCGGGCGCGCGCGATTCGGCAGGCGGCACCTTGAACTGTGGTGCAGTCGCGACCAGCCCGACCTCATCAACAAGCGAAACATCGATCGGTGCTTCGAGCGATTTCATCGGCTTTGGCGCGGCCAGAAAGCTCGCGGACAGCAGCGCAAACACCGCGACATGCAGTATAATGGCAATGGTGAGCCCAGCGGTATCGGAACGGTCCATCGTCGGACGCTCACTCGATGCCCAGAAGAAATGCGCGCCGGGTCACGGCTTCTCCTTGCCCACGGTGACCAGCGCCACGCGGTTGAGCCCCGCGCGGTTGAGTTCGCCCATTACCCGCATGACCTTGCCATATGCCAGGCCGCGATCGGCGCGCAGATAGATTTCAGGCGGCTTGCCATCGGGCGCCTTGGCGGCGATCTGCCCAAGGACATCGGGTAGAATTGCCTGATTCACCTCATCATCGTTGACGAACAGCCGGCCCTGCTCATCAAGCGCAATCTGGACCGGCTTCTGATCCTGATCGAGCGGCTTGGCGCGACTGTCAGGCAGATTGACGGGCACCCCGGCGGTCAGCAGCGGGGCGGTGACCATGAAGATGATCAACAGCACCAGCATCACATCGACCATCGGTGTCACATTGATCTCGGCCATCGGTGTGCGCCGGCCGCGCGCACGCTGGGAAGGCAGGTTGATCGCCATCAGCCCTTGGCCTTCAGGCCAGGGCCTTCGAGCTGGCGGCTGAGCGTGGCATGGAAGCCATCGGCAAAGCGATTGAGCCGCGCTTCGATCCGGTTGATGGCATGGCTGTAGCGATTATAGCCGATCACCGCCGGAATCGCCGCGAACAGGCCAATTGCGGTGGCGAACAGCGCCTCGGCAATGCCGGGCGCAACGACGGCGAGCGACGTGCTCTGCGCAGCGGCGATCCCGCTGAAACTGCGCATGATCCCCCAAACCGTGCCGAATAGCCCGACAAAGGGGGCCACCGAGCCAACTGTTGCCAGGATGTTGAGCCGATCGGCCAGCTTGTCGACTTCTGCCGCCACTGCCGAGCCCATTGCGGTGGCCAGGCGTTCGCGCGTGCCCTCCTTGTCGATGGCGCTGCCCGTCGTTGAGCGCCGCCATTCGGCAACGCCAGCGCCAAACACCCGCGCGACCGGTACGTCGCTTTCGCCTTCGCTGCGATGGAACGCGTCGATGTCGCTCGAATTCCAGAAATCGCGTTCGAACCGCTCGCCACGCCGCCGGGCACTGCCAACCTTGATCGCCAGCGCGATGATCACGCCCCAGGTCCAGATGCTGGCAAGCAGCAACCCAGCCATCACGATCTTCACGACGATATCGGCCTGCAAAAACAGGGCGACCGGCGACAGGGTCGAGGGATCGGTATTCAGGACGAAATTCATGATGCGCTCATGCCCCTTCTATCTTGGCCCTTCTGTGCGTCGGCCGTCGGCTTACCCTGCTCAACGTCTGGCCACACCAACTGTTCAAATGCCGCGATCCAAGCCGCCGGTTGCCGTCTCGCCCGCCCGCCGGGAGAGACGAATACCGCGGTCACCTCTGCCTCGGCCAATATCAGCCCGTCTTTGATGACTCGTTGATGAATACGGCACGAAGCGGGCCGAATCGCGACCAATCGAGTTGCCACCACCAGCGAATCGTCGAGCCGGGCCGGTGCCTTGTACCGAATCGACACATCGCTAACCGCATAGGCGCCCTCGCCCGCTTGATGCGCCGCGCGCTGGTCAATGCCCGCCAGCCGCAGCATGTCCGATCGCCCCCGCTCCATCCAGCGCAGATAATTGGCGTGATAGACGACGCCCGACAGATCGGTATCCTCGAAATAGACGCGCACCCCCAGCCGGTGCTCGCGCCCGGCGAAACGGCCCTCAACAGGCTTATCGTCCACACCTTCATCCATCGGCACGCCTCTACCCGAGCCACCGACGTCACGAAAGCCCGGCTGGACGGGCGGCATCGGCACGATAGGATGCGGGGCATGACGACCCCCGCCCTGCGCATCCGTGGCCTTGCCAAGGCTTTTGACAAACCCGTTATCACCGGGCTCGATCTCGATGTGCCGGCCGGCCAGCTTTATGCGCTGCTTGGCCCCAACGGGGCGGGCAAGACGACGACGCTGAGGATGGTGACCGGGCTGACCAAGCCCGATGCCGGGCTGATCGAGATTTACGGAATCGATGCGCAGCGCCGCCCGAGTGCGGCCAAGGCCATTACGGCCTGGCTGCCCGATGAGCCAATGCTCTATGATAAGCTGAGCCCGGCCGAATATCTGGCCTTTGTCGCCGGGCTTTGGCGGATCAAGCCGCGCGACGCTGCCCCTGCCGCCGAGGAGCTGCTCCACTGGCTTGATCTGTGGGAGGTTCGCGACACGCGCTGCGAGGGGTTTTCGCGCGGCATGAAGCAGAAGGTCGCACTGGCTGGCGCGCTGATCCACAAGCCCCGGCTGCTGATCCTTGATGAGCCGCTCACCGGGCTCGACGCACAAATGGCGCGCAGTGTGAAGGATGCGCTGCGCGCCCAGGTCGATGCCGGCGCGACGGTGATTGTCACCACCCATATATTGGAGGTCGCCGAACGGCTGGCCGACCGGATTGGGATCATCGCGCACGGCAAAATGCTGATCGAAGGCACAATGGGCGAATTGCGCGCGCAGGTCGGCTCGGCGGAGTCGACGCTGGAAGACGCGTTTATCCGCCTGACCCAGGCACCCGAATGAGCTGGTTGATGCGCGGCCTGCCTGGGGGCTCTTTTGGCTGGTTGGTGCTGCATGAATTGCGGCTCAATCTGCGCGGCGTACGACGGCGGGCGCTATCGACATGGTTGGGCGTGTGGCTGCTATTCGGCTATCTCGCGCTGGGCGTCAGTATTGCGGTCGGGCTTCGCGACGTCGCAATCATGCCGAGCGCCGCGATCATGGATGGCATGCTTGCCGCCAGCCTGGTGGCGCTCTCGCTAATGGTCACCCAGGCGGTGCTTGCCAGCTATCGGACGCTCTATGACGCGGGCGATCTCGATCTGCTCCTCTCCTCGCCAGCGGATGGCCGGACGGTGCTGGGCGCCAAGCTCATCGGGATCGCCGGCACGATTGTGCTGACCTATGCCGTGTTGACCCTGCCAATCGTCGTACCAGTAGCGGCGATCGGCCATCCGCAGTTCTGGGGTGTTCTGGCCTTGCTCGCCGCGCTGGCGCTGGCTGCGGCGTGTATCGGGCTGGGCATTACTCTACTGCTCGCCTGGATTGCCGGCCCGCGCGCCGCCCGCACCGTCGGACAGATCGTCGCCGCGCTGCTGGGTGGCGGTTTCTTCATCGTTTCCCAGTTGCTGTCGCACGATCGGCCGGGGCGCGGTCGCATTGAGATTTTTGAAAGGCTGCGCGATAGCAAGATCGGCGAAAGCCCAGTTGGATCACTGCCGGGCCGGGTGGCCTTTGGCGAGCCAATCGCGGTCGCGCTGTTGCTTGGCGCGACGTTGCTGTTGTTCGGGGTCGCGAGCCGACTATTTCAGGCACGCTTCCTCGCCAGCTATCAGGCGGCGGGCATGCGGCTGGCGCGCACCAAGGCATCGCGGCGCGGGATTGGGCGGCACTTCAAATCGGGCCTGTTCGCGGCGATCTTCGCCAAGGAATTTCGCTTGCTCCGCCGCGATCCGGCGCTTGCCTTCCAGATCGTACTGCGGCTGGTTTATCTCGCCCCCCTGATGTTGATCGGCTTTGGCGGGCGCAGCGGCAGCGGCGTGCCGATCGGGTCGTCCCTCGCCTTTGCCAGCGTACTGGTGGTTGGCCAGCTGGTCGGCAGCTTTGCCTGGCTGACCATTTCGGCCGAGGACACCCCCGATCTGCTGACCGTAGCACCGGTCGACAAGAGCGAGGCCAATCGCGCCAAGCTGGTAGCAGCACTCGCCATGGCCGCTCCGATCGGCGTGGTGCTGCCGATTGCGGTGTTGCTGCAATCGCCGCTTGGCGGGATCGTCACGCTGGCGATGACCGCCATCGCCGGCACACTCGCTGGCATCATCGAGCTCAGCTTCGGCAAACCGATGCCACGCAAATCCTTCAATCGGCGGCGCGGCGGCGGCGTGATTGCCGGCATCCTGGGAGTTGTCGTCACCATTATCTGCGGCGGGATTGCCGGGGTGAGCGTCTACATGCTGGGCTAAGCCTGATCGAACAGGCTATCCTGCGCGCCGGGCGGCGGATTGAGGCCGAGATGCTTCCAGCCCAACGCGTTGAGGCAGCGACCGCGTGCTGTGCGGGCGACCAGCCCGAGCTGGATCAGATAGGGCTCGATCACTTCTTCAATAGTGTCGCGTGGTTCGCTGAGGCCTGCCGCCAGCGTTTCCACCCCGACCGGGCCACCGCGATAGATGTCGGCGATCATCATCAGATAGCGCCGGTCCATCGCATCGAGCCCGAGCGAATCGACCTCAAGCCGGTTGAGCGCCGCGTCCGCCGCCCTGGCATCGACAATGGCATGGCCGGCCGCATGCGCGAAATCGCGCACCCGTCTGAGCAATCGCCCGGCGATCCGCGGCGTGCCGCGCGCGCGCCGGGCGACTTCGGTGGCCCCGTCGGCAGACAAAGCAAGATCAAGCAACCCCGCCGCCCGCGCCACGACCTTTTCCAGTTCGTCGACCGAGTAGAAATGCAGCCGTACCGGGATACCGAACCTGTCGCGCAGCGGCGTCGTCAGCAATCCTTGCCGCGTCGTCGCGCCGACCAGCGTGAATTTGGGAAGATCGATCCGGACACTGCGCGCTGACGGCCCCTCGCCGATCATCAGATCGAGCGCGCGATCCTCCATCGCTGGATAGAGGATTTCCTCGACCGCGGGCGCAAGCCGGTGAATCTCATCGATGAACAGCACATCGCCGTCCTCCAGATTGGTGAGCAAAGCTGCCAAATCGCCCGATTTGGCAATGACCGGGCCCGATGTGGCGCGAAATCCGACCCCGAGCTCGCGTGCGATGATCTGCGCCAGGGTCGTTTTGCCCAGCCCTGGAGGGCCAAAGAACAGCACATGATCGAGCGCGTCTCCGCGCGCCTTGGCGGCATTAATGAAGACCCGCAGATTTTCGCGCGCCGCCTTTTGCCCGACAAATTCGTCGAGCGATTTCGGGCGCAGCGCGGCATCGACATCCTCGGGCTTGCGCGTCGGCGCGAGGAGGCGGTCGTCGGTCATCGTCGTCAGAAGGGATTCAGCGTGTAGCCGCGCTGCTGGAGCAGCGCATGCGCCGTCATCGCCGAAAGCGCCATCTTTACGCCGGGCAGCATGTCGCCCTTGCCGATCCCGAGCCCGGCGGCGCTCTGTCCACAGAGATAGATGTCGACGCCATGCGCCAGCAGGGCAGCGACAAGTGCCTCGCTGCCATTCGCCAGACCCGCATTATGAGCCGCATAGAAAGGCTGCCTGGTCAGATCGAACCCGGCACGGCCATGGACGACGAGGGCGACATGGATATTTGCAGGCGGCACGCCAGCAGCGGCATTCATGTTGATGAAGCGCGCCGCGCTGTCGATGGCCCGGCTCATTTCGCCAGCCTTGGCGGGATCGCTAATATCGAAAGCCACCTTGAACATCGTGTCGGGTGGCACCGGCATATCGGCGTCGACCGCCGCGACCTTGCCGAACTCTCTAAAGACGGGGCCGGCCGCGAAGGTTGCTGCCCGAACCGGCGAAATGGCCAATGCCAGCCCCAGCCCCAGCACCAGCACCAGCGATGCCACGATCCAGAACCGTCCGAACCTATTGCTTTTCATTTCGCCGCCTTTCGCAGTGCAAGCCGCACCAGTGTGTCGAGCGTGGCCCCCGCCCCCAATTCGTCTTCCGCCGCCTTGACCGCGCCCGCTGCTTCCGCCGGCCTGAAACCAAGGTTAAGCAGTGCCGAGACTGCATCAGCACCAATGCCTTCAGCGATCGGCACACCATGCACCGCCCCACCTAGCGCAATTCCACCCACCTTGTCCTTCAACTCGCGCACGATCCGTTCGGCGAGTTTCGGGCCAACACCATTGGCGCGCGCGACCATCGCCTTGTCCTGCGCCGCGATCGCCCGCACCAGATCCTCTGGCTCCAACGCCGACAATATCGCCAGCGCTACCCGCGCACCCACGCCCTGCACACCGGTGAGCAAGCGGAACCAGTCGCGCTCACCCGCACTGGCGAAGCCGACCAGGCGAAGAAAATCCTCCCCCACCAGCATTTCGGTGTGGAGCATCACCGCTTCACCAAGCGGGCCGATCGCCGCGAGCGTCCGTGCCGATGCACCGACAAGATAGCCTACCCCGCCGACATCAATCACCGCATGATCGATGCCCGTCGAATCGAGCCGCCCCTTCAGATGCGCAATCATTGCGGCGCGCGCCGCGACGACGCCGCGGCTGCCGAGCGCGTACCGCTTGCTGCGGCTGGGCGGCAGGTTTCTGGCAGGACAGCCCGCAGATCAGGAAGCAGATGCATCGAAAGTACGTAACAGGAACACCGCGCGTTGGGAAAGCGAAAGATGACGACGCGCAACGGGAGGTGCTCGCCAGCGACGGCTGGTTAACGCCTTGGCCATAGAGTTGCGGTAGCGAGATCGATTGATGCATTGGGAGGAATCGTGACTGCCATTGAACGCTGGGTGAACGAACAAGCCGAACTGCGCGCCGCCACACACGCGCTGCGCGATCTGGTGGCAATGGCAGAGCCGCCGCTGCCGGTTCTGTTAATCCCGGCGCGCTGGCGCATTGCCCGCGCGCTGCTGCGCTATCTGCCCTCGACCGACAGGATCATCTATGCGCGCTTGCGGCTCCATACCGATCCGGCCGCGCGCGCCACCGCAGCCCGGTTCGCGGCAGAGGCGGACGCGATCTATATCGCGTTCGACAAGCATCTCGACCGGTGGACGCCCGAGGCCGCTTTGGCCGATTGGGCAGGATACCGCGCTCATGTCCGCCGTCAGGCGGCGATGGTCGATGACCGTTTGGTGCGGGAGAAGACCGAATTGCTGCCCTGGCTCTCCACCGCGCCTGATCTGGCGCCGGCGCGCGCGCCCGGCGACCGCAATTGGGCGGGCGATGGGTGGCGGATTCGCGACATGCTGGGGGTCGATCAGGTCCTTGCGGCTCAGGCCTAGGCCGGCGTCAATGCCGCCAGCGCGGCGGTCAGCGCACCGGCGACCGTACTTGTCGTTACGCTGGAGTAATCGCTAACGCCCGGTGGTCGCCCGCGCACTCGCCAGGTGATGCGCGTGGCAGATCGCCACCGCGAGCGCGTCGGCCGCATCGGGCCCGTCGATCTTTACGCCGGGCAGCAGCCGCGCAACCATCGCATGGACCTGCGCCTTTTCGGCGGCGCCCGTGCCGACCACCGATTTCTTCACCAACCGCGCGGCATATTCGCCAACATCGATCCCGCTGCGCGCGACGGCGCAGATCACCACCCCGCGCGCCTGGCCCAGTTTCAGCGTCGATTGCGGGTTGGCGTTAACGAACACTTCCTCGACCGCCGCGCTTTCCGGCGCGTGATCGACAATCAGTGCGGCGAGCATCGCATCGAGATGGGCGAGCCGGCGTGGCAGCGGCGCGGTGCTTTCAGTCTTCAGCCGGCCATTGGCGAGGTGCGAGAGCCGGTTACCCTCGGCGCGGATCAGGCCCCAGCCGGTGGTACCGAGCCCGGGATCGAGACCGAGGATGATCAGCCCAGCTTCTCCATCACCGCGTCGGAAATTTCGTAATTGCCCCACACGGTTTGGACATCATCGTCATCGTCGAGCGTATCGAGCAGCTTGAACAGCGTCGCCGCGTCATCCTCGGCGACATCGACCATCGTCTGCGGCCGCCAGGCGAGCTTGGCCCCTTCGGGCTCGCCGAGCACAGGCTCAAGCGCCTTGACCACTTCATGCAGATCGCCCTGCGCTGTCCAGATTTCGTGGCCGTCCTCGCTGGAGGTGACGTCCTCGGCGCCCGCCTCGAGCGCCGCTTCGAACACCTTGTCGCCATCGCCAACGCCGATCGGATAGTTGATCAGCCCGACCCGGTCGAACGCATGGCTGACCGATCCCGATGCGCCCAGATTGCCGCCATTCTTCGACACGGCCGTCCTGACATTGGTAGCGGTGCGGTTGCGGTTGTCGGTCAGCGCCTCAATGATCAGCGACACGCCGCCAGGGCCGAACCCCTCATAGCGGATTTCCTCATAGGTCTCGGCATCGCCGCGCGTCGCCTTGTCGATCGAGCGCTGGATATTATCCTTCGGCAGCGACGCGGCCTTGGCCGCGTTTACGGCGGCGCGCAGCCGCGGATTCATGTCCGGATCGGGCAGGCCCATTTTCGCCGCGACGGTAATTTCGCGGCTGAGCTTGGAGAAGAGCGACGAGCGCTTCTTATCCTGCGCACCCTTGCGGTGCATGATGTTTTTGAACTTGGAATGGCCTGCCATGGTCTTGTCTCTATCAGTTTTGGTGCGCGGGCGGAAAGATCACACCAGCCCGAGCGCCGCCTTGTAGGTATCGAGCAGCATTTCCGCCTCGTCGCGGTGATGTTTTTCCATTTTACGCAGCCGCACGATCGTGCGCATCGTCTTGGTGTCGAAACCGGTCGATTTGGCCTCGGCATAAACGTCTGCGATATCGTCGGCCATTGCCTTTTTTTCTTCTTCCAGCCGCTCGATACGTTCGATGAGAAGGCGAAGCTGGTCGGCAGCGATAATGTCGCTCATGGGGTCTGGGCTCCGGAAAGATTGTGGTGAGCGCGGTCGTCTAGGCGATCATACCGCCGCGCTCAACCTCGGTGATCAGGCAGCATGGTCAATTGGGCGGATACGCCTGCCGCTGCCCATTTGCCTTTACGGTGACGCCGTGCTGCATCACGAAATCAACTTTTTCCAGCCGGGTCACATCCACAACCGGGTCGCCGATCACCGCGATAATGTCGGCTGTCTTGCCAGCTTCGATCGTGCCGAGTTGATCGGATCGACCGAGCAGATCGGCCGCGGCAACGGTTGCTGCGCGAATCGCCGCCGCCGGCGTCATGCCTGCCTTCACCATCAGGGCAAATTCCTGCGCATTGTCGCCATGCTTCGATACACCGGTATCGGTGCCAAACGCGATCTTCACACCGGCTGCAATGGCGCGCCGGTGGCTGCTGAGCATGGCGGCGGCAGCGGCCTCGGCCTTGGGGATCGTCGCAGGCGGCAACTGCCCGCCGCGCGCCTGCGCCAGCGCAGCGACTGGCGCGAGCATCGTCGGCACCAGATACGCGCCCTTTGCCTTGAACAGCGCAATCGCCTCATCATCCAGAAAGCTGCCATGCTCGATCGAATCAACCCCGGCGATCAGCGCCGCCTTCGTCCCTTCCGCCGCGTGACTGTGCGCGGCGACCTTGCGGCCAAAGCTGTGCGCGGTGTCGATGATCGCTTTCATCTCCTCGGGCGTCATTTGCCGCCCGAGTCCGCCCGCGACATTGGAGAGCACGCCACCGGTCGCCGCGAATTTGATCACCAACGCGCCCAGCCCGATCTGCGCTCGCACCGCGCGGCGGCATTCTTCGGGGCCGTCGCACAGGTTGATCTCGGTCGCGTGGACCGCCGCCGCGAATTCCTCTGCCAGGCCATTGCCCGCGTCGCCGTGCCCACCGGTCACCGAGATCATCTCCCCGGCGTTGATGATTGTCGGCCCCTCAATCTCGCCCGCCGCAATCGCGTCGCGCAACGCGCGGATGCCGCGCGGATCGCCGCCCAGGTCGCGCACCGTGGTGAACCCGGCCTCGAGATCAGCACGGGCATTTTTCTGCGCCTCGACCATATCGTCGAAGCGGTCACGGGTCAGTGCGCCAAGCCGCGCCTTGAGCGGATCGCCGCCGATGCCCCAAAGGTGCACATGCAGGTCGATCAGCCCAGGCAGGACATAGCGATCGCGCAGATCGATCAGGGCCGCGCCGGGTTCGGCGGCAGCAAATCCGTCGCGAATCTCGGCCACTTTGCCGTCGCGGATGACAATCGTGCTGTTGCCCCGCGCCGGCTGACCGGGACGATCGAGCAGCTGACCAGCCTGGATATAAACGACCTTTACCGCCGGCGCGGTGGTGGGCACGGATTGTGCCGCTGCCGCCGATGCCAGCGTCATCATGGTCAGCGCCAGGCCAAAGCCCGGCATCATTTTCCCGATCATCGCATCCCCCCAAATTGTTGTTGGCACCTCCCTATCGGGGATTGCCGACGGGTCAAAGGGCGCACCCGACCGATCACGCGTTCTTCGCCACACTTGCCTGCATCCGCGCGAGTTGATCCGGCGTGGCCTCGGCCTGGTGCGCGGCCTTCCACACGGCATAGGGCATGCCATAAATCGTCTCGCGGGCGGCAGCCTTGTCGAGCGGGTCAGCGGTGGCGGCGCTTGCTTCCTCGACCCAGTCGGACAGGCAGTTGCGGCAAAAGCCGGCCAGCCCCATCAGATCGACATTCTGGGCATCGGTGCGGTGGCGCAGATGCAAGATCAGCCGACGAAACGCCGCTGCGGCGACGGCGTCGTCAAGGCTCTCAATCGTCGGCACTATCAGTCTCCCTGGTTGATCCTGCTCAGATAGGGGCTAGAGGCGAAACGGCAAAGCCCGAGGAAAGCATCTATGAGCAAGGCAACGACCCCGCGACTGCGCAAGGTGCGTGTCCTGGCGACGCTGGGACCCGCCAGCAGCACGCCCGAGATGATCGAAAAATTGTTCATGGCCGGTGCCGATGCGTTTCGCATCAATATGAGCCATGGCGACCAGGCCAGCAAAATCCCGGTGATTGACGCGATTCGCAAGCTCGAAAAGCGCATTGGCCGACCGACCACGATCCTCGCCGATCTGCAGGGCCCGAAATTGCGCGTCGGCAAATTCGCCGACGGGCGGATTGAGCTCGTCACCGGCCAGAGTTTTCGCCTCGATCGCGACCCGACGCCGGGCGATATCAGCCGCGTCGAGCTGCCGCACCGCGAAATTTTCGTGGCGATCGAGGAGGGCGCGCGCCTGCTGCTCGACGATGGCAAGCTGGTGCTGCGTGTCACCGACCATGGCGACGACTGGATCGACACCAAGGTGGTGACGGGCGGCACGCTATCGAACAGCAAGGGGCTGAACGTGCCGGATGTCGTGGTGCCGATGGCAGCGCTGACCGACAAGGACCGCAGCGACCTGGTGTTTGCGCTGGACCAGAAGGTCGACTGGATCGCGCTTAGCTTCGTTCAACGGCCCGAGGATCTCGCCGAGGCGCGGCTGCTGATCCAGGGGCGCGCGGCCTTGCTCGCCAAGATCGAGAAGCCATCGGCGATCGATCGGCTGGAGGAGATTGTGGAGCAGTGCGACGGGGTCATGGTCGCGCGCGGCGACCTTGGCGTCGAGCTGCCGCCCGAGCAGGTGCCGCCGCTGCAGAAGCGGATCGTCGAGGTCTCGCGGCGGCTCGGCCGGCCGGTGGTGGTGGCCACGCAAATGCTCGAATCGATGATCACTTCGCCCTCGCCCACCCGCGCCGAAGTGTCCGACGTGGCGACCGCCGTCTATGACGGGGCAGACGCGATCATGCTGTCGGCCGAAAGCGCGGCCGGCGCCTGGCCGATCGAATCGGTCGCGATGATGAATTCGATCGCCGAAGCGGTCGAGCGCGACCCCATGCACGGCGAACGCGTGCATTTCACGATCACCCGGCCCGATCCGACCACGGCGGATGCGCTGGCCGAGGCGGCAAAGACGATTGCCCAGACCGCCGGAGCGGCGGCGATCATCTGCTTCACGATATCCGGCTCGACCGCGCGCCGAATCGCCCGCGAGCGCCCCTCGGTACCGTTGCTGGTGCTGACCCCCAAGCTGGAGACCGCGCGGCGGCTGGGGCTGCTCTGGGGCACCCATGCCGTCCATACCCGCGATGTCGGCTCGTTCGAAGACATGGTCGCCAAGGCCAAACGGATGGCGCTGCGTCACCGCATCGCCAAGGCGGGCGACCGGGTGATCGTGATGGCGGGCGTACCCTTTGGCACGCCGGGATCGACCAATGTGCTGCACGTGGTGCGGATCATCGGCGATGAGCTGAAGGGCTATGGGGGGTAGCGAGCGGTCATGGATCGAGCGCCGGCGCCCACCGCCAGCCCCAGCCCCAGCCCTGCCAATGCCGCCTCCAATGCCCCTGCATCAGTGAAATGATGCGCGGCCATCCCCATCGCCCGGGCCGCCTCGACATTCGCCGGGTTATCGTCGACAAAAAACGCCTCCCCAGCCGCCAGGCCGAAGCGCTTCAGCGCCAGCGCGTAAATCGCCGGATCGGGCTTCATTAGGCCGACATCGCCTGAAACGACAATGTCGCGGAAGCGATCGAACATTGCCGGCTCGGTGGCGCGAAACGGGGCGAAGAATTCGGCGGAGAAATTAGTGATCGCAAACAGCGGCACGCCGGCGGCGTCCAGCGCGGCGACAAGCGCGTCCATCCCGGGCACCACGCCCCGGATCGTTTCATTGAATCGGGGGCCCAGCGCGCCGATCAAGGCCGCATGCCGGGGATACCGGGCGATCAGTTCGGCGGATGTTTCGGCAAAGGGACGGCCGGCATCATGCTGGACATGCCATTGCATCGTCACGACATCGCACAGAAACGCATCGAGCGCCCGATCGTCAGCGATCAGGCGCTCGTAGAGAAACCGGAGGTTCCATTCATACAGCACATTGCCGATATCGAAGATAACGGCACGCGGCTGCATCGGCGGTTGATCAGCCCTGGCGGGCCTTGAACCGGCGGTTGGTCTTGTTGATCACATAGGTGCGACCACGCCGACGAATCACGCGGTTATCGCGATGGCGGCCTTTGAGCGACTTCAGGGAATTGCGGA
The DNA here is from genome assembly GCA_002281535.1 of Sphingomonas sp. 28-63-12. Taxonomy (GTDB): domain Bacteria; phylum Pseudomonadota; class Alphaproteobacteria; order Sphingomonadales; family Sphingomonadaceae; genus Sphingomonas. The sequence goes on from NCGD01000010.1 coordinate 39,140, forward strand.
TCTTCATGATCGATTCGCTTCTCGTAATTCTTGGGTTCTGGAAAGCGGCTGCGCCTATAGGCCGGTTGCCGCCAAGTCAAGCGATGTGGTCTCGATACGGCCCCAATTGGCCCCCATATGCCGGTCGGGGCGTTGATCACGAAACGAAACGGGGATGGTGGAGCCTGATATGCGTCTAATGACCCCTGCAATTTTGATCGCCTTGGCGCTGGCCGTGCCGATCGCCCCGGCGACCGCGGCGACACGGGTGAAAGTGACCCGGTTTCATCTCGGCACGCCGATCAGCCCGGCACCGATTTCGATCCAGACGGGCGTCGGCAATGATCCGCAAAGCCTGGAGCAGCAGCAATTTGCAACAGCCGTGGCCGCCGAGCTCGATCGGCTTGGCTTTACGCACCCCGCCAATGCGGGCAGCGACGGCGATAGCAGCCCGCCCCTGCTCGCCACCGTGACCGTCAAACGCGAGAGCCGCGAGGAGACGGCGGCCAATAAGCCACTGACCATCGGGATCGGCGGCGGCGGCTATGGCGGCAATGTCGGCGGCGGCATCGGGGTTGGCTTCGGCATCGGCAAACGCGCGACGCGGACCTTCTACACCACCGAACTCGCCGTCCAGATCCGCCGTCGGGCCGATGGTGGCGCGATCTGGGAAGGGCGCGCGGTGATCGAGGTCAACGCCCGGTCAAGGGATGCCCAGCCCGACATTCTGGTCAACAAACTCGCCCAAGCGCTGTTCCGGGGGTTCCCCGGCGAATCCGGGCGCACTATCACCGTCAAATGACCATCAGCATCACGGCCGCCTTTGACGGCGGCAACATCCATGTCCTGCGCCAGGACGACGCCAGCGCCGATCTTGAGATCGTGAAGGACCGCGATTCGGAATTCTACCAATGGTTTTATTTCCGGGTATCGGGCGCGGCGGGCCGCACCCTGACATTACGGATCATCAACGCAGCAGGATCTGCCTATCCGATGGGTTGGCCCGGCTATCGCGCCCGGGTCAGCACTGATCGCGACAACTGGGTGCTGGCAGACGCCACTGATTATGCCGACGGGGTGTTAACCATCACCCACAGGGCGACCAGCGCATTGAGCTGGTTCGCCTATTTCGCACCCTATCCGATCGAGCGCCACAATGCGCTGATCGCCCGTTATGCAGCGATGGACGGCGTGACTCATCGGGAGCTCGGCCAGTCGATTGACGGCCAGCCGATCGACTGCCTGTCGATCGGGACCGGCGCCAAAAATGTCTGGCTCTATGGCCGCCAGCATCCCGGCGAGACGATGGCCGAATTTTGGATGGAGGGCGCGCTCGAACGGCTGACCCACGCCACCGACCCGGTCACCGCCGCGCTGCTCGCCAAGGCGAGCTTCCACATCGTGCCCAATGCCAATCCCGATGGCTCGTCGCGCGGGCATTTGCGCACCAACGCGGTGGGCGTGAACCTCAACCGCGAATGGGCGACGCCAACGCTGGAGAAAAGCCCCGAAGTGCTCGCCATCCGCAAGGCGATGGATGAGACCGGCGTGACCTTTGCGATGGATGTGCATGGCGACGAGGCGATCCCGGCCAATTTCATCGCCGGGTTTGAAGGCATTCCCCGCTGGACCGATTCCCAGGGCGACAAATTCTACGCCTTCCAGGCCGCACTGGCTGCGCATACGCCCGATTTTCAGACCAAGCTTGGCTATCACAAGTCAGCGCCAGGCAAGGCCAATTTGTCGATGTCGACCAACCAACTCGCTGAGCGTTTCGGCGCCGTGGCGATGACGTTGGAAATGCCGTTCAAGGATCATGACAGCAACCCAGATCCGCTGCGGGGCTGGTCGCCCGAGCGGTGCCGCACATTGGCGCATAGCTGCCTGGAAGTGCTGGCAGCCCAGATCGACGGCTATTGATCTTGACGATCACCCCAGCGAAAGCCGGGGTCTCGGGCGATGGCGAACCAAGCCGCTCAAGATGCCAGCGTGCGCTGGCATGATGCTATCGGAGTAGAAGCTGCCCCATGCCGACCCTTGTTCTGATCCGCCACGGCCAATCGGCCTGGAACCTCGAAAACCGTTTCACTGGCTGGTGGGACGTCAATGTCACCGAAAAGGGCGCGGAGGAAGCGCGCGCGGCCGGGCGGCTGATGGCGGCCAGGGGGCTGGATTTCGACCAGTGCTTCACGTCGTTTCAGACCCGCGCGATCAAGACGCTCAACCTCGCGCTTGAGGAAATGGGGCGGCTATGGCTGCCGGTCGAAAAAAACTGGCAGCTGAACGAGCGCCATTATGGCGGGCTGACTGGGCTCAACAAGACCGAGACCGCCACTGAATTTGGCGAAGAGCAGGTCAAGATCTGGCGCCGCAGCTTCGACATTCCGCCGCCGCCGATGGAGGCCGACTCCCCCTACGATCTTTCGCACGATCGGCGCTATGCTGGCATCACCGTGCCCAGGGCCGAAAGCCTGAAGGACACGATCGCGCGGGTGCTACCCTATTGGGAGGCGTCCATCGCGCCCGCGCTGCGGGAAGGCCGGCGAGTTCTGATCTCGGCGCACGGCAATTCGTTGCGTGCGCTGGTCAAGCATTTGTCGGGTATTGCTGATCATGAAATCACGCATCTCGAAATCCCCACCGGGCAGCCGATTGTGTACGAACTCGATTCTGCGCTGGCCGCGCTGGATCGCTATTATCTGAGCGAGCGGTAAGGGAGACAGCCAATGACGGACGGCGCGTGCCGATGCGGCCAGCTTCGCTTTCGGGTAACGGGCACGCCGTTGATGACGATGGCTTGCCACTGCACTGGCTGCCAGAAAATGTCGGCCAGCGCCTTTTCGCTCAGTACGTTCTATCCTGCCCGCGCCTTTACCGTGATCGCGGGCCAGCCGGTCATCGGCGGCCTGCATGGCGGCACGCGTCATTTCTTCTGCGGCCACTGCCTCAGCTGGGCCTATACCCAGCCCGAGGGCATGGACGATTTCGTCAATGTCCGCTCAACGCTGTTGCAAGATGCAGCGGACTATCGGCCGTTCATTGAAACATTTACGGCGGACAAGCTGGCTTGGGCCGAGACCGGCGCGAAGCACAGCTTCAAACGCTTCCCGCCATCGGACGCATTTGCGGCGCTGATGGCGGCGTTTGCCATCTGATTTAGGGGTCGCGATGACAAATCACCAAGGCATTGCCCGTGATCGCCCCAACCGCTAACCCCAAGCGATGAACCCACTTGTCGGCATCATCATGGGCAGCACTTCCGATTGGGAGACGATGCGCCAGGCAGCTGAAATACTGGACGCCATGGGCGTCCCTTATGAGACCAAAGTCGTCTCGGCCCACCGAACCCCGCAACGGCTGGTCGATTATGCCACCACGGCCGCCGATCGCGGGCTGAAGGTGATCATCGCGGGTGCAGGGGGGGCGGCGCATCTGCCCGGCATGACGGCGGCGATGACGCATTTGCCGGTGCTCGGTGTACCGGTTCAGTCCAAGGGACTCGACGGCATGGATAGCCTGCTCTCGATTGTGCAGATGCCCGCCGGCATTCCGGTTGGCACTTTGGCGATCGGCAAGGCGGGCGCCAAGAATGCCGGCCTGCTGGCAATCGCGATTCTGGCGCTGGCCGATCCCGTGCTGTCGCAGCAATTGCAAGCCTGGCGCACCGCGCAGACGGCCAGCGTCGCGACCGATCCGGCGTGAAGGCACTTCCCCCCGGTTCCACCATCGGCATCCTGGGCGGCGGGCAGCTTGGCCGTATGCTCGCCATCGCCGCTGCGCAACTCGGCTACAACACCCGCGTCCTCGCGCCCGATGAGGAAGCCGTCGCCGCGCAAACCGCCGCCAGCTTCACCCGCGCCGATTATCACAGCCGCATCGTGCTCGACGAATTCGCAAGCGCTGCCGATGTCGTCACCTATGAATTCGAGAATATCGATATCGAGCCGGTCGATTATCTGAGCGGCAAGGTGCCCGTTCACCCCAGCCCGACCTCGCTTTCCATCGCGCAGGACCGCGCCGACGAAAAGAGCTTCGTCAACGCGCTCGGCGGCCGCACCGCCGCCTGGGCCAAGGTGACGACGCTGGCCGAACTCCAGGCCGCGGTCGCCACCATCGGCACCCCTGCGATCCTGAAGACGCTCCGCCTCGGCTATGACGGCAAGGGGCAGGTCCGCCTCCATACCGCCGCCGATATCGATACCGCCTGGGCCGCGATCGGCGAACGCCCTGCGATCCTCGAAGCCTTTATCCCCTTCAGCCATGAATTCTCGATCGTGCTCGCGCGCGGCAGCGATGGCGCGATGGTCAGCTATCCGCCACCCTGGAACGAGCACAAGGACGGCATCCTCGCCCGCTCCACCCTCCCCGCTCCGCCTGAAATCGCGCGCCAATGGGGCGAGGCGGCGACGCTCACCGGCCGAATCGCCGAAACGCTCGGCCATATCGGCGTGCTGACCTGCGAATATTTCGTGGGTGCCGACGGCCCGGTGTTCAACGAAATGGCGCCGCGCGTCCACAATAGCGGCCACTGGACGATCGAGGGCGCGGTGACGAGCCAGTTCGAAAACCACATCCGCGCCATCTGCGGCCTGCCGCTCGGCGATACCGGGCTGACCGCGAGCAAGGTCGAGATGGAAAACCTGATCGGCAAGGATGCCGACCGCTGGGCCAATATCCTCGCCGAGCGCGACGCCCATTTACACCTGTACGGCAAGACGGTGCGCCCGGGGCGCAAGATGGGGCATGTAACGCGACTGGTTCGATAACCTCGCTACTCGTTTGCCAATGATGCAGCCATCTGGGCCCGTGTCCACGGCGGACGACTGCCGAGATAAGCGGCCAAATCGAGGATTTGAGCGTCGCTGAGCGTCGCGGCGACACCCTGCATCGGCGCCGCGCCGGGGTCGTTGCGGGTACGGGCGCGGAAGCCGGCGAGCTGGCGGGCGATATAGCTCGGCGATTCACCGCCGATGCCGACGAAATGCGCCGTGTGGCAGGTGGCACAGGCGGGGGATTTCGCGGTGCCGCGATTGGCGAGGGCGGCCCCTCGCGTCAGCGAGCCGGTCGGGACAAAGGCAATCGTTTGTTCGTGCGGATCATGGAGACGGTGGCGCTCGGCGCTTACCGCCCCTTCGATGATGCGGTTACCGAGTGGTTCCCGCGCGGATGGGTCAAAGGCGTACAAAAAGCCTTCGGGCGAGGCCCGGGGGATGGTCGTCGCTTCGATTACCTTCGCATGGCGCTGCGGCTCGAGGCGAGAGAAATAGACAGCGGCCGCCCGGAGCTCAGCCCGGCTAACTGTGCGCGCGACGGTCGCCATATAATCGCTTGGCATCGAGGGGCGGGCCGAACGGCGCGTGCCGCTTGCAAAGGCGCGAACCTGTTCTTCGATATAGTCCACCGGCAGACCGCGCAGCTGTGCGTTTTCGCTGCGCCCCACACCATTGACCAGATGGCAATAACCACATGCCCCTTCCTTATGTGCCAGCACGGCGCGCGGGGCTGGCGGATGTTCGTTCGGCAACCAGTCAAGCGCGTGGGTTCGATCACGACGCTGCGCCTCGGTGAAGCTTTTGGCCGAACCCGGCAGGCGGTAGACGCGCGTAGGCGGGATTGCCGCGGGCTTGGGTCCCACGCCCGGGAACGCCCAGTCAAGCGGTGCGGCAGGGGCAGCCGCGACCAGCATTGCCGCAGCAAGCACAACGAAATTCCTACGCTGCTTCACCAGGCGCACCATGATGCAATTGCTCCCCGCCAGCTGTTTCGAGCTTGCTGCCCCGCGCCTATTTCACCAGCGGCAGCGCAATATAACTCGCCCCTGCCCCCGCCACCGTCACCTTCTGCGTCGCCTTCTGATAATCGCCCGGCTTGGCAAAGAAGATGTTGGGCACGAATGTCTGCGGGTTGCGGTCATAGAGCGGGAACCAGCTCGACTGGATTTGCACCATGATGCGGTGGCCGGGCTTGAAGACATGGTTCGCCTGCGGCAGCGCGAATTGATAATCGAGCGGCTTGCCTGCGGCGATCGGCTTGGGCTTGTCGAGCCCCTCGCGGTACCGCCCGCGGAAAATGTCCATCGCTACCGCCAGCTGATAGCCGCCCATCTTCTGATCACCCGCGACCTGATCGGGATAGACGTCGATGAGCTTGACCACCCAGTCGCTGTCGGTGCCGCTGGTGGCGGCGTTGAGATGGACCTGGGGCTGGCCAGCGATCGTGACCGGCGCGGTCAGCACATCGGTGGTGAAACTGAGCACATCGGGACGCGCGGCGGCGTTGCGCTGGTCGCTGGTCAGCCAGGCTGTCCAGTGATCGCCGTCATAGCCGATCGGCGCGACCGGACGTGGCACGAAGGTGACCGGGTGGGCGGGATCGCTGACATAATCCGCGGTCTGTGTGGCGCCCTCTGCCTTGGCAAAGCCGAGCGCCCCGCTAGGCTTCAGATATAGTGGCGTCGTCGCCGGAGCGGCCGGCCAATCGCTGCGCCGCTGCCATTCATTGCTGCCCGACTGGAACACCGTGACGGGCGCAACGTCCATCGGCGTGCCCTTCAGAAAATGCGCCAGGAAGGGCGCCAGGACATGGTGGCGCCACCATTTGCCGGTGTCCTGATCCCAATCGATATTGCCGAGATTGCTGGCCTTGCCGATCTCCTGGCCGTGATACCAGGGGCCCATCGACAGATAGACCATGTCGCCGCCCACATCCTTGGGCTTGATCGCGCGGTAGACGGCGGTCGCGCCATAAATATCTTCCTGATCCCATAGCGAATTGACCAGCATCACCGGCACCTTCAGCGGCGCCTTGGCGAGGATCAGGTCCATCGCCTGTTCCTGCCAATAGCTGTCATAGGCGGGATGAGCGGTGATCTTCTGCCAGAAGCCGATCTGCTCAAGCCCGTGACGATGGCCATATTCGCCAGCGCTGCCGGCACTCATCAGCTCGTCATATTGATCGGCATGGTTGCGGAACCAGGGGGCGCTATTATCGGCGGTGGCGATCTGTTCCCAGATATAGTCGATGCCGAGCTGGCGGAACGCGCCATTGTGGAACCAGTCATCGCCGCGCCAGCCATCGACCATCGGGTTCATCGGCACGGACACTTTGAGCGCCGGATGCGGATTGATCAGCGCGACCAGCGGCTCATACCCGTCATAGCTGATTCCGAGGATGCCGACCTTGCCGTTCGACTGGGTGAGGTTCTTCACCAGCCAGTCGATGGTGTCGTAGCAATCGGTCGAATCATCGACCTGGGTAGGGTTGAGCGAGGTGCCGACCAATGGCCGGTTCATTACATAATCGCCCTTCGAGCCATATTTGCCGCGCACGTCCTGGATCACGCGGATATAGCCGCCCTCGGCAATCACATCATAGGCATTGTCATAGCCTTCAAGCGCGGTGGCGAGATCGCCCGCCTTGGCATTCATGCTCAGCGCTTCGGCATTATAGGGGGTACGCGTCATCAGAATGGGGGCGTCCATGGCGCCCTTCGGCGTCAGGATAACGGTGTGGAGCGTGACACCGTCGCGCATCGGGATATCGACCGAACGGCGATCATAATTGGCGCCTTGGGTCACCGGGTTCACCACCGCCGGGCGTTCGGTATAGCTTTGCGCAATCGCACTGCCACCAAGCAGCGCGACCGCTGCTGCACCCGCCAAAAACCTGTTGATCATATCCGCCCCTGATGAAGTTGGTTCGGCCAGCATGACGCGGCAATCGCGGCGACGCAACGCAGAAAGGCCCGCCCCTCCCGAAGGAAAGGCGGGCCATTGCGCGCATCGTTACGATGGCGTGAGACTTAGGCGCGGGTACCCGACATCGGGAAGCTGCCAAACGCGCCGGCGCCGACGCTGCCGGTGATCGTGTCGCCATCGATCGTCGCTTCGCAGGTCAGGGTCATCGGCATCGGCACGGTCATCGCCATCGTCCATTTGATGGTGTTGCCGTCGACGGTGCCGTCAGTGATCTCGACCGACCCCATCTGACCCGAGCTGGTGCCGGTCCAGGTGGCGCCATCGCTCTTGATAACCACGGTCGACGCCTGATCGCCGAGCGGGGACTTCACAACGGTATTCCAGGTGCCATCGACTGCGGCCATGATCGCTTCTCCTGTAGCTTCGGTTATTACTTCACGTCCATGACGGACGCGGCGGGCACCACCTCCACCGGCAGGCCGAGCGAGTCAAGCTGGGGGCGCACGACCTTGGCGTCACCTACCACCACCCAGACAAACCTGGCTGGGTCGAGGGCGGCGCGTGCCGCAGCGTCAAGCTCGCCCAACGTCATCGCGCGATATTTTTGCGTGATCGTCGCGTAATAATCATCGGGCCGCTTATACTGATCATTATCGAGCATCGCCGATAGCACCGCGCCGGCAGTTTCGAAATTACCCGCCAGTTCACGAGTCGCGCCGTTGATCGTGCGGGTGAATTCGGCCGGCGTGATGCCGTTGGTGCCAAGGAACTCTTTCAGGTCGCCCTGCAGCGCCTTGATCGAATCCCCAGTCCGGTCAGCCTGGACGGGCGCGTTGATGCGATAGCTGACAAGCTGTTCGGTCTGGGCGAAGCCGCCACCGGCACCATAGGACCAATGCTTGGTCTCGCGCAGATCATAATTGATCCGCGACAGGAAATCGCCGCCGAGCACGTCATTGGCGGTGCGGACGTTGAGCAGATCGTCGCTGCCCTTGAGCGGGGTCAGCTGTCCGGCCGCGATCAGCGATTGCGGCGAATCGGGCCGATCGATCAACACGATCTTGGGCGCGGCCTGCACCGGGGAAACGCTGAGATCCTTGACCCCCGCCGGGCCAACCCCTGCCCAGTCACCGAAGCTGCGGTTGAGCAGCGGCACGAGATCGGCGAGCGCGAGATCGGACACGACAAACATCTTGGCCTTTTCCGGGCGGAGCCAGGCCTGCTGGAAAGCGATGAGATCATCGCGGGTCAGCTTGGCCACCGCGACTGGATCGCCGCCCTGGCCCGCCGTCTTGGCATAAGGCGATGGCCCGAACAGCAATTTCGGCAGCACGCGCCCAGCCAGCCCGCCGGGGCTGGAGAGTTCCTGCTGGATACCGGCGAGCTGGGTTGTCCGCAGCCGGGCAACCTCTTCCGGCGTGAAGGCCGGGTGTCGAACGATATCAGCAAACAGGTCAAACGCGCCTGCCGCATTGGCGCTGGGCGCATCGACGCTCAGAAATGTCCGATCCGGGCTGGCACCGGTCGAGACATTGGCACCAAGCCGCTCCTGCGCTTCGGCAAGCGCGATCGAATCGCGCGACATCGTCCCTTCGTCGAGCATCGACAGGGTCAGCTGCTGGACGCCCAATTTGTCAGCCGGATTGGCGACCGCGCCCGCATCAAAGCTGATCAGCGCACGCGTCACCGGCACGGCGGTGCGTTGCGCATAGACGACTTCAATGCCGTTCGAGAGCCTGGCGCGCTCAATCTTGGGGAAGACCAGATTGGCGACCGGGCCGACCATGGGATCGGTTTCGGCGCGCGAATGGGCCGGCTTCAGATTGGGCGGCGAGACCAGCGGTTTTGGCGCAGCGGCCACGTCGGTCGATGCCTCGCGCGGCCCGGCAAGCACCGAAAGCCCGTAGACCGGGCGAGTCAGCCATGCCTGGACGGCCGCCTGGACGCTGGCCGGGGTCTGTGCGGCAAGCGCGGCGAGCTGCTTCTTGAAATAGCCCGGATCGTTCGAATAAAGTTCACCCTGCGCCAGCGCGACCGCCTTGCCACCAAAACCACCGACCGATTCGAGCCCGGCAATCCGGCGCGCCACACTGGTCGTGACGACGCGCTGGAGTTCGTCGGCGTTCGGCCCGGTCTGGATGAAATCGGCAATCAACGCGTCGAGCCGCTTGCTCGCGACATCGACATCGACACCGGGACGCACCACCATGACGACCTGGAATATCCCCACCTGGGCCAGTGACTGGACGTTGGCGCTCACCTGAATAGCGAGCTTTTCCTTGCGAACCAGCGCATTGTCTAGCCGCGAGCTGGACAGCCCCCCGAGCGCCGAGGCCGCTGCCGCCAGTGCAGCCGCGTCCTTGTCATTGAGCCCGGGGACGGCCCAGGACCGCATGACCAATGCCGCACCGACACGGTCATGGATCACGTCGCTTTTCGGCGCGGCCAGCGTCGGCACCGGCGCCGCCGGCAATTCGGTTTTGGGGCCAGCCTTGATCTTGCCGAAATATTTGCCGACCAGCGCCTTGGCCCTCGCCAGATCGATGTCACCCGCCAGCACCAGCACGGCGTTGTTGGGGCCATAATGGCTGCGGAACCAGTCCTTCACATCATCAAGGCTGGCGGCGTCGAGATCGGCGAGCGAGCCAATCACCGTGTGGCCATAAGGATGACCTGCCGGGAACAACCCCTCGATCTGCTTGTATTGGCGAAGGCCATAGGGCTGGTTGTCGCCCTGGCGCTTTTCATTCTGGACGACGCCGCGCTGTTCATCGAGCACCTCCTGCGTCACCGCGCCGAGCAGATAGCCCATCCGGTCGCTTTCGAGGAACAATGCCTTTTCGAGCGCGGGCGTCGGCACGGTTTCGAAATAATTGGTACGATCATAATTGGTTGTACCGTTGAGGTCGGTGGCACCGACCTGCTTCAGGGGCTCGAAGAAATCGCCCGGCGCATTTTCACTGCCGTTGAACATCAGATGCTCGAACAGATGGGCAAAACCCGTCTTGCCCTTGGGCTCGAACTTGGAGCCGATATTGTACCAGACGCTGACGGCGACGACTGGTGCTTTGCGATCGGTGTGGACGATGACGCGCAACCCGTTGGGCAGCGTGAACTGATCATAGGCAATGTCGACCTTCTTGATCAGATCGGCGACCGGTGCGGGCGCGACCGCGACTGTCGCCGGCGCCTGCGCCTGCGCCTGCGCACTGGCGGCGAGCGGACTGATGAGCGCGCAGAAGGCAACGCCGGACAGGGCGATCGATCGAAGATGCATGCGGGGTTACCTCGTCAAGAAATTGAATTTACCTGATTATAACAGGGCGATTCGCCGTGACAACAGGCACATCGGGACCGGCCTTCGGCCAGCCCGCCCACACCGGCAGCGCCTCCCCCCGGCGCATTTCCCGGGGGCTGGCTTGCCAAAAACGCCTTCCCTGTCGAAGCGGAGTCAACGTCCGGGAGACGCGACTGCACCCTGCCGGCCATGATTACGCTCAGGGCCGGTAATCACGCTCCTTGTGCTTTTCGAGGTCGGCAGGATCGAACCAGACCGGCTTGGTCTTATGATCGACGAACAGCTGCATCTGATCGGTATAATGTTTCGACTCCGGCCGCGTCGACGCCGCCCCGTAAGGCTGGATCGATTGCGACGAGACCTTGCCGGCCTTGTCCCAGGCGATGAACATGATGAAGCTGTCGCCATGCTTCACAACCAGCCGGCCATCGGGCGCCTCGTCCCAGGTTGACGTCGCGCGCAGCACGTCCGGCCCGCCATCAAGCGGCAGATCGACCTTGCCCTGGCGCAGCCTGAGTACCGTGCCGAGCGGCGGATCGAGCTTGCCGAAATGCAGCATCAGATATTCGGCTGCGGCCTTCAGCTCGTCACGCGCATTGGGCCAGGGCTTGCGCGGATAATGGATGCGGTTGCCGACGCGCAGCAGGATCGCGGCCATCGCATCGGCCGGGCCCTTGCCGTCGTAATTCCAGTCCCACTGCGCCATGATCTGCTTGGCATCGATCAGCAGCTTATCGCCTTTTGGATCGACCTTGTTGATGTCGTCGAACCAGCGCGCCGCCCAGCTATATTTGCTGATGCCGGTATCATATTTGATGCGGTGGAGATCGGCGTCGGTGATCCTCGGATCGGCCCCCATCAGCTCGATCGCGCGGGTGCCGCGATTGGTGGTGTCGGTCTCGATCCCGAGCAGGGGCGAGAAATCAGCCGGGTTGAGCTCGCTCCCGGTGCCGGCCGCCTGGAAGGGCGTATTGTTGGCATTGACCAGAAACCCCGAAGCCGGGTTGATGTTCCGCGGAATCATCGCCCACGGCACCGTGCCCGACGCCAGATCGGCTGCCGTATCGCCGGGCAGGACATGGGCGTAATCAAAGCCCGGTTTGCGGTTCAGGAATGCCGCATTGTAGAAATAGGCAATGTTGCCTGCGGCGTCACCATACAGGAAATTGGTCGCCGGAATCGCCTGCTTGGCGAGTGCCGCCTGCCATTCGGCAAAGTCGCGCGCTTTGTTGAGGCGGTAATATTCCTCGACCATGCCAAGCTGTTCGGGCGCGGCATAATGGATCGCATAGGCGCCAGTCTTGTTGATGATCACCGGGCCATGGACCGATCGATAGGCCGTACGCGGCACGGGCAGGACGAACGGGCCCCACAATTTCACATGCAGCCACACACGCTGCGTTTCGAGCGGCAGCCATTTGCCATCGAAGCGATACTGGGTGCCGTCCTTGTTCATCACGAGTTTATAGATGTCGATCAGGTCTGGCCGGTTGACGGTATTGGTCCAGCCCAATGTCTTGTTGTGCCCGAGCAACGGATAGGGCGCGCCGGGAAAGGTTGCGCCGGCAAAGTCCCAACCCTGCTTGGAATGGACCACCAGCTCATACCAGGCGACGCCGCCACGATAAGGCTGGTGCGAATTGGAAACGAGTCGGGTAAAGCCATCCGCCGAACGCTTGGGCGCGACGACAAAGGCGTTGGAGCCGTTGAGATTGCCCTCATTGGGGTCGGCCGCGCCCGCTGGGATCGGGGCGATATCGGGCGAATCGGGATGCGCGCCGGCATTCTCAACGGGGAGCGGCTTGTCGCCGACCAAAGCGCCGAGCACCGCATCAAGGCCGAAAAAGAAGGGCGACCGCAGCACGAAACCCGCCGCGATATCCTGGCCGTTGACCGGAAACAGGTTGCGCAACCGGACTTCACCGGGGTGCGTATCGGCAAAGTGGTTGAGGCCGGCGGCATAGGCATCGAGCAGCGCGCGGACATCGGCGGGCTGCTTCATATAGTCGCGCGTCACCGTTTCGCGGGCGCGGACCAGATGAAGGGCGAAATCAATGCCGGCGCCGTCCTGGCCGAGCAGGGCCCCGGCGCGCCCGCGCGTCATCGCGACCACTTCCTGCAAGGTCGCGAAATCATCCTCGGCATGGGCATAGGCAATACCGTAACCGACATCGGCATCGCTGGTGCCAAAGACATGCGGGACGCCAAATGTGTCGCGAACGATGCGCGTGTCATAGCGGTGCGCGGGCGGCGGAGCGGCAGCGGTAGCGGTAAGCGGCTCCCACAGCGCCAGCCCGATCGCGGCGATGATCAGCAATGTCACCACCGCACCCAAACCCCGAACAACAAATCGCATCGGTCACTCCCCCGTTTTTCTTTGAGCGAAGGTGTAGCCACGGGCTGCGACAAACGCCACGCAGCTTTGAGAAAATGCGATCGATTTCGAAATCGCTGCTCTTTTGCGGGAACGCGACGTCCGTGAGGCGACAATGGTGGCGCTACCCTGGCGCTGGCAATAGCCAGCACCGACAAGGCTTTGACAAGCGCTGGCAAACCGTCATGCTACCATTCCTGTATCCTCAGCCCATTGGAGTCGTGATGGCCGACCATGCCACCACCGACCGTCCGAAGGCCCGCCCCGGTGATTGCCCCGGCAGGGCGCTGACCGGCTTGGAGGCGGCACCGGCGGTCATGGCGCTAGGTGACGTTTCGGACATGCTGAACGGGGGAGCGCAAGTCGCGTCGCTGCGCTCGCTTGGCACGCAGCTATCGGCAGGCCCCATAGGACAGGCCCCGATTGAATGGGCCGGCGGGCAACCGATCGGTGGTGGCCCTACTTCGGACAACGGGGTCGCGCAGCGCCGACGAATTCCGGTCCCCAACGGCCTGGGGGTTGTTGCTGTCGACGCCCCCAAGACGGTCTTTTTTGGCCCTGCGTCAGCGGTCGCCGCTCGCTACTGGGCGAAGACGCTGCCGGCTCAACCGACCCGTGCCGACCAACTGGCGGCGATCGCCAATGCGGCGGCAACGATTGGCAATCGAATCAATCAGATTGTCGACAGTCAGTGGAATTACAACAGCGCATTGATCGACGACGCGGCGGTGAATTTCTTCGACCCCATCCGGGTCAGGCTCGGCGGCGATTATACCGTGGGCGGCCAGATCAGGCGGCTGACGCTCGACTATCATTTCGGCAATGCCATGGCGGGGTATGTGATCAACGTCGCCGATACCGGCCCCAACCTCAACGACAGCATGCATGACCCAAATGCAGGCGGCGCACCCGGGGCCGGGGAATATAGTTCCATCCACGCCGTGGCTGCCCATCCAGTCGGTCCATTGGCGGCCGACCTCAACGATCCCGACGCGGTGACCAAAATCGCCGGCGAGGGCGCCCGTTGGCAGGTGATCGCCAATAATGCTGCCAAGGTGCGCGACGACACGCGGATTTTTTCGAACGCAGCGGCCGACAATCTGCCCAATACGACCGTCCGCTACGTCACATTCCCGCAATTGTGGAAATCCTGGGCGGCAACCTTTGGCAAGGTCTATGGCATAGCCGATGCGACGGTCGTGACCGCGCTGGCGGCGGCGACCGTCACCATCAAGACTCTTGCGCATCCCGACGGCGAGGCTTCGCCGGTCGGCATAACGACAAGCGACCAGATGAGCGCCGCACATGACGTTTCGGTTGATCCTGAAAAGCCTGCCAATCAAGCAGCGCTTGCGCATGAAACGGTCGGTTTGCTGAACGTGAAGATCGACGCGCTCGATTTCAGCCAGACGCTGGCGAATGCCATCGCCGCTGCCCGTGGCAGACTTCCTGCCGCCAATATTTCGTTGAACGTCGAGGGCTATGCCGGCGGGGACCAGTTTGTGTTCCTGTGCAGTGGGCCGACCGATGCGCTGGCGCCACCGGTGACGCTGCGCGCCGCGCATAGTTTCCCGGCCTATCGGCAGGCGCCGATGCTTCCGGCAATCAAGCAGGCCACACCTGCGTTTGATGATGCTGACGAACTTTATGAAAACGACGCCCGAGCATATTACGATTCGTCGATCGAAACGTTCATTGAATTTTTCGAGCAATATTTGAATGATCACGAGATCAACGGAGTCGATGCGGCAGCATTGGTGGCCGAGAATTTCCCCTTTTCAGTGCCGCTAAGTGCCGAAGTGGGGGGCGATATCCCCGACGACGCCGAAATGGCACGGATGATCACTGCGTATCAGGTCGCCCATCCGCCAGCCATCGACGACTGAACGACATTCGGCCCGTCACTTGTGTTGCAAATCGGCAACACTATATTGCTTGGAAAGGTAGGGACTTTCAGCAATGAACCTCGAAAAATTCACTGATCGCGCCAAGGGTTTTCTCCAGTCGGCGCAAACTGTTGCCATCCGCATGAGCCACCAGCGGATCGGGCCGGAACATCTGCTCAAGGCGCTGCTCGAGGACGAACAGGGCCTTGCGTCGGGACTGATCAAGGCAGCCGGCGGTGATCCGGCGCGTGCGCTGAGTGAAACCGATCTGGCGCTCGGCAAGGTGCCGGCAGTCTCGGGCAGCGGCGCGCAGCAGGCACCGGGGCTCGACAATGATGCCGTCCGGCTGCTCGATCAGGCCGAGCAGGTCGCGCAGAAAGCGGGCGACAGCTATGTGACGGTCGAGCGGCTGCTGGTTGCGCTGGCGCTGTCACTCAATACCGTCGCTGGCAAGGCGATCAAGGCATCGGGTGCCACGCCTGAGGGTATCAACGCCGCGATCAACGAGCTGCGCAAGGGCCGCACCGCCGACACGGCCGGTGCCGAGGACCGCTACGACGCGCTCAAGAAATTTGCGCGTGACCTGACCCAGGCGGCGCGCGACGGTAAGCTCGATCCGGTGATCGGCCGCGACGAGGAAATCCGCCGTACCATCCAGATCCTCGCCCGTCGCACCAAGAACAACCCAGTGCTGATCGGCGAGCCCGGCGTCGGCAAGACCGCGATTGCCGAGGGCCTCGCGATTCGGATCGCCAATGGCGATGTACCCGATACGCTCAAAGGGCGGCGGCTGATGGCGCTCGATCTCGGCAGCCTGGTCGCGGGCGCCAAATATCGCGGCGAGTTCGAGGAACGGCTGAAAGGCGTGCTCGACGAGGTGCAGGCCGCCGAGGGCGATATCGTGCTTTTCATCGACGAGATGCATCAGCTGATCGGTGCCGGCAAATCAGAGGGCGCAATGGATGCATCGAACTTGCTGAAGCCTGCACTGGCGCGCGGCGAACTGCACTGCGTCGGCGCGACCACGCTCGACGAATATCGCAAGCATGTCGAGAAAGACCCAGCACTGCAGCGGCGCTTCCAGCCGGTGTTCGTCGGCGAGCCGACCGTGCCCGACACGGTCAGCATCCTGCGCGGCCTGAAGGAGAAATATGAGCTGCACCACGGTGTGCGGATCACCGATGCAGCGATCGTCGCGGCGGCAACCCTTTCCAATCGCTATATCACCGATCGCTTTCTGCCCGACAAGGCAATCGATCTGATGGACGAGGCGGCGAGCCGCATCCGCATGGAAGTGGAAAGCAAGCCCGAGGAGATCGAGACGCTCGACCGGCGGATCATCCAGCTCAAGATCGAGCGGGAGGCGCTGAAGCGCGAAACCGATGCGGCATCGAAGGACCGGCTGATTACGCTGGAGGGTGAGCTCGCCAATCTGGAGCAGCAATCCGCCGAACTGACCCAGCGTTGGCAGGCCGAGAAGGACAAGATCGCCGGTGAGGCCCGGATCAAGGAGCAGCTCGATGCGGCCCGGCTCGAGGTCGAACAAGCGCAGCGCGCCGGGGATCTCGGCAAGATGGCTGAGCTCAATTACGGCACCATTCCGGCGCTGCAGAAACAGCTCGATGAAGCGCAGGGCCAGACCCAGGGCGCGATGCTCCGCGAGGAAGTGACGGCGGAGGATATCGCCGGAGTCGTCGCGCGCTGGACCGGGATTCCGGTCGAACGGATGATGGAGGGTGAGCGCGACAAGTTGCTCCAGATGGAGGAGACGATCGGCAAGCGCGTGATCGGCCAGAAGGAAGCCGTACGCGCGGTTTCGACCGCGGTCCGGCGTGCGCGGGCAGGGTTGCAGGACCCGAACCGGCCGCTCGGTTCCTTCCTGTTCCTGGGGCCAACCGGGGTGGGCAAGACCGAGCTGACCAAGGCGCTCGCCGAATTCCTGTTCGACGACCCCGCCGCGATGGTGCGCATCGACATGAGCGAGTTCATGGAGAAGCACGCGGTAGCGCGGCTGATCGGCGCGCCGCCGGGCTATGTCGGCTATGAAGAGGGCGGTGTGCTGACTGAGGCGGTCCGGCGGCGGCCCTATCAGGTGATCCTGTTCGACGAGGTCGAAAAGGCGCATGGCGACGTGTTCAACGTGCTGTTGCAGGTGCTCGACGATGGCCGTTTGACCGATGGCCAGGGTCGGACGGTCGATTTCACCAATACGATCATCGTGCTCACCTCAAATCTGGGGAGCCAGTATCTGACCGCGCTTGAGGACGGACAGGACGTGTCCACTGTCGAGCCGCAGGTGATGGAGATGGTTCGCGCGCATTTCCGCCCGGAATTTCTCAACCGGCTCGACGAAATCGTGCTGTTCCACCGGCTCGGTCAGAGCGAGATGGCACCGATCGTCGACATCCAGGTCGAGCGGGTCCGCAAATTGCTGGCCGAGCGCAAGGTGACGATCGCGCTGACCGATGCTGCGCGCACCTGGCTCGGGCGGGTCGGCTATGATCCCGTCTATGGCGCCCGCCCACTCAAGCGCGCGGTTCAGCGCTATCTGCAGGACCCGCTCGCGGATCTGATCCTGTCAGGGGCGGTGAAGGATGGGGCGACGATTCACGCCGATGAGGGCGACGGAGCGCTGGCGATCAGCGTGACCTGAGCCGGACCGGCGCGACAATCCGGGATGCTGGCCTGCTGGCCCGGGCAGCGCCGGCCGCTGCCAGGGCGAGCACGCAGGCGAGGCACTGCGTTTGTGCGAGTACCATATCGCAGCCGGGCGTAGGGTGGCGGGGCAGGACGGCGCCGCTGTGCACGCAATCAAGGCTGGGATAAAATTCGGGCGTGACGGTCTGGGCCGGGACGGCATCCGGTCGAAACGCACGGTTCAAAGGACGGTCATCGGGCCCGGGCACCCGCAGCAGGCCAAGCAGCCGACGCCGCCGATCGCGCATAAAAAAAGGGGCTGTCTTGCGACAGCCCCTTTTCCTTTTGTCGACGCTCGACGTGGTTAGAAGTTGACCTTCACACCAGCGCGGAACTGACGCCCATAGATGTTGTTGCCGGCCTGGACCGGGTTGTAGAGATACGCACCATAGGTGACCGGGTCGATCGGTGGCAGGCGATCAATCAGATTGAGCACGTTGCCATAGATCGTGAACTTGTCGGTGATTTTCGCCGTCAGGTTCATGTCGATCGTGATGTAGCTCTTCACGCGGGTACCCGTGCCAGGATAGCCAGGAGCCAAACCACCATCACGGTAGCCGGTGCCCTGATCCTGCGCCGAGAGATCGTAACCCGACGTGTAGTTTGCCGTCGTCGTCAGCGCGATCGGACCACGCTCAATCGTGTTGGTCCAGTGACCGCGCCAGCGGAACGTGCCCGAGCCGGCGGTCAGGTTGAAGTTACCCAACGTGTCGACATAGGTTTCCTTGGTGCCGTCCGGGAAGGTCGTGCTCAGTTCCAGCGTCAAGCTGGCTTCCAGGTCGGTCGTCAGCGTGTAGTCGCCAAGGTGGAACTTGCCGTTGGCGCCGAAATCGATGCCTTCCGACTTCTGCGAGTTGGCGTTGATCAGCTGCGTCTGCACGAAGGCGATACGCGGCCGGGCACCCGGGTTGTTCACGTCCGGCGCGTCAGGGACCACATTGTAGCCGGCGGGGATTGCCGTGCCGGCATAATATGCCGCCACTGCCGGTGCCGACGTTGGCGTGGTGATGACGCCCGTCTTCTTGATGTTGTAGTAATCGACCGTGAACGAGACGTTCTTGAATGGCTCGAACAGAATGCCTGCGGTGAAGCTGCGCGACTTTTCAGGCTGAAGATTAGGCGAAGCCAGCGTCGTCAGACCGATCGAGTATTGCGTCAGATATTGCGGGCATGCCGTGTTTGCCGTCGCGTTGACGGCGCAAGCGGCACCATATTGCGCGCGGAAGGTCGATGGGATGTTCGTGACCGACTGCGACACATAGCCGGTGGTTGGCAACGCGTTAGCTTCAGCAAAGCTTGGGATGCGGAAACCACGCGAATAGGTGCCCCGCAACACGAGCTGGCGGATCGGCTTCAGCTTGAAGCCAAACTTCGGTGAGAAAGCGCTCTGCCCCGAAGAATAGCTGTCATAACGGCCGGAAGCATTCAGTTCGAGCTGGTCGATGACCGGCGCGCTGATTTCGTAGAAGCCAGATGCGACCGTACGATTGCCCGACGTACCAAAGGCGTTCAGCGTGAAGTAGCGCTGCGTTGGCCCGTTATAATCGGGGTTGGAGCTGGGCGCGTTGACGGCTTCGTAATAGAACGACCCACCGCCGCCGAGCTGCAGCGGACCACCTGGCAAGTCGAACAACGCCTTGTTGAACGTTGCCTGCACCTGATAAAGATCAGACGTTGCATTGGTGATGTTGTCCGGCCGCAGATAGTTGTTGACGGCCGCGCTGTTGAGCTCGGGATTGACGAAGTTGTAGGTGCCGTCGCCGATCACATCCAGCAGATGCTGGATATAGACATAGCCCTTCTGCAGACGACGCAGATCGGTGTGCATCGCGGTCGCATCGACCTTGTAGCCGACGTCACCGAAGATCGTGCCGCTGATACCGGCAGCTGCACGGTAAACCTTGCTCGTCGTTTCATTGTAGGTGCGATCCGCCGGACGACCGGTCAGACGGGCAACCTGGCCCTGCGCCGCGAACGGGTTGTTCGGGTTCAGGCGACGATCGGCAGCGGTGTCGCAATTGACGCGCGCGGCGCAGACATACACTGGCAATGCCAGAATGCCCGAGCCAGGAGCGAGCGGCACTGCAAAGGCCGTCGAGGTTGAGAAGCGCGGATTGGCGATACCGGTTGGCGCATTGCCAAGGATCGTTGCAGGGAAGCTGCTATAGCTCGATTGGGTCTGCTGGAAGTTGACCGCCAGATAGGCTTCCGACGAATCGCCAACCTTGGCCGTGAACCGGGCCGAACCGCCAAAGCGTTCGATCCGCGGCGCGACGACCTGGTAATCGTTCACATAATCTTCCTGGCAGATGATGCCCGAAGGTGCCGCCGTGCCCGCTGCCGTCAGCTCGGCTGCCGACAGAGTCGTCGAGCTGCCGCCATAGCAAGGGCTGGTTGGGTTGAGCTTCTGATAGCGACCCTGCGCAACGCCACCGTTCTGCACGCCGTTCGAATAACCGACATTGGTGTAGGGACGGACATAATAGTCATAGGGAAGCGCGAAACCGGTAAAGCTGCCATCGGCATTGCGGCCGTTGAAAATGCCGTTCGGGCCGCCGATGCCCTGCTGGTTGGCCGAATTGAACGGTGCCGGCAGATCGCGGTTCGAAACTTCACCGCTGCGATAGTAGAAGCCGCTGATATAGGCGTTGAAGCCCTTCTCATCGAGATCGCCGGTGCCGGCGGTCAGCGTCAGGCGCTGGTTGGGGGCATCGCCGCGCTGGGAAACACCGGCTTCGGCGCGCGCCGAAATGCCCGTGAACTTGCGCTTGGTGATGATGTTGACGACGCCCGCGATGGCATCGGCACCATAGCTCGACGATGCACCGTCGCGCAGCACTTCAACGCGCTCGACGATATCGTCAGGGATGGTGTTGAGATCGACGAAGTTGCGCGAGCCATCATCCGCGAGCGGATAATAAGCGGCACGCAGGCCATCGAACAGCACCAGGGTCGAGTTGGTCGACAGACCGCGCAGCGAAACCGACGATGCGCCGCCCGCAAACGCGCCATTGGCAGTGAACGAGTTGGTCAGCGACGGGCCGTTGTTCGACGACAGCTGCTGCAGCGCGTCCTGAACGGTGTTGATGCCGCGCTTGTCGAGGTTTTCCTGGGTCAACGTCGTCACTGGCGACACGCCCTCGGTGTCGGTGCGACGGAACAGCGTGCCGGTCACCACGATGTCGGCATCGCCGGTCGTTGCGGTGGCTGGCGCCGGTGCGGTTGGTGCGGTCTGCGCGAAGGCGGGCGTTGCCCCGATAGCGAGAACCATCGGCGCAGCGGCCGACAGCAATGCCATTTTATGCGCAAGTTTCGTTGATTTTGCCAAATTCTTAACCCCTTTTTCTAACCCCCCGAGCCGCCGAAGACAGGCTTGGAAGGTTGATTGTCAGCCGCAAACATCCCCCAAAGTGGATGAGCGACGCTGCGTTAAGACTGGACAGTAAGCCCCTTGCTGTAAAGGTGTCATTCAGTTTGGCCTGTCAACTTTTGGAACATAGTATCTAAAATGCCACATTAATGACCGGGCTGAGTCATAAAATTACAAGGGTTTGGCACAGGATTCCGCCACCGCAGCGGACGGTGGGCGGCAGGCATTGACGTTGGCGATTGGTGGTCTGCTGCCTATTGAACGACAGGCATCGGACCGGCGAGGAGCAGCGGATCGATTCGGCTGTCACGCCATTTCAGGCTCCAGTGAAGATGCGGGCCGGTTGCCCGCCCGGTCATGCCGACCGCGCCGATTCGTTGGCCACGCCTTACAGTCTCGCCCACCCGCACATCGATCCGGCTCAGGTGGAGAAAGGCGCTGTTGAGCCCCATGCCATGATCGATCATCAGCAGATTACCTTCGAGCGTGAAGGGATGGTCCGCCGCCAGAATGACCACGCCGTCAGCCGGCGCCATCACCGGCGTGCCCGCCGGCTGGGCAATGTCGCTGCCTGAGTGATAGCTGCCCGCCTCGCCATTCTTGTAGATACGCTGCGAGCCGAACATGCCCGACAGCCGGCCGACCACCGGCCACAGAAATGGCTGCTGCCACCCTGAGGAAATAACGCTGATCCGCCGCGCCGCATTGATCTGGTCCAGTTCGGCCGGGCGCAGCCGGTTGAACTCCTCGCTCGGCTGGGCAAAGCGCGGCAGCGAATCGAGCCGCTCGATATTCCACGCGCGCGCCGCGACCGCCAAGGGTTGATCGACATGCCGCCCGTCCTCGAGCGTCGCCGAGAGCATCGCCGTCGGCGGCGCATCGCGATCAAAGGCGATCAGGAAGCGGCCGTCCGGCGCCATCGGCAACGGCGCGCCGTTGAAGCTGAGCAGGGTGGTGCCAGCAGGCGCTGTGCCGATCACCGCGCCGCCCTGAATAAGCGGGCCCGACAGGCGAAAGCCGGTTTGCGTGAGCAGGCGCTGGCCCATCACCGAAGGGGCCGGCTTTGCGGCGGCAGGCGTCGCGACGGGCACCGGCCTGGCGCCGGCCACGGCGCGCGCAGTGGCGGTGGCGGTGGCGGTGGCGGTGGCCAGCGTCGCGATCAGGACGGCTGCCCCCAGCCAATGCAATGCGCGATGCCCCCCGGGGCGCATCATGCCGGTGCCATCGCTGCCATGGCGATCGCCGCGCTGGCATAGGGTTGTTGCAGTGCCACGCTCCAATAGCGCAGCGCGTCGAGCGGAATCCGCTCCCCGGTGACGGCGCAATCGACATGATCGCCCGGCGCCAGCACGCGAAAGCTGTTGGCCATATAATGGAGCCGGGCGGCGCGATCGGTATTCGACATCAACATGGCAAGCTTTCCTGAACGGGCCGGCGAGCAGTCCTTCCTGCCCCTTATAGCAGGCTGGGTTGTTCGCTGGCGGGTTTTTCATAGGACCTTGGTGGCGCGCGCTCAACCCGCGCTGCAACGCTGCCGTCACCGAAATTGAGCGTCAGCGCACCGGCCGCCCGCGCCTCGGCCGCGCTGGTCACCACACCGCCGCTGCGCGCTTCGACCAGCACATAGCCGCGCTTGAGCAGTCCCTTGGGGTTGAGCGCATCGATCAGCTTGCCGGTCCGGTCAAGCCGGTCCTGCGCCGCCGCCAGCTGGCGCGCCAGCATGGCCGGGCGCAGCACCGCACCGGCACGGTCAAGCTGGCCACGCCCGCGTGTCACCCGCGCTTCGAGCGCACGATCAAGCCGGGCGCCCAGCTCATCGGCCTTTTGCCGCTGCGGTCCGAGCAGCGCATCGCGCCGGGGCAGCAGCCGTGCCAGCGCCGCCAGCCGCTCGCGACCGCGTTCCTGATAGCGCCGCGCGCAGCGTTCGGCGCGCAAGGCATAGCCGGCGACGGCCGCGATCAGGTCAGCGCGGACTGGCACCGCGATCTCGGCGGCAGCGGTCGGGGTCGGGGCGCGCAGATCGGCCGCAAAGTCGGAGAGGCTTGTGTCGGTTTCATGCCCCACCGCCGAGATCAGCGAGATCGAGCAGCCGGCGATGGCGCGCACCACCACTTCCTCGTTAAACGCCCAGAGATCCTCGATCGACCCGCCACCCCGCGCGACGATCACCAGATCGGGGCGCGGCACCGGCCCGCCCGGAGCAATCGCATCAAAGCCACGCACTGCCGCCGCAATCTGCCCGGCTGCCGCCTCACCCTGCACCGCGACCGGCCAGACGATGACATGGCTGGGGAACCGGTCCGCCAGCCGGTGAAGAATGTCGCGAATCACCGCCCCGGTCGGCGAAGTGACGACGCCAATCGTGCGCGGCAAAAAAGGCAGCGTCTGCTTGCGCGCCGGATCGAACAACCCCTCGCCGGCCAGCTTGGCCTTGAGCTTTTCGAACAGCGCCATCAGCGCGCCTTCGCCTGCCAGCTCCATCCGGTCGATCACGATCTGATATTTCGACCGGCCGGGATAGGTGGTGAGCTTGCCGGTGGCGATGACCTCGATGCCGTCCTGGGGGGTGAAGGCCAGCGCGTTGGCCGCACCCTTCCAGATCACCGCATCGATCACCGCGCTGTCATCCTTCAGCGCCAGATAGACATGGCCGGAAACCGCACGCTTATAGCCCGATATCTCGCCGCGCAGCCGGACATGCCCGAATTCGCCCTCGACAAAGCGCTTGAGCTTCAGCGACAGCTCGCCAACGCTGAGGGGGACTGCATTGTCCCCGGGGATGGTCTCGGCTACCAGCCGGGCGCCGCTGCCATCCTGGCCGTCTTCGGGGAAATTGTTGATCATGAACGTCCTGCTGATCGGATCTGGCGGCCGCGAGCATGCGCTGGCGTGGAAACTGGCACAATCGCCGGGCCTCACCACCCTGTATGCCGCACCCGGCAATCCGGGCATAGCCCGGCATGCGACAATCGCGCCAATCGATCCGGCCGATCATCGCGGTATCATTGATTTCTGCCTGCGCAATTCGATCCAGCTGGTCGTGATCGGGCCCGAGGCGCCACTGGTCGACGGGCTCGCCGACAATCTGCGGACGATGAAGATTGCGGTGTTCGGCCCCGATGCCAAGGCGGCCCGGCTCGAAGGATCGAAAGGCTTTACCAAGGATCTGTGCAAGCGCGCCAAAATCCCGACCGCGCGCTATGCGCGGGTCACGTCGCGTGACGGCGCGCTGGCGGCGCTCGACGATTTCGGCATGCCGGTGGTGATCAAGGCGGACGGCCTTGCGGCGGGCAAGGGCGTGACGATCGCCAGCACGCGTGACGAGGCCGAAGCGGCGCTGGACGGCATGTTCGGCAAATCGGGCGGTGATGCGGTAATCGAGGAGTTTCTGGAGGGCGAGGAAGCAAGCCTGTTCGTCCTGACCGACGGCGTGACGATCATGGCCTTCGGATCGGCCCAGGATCACAAGCGGGTCGGCGAGGGGGACACTGGCCCCAATACCGGCGGCATGGGCGCCTATAGCCCGGCCCGGGTGCTTACGCCGGCGCTTGAAGCCCAGGCGATCACAACGATCATCGCGCCGACGGTGAAGGCAATGGCCGATGCCGGCACGCCTTTTTCAGGCGTCCTGTACGCCGGGCTGATGCTCACCACCGACGGCCCCAAGCTGATCGAATATAATGCGCGCTTCGGCGATCCCGAATGCCAGGTGCTGATGCTGCGGCTGGAGAGCGATCTGCTCGCGCTGATGCTCGCGACCGCGCAGGGGACGCTGGCGGATTGCCCGTCGCCCGTCTTTGCCGACGATGTCGCGCTGACGGTAGTGATGGCCGCGCGCGGCTATCCCGGCACGCCGGAAACCGGCGGCGCGATTGGTGATCTGACCGCAGCCGAGACGGATGGCGTGCAAGTCTTTCAGGCCGGTACCAGCCTGGTAGACGGCGCGCTGGTCGCCAGCGGCGGCCGCGTGCTGGCAGTCAGCGCACGCGGGCGTGACGTCCAAGCGGCACAGGCGCTGGCCTATCGCGGCGTCGATGCCCTCGATTTTCCCAGCGGCTTCTGCCGGCGCGACATTGGCTGGCGCGAAATTGCGCGCGAATCGGCCTGAGCAAGGGGCCACGCAGTTGGTTGTCGGCCGGACTGCCGTTAGACAGGCCCCCCGGTCGGACCGGAACGGAGTGATGATATGTTGACCAGTGCCACCGCCAATGCCGGCGCCCAGACCGTCACCTCGATCAGCTTCGTGCTGATCGCCATTGGCATCGTCTGTGCGCTCGCGATCATCCTGTGGGGTGCGATGCGGCGGCGGACCAAGGCGCATGAGGTCGCCGAAGCCGAGCGCCACGCGGCCCGTGCCGGCCACAGCCCCGACATCATCGACCCCGATGCGCCGGTAGTGCCGCCGGTTGCGGCAGTCGCTGTGGCAGAGCCAAAGGCCGTCCCGGCGCCAACGCCCGCTGTCCCGCTTGCCCCGGCTGCGCCCGTGGCTGCTCCTGTGGTTGCTGCTGGCGACGCCCCCTCCTTGCCGCGCGCTGCAGCGCTACCGGTCACCGTGCTCAAGGGCCTTGGTCCCAAGGCTGCTGCCCGACTGGCTGAGCTCGGCATCACCACGGTCGATCAACTCGCAGGGCTCAATGCTGCCAGGGTCGCGGCGATCGACGCCCAAATGGGCAGCTTTGTCGGGCGGATCGGGCGGGATCGCTGGATCGAACAGGCGCGACTGCTCGCCGCCGACGACATGGCGGGTTTCGAAGCGGCCTTTGGCAAGCTTGGCGGTTAAGGCAGACCCAGCACTGCGCGAGTCATCGTGATTTAATCGCCGCGCACTACAGCGCTGACGAGCAATTTATCGATCCGCCGTCCGTCGAGATCGACGACTTCGAACTTCCAGCCCTGTTCGACAAAGCTCTCGCCTTCGCCGGGCAGGTGCCGGAACACGGCCAGGGCCAGCCCGGCCACGGTGGCATAATCGCGGTCCTCGGGCAGATCGATGCCGAGCCGGTCGGCCAGCGCGTCCGCCGCCATCTGGCCGGCGACCAGCAGGCTACCATCGTCGCGCACCACAACATTGGGTTCGTCATCGGGATCGGCATCGGAGGCAAATTCGCCAGCAATCGCCGAGAGCAGATCAGCCGGGGTCACGATTCCTTCGAAATGGCCATATTCGTCATGCAGCAGCGCCATGGGCACCTCGGCGCGGCGCAGGGCGTTGAGCACATCCATCGCATCGACCTGATCGAGCACGACCGGTGCGTGGCGCATCAGCTTGCGCAGCGACAGCGGCTCGCCGGCGAACACGGCAGCGACGATATCGCGCGCCTGGACGACGCCGATCACCGCATCGACCGATCCTTCCACCACCGGCAATCTTGTATGGGTAGCGGTCATCAATGCAGTGCGTATCCCGGCTTCGTCGAGGTCGACATCGAGCCATTCGATATCGGTACGCGGTGTCATCACCTCGCGCGCCGGGCGATCGGCGAGCCGCACCACGCCCGAAATGATCGATCGTTCATGCTCCTCGATCACGCCCGATTTGGAGGCCTCCGCGACGATCATGTGCAATTCTTCAGCGGTGACGTGATCCTCTGATTCGCGTTTGAGCCGCATCAGCCAGAACAGCCCGGCGCTGGTTGAGTCGAGCAGCATAACGACCGGGGCGGTCGCCACCGCCAGCCATTGCATAGGCACCGCCATCACCACCGCGATCGCCTCAGGCGCGCGCAGCGCGATCTGTTTGGGCACCAGCTCGCCGATCACCAGTGAGGCAAAGGTGGTGATGCCGATCACCGTCACGAACCCGACGGTCTGCGCCATTTCACTAGCCATCCCCAGGCCAGCGAGCCGCGCGCCGACCGGCTCACCGAGGCTGGCCCCGGAATAGGCGCCGGCGATGATGCCGATCAGGGTGATCCCGATTTGGGTCGTCGACAGGAATTTACCGGGGTCAGCGGCCAATGCGATCGCGGCACTGGCGCCGGGCACGTTGGCGCGCGCCATGGCCTCCAGCCGCGCCCGGCGCGACGAGACGATCGCCAGTTCTGACATCGCAAAGACGCCGTTGACGATCACAAGGGCCGCGATGATCGCAACATCGATCCAGGGAAAGGGGGGAAGCGGTGCCATGGCGCTGTCATGCCCTTTGCCGTGAATCGGCGCGCTTCACAACATGCGGCATGAATTAAGCCCAAATGAGCGCGCGTGGATCGCCCCGGCCGTGCCGGATCTGGCTGCCTCGGCGCGCCGATTCGACCCAACCCGACCTTATCCTAGCGACGCGCGACGAAGAAATCCCGGAGCAACGCGGACGCCTCACCCTCGCCGATCCCGGCATAAATTTCCGGGCGGTGATGGCAGGTCGGCTGGCCAAAGAAGCGGGGGCCATGCGCGATCGCGCCCCCTTTGGGATCATCTGCGCCGTAATAGAGCCGGTCGATACGGGCATGGCTGATGGCTCCCGCGCACATCGCACAAGGCTCAAGCGTCACCCACAGATCGCAGCCATCCAGCCGATCGCGGCCGAGCGCCGCCGCCGCTGCGCGGATCGCCAGCATTTCGGCATGCGCGGTCGGATCGTGCCGCGCGCGTGGCGCGTTGGCGGCGGTGGCGATGATTTGGCCGTCATGCACAATTACGGCCCCAACCGGCACTTCGCCGGCAGCAGCGGCGGTGCGGGCGGCGGCCAGCGCCGCGCGCATTGCTTCTGAAAGCGGAAACATGCGCGCTTATGCGCCGAATGGCGCGCGATTGGCTAGGCCGGGATTGGCGCGGCTGCAGCAGGGGCGCTCGCTGCAACCGGGCGGGGGGCGAGCACACGAATCAGCGCAAAGCCCATGCCGGGCAGGAACCCCGCCAGCGTCATCCCACAGGCAATCGCGAAATCCCGGCCCGGCCCGAAGGCCCGATACACCCCCAGCGGTGGCATTAATGCAGCCGCAAGGAGGGTAGCGAAGCCCGGGCTGCGCGACGGCGTCACGCCAGCCCCTGTCACTGGGCGTCCTGCGCATTGGCAGGCTTTTCGACTGTCATGGTCGGCACGGAAATGGTCTTCTGGGTGGTGCCGACGGTTGGCACGTCGATTGTCTTGTTTTCGGTGCCGATCTCAATCTTGGCCATGTTGACCGTGAATTCAGGGACCTGGCCGCCTTCAAGCTTGAGTTGCGGGGCCTGGGCAACCTTGCTTTGATCGATGCTGATGAAGCCAAGCGACCAGGCGCCGACGACGGCAAGGGCGGCAAGGCCGACGAGAATCAATATAGCGCGCATCAGATGGTCTCCTTTGGATAATCGAATCGATAGCGTAATAACGCCGCCGGTGCGTGGTTAGTTTCATCCTAATCTCGTGAATCGGTTGACTGCACGGCCCGGACTGGTTATCCGCCGCCTCTTTCCGGGCAACCAGAATTCAGGAATTCAAGCAATGTCGCGTATTTGCGAGCTGACCGGCAAGGGCCGGCAGGTGGGCCACAATGTATCCCACGCCAATAATAAGACCAAGCGGACCTTTCTGCCAAATCTGCAGAATGTGACGTTGTTGTCTGACGCGCTGGGCACCAGCGTCAAGCTGCGCGTGTCGACCAACGGTCTCCGTTCGGTCGAGCATGTCGGCGGGCTGGACAATTGGCTGGTGAAGACCGCCGATGACAAGCTCTCGCTCAAGGCGCGCCGCCTCAAGCGCGATATCCGCAAGAAGCTGACCCCGGCCGCTGCAGCGGCCTGATCACCGCGTCCGGCGCGCGCCCCGGTGTGCGCCGTTCGGTTTAAGATCAAGTCGAAAGTGCAGCAACAAGCTCTGCTGCAGGCGTGACTGGTTGTCATCGGACACCATCCATAAGCCGGTGCCGCCATCGGCTTCGCGCACCAGCGCGATCCCTTCATAATTATCGCTCAGCACGGGTGGGGCGAATCGCGCAATTACCCGCCCTTGCACCGTCTTGCCCGGCGCAATCCCGGCCGGATCCACGATCGCGAGCGTCGCGGTGAAGCCGCTCGGCCAGCCAAAGCGGCGATTGAGCACCAGCAAGCGCCCATCGGGCAGTTCTGCCATGTCGGTGGGATTAAAGCCCGGCGGCGGCTGGTAGCTGAAGCGAAAGCCCTTGCGGCTGCCAAGGGTGGGGTCGGCGGTGAAGCGGATCCCGGCTCGATCGCGATGATCTGCCGTCGCTTTGCCCCAATGACCGGTTTCGCTCAGCACCAGAAAGCTGCCGCTGCGCAGCCTGACCATCGCCTCCGGGCCGCCATTACTCGGCCAGTCCGCCATCGACAGCGGCGCTGCGTGCCGCAGCGCGCGCGTCAGCCCGGCGCGATAGGCCCAGATCGCATTGGCATTTTCAAAACCGACCCAGATTTGCCCGGTAGCGTGATCACGCGTCATCGATTCGCTGTCGCGGTCGCTCTTCTCCCAGCCAATGCCGGGGCCATCGGGCAATTCGGCAAAGCTGCGATCAGACAAATGCCCGCGCGAATCGAGCCGGAAGCGGACGATATTACCGCCATCGCTGAGCAGCAGGAACCTGTCCCCCTCGACGATCAGCGATGAAAACCCGCCAAAGGCGGGATCAGGGCTGCGCAACCGATAGCCACGATCAAACACAAGGGCGCCAACCCTAATCTTGCCCGGCGAATCGGGGCAGAGCACAACCGGCGTGGCGGTG
This sequence comes from Sphingomonas sp. 28-63-12, assembly GCA_002281535.1. GTDB lineage: Bacteria > Pseudomonadota > Alphaproteobacteria > Sphingomonadales > Sphingomonadaceae > Sphingomonas. The sequence continues at coordinate 69,095 of NCGD01000010.1, forward strand.
AACAGCGCGCGGGCGCCCAGCAGGGGAAGCCGCGGCACCGTCGACCAGCCCGGCACGCCCAGCAGCAGCAGCAGGATCGACCAGAATAGCGGCGGGCGGGGTGGGCGCATCAATCACTCTTAGCCCAGTCGCGCCAGCGCGTAAGGCCCGGCATTGCCTGAACGGGCGATAACAGATGCATTCAGGGTCCGCTCAATCGACCGGCGGCATAACAGTCAAGTCGAACAACAACTGCTCGCCCCAGGGGGCGCCCGATGAGGAGATTGACCATGTTGAAGAAATTGTCGCTCGCTACTGTCGCTCTCGCCATCAGCGCCAGCGCCCTTGTGCCTGCTACCTCCGCCTCGGCTCAGTCCTATCGCGGCGGCTATGCCCAGGATCAGTATCGCAGCGACGGCTATCGCGGCGATCACTATGACGGCCGGGCCAATGATGGGCGTTATAACGACGGTCGCTACAATGACGGTCGCTATAATGACACGCGCTACAATGATGGCCGCTACAACCAGGCCTATGATGCGCGCTACGACAACCGCGAATACCGCCGCAGCTATCGCAACGATCGACGCTGCAATGACGGTACGGGCGGTGCCTTGCTCGGCGCGATTGCGGGCGGCCTGCTCGGCAATTCGATCGCCGGTCGCGGTGATCGCACCGCCGGCACCCTGCTCGGCGGCATTGGCGGCGCGCTCGCCGGCCGGGCAATCGAACGCGATGGCCGCAATGGCTGCCGCTCCTACCGCTAACTTCCGTTCCCTCGCGTAGCGTATCGAGGGCGAGGGCCGGATTCCGCAAGGAACCGGCCCTTTGTCCTTTCCGGCCCCACGGGCCGGTATGAGTCAGTACATGTGCTGGCCACCATTGATCGACAGCGTCGATCCGGTGACGAAGCCACCATCATCCGAACACAGGAACGCAACGCCACGCGCGATTTCCATCGCCTGGCCCAGCCGCCCGACCGGAATTTTGGCGACGATCTTTTCCAGCACGTCCGCTGGCACCGCTGCGACCATATCGGTATCGATATAACCTGGCGCGATGGCGTTGACCGTCACGCCGGCGCGCGCGCCTTCCTGTGCCAATGCCTTGGTAAAACCATGGATACCCGATTTGGCAGCAGCATAATTGACCTGGCCATATTGGCCGGCCTGGCCGTTGATCGACCCGATATTGACGATCCGACCCCATTTGCGATCGCGCATGCCGGGGAAGACCGCTTTGGCCATGTTGAAGCAGCCACCCAAATTGGTGTCGATCACTTCTTTCCAGGCCTGATAGCTGAGCTTCATAATCGTGCCGTCGCGGGTGATCCCGGCATTGTTGACGAGCACGTCGACCGGGCCAAGCTGCGCCACCACCTCGGCCGTGCCCGCCTGGCAGGCATCATAATCGGCGACGTCCCATTTGAAGGCGGCGATGCCGGTGCGATCGGTGAACTCCTGCGCGCGAACGTCATTGCCGCAATAATTGGCGGCAACCGTCATGCCCATTTCCTTGAGCGCCAGGCTGATCGCCTCGCCTATGCCGCGAGTCCCCCCGGTTACGATCGCGACACGTGCCATAGCTCTCTCTCCTGATTTTTTTATTAGGACGACCCTAAGGCGAGACCGGCCAGCCTTCAAGTTCCCGCGCGATCAGCCCGCGCAGCATGCTGATTCCCTGCGCGCTGTCGTTGAGACAGGGCAAATAGGCAAAGTGAGTGCCGCCCTTTTCCTCGAAACTTTCGCGTCCGCGAATCGCCAATTCCTCGAGGGTTTCGAGGCAGTCGGCAGAAAAGCCCGGCGCGACGATCGCGATCCTGGTGATCCCCTTGCCCGGCAGTGCTTCGAGCGTATCGTCGGTGGCGGGTTCCAGCCATTTGGCTCGGCCGAAGCGCGACTGGAAGGTGATGATCACGGGTCGGCCGAGCGCCTCACCGAGCAGCCGCGCGGTTTTCTGGCAGTGGCAATGATAGGGATCGCCCATCTCCAGCGTGCGCACCGGCATTCCGTGAAAGCTGACGACAATCGCCTCGGGCTCGAAATCCAGCCCGGCAAGTCCGGCTTCGATCGATTGCTGCAGCGCGGCAATATAGCGCGGATCGTCATAATAAGGCGGCAAGGTGCGTAGCGCCGGTTGCCAGCGCATTGCCGCCAGCGTTTCGAACGCCTTGTCATTAGCGGTCGCCGTGGTGGCGCCGCAATATTGCGGATAGAGCGGTGCCAGCAGGATGCGTTCACACCCCGCTGCCTTCAGCGCATTCAGCCGATCGGGGATAGACGGATTACCATAGCGCATCGCCCAATCGACCGTGACATTCGGCCCGAAGGCGCCCTGCAACGCGACTGACTGCGCCTTGGTAATGCTGGCCAGCGGCGAGCCGTCAGGCCCCCAGACCTGGGCATAGGCCTCGGCCGATTTTTGCGGCCGGGTGTTGAGGATGATCCCGCGCAAAATCGGCTGCCACAGCAATTGCGGAATCTCGACGACGCGCCTGTCCGACAGAAATTCGGCCAGATAGCGTTTGACCGACCGGGTGTCGGGACCATCGGGGGTGCCCAGATTGGTCAACAACACGCCAATCCTGGCGCGCGCCACCGGCGGATGATCGGGAGGAAAGGTCATGCTGGGCTTGCGGTAAACGGCAAGCGCCGCAAACGAAACCCCGCGCTTGCCTGTAGCGCATTGGCGATCGCCGGGGCCACCGCCGGCACCGCCAGTTCGGCGATCCCTCCGGGTGCCGCTTCGCTGCCAATCAACTCGATCGTGATGTCGGGGCAATCGGCCAGGCGTGGCAAACCGAGATCAGCGAAACTGCGGGCATCGGCGACATTTTCGGTAAAGCCCGTCGATCCGCCCAGTGCCGCTGCCATGCCGAAGATCAGCCCGCCTTCGATCTGCTGCCGGACGATATCGGGGTTGATCTGCCGGCCGCAATCAACCGCGGCGACCAGTCGATCGACCACGGGCTGCTGGCCATCCTCGAAATGCGCCTCCGCCAGCACCGCGATATGGCTGCCGCGAAAGCTGTGACAGGCGATACCCTGTGCGCTGCCGGGCACCCCGCCCTCCCAGCCGCCCAGCGCCGCCGCGGTCGACAGGCAGCGGACCAGCCGTGGTTCGGCGGTGATCGAGACGCGGAACGACAAGGGCTCGGTGCCCGCGACATGGGCGAGCTCGTCGAGAAAACATTCGGTGAAAAAGGCAGTGTAACTGTGCGCGCCCGATCGCCAATGGCCAGTCGGCACCCCGATTTCGGTGGGGTGATGGTCGATTGCGTAATTGGGAAAGCGATAGAAGGGCAGCGCCCCGGCCACGGCATAAGGATCGCCCGTTCCCTGCAACGCCAGCGCGGCGCGGATCGCGGGATCGCCAACGGTCAGCCGGTCGGCAATCTCGCGCCCGGTGTTGGGGGCAGCAATCTTGGCAAGCCAGCCCATGATCGAGCCGTTGGGGCCGAGCCGCGCGGTTAACCGCGCTGCCGCCGGCGGGCGGAATCGATCGTGCAGCAAATCTTCATAGCGCGACCAGACCAGCTGGACGGGTCGCTTCATCTGCTTGGCAAGAACCGCTGCCTGTTCGGCCACGAGATGCTCAAGATTGGCGCCGAACGAGCCGCCGATCAGCATCGGGTGAACAATTACCGACTCCTCAGACAGGCCGATCGCCGCTGCGGCGGCGGCGCGCGCCCGGCCCGGCGCCTGGGTCGGCAGCCAGAGTTCAAGCCGCCCCTGATCGAGCCGCGCGGTTGCCGTCATCGTTTCGAGCGGCGCGTGCGGGGCGAGCCCGACGCGGTAATCGGCAGTGACAACCTGCGCGCCCTTGAACACGCCGGCCAGATCACCCTGCGCCGCCATGCGCTGCCCGGGTCCGGCCAGCGCCGCGTTGAGCGCCGCTTCGATGCTGTCGCTGTTGATCAACGCCCCGCGCGTCGCAAAGGTCGGGACAAGCGCATCGAGCGCGCGATTGGCCGCCCACCAGTTATTGGCCACCGCCGCGACCCAACGATCGGTCGTCACGACAGCAAGCACACCGCGAATCCGGTCCGCCGCCGCGCGGTTGACCTTGACCAGCCGGCTGTCGCCGATCGGTCCCTGGCGGATCGCCGCAAACACCATATCGGGCAAACGAATATCGCCGGCGAAATTAGCCGATCCATCGACCTTTGACGGCACATCGAGCCGTGGCAGCGACTGACCCGACAAGCGCCGGGCATTGCCCTCACGCAGCGGCAATGTTTCGGGCAAATATTCCCCCGCCGCAGCCGCCGCGAGCTCACCGAAGCGCAACCTTTGCTTGCCGTGAATGACGAAGCCGGCCTCAGTCGAACATTGCTCCCACGCTACGCCCCAGCGCCGCGCGGCCGCCTTGCATAGCAGCACCCGGCCGGCCGCTCCGGCCTGGCGCAGATCGCCCTCAAAATTACGAATCGAGCTCGAACCGGCGGTCAGCACCAGCGCCGTGCGCGTCGCATGACTCTGCCTGAGCGCATCAGGCACATCGGCGAACACGCCTTCAAACAACTCGGCAGCGCCCAATTCATTGGCATAAAGCGGATTGAGCGGGGCCGGCTCCACCCCAACCGTCCGCCAATCAGCCCCAAGTTCATCGGCAACGATCTGCGGCATCGTCGTATAGACACCCTGGCCATGTTCCGCCTGCGGCACGGCGACCGTGACATGGCCGTCCTCGCCGATCTTGAGCCAGGCACCAAACACGGTTTCGCCGGGGGCAGCGGTGAGGTTGGGCAGATATTTGCGCGGCCAAAGCGACCAGGCAACTAACAGCCCAGCCCCTGCCCCGCCGCCGATCAGCAGCGTGCGCCGATTTATCTTGTCGCTGATCCCGCCAATGGCCATCGCCCCGCTCTATCGCGGGTAATCGGCGGGCGCCAGATCAAGCCGCAGCGGATTCGGTCACATAAATCGATCGATAGGCTGCGCGCAGCGACACCTTGTCGATCTTTTCGGTGCCGAGCCTTGGCAGCGGCGCCTCGGCGATCCAGATCCGGCGCGGCACCTTGAACGCCGCGATCCGGGCGGACAGAAATTCGCACAAGGCTTCGGCGTCCATCACCTCGCCGGCGCGGATATGGACGACGGCCCCCGGCACCTCGCCGAAGCGCTCATCGGGCAGGCCGAACACCGCCGCCTCGGCGACATGGGGGTTTTCATACAGAGCGGCCTCGACCTCCTGGCACGAGATATTCTCGCCGCCGCGGATGATGATGTCCTTTTTGCGATCGACGATGAACAGATAGCCAGCCTCGTCGAGATAGCCGATGTCGCCGGTCAGGAAAAAGCGATCCTCGGTAAAGGCCTCGCGCGTCGCCTCGGGCCGGCCCCAATATTCCTTGAAGTTGCAGATAGATCGGATCGCGACTTCGCCGCGCTCGCCCTGCGGCACCGACCGGCCGGCACCATCCAGGATTGCAAGATCGACCAGTGGCGCCGACGCGCGCCCGGTTGAATTGGGCTTGGCGAGATAGTTGCTGCGAAAATTGCCGCAGCCGATGCCGTTGGTCTCGGTCAAGCCATAACCGAGCAAGGGCGCCGAGCCGCCCATTTCCTCATTCAGACGGCGGACATGCTCGACCGGGCGCGGGGCCCCGCCAGCGGCGAAATCGGTAACGGTCGACAAATCATAGCTCGGCCGCTTCGGATGGGTCAGAATCTCGAAACTCATCAGCGGCACGCCAACAAAATAGGTGATTTTTTCCTTTTCGATCAGCCGCATCGCTTCTTCGGCATCCCATTTCGGCATCAGCACCAGCTTGCGCCCCATGGCAAAGCTCTGCAGGAAAACCGGCACTTCCGCCGTGACATGAAACAGCGGTACATTCAGCAACGTGGCATGTTGGGTCGTTACCGGCTTGCCATCCTCAGTCGAGATGCCGAGCATCATCAGCGCACTGACCAAATAGTTGAACACCGCCTGGATCACCGCGCGGTGATCCGAGAGCGCGCCCTTGGATTGGCCGGTTGAGCCGCTGGTGAACAGGATCGTCGCATTGTCGTCGCCGCGCAGCATTGGCAGCGTCGTCGCCGCGCTGCCGCCCCGGGCAAACAACGGCGCCAGCGCCTCGCCGAGCGGCAGCCTGTCGTCGATCGCGATCACCGCGGCGCTAAGGCCGGTCGCCTCCTCTAGCCGCTGCGCACGCGGCGCATCGGCGAACACCAGCCCACACGTCACATCGTCAATTGCGCCCGCCAGCTCGGCGGTCTGCCACCAGCCGTTGAGCAGCGTCGCGACACCGCCGGCCATGATAATGCCCATATACAACGCGATCCAGGAGGGCGAATTGCGCATCGCGATGCCGACCCGGTCGCCCGGCTTGACGCCGCAGCCATCGACCAGCGCGCGCGCCACTTGCTGCGCAATCGCGAAGACCTCGGCAAAGGTCAGCCGCTCGTCGCCGGCGACCAGAAAGGTCTTGTCGGCATTTTCCTGGCAGAAATGGGCAAAATAATAGCTCAGCGCCGGCGGGGCGACCGCGATGGTCGGGTAGGTGCGCCCCTGCAGTTCGACCGGGACCACCGGCATCTGCCCGCCCAGGCTGGTCAGCGCGGCGATGCCCTTGTCGATTCGGCGGTCCAGCTCGCTCGGCATATTTCTCTCTCCACTTGGTCTTATCGCCCGACCCCCTTATGGAAGCTCTGCAGCCTGGGGAAAAGCCTTGATCCTGTCGACCGTAGCCGAGCATATCCATTTTACCGATCTGGGATTGAACGACACGATCTTCCGGATCGGGTGGTTCAGTCTGAAATGGTATTCGATTTCCTATATCGCCGGCATCATCGTCGGCTGGTGGTATCTGTTGAAACTGGTCGCTCAGCCCGGGGCACCGATGGCGCGGCGGCATGTCGATGACCTGATTTTCTATGCGACGCTCGGCATAATCCTGGGCGGGCGGATCGGCTATGTGCTGTTCTATCAGCCCGCAATGCTGCTGACACCGCTGCAGGTTTTCCGGCTGTGGGACGGCGGGATGTCGTTCCACGGGGGCGTGATCGGCACCTCGGTGGGCATCATCCTGTTTGCCCGCGCCCACAAGCTCAATTGGTTGCGCGTGCATGATTATATCGCCTGCGCGACACCGTTCGGGCTGTTCTTCGGCCGGCTCGCCAATTTCGTGAATGGTGAGCTTTATGGCAAGCCGAGCAACGCGCCCTGGGCGATCATCTTCCCGCGCACCGGCGACGATATCGCGCGCCATCCCAGCCAGCTTTATGAGGCCGGGCTGGAAGGCGTGCTGCTGTTCGCGCTGCTGTGGTTCTGCTTCTGGCGCACCAAGATGCGGTATGATCCCGGCAAGCTCGTCGGCATTTTCCTGGCCGGCTATGGCACTGCGCGCTTCATCGTCGAATTTTTCCGCGAACCCGACGAGCAACTGCGCGATTTCGCCACTGCAACCGGGCTGCATATGGGCCAGTGGCTGTGCGTGCCAATGCTGATCGGCGGCGGCTATCTGATCGCCACCGCCAAGCGCCGGCGCGAGCGGATAGAGCCGATCGCCGGGAGCGAAAGCGTCGCCTGACATGGTGGCTGTAGTGACCGACGCCCCCCTGCCCGAGCGGCTGGCCCGGGCAATCACGCTCGCCGGGCCGATTTCGCTGGCGCAATATATGGGGGCGGCCAACGCGCATTATTATGCCACGCGCGATCCGCTCGGCCGCGATTTCACGACCGCGCCCGAGATCAGCCAGATGTTCGGCGAACTGATCGGCCTGTGGCTCGCCGATCTGTGGGACCGGGCGGGCCGGCCGGCGGCCGCCTATGTCGAGCTGGGGCCGGGGCGCGGCACGCTGGCGGCCGATGCGCTGCGCGCAATGGCCAAGGCCGGGCTGACGCCCGATGTCCATTTCGTCGAAACCAGCCCAACCCTGCGCGGTGTCCAGGCCGAACGCGTGCCTGGCGCGATCTGGCATGACGACACGACCACGTTGCCGGGCGACATCGCGTTGCTGGCGGTCGCCAATGAATTTTTCGATGCGCTGCCGATCCGCCAGCTGGTGCGCAGCCTCGACAGCTGGCACGAGCGGCTGGTCGCTTGCCAGGACCTGCTGTTCCTGCCGATCGCGGGCAACGCGGTGCCCGAGGCGATCCTGCCACCCGGCTTGCGCAATGCGCCGCCGGGATCGGTGATCGAGACCTCACCGGCGAGCGTTGCGGTGATGCGTGATCTGGCGGGCCGGATCGCGCGACAGGGCGGGGCGATGCTGGCGATTGATTATGGCTATGAAGGCCCGGCGATCGGCGACACATTGCAGGCCATGCGCGCCGGCAACTTTGCCAATCCGTTCGACAATCCTGGCGAGCAGGACCTGACCGCGCATGTCGATTTCGCGACACTCGCCGCCGCTGCCGATGCCGAGGGCGCGCGCGCCTTTGGCCCGGTTGATCAGGGCGCACTGTTGATCAGGCTCGGCATCGACGCACGCGCCGCTGCGCTTGGCGATGCGGTGCGCGCCGACCGCGATCGGCTGGTAGCGCCCGATCAGATGGGCGGCCTCTTCAAGGCGATCGCCATCACTGCCCTCGATTGGCCCCAACCTGGCGGCTTTGTATGACCGACACCTGCATCATTTATCGGGACGCAACGCCTGAGGATGGCCCGGCACTCGACACGATGGCCCGCAAAATCTGGCTAGAAACCTTTGAGCATTCGGCCAGCCCGGCCGATATCGCGCTCTATGTCGGTGAAGCCTTTGGCCCGGCAGGCAAGCTGATCGCCGCACTGGCCGATCCGGCGCATCATTTTCGGCTGGCCTGTGCGGGCGGCGAAATTGCCGGCTATCTCAAATTATCCCCGGTCTGGCTCGAAACACCCGCGCTGCTCCCTGGCGCGCTGCAACTCAGCCAGCTCTATGTCGCCTCCCGCTTTCACGGCAGCGGCATCGCCCAGACGCTGATGGCCTGGACGATCGACACCGCCCGCCATCAAGGCGCGACTGCGCTGGTGCTGACCGTTTGGGAGGATAACGAGCGCGCCAAGCGCTTCTACGATCGCTATGGTTTCGTCCATATCGGCGATTATGCCTTCCCGACCGGCAACCAGATCGATCGCGACTTGATCATGCAGCTGAGCCTGTGAATGATGTCGAGGTGATTCGCGCCCGGGCGCTGGGCGCTGTGCCGCACGGCTATCTGGGCCGGCGCGGCGGGGTATCGGCCGGGCTCCATGCCGGGCTGAATGTCGGCGCCGGCTCAACCGATGATGAAGCTGCGATCACCGCCAACCGGCACCGCGCGGCGGCGGCGGTGCTGCCGGGGGCCGCGTTGGTCACCGTCTTCCAGGTCCATTCGGCCGAGGTGGTGCCGATCACCGCGCCGATCGCCTTTGCCGATCGCCCCCGCGCCGATGCGATGGTCACTGACCGGCCCGGCCTGCTGCTCGGCATCCTCACCGCCGATTGTGCGCCGGTGTTGTTCCTCGATTCGCAAGCGGGCGTCATCGGCGCAGCGCATGCCGGCTGGAAGGGCGCGATCAGCGGCGTTACCGACGCTACCATCACCGCGATGGAAAAACTGGGCGCCGATCGCGGCCGAATCGCCGCCGCGATCGGCCCGTGCATCGCCCGCGCCAGCTATGAAGTGGATGACGGCTTTGCCCGTCGGTTCGAGGCCGACGACCCTGCCAATGAGCGTTTTTTCTCGGCCGGCCGCCCCGGCCATCACCAGTTCGATCTGGAGGCCTATGTCGCCCACCGACTCGCTGCAGCGGGAGTGACCAGGATCGAGATGCTCGGGCTCGACACCTATGCAGATCCGACGCGCTTCTTCAGCTTTCGGCGCGCGACCCATCACGCCGAACCTGATTATGGCCGGCAAATTTCGCTGATTGGCCTGCCCGTCGCTGCCGGGTGAAGGGTCGGCGCTAGCCGGACGACGATAGTATCTATAGAGACTAATCGATCCAAAGCGGCTGCACAGGAGCGCCCCCATGACCGATACACCCGAAGTCGATCTCCCCGGCGCCGCCCCCCGCCGCCACCCCAAGCCCCGGATCGACAAGGTCGGCGGGCGCAAGCTCAAGCCATCGACGCTGATGATGGGCCATGGCTATGATCCGATGCTCTCGGAAGGGTCGCTGAAGCCACCGATCTTCCTCACCTCGACCTTCGTCTTCCCCAATGCTGCCGCCGGCAAGCGCCATTTCGAAGGGGTGACCGGCAAGCGCCCGGGCGGCGCCGATGGCTTGGTCTATTCACGCTTCAACGGCCCCAATCAGGAAATTCTCGAAGACCGGCTCGGGGTCTGGGAGGATGCCGAGGACGCGCTGACTTTTTCGAGCGGGATGTCAGCGATCGCAACCCTGTTCCTGTCGATGGTCCGCGCCGGCGACACGATCATCCATTCGGGCCCGCTCTATGCGGCTACGGAAACGCTGATTGCGCGCATTCTCGGCCGGTTCGGAGTCCATTTCGTCGATTTTCCGGCCGGCGCGACCCGCGCGGAAATCGACGCGGTGATGGCCAAGGCCAACGGCATGGGCCGCGTCGCGCTGATCTATCTGGAAAGCCCCGCCAACCCGACCAATGCGCTGGTCGATGTCCAGGCGGTCGCCGCTGCCCGCGATGCGGTGTTCGGCGATTCGCCCGACAAGCCGCCGATCGCCATCGACAACACCTTTCTGGGCCCGCTCTGGTTCCAGCCGCTGCAGCACGGCGCGGACATCGTCGTCTATTCGCTGACTAAATATGTCGGCGGCCATTCCGATCTGGTCGCCGGCGCGCTGCTCGGCTCGAAGAAACAGATCGAGATGATCCGGCTGATGCGCAACACGATCGGCACGATCACCGATCCCAACACCGCCTGGATGCTGCTCCGCAGCCTCGAGACGCTCGAATTGCGCATGACCCGCGCCGGCGAAAATGCCGCCAAGGTCTGCGCCTTTTTACGCAACCATCCCAAGGTCGAGCGGGTCGGCTATCTCGGCTTTCTTGACTCGACCCCGGGTGATGAACGCCAGGCCGATATCTACAAACGGCACGAGATGGGCCCAGGCAGCACCTTTTCGCTGTTCCTGAAGGGCGGCGAGCGTGAGAGCTTTGCCTTTCTCGACGCGCTGCGGATCGCCAAGCTCGCTGTATCGCTTGGCGGGACTGAGACGCTGGCCAGCCACCCGGCGGGCATGACGCATTTGTCTGTGCCCGAAGCACGCAAGGCGGCGCTCGGGATCACCGATAATCTGGTGCGCATCTCGATCGGCGTGGAAGATGCCGATGATCTGATCGCCGATTTCGATCAGGCGCTGGCAGCCATCTGAACCCGGCCGGCGATAATAAAAACGCGGCGCATTAAATTGCTGTCATCCCGGCGTAACCGCGCCGATAGCACAGCCGGGCTAAGGCGCCCGGCATAAAGCTGCACAGGGATTCCCATGAACCGGCCGATTTTCTTTGATCCCAGCGGCAATCGTCGCCGCTGGACGAGCCGGACGCTTGGCCTTGTGCTGGCCGCCATCATCCTGGCAGCGGCGGCGTTCGCCTTCACCCTGGTGCGGGTCCCCGCCCAGGCATCGCTGCCGCTGTCGTTCGAACGCGCCCAGCCGGCGCGCCTGCGCACCCAGATTTCGGCGATCCGCCATGGGTTCCGGCGCGCCACCGCTTGGCTGCCGCGCGCGCGCACGGGCAAGCCCGCAACCCCGCTGACGATCGGTTTCTACGTCCCCTGGGACGAAGACAGCGCCAGCTCGCTCAATGCCCATATCGATGTGCTCGATTGGGTCGTCCCCGCCACGATCGAGGTGACCGGGCCAGTGCATGCGCTGCACGCAGTGCCTGACGCGCGGCTCGCCCGAATCCTGCAGAGCGCGGCGCATCATCCCGCCGTGCTGCCGATGGTCCAGAATGCCGATAACGGGGTGTGGGACAGCGCTGGCGCCACTGCCCTGTTTGCAGACCCGGTGGCCCGCGCCCGGCTGGTCAAGGGCCTCGCCGCGATGGTCGCGCACGATCACAATGCCGGGCTGGTGTTCGATTTCGAAACTTTGCCGGCATCCGCGCTGCCCGGCTATCGGCAGCTGATCCGTGAAGTCCGCGCCGCGCTGGTACCGCTGCACGCGATTGTCGCGGTGACCGTCCCTGCCGGCGACCCGGACTGGTCGCCCCGCGCCTTTGGTGCCGTCGCCGATCGCATCATCTTAATGAACTATGATTTTCACTGGCAGGGGGGAGAAAGTGGGCCGATCGCCCCTCAGCCCTGGTTCGTCGATCAACTGCGCCAGGCCGTTGGCGCGCTGGGCCGCGATCGCGTGATCGTCGCCGTCGGCAACTATGCCTATGACTGGCACAGCGGCAAAGCCGATGCGATGACGATCGAGGAAGCCTGGCTCGCCGCGCATGACAGCAAGGCGAAGATCGTCTTCGACCCAGCCAGCGGCAATGCCGGCTTTGGTTATGAAGATGATGACGGCCATCATGATGTCTGGATGCTTGATGCCGCCTCGGGCTGGAACCAGCTGCGTGCGGCCCAGGCGCTGGGCGTGCAGGCGGTGGCGTTGTGGCGACTTGGCAGCGAGGACCCGGGAATCTGGGCAGCCCTGGCGCATTTTCGCGTCGGCCAGCGCCCCGATCTGACGCAGCTCCACCAGGCGTCGAATGTCGATGTCGAGGGCAATGGTGAGATTCTGCGGATCACCGCCACCCCGCAATCGGGCAGCCGGACGGTCACCTTCGACAAGCAGGGGCTGGTGCGCGGCGAAGTCTATCACCAGCTGCCGACGCCTTATGTCGTCAACCGAACCGGCGCGCGCGACAAGATGATCGCGTTGACCTTTGACGACGGCCCCGACCCGGACTGGACGCCACCAATCCTGGCCATACTGAAACGGCTCCACGTGCCTGGCACCTTTTTCGTGATCGGCGAAAATGCGCTCGGCAATCCCGGATTGCTGATGCAGATGGCGCAGAACGGCAATGAAATCGGCAACCACACCTATACCCACCCCAATCTCGCTCTCGATTCGGCGACCGGCACCAAGATCGAGCTCAACGCCACCCAGCGGCTGATCGAGGCCTATACCGGCGCGTCGACCCGGCTGTTCCGCGCGCCCTATTTCGGCGATGCCGAGCCGACCACCGCCGATGAAATCGATCCGGCGCTGATCGCCCAGCGGCGGGGCTATACCGTGGTTGGCCTGCATGCCGATCCTGGCGACTGGCGGCGGCCCGGCGTCGATGCGATCGTCAATCGCACCATCAATGCCGTTGAAAATGGCGACGCCGAGCGCTCCGCCAATATCGTCCTGCTCCATGACGGCGGTGGCGATCGCGCCCAGACCGTAGCGGCGCTGCCTCGAATCATCGCCGAGCTGCGCGCCCGTGGCTATCGCTTCGTGCCCGTCTCGACGCTTGCCGGCCTGTCGCGCGCGGCGGTGATGCCGCCGGTCACCGGCAGCGACCTCGTCGCCGTGCGGGTCGATGTCGGCATTTTCCTGGTGCTTGCCGCGATTGGCTGGCTGCTCAAATGGCTGTTCTTCCTGGCAATTGGCCTCGGCATTGCCCGCGCGATCCTGATCGCCGCGCTGGCGCTTGCCGATCGCCGCGGCGCGCCACCGGAGCAGGGCGATGTGCCGCTGACCGTTTCGGTGGTGATCCCGGCCTATAACGAAGCGCGGGTGATAGAGGATTCGGTCCGCCGCGTGCTCGCCAGCGACTATCCCGGCATCGAGTTGATCGTTGCCGACGATGGATCGAGCGACGCGACCAGCGCGATTGTCACAGCGGCCTTTGGCGATGATCCACGCGTCACGCTGCTGACGCTGGTCAATGGCGGCAAGGCCACCGCCCTCAACCGCGCGCTGGCCGAGGCGAGGGGCGAGATCATCATTGCGCTCGACGCCGATACCCAGTTCGAGCCCGAGACGATCAGCCGCCTGGCGCGCTGGTTCGTCGATCCTGCGATCGGCGCGGTGGCAGGCAATGCGAAGGTCGGCAACCGCGTCAATCTCGTCACGCGCTGGCAGGCGATCGAATATGTCACCGCCCAGAATCTCGAACGTCGGGCACTGGCGCGGTTCGATGCGATGACGGTGGTGCCCGGCGCGGTCGGCGCCTGGCGGCGGACGGCGCTCGACGATGTCGGCGGCTATCCCGAAGATACGCTGGCCGAGGATCAGGACCTGACCATCGCCATCCAGCGCGCCGGCTGGCGCATCGAATATGATACCGATGCGATCGCCTGGACCGAAGCGCCGCAGACCTTCTCCGCGCTCGCCCGGCAGCGCTATCGCTGGGCATTCGGCACGCTGCAATGCCTGTGGAAGCACCGTGCCGTCATCCGCCGCCGCACGCCGGCGGGGCTGGCCCTGGTCGGCATGCCACAGGCTTGGTTGTTCCAGATCTTCTTCGCGGCGATCTCGCCGGTAATCGATCTGGCGCTGGTAACATCGATCGTCGCCACCATCGTCCGCGTTATCCAGCACGGCTACGCCCAGACCCAGACAGATCTGATCCGCATGGCGCTCTATTGGATCGGTTTTGTCACGATCGATCTGATCTGCGGCTGGATCGCCTATCGACTCGACACGCGCGAGCGGCGTTATCCTGGGCTGTTGCTGATTGCCCAGCGCTTCATCTACCGGCAGATCATGTATTGGGTGGTGCTGCGCGCAATCAGCTCGGCGCTGGGTGGCTGGTTCGTGGGCTGGGGCAAACTCGAACGGACCGGCACGGTCAATCAAGCCGGACCTACCCCGGTGGCCTAGTGCCGAGGCGCCGGATCAACCGTCGCTCACGCGCTCGATATCGGCGCCGACGGCCGACAGCTTTTCCTCCAGCCGCTCATAGCCGCGATCAAGATGATAGACGCGCTGGACCTGGGTTTCGCCTTCGGCGGCAAGGCCGGCCAGGATCAGGCTCATCGAGGCGCGCAGATCAGTGGCCATCACCGGCGCGCCGATCAGCTTGTCGACCCCGCGCACCACGGCGGTGCGGCCGCGGACCTGGATATCCGCGCCCATCCGGGCAAGCTCAGGGACGTGCATGTAGCGGTTTTCGAAGATCGTCTCGGTCAGCACACTGGCACCGTCGGCCATGCAGAGCATCGCCATGAACTGTGCCTGCATGTCGGTGGCAAAGCCCGGGAATGGGGCGGTCGACAGTGTCAATGGAGCCAGGCCGTTGCTGGCCGTCACCCGGATGAAATCCGGGTACTCTTCCACCGTCACGCCCGCCTCGATCAGCGCAGCGGTCGTAGCGCGCATGTCAGCAACCGTGACGCCGACTAGATCGAGCGACCCGCCGGTGATCGCCGCGGCACAGGCATAGCTGCCCGCCTCGATCCGATCGGGCATCACGCGGTAGGTGGCGCCATGCAGCCGGTCGCGGCCCTCAATCTCGATTGTCTCGGTGCCGATGCCGGCAATCGATGCACCCATCGCGACCAGGCAAGTGCACAGATCGACGATTTCGGGCTCGCGCGCGGCATTTTCGATCACCGATGGCCCCTTGGCGAGAACGGCGGCCATCACCGCATTCTCGGTCGCGCCGACCGAAACGATCGGGAAGCTGACGCGTCCGCCCGCCAATCGTCCGCCCGGCGCGCTCGCCTTGACATAGCCCGCCGCCAGCTCGATTTCGGCGCCGAGCGCCTCCATCGCCTTCAAGTGAAGATCGATCGGGCGATTACCGATCGCGCAGCCGCCCGGCAGCGACACCGTCGCCTCGCCGGCGCGGCCGACCAGCGGGCCGAGCACCAGGATCGAGGCGCGCATCTTGCGGACGATATCATAGGGCGCGACCGTCGAGGTCAGCCGCCCGGCCTTGAGCGTCATCACCCGGCCGAAATCATCGGGGCGCGATCCCTCGATCATGGTCGATACGCCGAGCTGGTTGAGCAAATGGCCAAAGCCATCGACATCGGCGAGCCGAGGCAGATTGCGCAGGGTAAGCGGCTCTTCGGTCAAAAGCGCGCACGGCATCAGCGTCAGCGCGGCGTTCTTGGCACCCGAAATGGGAAGTCGGCCTGACAGGCGATTGCCGCCGCGAATAAGAATTCTGTCCATTGGCGAGCTTCTATCGTGTCGGTGATGGCACGCAAGGGGGCCGGCGCAATCGTCATTGAACGCGGATCAACGCCATAGCCCGGCTGGATCAGGCCTTTTCAAGCGTGCACTGCAGCGGATGCTGATGCTGGCGGGCAAAATCCATCACCTGGCTCACCTTGGTTTCGGCGACCTCATAGCTAAATACGCCGCATACGCCGACGCCCTTTTGATGCACGTGGAGCATCACCCGGGTCGCTTCTTCGATGCTCATCCGGAAGAAGCGCTGCAGGCACAGCACGACAAATTCCATCGGGGTGTAATCATCGTTGAGCATCAAGACGCGATAGGGCGTCGGCTGTTTGGTCCGGGTACGGGTGCGAGTCGCGACGCCGAGGCCAGTGCCCTCGTCGTCATCGCCGGGCGGTCGTTGCGCCATAGCGTGCGGAATGTGAAAGCCGATGGTCATGTGTCGTGAAAATATGGCACCTGCCGGGTCAAGGGCAAGGGGCAAGCGACGCCTAATCCACCTTTAGATGCGAATTCATGCGCAAAAGGGCGACCGCATTGCTGCGGCCGCCCCTTTTGGCGTATCAATCGGCGCGGAAACGCCGGATCGATCAGGCCGTGATTTTGATCTTCTCGGCGGCAACGGCAACCCGGTTCGAGATCGGCTGGGCGATCTCACCGGCGAGCTTCAGCAGCGCTTCGGTGTTCTTCGACGATTCGGCGACCATCGAGTCAAACGAGGTGCGGACATAATCGCTGTGGAGCTTCATGAACTCCGTCGGCGACTTGACCGATGCCATGCTCTTGACGATCGCGGTCATGCCTTCGAACGACTTGCGAGTATATTCAGCGGCTTCCTGGCCCATCGATTCGATGCCCTTGGCAGCGATCTTCGACGATTCGACGATTGCTTCAACATTGCCCTTGTTGAAGTCGTTCATGTCGGCAAACATGCCCTGGGTCTTTTCGAGCGCAGCCTTGGCGCGATCGTTCATCTCGACGAACATGGTCTGGGCCTTTTCGGCGGTCTTCTTGACGGTGCTTTCCATGGTAACATTTTCCTTTTTGACGAGGGGAGCCGCCGGCGCGCGTGCGGCGATCGGCGGTGCTTGGGTTTTGGCTTCGGTCTTCACGGCCGCCTTGACGGTGGCGGCTTTGGCGGGCGCGGGCATGACAGGCGCCGGCTTCTTCACTGGGGCTGCCGCAGCGGCGACAGGTGGTTGGGCCACCGGGGTGGCCGGCACGGGTTTGGCCGCAACCGGTGTTGCCGGCACGATGGCCGGCGCCGGCGTGGCACCGGCGGTAACAGCGACGGCGGGCGCAGCGGCTGGCATGGGGGCGGCAATTTTCGTGGCGGCAGTGGCGACGGGTGCTACCACCTTTTCAAGCGACACCGGCTTGGCAAGTTTAGCCGACGCGTTTACCGGGTTGGTCTTGGCACTATCCTTGGTATCGTTGTCGGCCATCGGGGCCTCCTGCTATCGTTTGCTGCACTGCAATATATGCGGAACAGGCGCGTGATGCAAGAGTTTTTTGTGCACTGCAACATTGTCGACCTAATCAGTCCGATAACGTTGTAATTTCATCATTTATTTTGAAGCGACATAGTCTCCCGGCGCGTCGCACAGCGATTTCAAGGCGCCCTTGCCGGGAATGCGTGGGCCTTTTGCTGCGACTAATGCTGCGTCCTGCGCCCTGATCCACACGATCCAGTCGGGCCACCAGCTGCCCTTGGTCTCGGTTGCGCCGCCGACGAAATCGGCAAGCGATTCACCCAGCATCGGGTTTGTCCAATATTGATATTTGCCTGCCGCTGGCGGGTTGACCACGCCGGCAATATGGCCAGATCCCGCTAGGACGAACCGCATCGTCCCCCGAAGCTGTCGGGTCAATTGCCAGACGCTTTCGGCCGGTGCGATGTGATCCTCTCGCCCGGCCTGGATATAGCTGGGCGTCTTCACAATGGTCAGATCGATCGGCGTGCCTGAGATTGATAGTGCGCCGGGCTTGACCAACAAATTGTCACGATACAGGTCACGCAAATAGCTCAGATGCCATTTGGTCGGCAGGTTGGTGGTGTCGCCATTCCAGTGCAGCAGGTCGAATGGCGCATAATCCTGGCCGAGCAGATAATTATTGGTGACATAGTTCCAGATGAGATCACGCCCGCGCAGCAGGTTGAAGGTCGCGGCCATATATCGCCCGTCGAGAAAACCGTCGGGCGAGAGCTGTTCGATCAGCTTCATCTGGTCGTCTTCGACAAAATGCAGCAGCTCGCCAGCCTGGGCGAAATCGACCTGAGCGGTAAAAAAGGTCGCCGATTTGACCTTGTCGGCCTGCCCGCGCGCCGTCAGCACCGCCAGCGTCGCGGCCAGGGTGGTGCCGGCGACACAATAGCCGATTGCGTGCACCGATTCGACACCCAGCAACGCCCGAACGGTATCGATGGCGTCGATCTGGCCTTGTTCGACATAATCATCCCACACCACGTCCTTCATCGTGGCATCAGCCGATTTCCACGAGACGACGAAGACGGTAAGCCCCTGATCGACCGCCCATTTGATGAAGCTTTTTTCGGGGGTGAGATCGAGAATGTAGAAGCGATTGATCCAGGGCGGAAAGATGACCAGCGGCACCGCCAGCACGTCTGGCGTCGTCGGGGTATATTGGATCAGCTCGTACAGCGGCGTGCGCTTCACGACTTTGCCGGGGGTCATCGCCAGGTTGCGGCCGACAGCAAAGGCATCGGGATCGGTATGAGTAAGTTGCCCCTTGCCGATATCGGCCATCATGTGCTGCAGCCCGTGCAGGAGATTTTCGCCGCCCGTTTCCAGTGTTTTTTCCAGCACGAGCGGGTTGGTGGCGGGAAAATTGCTTGGGCTCATCGCATCGACAAAGCCGCGCGTTGCAAATCGCAGCTGCTCGCGCTGATGGGGATCCACCCCTTCGATGGCGTCGACGCCGCGCAGCAAATGGTCCGATACCAGCAAATAGCTTTGGCGAATCCAGTCGAACACCGGATTTTCCCGCCACTGCGGCGCCTTGAAGCGCTTGTCGCGGGCCTGTTCGGGGGTTTCCTCAGTCGGATCGGCAAGCGCGGGCGCCAGAAAATGCTGCCACAACTTCATGCTGTCCGTCCAAAAATCCCGCGCGCGCTCCATCGTGCGGTGATCCGTGAAACCGGGAATGATCGGCAGGGCCGGCGTATCCTGCATGGTCTGCAGCCCCGCCTCGAGCACCATTTGCTGGGCGCGGCCCATTACCCAAGTCCAGTGCTGCATATCCTCAAGGCTGGGGATCGTCAGCGCGGGGATCGGCGAGGTCTCGGTCGGTTCGGGCTCGCTCATGAAATCCTCGATTCTTGTTATTTCACGCAGCCTACCGCAACCATCGACCGCCGTCATTCACCCAGCACAACAAATCGCGTATGACCCGGCTGAACCGGCCCAGCCGAACGATGGAAAGCGACAATGTCAGACGAATTCTACCGCATCAAACGCCTGCCCCCCTATGTCATCGCCGAAGTCAACGCGATGCGGGCGCAGGCGCGCGCGGGCGGCGAGGATATTATCGACCTGGGCATGGGCAATCCCGATCTGCCGCCGCCCGATCATGTCATCGACAAATTATGCGAGGTCGCGCGCAAGCCCGATGCGCATGGCTATTCCGCCTCGCGCGGCATTCCGGGGCTGCGCAAGGCCCAGGCCAATTATTATGCGCGGCGATTCGGGGTCGAGGTCGACGCCGACAGCGAAGTCGTCGTGACGATGGGATCGAAAGAAGGGCTGGCCAGCCTGGCCACCGCGATCACCGCGCCCGGCGATGTCGTGCTCGCCCCCAATCCGAGCTATCCGATCCATACGTTCGGCTTCATCATTGCCGGCGCGACGATCCGTGCGGTGCCGACCACCCCTGACGAGCGTTATTGGGAAGCGCTTGAGCGGGCGATGAACTTCACCGTTCCGCGCCCCTCGATCCTGGTCGTCAATTATCCATCCAACCCCACTGCCGAGACGGTCGATCTCGCCTTTTACGAACGGCTGGTCGCCTGGGCGCGTGACAACAAGGTCTGGGTGATCTCCGATCTTGCCTATTCCGAGCTGTATTTCGACGGCAAGCCCACCACCTCGATCCTGCAGGTCAAAGGGGCGAAGGACGTCGCGGTCGAATTCACCAGCCTGAGCAAGACCTATTCGATGGCCGGCTGGCGGATCGGCTTTGCGGTGGGCAACAAGCAGCTGATCGCGGCGATGACGCGGGTCAAATCCTATCTGGATTATGGCGCCTTCACCCCGATCCAGGCAGCCGCGTGCGCGGCGCTCAACGGCCCGCAGGACATCGTCGAGCGGAACCGCCAGCTTTACCACAAGCGCCGCGACGTGCTGGTCGAAAGTTTCGGTCGCGCGGGCTGGGAAATCCCCGCCCCTGCCGCATCGATGTTCGCCTGGGCCCCGCTGCCCCCGGCACTCGCGCATTTAGGTAGCCTTGAGTTCAGCAAACAATTGCTGACATGCGCGCAGGTCGCGGTTGCGCCAGGGGTGGGCTATGGCGAAAACGGTGAGGGCTTTGTGCGGATAGCGATGGTCGAAAACGAACAACGGCTGCGCCAGGCCGCCCGCAACGTCAAAAAATATCTCCAGTCAATGGGCGTCAACACGCCCGCCCGGGATTCGGCTTGACCGATCACCGTCGCCTGCCGCGACACGTCGCGTGATTCATCCGCTCTATTCGCTCGCAGGCGTGCTGGTCGGGCTGCTTGTCGGGCTGACCGGCGTCGGCGGCGGATCGCTGATGACACCGCTGCTGGTGCTGGTGTTCGGCTTTCACCCGGCCACCGCGGTCGGCACCGATCTGCTCTATGCCTCGGCGACCAAGACGGCGGGAACGCTGGTGCATGGCCGCTATGGCACGGTCGACTGGCGAATCGTCCGGCGGTTGGCGACGGGGAGCCTGCCGGCCGCCGTGCTGATGTTGACAGTGCTCGCGCTGGGCGATTGGCAGGCCGATGCGATGGGCAAGGTCATCTCCGGCATCCTCGGCGCGGCACTGATCCTCACCGCGATCTCGGTATTCTTTCGCCAGACCATCGTCGCCCGGCTGACGCCGCTGTTTGTCGGCGAGGATGACGCCCATATCGGCCGGATGACAATCATCCTGGGGGCAATTCTTGGCGCTTTGGTGTCGCTAACCTCGGTCGGTGCGGGCGCGCTGGGGATGACTGCGCTGCTGGTGCTTTACCCCAAAATACCCGTGGCGCGGCTGGTTGGCTCGGATATCGCGCATGCGGTGCCGCTCACCTTGATCGCCGGCATCGGCCATCTGACGATGGGCTCGGTCGATCTTTGGCTGCTGGCGTCGCTGCTGCTCGGCTCGATCCCCGGGATCATCGTCGGCAGCCTGGTGGCGACCCGGGTTTCCGAACGCGTGCTGGTGCCTGTCCTGGCGGTCACGCTGGCGCTGGTCGGCATCAAATTGCTCGTCTGACGCCGCGCTATCATTGACGCTGGCGGCCCGGCACGGCAACGCACCCGGCATGACACGCCCCGGCTTCAGCTTCTCGACCCGCTTCAAGGTCCGTTATCCCGAGATCGATGCCCAGCGCGTCGTCTATAATTCGCGCTATCTCGAATATGTCGACGTCGCCGTGACCGAATTCTGGCCATGGACCGGCATCGAAGAGCTTGGCCCGGATTGGACAGAAGCGGAGTTCCATGTCCGCCATACCGAGATCGATTATCACAAGCCGTTCGTGATGAATGACGAGATCGAGGCCTTTGTCCGCGTCGAACGCGTTGGCGGGACAAGCCTGACCGAACGCTTCGAGCTGTGCCATGCCATCACCGGCGACCTGCACTGCACAATCCTGATGACGATCGTCCATGTTGATCTGGGCACCGGGCGCCCCAAGCCGATCACCGGCGCGGTGCGCTCCCGGCTGGAGCAGCTGGTCGGCGCCTGAACGCCACGCCCCGGCGGGTTATTCGGCGGCGCGGATCTCGATCGTCTCCCGCGCGACATGCTCGGGCAGTGACCAGATCAGATCACCCTTGGTCAACACGCGGCCATCCCAGGCGCGCACCTCGATCTGCGCAATCGGGCGGCGATCGCGCTCGTCGACCAGCACGGGCGAAGCAGGAAAACCGGTTTCCCAGCGTTCACCCCACTGCCTGAGCGCGATCATCGTCGGCAACAGCGCGAATCCCTTGTCGGTCAGTCGATATTCGATCTTGCGGCGATCATCGGGCATGGCCTCGCGCTTCAGAATGCCGTGTTCGACCAGGCGCGCCAAGCGATTGGCGAGGATGTTGCGGGCAATGCCTAGCTNNCTCGAAATGATAGAGCCCGTTAAACGACGCGCGGAGAATGAGGAACGACCAGCGTTCCCCCATCGCCTCAAGCGCCGCCGGGAGGCTGCACTCGGCCAATTCGCGCAAGGGTTCTCGCAGTTTTCCGTCCATGCGTCCTCGATCCTGACGTAATCTAACAAAATTCACCCGTCATGCGAATGAAATATAAGTTTCTAGTTGCAACTAGCTACCTATCGGGGTAAGTAGTGATTCGCAACCTAATTCGGTTGCCTGTAATTTTGCACCCGACCCAATCCCCGAACCGATCATGGAGTTCATCATGACACGCATCCTCCCCATTGCCGCTGCCCTTGCCTCGTCGGCGATGCTGGTCTTCGCCACCGCCGCCTCGGCTGCGCCGAGCAGCTATTACAGTGCGACGCCCGTCACCGCGCCGACCAAGACCAATGTCATCACCGCCGGCACCCTCTGGAAGTGTGCTGACGGCGTGTGCACCGCCAAGCAGTCGACCCAGCGTGACGTGATCATGTGCCAGATGGTCGTCAAGCGCGTTGGTGCGGTCAGCGCCTTCACGGTCGCCGGTGCGCCGCTCGATGCCAATACGCTCGCCGAATGCAATGCCCGCGCGAGCTAACACGAAGTAATATGTTGCAAAGCAGCAGCACGCGGCCCCATCTTGGTCGCGTGCTGCGGCAATATGAACTTGTCGATCGGGTATTAAGCTACGATCCACAGGCCAATGAGGCGTTGCTCAACCGCGCCTATGTCTTTTCGCTCCAGGCGCATGGCAGCCAGAAGCGCGCCTCGGGCGACCCTTATTTCAGTCATCCGATCGAAGTGGCCGGTATTTTGACTGACCTCCATCTCGATGACGAAACGATCGCCACCGCGATCCTTCACGACACCATCGAAGACACCGTCGCCACTCCCGAGGAAATCCTGCGGCTGTTCGGCCCGAATGTTGCGCGGATGGTGGATGGTGTCACCAAGCTGTCGAAAATTGAAGCGCAAACCGAAAACGAGCGCGCGGCGGAAAATCTGCGCAAGTTCCTGCTCGCCATGTCGGACGATATCCGTGTGCTGCTCGTCAAGCTGGCCGACCGGCTGCACAACATGCGCACGCTGCATTACATCGCCAATCCCGACAAGCGCCGCCGCATCGCCCGTGAGACGATGGATATCTATGCCCCGCTCGCCGAGCGGATCGGCATGTACGAGTTCATGAAGGAGATGCAGACGCTCGCCTTTCGCGAACTGGAGCCTGAGGCGTATGATTCGATCACCAAACGGCTCGCCCAGCTCAAGGAAGGCGATGGCGACCGGATCGACAAGATCGGCGCCAGCTTCAAGAAACTACTGTCGCGGGCCGGGGTCGAGGCCGATGTCTCGGGCCGCGAAAAACACCCCTATTCGATCTGGAAGAAGATGGCCGAGCGGCACATCAGCTTCGAACAATTGTCCGACATCATGGCGTTCCGGCTGATCGTCCCGACGATCGAGGATTGCTATACCGCGCTCGGCCTCATCCATCGCCGCTGGCCGATGGTGCCTGGCCGGTTCAAGGATTATATCTCCACGCCCAAGCGCAACGGCTATCGCTCGCTGCACAGCTCGGTCATGCACGCCGAAAACACCCGCGTCGAAATCCAGATTCGTACGGCGGAAATGCATGCAGAGGCCGAATATGGTCTGGCCGCGCACTGGGCCTATAAACAGGGCAAAGTCCGCCCCGATACCCAGGTTCGCTGGATCGCCGACCTGATCGAGATTCTCGATACCGCCGAAAGCCCCGAGGAGCTGCTCGAGCATACCCGCATGGCGATGTATCAGGATCGGATCTTCGCCTTCACCCCGCGCGGCGAACTGATCCAGATGCCCAAGGGCGCGACGCCGATCGACTTTGCCTATGCGCTGCACACCGATCTCGGCGACCAGGCAGTGGGCGCCAAGATCAATGGCCGGGTGGTGCCGCTGCGCACCCGGATCGACAATGGCGACCAGGTTCAGATCCTGCGATCCAAGGCGCAGGTGCCACAGCCCGGCTGGCTCAATTTCGCGATCACTGGCAAGGCGCGGGCCGCGATCCGGCGCCATTTGCGCCAGACAGAACGCAGCGAGGGCCAGGCGCTGGGCCATAAAATCTATGATGAAATCGTCCAGCGGCTGCCGGCGACATTGGCGGACGACGCGATCGACGCTGCGCTGCAACGCCTGAAGCTCCCCGATGAAGCCGCCTTGATGGCAGCGATTGCCAAGCGCCGGATCACCGATGCGGACGTGATGGAAGCGCTGATGCCTGGATCGGCCGACAAGGAGTCGCTCCGCGCGCTGCCGCCGCAATCAAGCGCGATCTCGATCCGCGGGCTCAAGCACGGCATCGCCTTCGAGCTTGCCGAATGCTGCCACCCGGTGCCGGGCGACAGGATCGTCGGGCTGCGCCACCCCGATCGGCCGATCGAAGTCCATTCGATCGACTGCAAGACGCTGATTGACGGGAATGATGCCGATTGGGTTGATCTCGCCTGGGGCGACAAGACCGAAGGTGCCACGGCCCAGATCGCCGTGGAACTGAAGAATGAGCCCGGCGCGCTGGGCGTAGTCGCGTCGATCATCGGCGCCCACAAGGCCAACATCCTTGGGCTTCGGCTCGATAATCGCGATTCGGGCTTTCACACCAATACCATCGATGTCGAGGTGCACGACCTCCACCATCTGATGCGCCTGATCGCGGCGCTGCGCGCCGCCGATGCGGTCAGTGCCGTGGAGCGGGTCTAGCGTCGGACTTGACTTACTCTGTGATACAGAGCAATTACTCTGCATCACAGAGTGAGAATCATCATGACTCGATTGTTCCTACGCGCCAGCGGGTTGCTTCTGCTGGCAGGCTGCCTAGCCGTGCCGATCGCGGCCGTCGCCCAATCCGGCGCCGGCGTAATGAGGCGCGCCGCTGCGCCTGATCCCGTCGCACCAATCGGAATATCGATACGCGCTGATGGCCTGGTCGGCACCTGGTTCCCGCCCGCCAGCGGCAGGCGCAGCCCGGCGATCCTGGTGCTTGGCGGCTCGGAAGGGGGAGAAGAGAGCAGCAAACACATCGCGACCGCGCTTGCGACCAAGGGCTATGGCGTCTTGGCGCTTGCCTATTTCAGGGCCGACGGCCTGCCCAAGGCCTTTCAGGAAATCCCGCTCGACTATTTCGAGCGTGCGATCGCCTGGCTTGTCGCCCAGCCGCTCGCCGATCGCCGTCACCTTGGCCTGTACGGCATTTCCAAGGGCGCCGAGGTCGCGCTGCTGGTCGCGTCGCGACACCCCGAATTCACGGCCGTGGTTGCCGCCGTGCCCAGTTCCGTCATCTGGCAGGGCTTTGATCCGGCCGATTACCGCGTCGTCAAATCGGGCTTTACCGATCATGGGGTGCCGCTACCCTATGTCCCTTATGACAATAGCGCCGCCTTTTCCGGCATTCTCGATCTCTACCAGCGCAGCCTGGCGCATGCCGACCACCATCCCGATGCGATCATCCCGGTAGAGCGGATCGGCGGCGCGCTGCTGCTGCTGTCCGCGCGTGACGATAAATTATGGCCGTCGACCTTGATGGCCGACCAGATCATGGCCCGGCTAGACGCGCATCATTTCGTGCCGGTGCACCAGCACATCGCCTATGCCGATGCTGGCCATGGCAGCGTCGGTCCTGGCGGCGACCGGGCGCCCAATGGCCCGTATGAAAATGTCGGTGGCACCATAGCGGGCAATGCCGCCGCCCATGCCGACGCCTGGCCGCAGACCATCGCCTTTTTCGATCGAAACCTCGGCCGGCCCGCGCAATGAAGCAACCGACCATCGACGCCGGCGAAGCGGCGGCGGCACTGGCCACGGTCGATCAGGCACGAACGCGATCAACCCAGTTTTTCGGCTATGCCCGTTCCGGCGGCATTGTCATCGCCTGGGGCCTGGTCTGGCTGACCGCCAATGTCGCCACGCACATCGATTGGGTTACGGGCCAATATTGCTGGGCAATCGGCATCGCCTCGGCGATCCTGTGGACCTGGCACCGATCGCGCGGCGGCCCACGCAACTGGCGGATGCCCGGACTCGTCGTGCTGGTGTTCGTCTATTTGTTGGTCAGCGAAGCGATGATCGGTGGCGTCAATGCGCGGCTGCACAATGCCATGACGTCGATGCTGGTCGCCTCGATCTATGTCGGGCTGGGCTTCTGGGCCGGCATTCGATTTGTCGTCCTTGGCCTGGCCGTCATGGCCGCCATCCTTCTTGGCTGGTTCGTCTTCCCGGCATGGCTTTATCTGTGGCTCGGCCTGGGCGGCGGCGGCGCGCTGATCATCACTGGCCTGTGGCTACGGCGCGCCTGATGATCGCGCAAGCTGACGAGGTGATCCACCAATCGACCCGACTCAAGATCATGGCCGCGCTCGACAGCGATCCCGATCGCGCGCCACTGGATTTCATGCGACTGAAGGCGGTGGCCGGCGCAACCGATGGCAATCTCGGCGCGCATCTCTCCACCTTGGAAAATGCGGGGTATATCGCGATCGAAAAGCTGCCGAACGGCAAGCGTTTTCGTACATTAGTAACGATGACCCCCACCGGGCGCGACGCCTTTCGCGGCCATATCGCCTATCTGCAGGACATCCTCGACGCGGTGCGATCCCCCGGTTAGGAATTGCTGATCATCTTGATCAGGGGATCGCCATGGACCGCCGCCAGTTTCTCTCATCGACCGGCGCGATCTCCGTGCTGGCGCTTGCCCCGGCCGGGCTGAAAGCTGCCCAGCCAGACGCCGACGCCGCGCTCAACGCGCTGCTCGACGCAATTTTCCAGGAAAATATGGATGACTCGCCCGAGAGCGTCACCCAGCTCGGGCTCGACAACGGCAAGCGGGCGGCAGCGAAGGGTAAGCTGGACGATCGGTCGCTCGCCGCGCGCACCACCGATCTGGCCCGGACCAGGAGCGCGATCGCCCGGATCGAGGCGATCGAGGCCAACAGCCTGTCCGATGCCGGCAAGCTCAACCGCGAAGTCGTGCTTTATTCGCTGCGCAGCGGAATCGTCGGGCCTGAAAAATTCGCGATCGGCAGCACGATCCGCCCCTATCGGATCTTCCAGCAGGGCGGCGCTTATTTCTCGGTTCCCGATTTTCTAAACTCGGCCCACACCCTCCAGACCAGCGCCGACGCCGAAGCCTATTGCGCGCGGCTCGCCGGCTTTGCGGTCGCGCTGGACCAGGATAGCGAGGCGCAGC
Organism: Sphingomonas sp. 28-63-12; assembly: GCA_002281535.1. Classification (GTDB taxonomy): domain Bacteria; phylum Pseudomonadota; class Alphaproteobacteria; order Sphingomonadales; family Sphingomonadaceae; genus Sphingomonas. Next base: position 96,636 of record NCGD01000010.1, read on the forward strand.
GTGAAGAGGCGTCGCGCGGCTATGTCGCCCCTGATTTTGCGCTCGACCTGACGATCGGCCAGCTCCAGGCGCTGCGCGGAAAGCCCGCCGCCGACAGCGGCCTGGTCCGCTCGCTGGTCAATCGCGCCAAGACGGCCGGTATTGCCGGCGACTGGGCCGCAAAGGCCGCCGCAATCGTGGACGCCCAGGTCTATCCTGCACTCGATCGCCAGATCGCGCTGGTCAAAGCGCTCCCGCGCCGCCCGGAGGCGGGCGAATGGGCGCTGCCGCACGGCGAGGCGATCTATGCCGATGCGCTGCGAGCCGCCACAACGACAGCGTTCACCCCTGACGAGGTCCACAAGCTCGGCCTGCAACAGGTCGCCGAGATCAGCGCCGAGCTCGATACGATTCTGAAGGCGCAGGGCATGACCAAGGGATCGGTCGGCGCACGGCTGACTGCGCTCAATGCGCTTCCGGCGCAGCTCTATGCCGACACGGCAGCGGGCCGGATCGCGCTGATCGAAGGGCTGAATGTCGGGGTGGCGGCGATGCAGGCCAAGCTTGGCCGCGTCTTCCTCAACCCACCGGCCGAGCCACTCGAAATTCGCGCGGTGCCGGCCGAGATCCAGGATGGCGCCTCGAACGGCTATTATCGCCGCGCCTCGCTCGACGGCAAACGGCCGGCAATTTATTTCATCAACCTCAAAAGCGTTGGCGACTGGCCCAAATATACGTTGCCCTCGCTCAGCTATCACGAAGGCGTACCCGGGCATCATCTGCAGCTCAGCATCGTCCAAAAGCTCGATACGCCGCTGCTGCGCCGGCTGTCGTTTTTCAGCGCCTATTCGGAAGGATGGGCGCTCTATGCCGAGCAACTCGCCAAGGAGCTGGGTGGATATGCCAACCCAATCGAACGCGCGGGCTATCTGCAGAGCTTCCTGTTCCGCGCCGCCCGGCTGGTGGTGGATACCGGCATTCATGCCAAGCGGTGGACGCGCGAGCAGGGCACCGATTATTTCGTCGATGTGGTGGGCTTTGCCCGGCCCCGATCGCAGCGCGAGATCGAACGTTATTGCACCCAGGCCGGCCAGGCGTGCAGCTACAAGCTCGGCCATATCAGTTGGACGCGCGCACGCACCAAAGCGCAGGCGACGCTGGGTGACAGATTCGATATCAAGCAGTTCCATGAAGTGCTGCGCGAGGGCGCGGTGCCGCTGACAATCCTCGAGCGGCTCGTCGAGGCACGGGCCAAGGCGCAGCTCGGGTAGTGCGACGCTTGGCGATTCCCTATTGGCGCAACACGCGGTAGAGGGGGCGGATGAAGCGCCCCGCCCTTTCTATCGTCGTCCCCTGCTATAACGAAGCAGCCTGTCTCGACATCCTCCACGCCCGCGTCTCGGCAGCGGCCAAAGCGGCGGTTGGCGAGGATTACGAGATCGTCTTGGTCAACGATGGATCGAAGGACGCGAGCTGGCCAACGATGCAGCGGCTCGCCGCCGCCGATCCGCATCTCGTCGCGATCAACCTGTCGCGCAATCATGGCCACCAGCTGGCGCTGACCGCCGGGCTGGATCTGTGCTGCGGCGCGCAAATCATGATCATCGATGCCGATCTGCAGGACCCGCCCGAATTGCTTGCCGATATGCGCGCAACAATGATCGCCGAGCAGGCCGATGTCGTCTATGCGGTTCGCCGCAAGCGCGAGGGCGAGAGTGTCTTCAAGAAGCTGACCGCCGCGATCTTCTACCGAGTCCTCGATCGCGTCACCGATACCCCGATCCCGCTTGATACCGGCGATTTCCGGCTGATGAGCCGGCGCGCGCTCGATGCGTTTCTCAGCCTGCCCGAACAGGCACGTTTTATTCGCGGGATGGTGGCGTGGATCGGTTTCCGCCAGGTGCCGTACCTCTATGACCGCGCCGAGCGCCATGCCGGCGAGACCAAATATCCGCTCGCCAAGATGATCCGCTTTGCGCTCGATGCGGTGACTGGCTTTTCCACCGCACCCTTGCGCTTTGCCAGCCATGTCGGACTGGCGCTGACCGGGGCGTCTTTGCTGCTGTTCGTCTATATTGCGATCGGCTTCTTCACTGGCACCGCCGTCCAGGGCTGGACCTCGACGATGCTCGTCGTGGTGTTGCTCGGCGCAGTGCAAATGTTCGTGCTGGGGATGATCGGCGAATATCTTGGCCGGCTCTATGTCGAATCAAAGCGCCGGCCGCTTTATCTGGTCGCCGATGTTGCCGGTCCGGTGCAGGGCCGCGCGACGTTGGGCTATCGCGCCGAGCCGGTGGCGATCGCCGCCCCGGTGGCGCTCCCTGAGCCAGCTTCAAAGCCTGCCACCAAGCCCGCGCCAGCAGCACGGCGCAAGCCGCGGATCAAGCCGCCGGCGACGCCAGCGTAACGATCGACACACCGGGCGGCATCGGCATGCGGCCGACCAGATGCCGTTCCCAGCCGAAGATCGTCTCGAACAGCGTGTTGAGCGCGGCTGGTGGCGGCGAATCGTCGCTGTCGTCGCGCCCCGTCAGCCGTCCGGCGATTCGCGCGGCGGCAGCGAGCGGGAACAGCAGCGAATTGAAATAGCGCAGGCCATTATGGTCAAGCCCGGCCGCCGCAATCGCCTTGGCCAGGCTTGCCTTGGAATAGCGGCGATGATGGTGGTTGACCACGTCATGCGCGCTCCACAGCCATTGATGCGCGGGCACCGTGATCAGGATCTTGCCGCCCGGCTTCAGGCAGTCGCGCATTGCCCTGAGCGCGGCAACATCATCCTCGATATGCTCGACGACATCGAGCACGGCGATCAGATCATAGGCGCCGCGTTCGATCCCCGGCAGCGCGGGTAGCGGCGCTGCGCTGACCGGCCGGCCGAGCCGCTCGCTGGCGATGCCACGCGCGACCGGATCGATCTCGATCGCCTCTACAGCACCGAATGTCGCCAGCATCGGCAGGTTGTGCCCGGTGCCGCAACCAATCTCCAGTATCCGCGCGCCCTTGGGCAGGCCAGCTTCGCGCGTCAGATAATCCGATAGAATCTCGCGCCGGGCGCGATACCACCAGTGCGTGGAATCATGCGCGGCCATCCGGTCATAGACGATTCTATCCATGTGTCGCAGCGCCCCCAAATACCCATTGACGGTTGAGCGCAAAGGTCGCGATCGGCGTGATCGTCACTACCGGGATCAGCGCGACCCAGGCGGGCAGCCCCAGCAAGGCCGTAACGCCCCAGGTAAACCCGGCGTTGAGGGCAAGGCCAATGCCTTGCACGATCACGAACTTGGTCTGCTGCCGGCCGCCCGGCTGGCGCGTGCCGTGCCCCTTGAAGCTCCAGCGGCTGTGCAGGAAATAGCCCGCCGTAACCGCGACGGCAAAAGCGAAGGGCACCGCATAGACCGCCTGGGCGGCGCGAAAAATATAGGCGGTGAGCGGCAGGTACACCGCTGAATAGATCACCGTCGACAGCCCGCCCGCGATCGCGAAGCGCACCAGCTGATCGACAATCTCGCGCCCGCCGAGCATTATGCCCAGCCGGTCGCCCAATCGATTGCCGAGATGGTTGAGAGATTTCACGTGCCGCTTGCCCTTTATGGAGGCCGCACTAGAGCGCGAGCACAGCCTAGGGAAGCATCTTTGAACAATCGGCACGATGGCGACACGCCGCTCGCCCTGGAAGTGAACCGCAACTGGCGCAGCCTGACGCTGATCGCCTGGGCGCTGATCGCGCTATTTTACCTCTGGCAGCGCTGGCCAGCGATCCATTGGCTGTCGCTCGGCGATACCGATGATAATATGCGGCTGATGCAGGTCCGCGCCCTGCTGAACGGGCAGGGCTGGTATGATCTGCGGCAATATCGGCTCAACCCGCCGCTGGGCTTTGACATGCACTGGAGCCGGATCGTCGATCTGCCGATCGCCGGCATGATCCTGGCATTCAGGCCCTTTGTCGGCACCGCGCTGGCCGAGCGATTGGCCTGCGGGATCGCGCCCTTGCTGCCGCTGTCCGTCGCGATGCTGGGGCTGGCCTTTACCGTTCGCCGGCTGGTCAGTCCGCTTGCCTGGCCGCTGGCGCTGATCTTCCTGCTAATGTGTACCGCGACGATGCTGATGTTCATGCCCGAACGCATCGATCACCACGGCTGGCAGCTCGCTTGCCTCAGCCTGACAGTCGCCGGGCTGGCCGATCCCCAGCAGCGGCGCGGCGGCATTATCGTCGGGCTGGCGAGCGCAGTGTCGCTCAGCATCGGCCTTGAAATGCTCCCCTATGCCGCCGGCGCTGGCGCGATCATGGGCCTGCGCTGGATCTGGGACCGCGCCGAGGCACCGCGCCTGACCGTCTATGGTCTGGCGCTCGCGGGCGGCAGCGCGATCGGCTATGTGCTGTTCGCGTCGAACGCCAATGCCGTGCTGCGCTGTGACGCGCTGACGCCCGTCTGGCTGAGCGTGATGATCGAGGCCGGTGCGCTGCTGTTCATCCTCGCCAGGATCAATCCTGATCTGCGCTGGGTACGTTTCGTGCTGGCGGCGGCGGCTGGCGTGGCGATCCTCACCGCCTTTGCGCTGGTCTTCCCGCAATGCCTTGGCCGGCCCGAACAGGTCTCCCCCGAACTCGCCGCCAACTGGCTCAACAATGTTCGCGAAGCCAAGCCAATCTATGCGCATCCCTGGCGTGGCGCGCTGAGCGTTGCGACCCTGCCGGTGATCGGTATGATCGGAGCGATCATCGCCACCTGGCGCGCCTGGCGGAGCGATCACTTTGCGGCCTGGGCGGCGGTGCTGCTGTTCACCCTGCTCGCCAGCGGGTTGCTGCTCTGGCAGGTCCGTGCCGGTGCCGCCGCCCAAATGCTGGCCGTCCCCGGCGCGGTCGCGCTTGGCTGGATCGTCCTGCCCTGGTGCCTGGGCAATCGATCGGTCCTGGTGCGCGTGTTCGGTACAGTTGTCGCGTTCCTGGTCGTTTCGGGGGCTTTTGTCGGCTTCGTCGTTCAATATGCGGTGCCCGACAAACCAAGCAAGGGCACCAAGGCGGTCAACCGTGCCGGTGCTTCCTGCCCGACCATTCCGGCGCTGGCGGTGCTCGACAAATTGCCGCCGCAGACCATCTTCACCTTTATCGATCTCGGGCCCCGGCTGATAACGCTGACGCATCATTCGGCAGTGGCCGGGCCTTATCACCGCAATGGCGATGCGATCCTCGACGTGCAGCACGCCTTTACGCGGACGGCGGATGATTTCCACGCCATCGCCCGCCGTCACGGTGCGACCCTGTTGCTGACCTGCCCCAACATGTCAGAATCAACGGTCTATACGGTCCGCTACCAAAATGGTTTCTACGCTCGGCTCGCCCGCGGCGAGACGCCGACCTGGCTCGAACCGCTGCCGCTGCCCAAGGGGTCCCCTCTCAAACTGTGGCGGATCCGATAGCGCCGTTGCGCGGCATCCCCGGCGCTAGAAAAAACTGCCGCGCAGCCCGTCGATCACGAATTGCGCCGCCAGTGCCGCAAGCAGCACGCCGAGCAGCCGGGTAATCACCGCCTCGATCTTGTCGCCGAGCACGCGCATGATCGGCCCGGCGGCGATCAGCGCCAGCAGCGTCAGCGCCAGAATTAGCCCCAATGCGGCCAGGATCACCAGGGTGCGCTCCACGCCATGTCCCTTGGACATCAGCAGCATGATCGACGCGATCGAGCCCGGCCCGGCAATCATCGGCATCGCCATCGGGAAGACAGAGACATCCTCGATCTCAGGGGTGTCGATGATCTTTTGCGCGCGGTCCTCGCGGCGCTGGGTGCGCTTTTCCAGCACCATCTCGGTCGCGATGACGAACAGCAGGATGCCGCCCGCGACCCGGAAACTGTCGAGGCTCGCGCCGATCGCCGACAGGATCGCCTGGCCGAACAGCGCGAACACCAGCAGGATAGCCCCCGCAATCAGTACCGCGCGCAGCGCCATCGCGCGCGCATGCACCGCCGGCACGCCCGCCGTCAGCCCGGCATAGATCGGCGCGCAACCGGGCGGATCGATCACCACGAAAAAGGTGATCAGCGAGGAGACGAACAGCTCAATCATAATGTCGCCATGTCCAGCTTCAGCCCGGCGCGGCGATAGGCCGATACCAAAGTGTTGCGCAGCAGGCAGGCGATCGTCATCGGCCCGACGCCTCCGGGTACCGGCGTGATCGCCCCGGCAACGCTGGCCGCGCCGTTGAAATCGACATCGCCGACCAGCCCGTCTTCGGTGCGGTTGATGCCGACATCGATCACCGTGGCCCCCGGCTTGATCCATTCGCCCCTGATCATCGCCGCCCGGCCCACCGCTGCGACGACAATGTCGGCGCGCTTGACGATGGTTGAGAGATCGCGGGTCTTGGAATGGGCAACCGTCACCGTGCAGTTCTCGCCGATGAGCAATTGCGCGAGCGGCTTGCCGACGATGTTCGACCGGCCGATGATCACCGCTTCCAGCCCAGCCAGGTCGCCCAGTTGTTCCTTGAGCAGCATCACGCAGCCAAGCGGCGTGCAGGGCACGAAGCCGTACAGCCCCGTCGCCAGCCGGCCGGCATTGACCGGGTGGAAACCGTCGACATCCTTGTCGGGATCGATCGCCATCAGCACCACGCGCTCGTCGATCTGCGGTGGCAGCGGCAATTGGACGAGAATCCCGTCAACCGCCGGATCAGCATTGAGGGTCTGCACCAGCGCCAGCACATCGGCCTGTTCGGCATCGGCCGGCAGGCGATATTCGAAGCTGGCCATGCCCGCCGCCAACGTCGCCTTGCCCTTGTTGCGGACATAGACCGCCGACGCCGGATCTTCGCCGACCAGTACCACCGCCAATCCGGGCGCGCGCGCGGCTGCGTCGCGAAAGGACGCGACCTGCAGGGCGATGCGGCCGCGAAGGGCTGCGGCAAAGGCTTTGCCGTCGATGATTTGTGCGCTCATGCGGCCGGGCCATAGAGCGCAGCGGCGATTTCCGCCAGCCTTTGCGGATCGCCGCTAAGCTTCAGCCGCTTGATCCGCGCGGTCTGGCCGGCGATCAGCGAGACGTCGCGCTTGGGCAGGGCAAAGGCCTTGGCGACCAGCGCGACCAGAGCGGCATTGGCGGCGCCATCAACCGGCGGGGCTGCCAGCCGGGCGGCAAAATGCGCCGATGTGCCCGCGATCAGCGCATCGCGCCCGCCCCGGGGCGTAACGCGCACCGCGATGAAAATGCCGTCCGCCGTGGCGGTCCACGGCCGTGCCGTCAGAGCGGCGCACCGGTCTGGATCGAGGCCGCGACATTGCCCAGCACCAGCTCGAGGATTTGCAGCCCGATCAGCACCACCGCCGGCGAAAAATCAATCTGGCCGAAATCGGGAAGGATGCGGCGGATTGGGCGGTACATCGGCGCGGTCAGCCGATCGAGCCCCTGATAGAGCGAGCGGATGAAATCATTATAGGTATTGATCACGTTGAACGCGATCAGCAGCGACAGGATGATCTGGACGACAACGATCCACCAAACCAGGTTGAGCAGGACCATGGCAATCTGAATGAGGGTGATCAAACCGGGCACTCCATGTTGTTCGCAATGATATATAGGCGTTGTACTAGAGCAAAACACCCTGTCTTGTCACCCTAGACCCGATTGTCGGCTCCGCAAAGCGCGGCCGATAGCGACCCGCGGCTGGCGCCACCCATCCATCGCCGCCCGAATTCCAGCGCCCTCCCAGGCTTCTTGCACCTTCGCAAGGGCGCTAGCGATGCACCAGCGTCCCCGCCCCCGCCTGGGTGAAGATTTCCAGCAGCATCGCATGCGGCACCCGCCCGTCGAGGATGACGGCAGCGTCCACCCCGCCTTCCACCGCGGTGATGCACGTCTCCAGCTTGGGGATCATCCCGCCGGTGATCGTGCCGTCCGCGCGCAGCAGCGCGATCTTCGCGGGGTCCAGATCGGTCAGCAACTGCTTGTCCTTGTCGAGCACGCCGGCAACATCGGTCAGCAAAAACAGCCGCGATGCACCCAGCGCCGCCGCAATCGCCCCCGCCATCGTATCGGCGTTGATATTATAGGTCTGCCCGTCGGCGCCGATGCCGATCGGCGCGACCACCGGGATCATCCCCGCGTTCGATATCGTGTCGATCACCGTCCGATCGATCGATTCGGGTTCGCCGACAAAGCCCAGATCGACGACGCGCTCGATATTGCTGTCGGGGTCGCGCGTCGTCCGCTCCACCTTCACCGCACGCACAAAGCCGCCATCCTTGCCCGAAATGCCGATCGCGCGCCCGCCCGCCTGCCCGATCCAGGCAACGATTTCCTTGTTGATCGCGCCCGACAGCACCATTTCCGCCACTTGGGCTGTCTGCGCATCGGTCACGCGCAACCCGTCGACAAAGCTCGATTCGACCCCCAGTTTCTTCAGCATCGCCCCAATCTGCGGCCCGCCGCCATGCACGACCACGGGGTTGATGCCGACCGCTTTCAACAACACGACATCCTCGGCAAAATCGCGCTGCAGCTCGGGATCACCCATCGCATGCCCGCCATATTTCACGACGAAGGTCTTGCCGGCGTAACGCTGCAGATAGGGCAACGCCTCGGTCAGCGTTTCCGCCTTGGCGAGCATCGCGGGGTCGGGCGCGTGATTGGCGGCGGGGGTGGCGGGATCGGTCATGGCCACCATCTAGCCAATCTGCCCCTTTAGCGAAAGCTGGGGTCTTGCAATCGGCAAGGGATGCGGCTTGAACCGGCTGATGAGAGCTGTTGCCGGAGCGACGGGCAGGGTAAGCGGCAGATTTTGCCAAATTCCGGTCATTCACGAGGGGCATATGCGCGCCTGACAGCGGCCATAAACACCTGATTCTGTCGCGCATTTGCGACTGGTGAATGCTTTGGCGTACCTCGCATAAACTGCAGACTCTCGCAGCTGATTGAGCTATGTGTTTCGGGAGACGGAGGTGCCAATGATCTACCTACTGGCCGTGCTCGCGCTATTCGCTGCAAGCCCGAATTTAACATCGTCGGTGTCCGTGGCCGTTGAAAAGTCTGTGGTAGAAGTCGCCTCCAATGCTGACATTTCCGTTGGGCAACAACCTGATGCCATCATCGACCTGCCGCCGTGCTGCCAGAAACGTGATCGCAAGGAAGAGAGGGTCGCGGTACAAGCTCCGCGCGATCGATGGCTCTTGGCTGTCGCCGTTCTTGCGCTCTCGGCTGTTCTCACGATTGCTGGTATCGGAATCTCCTTTCGGCGTCGGAAACGACCTGCGCCATTAGAACTGGATTTTCGCCGCCCCCCCGAACCGACGCTTCCTGACGAACTGTACCCCGGCTTTGTTGGCGAACCCGCCATCGAGTATGAACCGGTCTAGCTGACCTAAGCCACTTATCCCGCTCCGACATTCATAACGATGCCAACCGCACTACCAGTCCTTGCTAGTTAGCACCCGGATCAACATGCCCCTACCCGGTTGTTGATACATAGGACAAACTTGCCTTTCAAATGCCTTCGCCCGAATGCTGCCGGGACAGCTTCCCGCCAACCTCAGCCCTCACCCCTCCGCCCGATCCAGCCAGCGCCCGATCCCCACCACCGCATAAATCAGCGGCGGCACCAGCAGGGCGGAGAGGAGGACCTTCACCACCATCTGGCCGATCAGCAGCTCGCGGATCGGGAACACGCCCAGGAAGGCGATGCTCACGAACAGCAGCGTGTCGACGATCTGCGACAAGATGCTGGCCAGCCCCGCGCGTAGCCACAGCAGCCCGCCGCTCCCGCCTTCCCGCCCTTTGAGCGCCGAAAACACATAAACGTTCAGCGTCTGCGAAATGCCATAGGAGATGATGCCGCCCACCCAGATGCGCGGCGTTGCGCCCATCATCAGCTCGAATGCCTGGGCACGCGCCGGGTCCATGTCGGGCGCAGCAGGGATGGCGAGCACGATCAGCGACAACACAATCGACGCAATCAGCGGCACGAAGCCAAAGCGCACCAGCCGGTTGGCGATCACCGGCCCGTGCAGCTCGGCAATCGCGCTCGATACCACCACCAGCATCAGGAAGGCGAAAATCCCCGCCTCGATCGCCAGCGGCCCCAGCCCGAGCATCGGCCCGACAGCGGAAAGCGGCCCGAGCGTCACCTGCTTGTTGCCGAGCACGCCGGCAATGCAGACCATGCCGCCGTAAAAAATCGAAAGCGCGAACAGCGAGCGCGGGATGCGGAGATCATTCTGGTTCATCGCTGCGATTGGTAAGCAGATTTACGCGTCCGTCAAACGGCTCTAGCCCAAACGGCGAACCACTGTATGGTGCGCGGCTGGCGCAGCCGGGGGGGCGCGCGTGTTTAGTGCGCAAAGGGTATCAATGAACCAGACGCTTATCGGCCTTTCCGGGATCGCCGTCATCCTGCTGGCCGCGTTCCTCTTGTCGAACAACAAGCGGCTGATCCGCCCCCGCGTCGTCATCGCCGCCTTCGGGCTGCAGGTCGCGATGGCCACGCTCGTGCTCTATGTCCCCGCCGGCAAGGAAGTCATCCAGACGATGGCGCTCGGCGTGTCCGCGCTGCTCGGCTATGCCGCCGCCGGCACCCAGCTCATCTTCGGCAAGCTGGCGACCGATCCCACCTTCGGCTCGGCCTTCGCCTTTTCCGCGCTGCCGGTGATCATCTTCTTCGCGGCATTGGTGGCGGTGCTCTACCATCTTGGCATCATGCAGTTCGTCATCAAATATATCGGTGGCGGCATCGAATTCATTGTCGGCGTGTCCAAGGTCGAGGCGCTGTGCGCCGCCGCCAACATCTTTGTCGGCCAAAGCGAAGCGCCGCTGGTGATCGCCCCCTATCTGCCCGCGCTGAAGCCGCCGCAGCTATTCGCGGTAATGTCGGTCGGCATGGCCGGTGTCGCCGGGACGATCCTTGCCGCTTATGCGGCGCTACTGGGGCCGCAGGCCCTCCCTTATCTCCTTGCCGCCTCGTTCATGTCGGCCCCCGGTGGCTTGCTGATGGCCAAGATCATCATGCCCGATGTGCCGCCAACCCCGCCCGCCGACACGGTCGACGGCGAGCCCGTCGAGATTGCCGATCCGGTCGATCCGGTGGTTGAGGTCGAACGCGCCGAGAACGTCATCATGGCTGCCGCCAATGGCGCGCAAACGGGCGTCCGCATCGCCGTCGCGGTGGCCGCGATGGTGCTGGCCTTTGTCTCGCTGGTCGCGCTCGCCAACGGCCTGCTCGGCGCGGTCGGTGGCTGGTTCGGCCATCCCGAGCTGACCTTTCAATGGATATTGGGCGTGATCCTGTCGCCCTTCATGCTGTTGCTCAACATTCCGGCAAGTGAGGCGGCCGCTGCCGGCAGCCTGGTCGGCACCAAGGTGGTGCTCAACGAATTCGTTGCGTTCATCGATCTGGGCCAGATGAAGAACCTCTCGGCGCGCACCACGGCGGTTGTTACTTTTGCGCTATGCGGGTTTGCCAATTTCCTGTCGATCGCGATCCAGATCGCCGCCACCGGCAGCCTGGCGCCCAACCAGCGCCCGATGATCGCCAAGCTCGGCATCCGCGCGCTGGCCGCGGGCACGCTTGCCAATCTGATGAGCGCGGCGCTGGCGGGGATGCTGATCAGTTAGCGCCGATAGCTAGACCTTGGGGAGGGGCAGGCACAGATGAGCGGACCGGCAAATTACAACGACCAGCCCATGGCCACCCGCCATGGGCCCGAACACACGCTGGAACGGCTGATCTTCTTTTCAGACGCGGTATTTGCCATCGCGATCACGCTGCTCGTCATCGAACTCCACGTGCCCGAACTCGAACCCGGCGCGAGCAATGTGGATTTCATCAACGCGCTGCTCCGCCTGACGCCGAACTTCATCGGCTTCGTCGTCAGCTTCTACGTCATCGGCGCGTTCTGGGCCGGGCACCACCGCGCCTTTGCCTGCGCTGCGCATTACAGCGACAAGCTGCTCCCGGCGAACATCAACCTGCTGCTGACGATCGCAGCGATGCCGTTCTTCACGGCTTTTCTCAGCAATTACAGCAATCAGCGCGTACCGGTGGTGCTCTATTGCTGCTGGCTCCTGCTCACGGCGCTGCTCAATATCCGGATGGGGCGGCTGGCCACATCGCCGCCCGTGGTTGACCCAACGGTGCCCGTCGCCACCATCGCCATGATCCGCCGGCGCGGCATCGCCACCGCGCTGGGCGCCGCCACCGCGATCATCGTCGGTCTGTTCTCGCCCTGGCCCATCCTCGCACAGGTCTCGTTGATCGCCATTCCGCTCTGGCGCGTAATGCTCGGCTGGCTGGCGAGGAGGCGCTAGCGCGTCGGCACCGGTTCGCTGCCCGAATAATCATAAAAGCCGCGCTGCACCTTGCGGCCATACCAGCCGGCTTCGACATATTTGACGAGTAGCGGCGCAGGGCGGAATTTCGGATCGCCGGTGCCCTCGAACAGCACCCGCGTGATCTCCAGGCAGGTATCGAGCCCGATGAAATCGGCGAGCGTCAGCGGCCCCATTGGATGGTTGAGGCCGAGCATGCAGGCGGTATCGATGTCCTGCATCGTCGCCACGCCCTCGCCCAGCGCAAAACACGCCTCGTTGATCATCGGCATCAGCACGCGGTTGACGATGAAGCCCGGCGCGTCATTGGCGTGGACGATTGTTTTGCCCAACGATTGCCCGAATGCCTCGACGCTGGCGACCGTCGCATCGCTGGTGGCAAGACCGCGGATCAGTTCGATCAACCCCATCACCGGCACGGGATTGAAGAAATGCACGCCCATGAAACGCGCCGGATCGGGCGAAGCCTGGGCAAGGCGCGTGATCGGGATCGACGAGGTGTTGGACGCCAGGATCGCCTCGGCGCCCAGCACCTTGCCGACCGTGCCGAAAATCGCGCGCTTGATTTCCTCGCGCTCGGTCGCGGCCTCGATCACTAGCCCGCACGGCCCCATCGTCTCGACGCCAGCGACCGGCTCGATCAGCGCCAGCGCCGCATCGCGCGCTTCAGCCGCAATCTTTTCCTTGGTCACCAGCCGGTCGAGCGCCTTGGCGATGCCTGCCTTGCCCGCTTCGGCGCGGGCCAGATCAACGTCGGACAGCAGCACATGATAGCCCGCCTGTGCCGATACCTGCGCGATCCCCGCGCCCATCTGCCCTGCCCCGATTACGCCGATCGTCTTCATGGTTTTCCCCGTCGTCCGTTCGCGCGCTGCTTGCCCCCGCCGCGCCCGGACAGCAACCCCCAACGAACATCGCTTGCCCGCTGACATGCCTCGGCTTTATGCTTGGGTTGCATAGAGGAGAGCGACATGAGCAGCGACTTGGCCACCAGCGATGCCAGCGCGCAAATCGACGCCAAGCTCGCAAAATTGGGCGACTGGCGCGGCGAGATGCTGGCCCGGCTCCGCGACATCATCCGGCGCGCCGCCCCCGCTATTGTCGAGGAGGTCAAATGGCGCAAACCCAGCAATCCTGACGGCGTCCCCGTCTGGTCGCGCAACGGCATCATCTGCACCGGTGAAATCTATAAGGACAAGGTCAAGCTCACCTTCGCCAGGGGCGCAGCGATCGATGACCCGTCGGGGCTGTTCAATTCAAGTCTTGATGGCAATACGCGCCGCGCCATCGACCTGCGCCAAGGCGATGTCATTGACGACGCGGCACTGACCGCGCTGGTGCGGGCAGCCGCCGACCTTAACGGCTGAAAGGCTGCGGTTAAGGCGCCGTCCGCGGCGCCTGCGCTTCCGCCAAAATCAGCGCGAAGCGGTCGTCCGCATCGGTCCACTCCGCAATCGGCGTCCAGCCGCCGGCCCGCAGCAGGATGCGCGCATCGCGGTCGCCATATTTGTGGCTGTTCTCGGTATGGATAGTCTCGCCTGCTCCCATTGCAAAGGGCCGCTTCTCGATCGTGAAGGACACATCCTCGGTCGCCTCCAGATGCATCTCGATCCGTGCGCGCATGTCGTTCCAGATCGCGCGGTGGCGAAACGCCTCCACGGGAATCGTCCCGTCGAGTTCGCGATTGATGCGTTCGAGCAGGTTCAGGTTGAACGCCGCCGTCACCCCTTGCGCATCGTCATAGGCGGGGACGAGCACATCCTCGCCCTTCAACCGGTCCATGCCGATCAGCAGCATCGCGCCGGTGCCGAGCCACAGCCGCATCGCGCGCAGCAGATCGACCGCCGAGGACGGGATCATGTTGCCGATCGTCGACCCGGGAAAGAATCCAAGCTTGGGCAGATCGGCAACCGCCACCGGCAGCGCGATCGGGTGCATGAAATCGGCCTCGATCGGGTGGACCGGCAGCCCGGGAAAGGCCTGCGACAGCTGCGCCGAGGATTCCCGCAGGAAATCGCCGGAAATATCGATCGGTACATAGGCGGCCGGCGCAATCGCCCGCAGCAATAGCGGCGTCTTGGCCGACGAGCCCGAGCCGAACTCGACCACCGCATGGCCGGCGCCGACGCGGTCGGCGATCGCCGGACCATTGTCACGCAGGATGCTCGCTTCGACCCGGGTGGGGTAATATTCGGGCAGATCGGTGATCGCCTCGAACAATTCCGATCCGCGCCGATCATAAAACCAGCGCGCCGGAATGGCGCGGGGACGGCTGGCGAAGCCGTTCAACACATCGGCGCGGAAGCCGGGATCGGCCAGGCTGACCTCGCCATCTTCGATTTCGGGCTTGAGCACGCTTACAAATCCTTGGCGAGGCGCACGCCGGTGAACTGCCAGCGCTGGTGCGGATAAAAGAAATTGCGGTAGGCGGCGCGCAAATGCCCGCGCGGGGTGGCGCAGGAGCCGCCACGCAGCACACACTGGCCGCTCATGAACTTGCCATTATATTCGCCAACGGCTCCCTCGGCCGCGCGAAACCCCGGATAGGGGCGGAAAGCGCTGCCGGTCCATTCCCAGACATCGCCGAACCAGGCCGGGCCGGCGGTCGATGGCCTCGGCTCGACCGGTCCTGCCCGATCGAGCTGATTGCCGCTTTCAGGATCTTGCGCTTGTGCTGCCGCCTCCCATTCGGCCTCAGTCGGCAGCCGCGCCCCGGCCCAACTGGCATAGGCATCGGCCTCGTAAAAGCTGACATGGGTGACGGGCGCCGCCGGATCGATCGCGCGTCGGCCATCGAGCCCAAAGCGCGTCCAGCCGCCATCCCGTTCTGCCCAATAAAGTGGTGCGGTGATGCGCTGCGCCTTCACCCACGCCCAGCCGTCGGACAGCCAGTGGCGCGGATCGCGATAACCGCCCTCGGCAATGAAGGCGGCCCATTCGCCATTGGTGACGGTCCGGTCGGCCAGCGCATGGGGCGTGAGCAAAGTCTGGTGCCGCGGCCCCTCTGCATCAAAGGCAAAGCCCTCGCCGTTATGGCCGATGTCGACGATCCCGCCGGCATGGCAGATCCAGCCGATCGGCCCCGGCATTTCGACCGGCACCTTGCGCGGCGCGGGCCAAATCGCAGGTTCGGTCGGGTTCTGCGCAAACAGGTGCAGAATGTCGGTGATCAGCAACTCCTGGTGCTGTTCCTCATGATGGCAGCCGAGCGCCACCAGCTCGAGGGCGGCGGCCGGCAGCGCGGGCAGCGCCGCGAGCAGCGCGGCATCAACGGCAGCCCGATAGGCAAGCACTTCGGCCAGGCTGGGCCGGGTGATCAGCCCGCGTCGCCCGCGCGCTTGGCGTTCGCCCTCGGCCTCGTAATAGCTGTTGAACAGGAAGGGGTAGCGCGCATCGTGTAGCTGATAGCCGCCGACATAATCGCGCAGGATGAAGGTTTCGACGAACCAGGTCGTATGGGCAAGGTGCCATTTGGCTGGCGACGCATCGTCCATCGATTGCACGCTGGCATCGGCATCAGACAGCGGCGCGACCAGCGCAACGCTCAACGCCCGCACATCGGCGTACCGCGTCGACAGCAGTGCCGGATCGGCAACCGGACTGGGCTTGGTCTGCATTATCGTCCCCTCGATCAGGCCGCTAGCGCGACGCCCCGGGCACCCATAATATGTCGCCTTGCGCGGTGATGTTCACCAAACGCGCGCAGACGAACAGAAAATCGGACAAGCGGTTGAGGTACGAGACCGCTTGTGGATTGATCGGCACGCTGGCCGCCGCCGCCACCGCCGCCCGTTCGGCACGGCGGACAATCGCGCGGGCGAGGTGTAACGATGCCGCGCCCGAAGTGCCGCCGGGCAGAATAAAGCTGGTCAGCGGCGGCAGATCGATATTCATCGCATCGATCTCGGCCTCGATGCGGGCAACCTGATGCGGGATGATCCGCAAGACCATTTCCGAGGGTGCGAAATCTTCACCCGGCGTGGCCAGGTCGGCACCCAGATCGAACAGATCATTCTGGATTCGCGTCAGCGCCGCTGCCACGGGCCCTGCCCCCAGCGCAGCGATGGCAACGCCGATCGCGCTATTGGCTTCATCGACATCGCCGATCGCGGCCAGTCGCAAATCGGTCTTGGCGACGCGCGAGCCATCGACCAGGCCAGTCGTGCCATCGTCACCGGTGCGGGTATAGATTCGGTTAAGTTTTACCACGGGCGCTGGCCCGACATCGTCAGGTGCGGCCGGTGACGAACAGGATGGCCACCACGATCAAAATTGCCAGCGCCTGAAAGAAAATGCGCTGCTGCATCATCTTGTTTGACCGGGCGCTCGCCACGCTCGGGCCGGTGCCTTTCAGATCGGCCTCCGTTGCCTGCAAAAAGCTGATGATGCCGCGAACCAGCGCGACCAGCGTCGCGATCATTGCGGCGACGAGCAAAATGGCGAGGAAAACTGTCATGGGCGCTATTTAGGGAGTCATCGCGGCAATGCCAATGGGCAGCTGGCCGCGACGCAGCATTTGGGCCAATTCGGCACCCTCTACGCCCTGTGCGCGCAACGATGCGAGCGTCGGCGCACCGTCGCGCTTGGCCAGGCGCCTCCCCTCGGCATCCAGCAGCAGTGCATGGTGATGATAGACCGGTGTCGGCAGCCCCAGCAGCGCCTGGAGCAGCCGATGAACATGCGTCGCGGCGAACAGATCGGCGCCGCGCACGACATGCGTCACCCCTTGCGCTGCATCGTCGATCGTGACGGCGAGGTGATAGCTCGCCGGCGCATCCTTGCGCGCGAGCACGACATCGCCATGCGCCAGCGGATCGGCAATCATCCGGCCGGCGCGCGCATCGACCCAGTCAAGCGGCCCGGCCAGCGCGGCTGCGCGCGCCATGTCGATCCGCCAGGCATGCAGTTCAGCGCCGATCCGGGCATTCCGTTCGACCCTTGGCAGATCCCGGCAAACCCCCGGATAGATCATCCCGTCCGGCCCGGCATGCGGCGCGCTCAGCCGCGCGGCAATATCGGCGCGCGTACAGAAACAGGGATAGAGCAGGCCACGGTCCTGCAGCTGCTCCAGCGCCGCCTGATAGACAGGCGCACGGTCGGACTGGCGCAGGACCGGCCCGTCCCAGCTGAGCCCAAGCCAGGCCAGATCCGCGATGATCCCGGCGATATGCTCAGGCCGGCAGCGGGCTCCGTCGATGTCCTCGATCCGCAACAGAAAGCGTCCCCCGCCGGCGCGCGCGCGATCATGCGCCTGGATCGCCGACCAGGCATGGCCAAGATGCAGCGGCCCCGTCGGGCTGGGGGCAAACCGGGTGACCATCATCTGATCGGGCATCTGCGCCGGCCTGTTTCAGGCTCTTGACCGCGAGTCGCGCGTTCTGTCATCATGCCGTCATCCTAGTCGGCGAAAGGCGGCGGGGAGAAGTCTGGGAGGTGACATGTATCATCCCGATCTTATCCGGCATCCGGATATGGTCCGTCATCCGGACGGGTGCCCCGCGCTTGTCCTCAACGCCGATTATACCCCGCTCAGCTATTACCCGCTGAGTGTCTGGCCCTGGCAGACGGCGGTCAAGGCGGTGTTTCTCGACCGCGTCGACATCGTCGCTAATTATGAACGCGAGGTCCGAAGTCCCACCGCGAGGCTGAAGCTCCCTTCGGTCATCGCACTCAAGCAATTCGTCAGACCCTCTCAATTCCCTGCCTTTACCCGCTTCAATCTGTTCCTTCGCGACAAATTCACCTGCCAATATTGCGGTTCGGGTCGCGACCTCACCTTTGATCACGTTGTCCCCCGCGCCCAGAAAGGGCGCACCACCTGGGAAAATGTCGTCACCGCCTGTGCGCCCTGCAACCTGAAAAAGGGCGGGCGCACCCCCAAGCAAGCGCATATGCCGCTCCACATCCAGCCGATCCGCCCGACGAGCTGGCACCTGCAGGAACATGGCCGCCGCTTTCCGCCCAATTATCTGCATGAAACCTGGCACGACTGGCTCTATTGGGATGTCGAGCTGGAGGCGTGAAGTCCCTCCTTGGCGGCGACGTCGCGCAGCAGCTGGCGTAGCCAGCCCAACATCGGATCCGCGCGGCGATGGCTGGCCCAGACCGTCACCACGCCAAGCCGCTTGTTGAGCAGTGGCGGATCGATCAGCGTCAATCCCAACGGCCCCGCCAGTCGTGCCGCAAACAAGTGCGAAATGGTCGTCACGCCATCGGTGGCGGCAACGATGCCGGCGGCAGCGCGAAAACTGGGCACAACGGCGCCAATCGGGCGATCGAGGCCAGCGGCGGCGAGTTCGGCATCCATGTCGGAGGCGCGATCCCCCAGCAACGAGACGATGATGCTCGGATAGACAGCGTAATCGGCCTTCGTCCAGCGGCCACCGCACGGATGGCCATTGCGCACCACGACCGCCAGGCTATCCGTCATCAACGGTTCGGATGCGGCGCCACGCGGTAGCGGCGTGGTATCGAGCGCGAAGGTCAGGTCGATCTCGCCGGACAGCATCTGTGCTGGCAGGCCCGGGCCGATCGGGACCCATTCGAGCATCACCCCGGGGGCGGCCATCCTGATCCGCCGGACGAGCGGCGCCAGGATCAGTTCGGCCTGGGCGTCGGTCATCGCCAGCCGCAGTGTCCGCCGTTCGGCCGCCGGGTCGAACGGCGGCTCGACCAGCAGCGCGCTGACATCGGCGAGGAGCGCTGCCAGCGGCTGGCGCAGCGCCTGCGCGCGCGGGGATAGCAACTGCCCGCCCGGGCCGCGGACCAGCAGCGGATCATCGAGCAGATGGCGCAATCGGCCGAGCGCCCGACTCATCGCCGGCTGGCTCAAACCCACCTCCGCCCCGGCACGCGTCGCATTGCGGTGGCGCAACAGCGCCTCAAGCACCGGCAGCAGGTTCAGGTCGATGGCGCGAAGATGCTTCTCATGCATGGTGAATATCATGAACTTGCATTT
The DNA here is from genome assembly GCA_002281535.1 of Sphingomonas sp. 28-63-12. Classification (GTDB taxonomy): domain Bacteria; phylum Pseudomonadota; class Alphaproteobacteria; order Sphingomonadales; family Sphingomonadaceae; genus Sphingomonas. Next base: position 115,891 of record NCGD01000010.1, read on the forward strand.
TTATGATGGTCAAGACCGAAGTAGAAAATGGGCATCGAAGGAGACAAATGATGACCAAGGACATTCTGATCGTCGGTTGCGGCCCCGTTGGCCGGGCGACTCTGGCCCTGCTACAGGCGCGCGGTACACCAGTGCGGGTTGCGCAACGATCGCGCCCCGCCAACCTGCCCGAAGGCGTCGGCTTTACCCAATGCGATGTGCTCGACGCGGCCGCAGTCCGCGCTGCCGTCGACGGGGCGGCACAGATCGTGGTCGCAATCGGGTTCGACTATTCCGGCAAGGCCTGGGCCCGGATGTGGCCGGTGGCGATGCGCAACCTGCTCGATGCCTGCGCCGCTGCGGGCGCACGGATGGTCTTCCTCGACAATCTCTACATGTACGGCCCGCAGCATGCACCGCTGCTCGAGACGATGGCGCTCAGCAACCAAGGCCGCAAACCGGCGGCGCGGGCGCAGATCACGCGGATGTGGCAGGCGGACCGCCGGGTGAAGGTCGCGGCGCTGCGCGCCCCCGATTTCTACGGGCCCGGCGTGCGGCTGTCGCATCTGGGTGACACCGGACTTGCGGCAATCGCCCGGGGCAAGGCAGCGATCTTTCTGTTTTCGCCCGATCAGCCGCATGATTATGCCTATGTGCCCGATATCGGCCGCGCGGTGGTGACGCTGCTCGATGCCGACGACGATGCCTTTGGCCAAGCCTGGCACATGCCATGCGCGCCGACGCTCAGCTCGCGCGCGATCCTGGCGATCGGCGCGCGACACGCGGGGGCAAAGCTGCGGCTGACGGTGATCCCGGCCTGGCTGCTGGCGTTGCTGGCTCCGATCGTGTCGTTCGTCAGCGAAATGCGCGAAATGCACTTTCAATGGGACCGGTCCTATAAGGTCGATGCCAGCAAATGGTCGCAGCGCTTCTGGTCCGACGTCACGCCGTTAGAGGATGGCGTAGCGGCCACGATCCGGTCATTCGCCGAATGAAACCCGGGCGGGGATGGAACCAACCCACGGGTCCAGGACTTGAGCGCCTCGGAGAAAAATCATGGCGTTCCAGCAGCTAGACCCCACTATTCCCGTCATTGTGCTCGACAAAGGGCCCGGTTTCGCTTTCGCCGTGATCGACTACGGCCAGGAGCATAACCTGATCTGGGTGACCGCGATCGACGAGACCGGCGAAATCTGGTGCGCGCCCAACCCGCAGGTACGGCTCCAGGGCAATTGGACCATGGGCCGCGCGCGACCGGCAGGCGCTGCGAACCGAAGCGATGCTTGCACGCCCACCGGATAGCCGGATCAGAATGGAATCTTCACCGTCAGCAGAATTTGCCCTTCGCCCAGGCGCCCTTGCGCGATATTGGGCGAAACGGTTGCGCTTCCCCCAATCGGTACAACCACGCGCGTCGGCTGCCGGTATTTTTCGGGTAGCGGGCGCAGCCGAAATTGCGCGTTCTGATCGACCGACTGGCACACGACAATCTCTCCGTCAGCAGTTGCCGGGCAGGACGGGGTGCGGATCGGCTTGATCGGCACTGGCTGGAACGGTGCCGGCTGCATCGCGGCGGGTGGCCCAACCGTCGTGACGGCCTGCAACAGCAAGAGCATCGAGAACATCTGCCAAGCCTCTCAAATCAACAGCCGATCCGCGATCAGGGTGGCGTCGAACGATGGCACGATAGGGGCAACGCGACGCCGAATGCCACGCCCGGCGGCCTTTCATCGTTGACCCCGCCTCTGCCGCAGCGCAGCATGCCGCCATGGCCAGCCTCCCCGCGATCACCAACAATACCGACATCCGATTCCTCGGCAAATTGCTGGGCGATGTGATCCGCGATTATGGGGGGCCTGCGCTGTTCGAGCGGGTCGAGGCGATCCGATCAGCCTCGGTCGAGCGACATCGCGGGCGCGGCGACGACAGCGCGACCGACATGGCACTCGACCGGCTGAGCCTTGATGAAACGCTCGATTTCACGCGCGGCTTCATGCTGTTCTCGATGCTCGCCAATCTGGCCGAGGATCGCCAGGGCGTTGCCGTTGAGCCCGGCGCCGACATGGCCGCCGCGCTCGAACGGCTGCGCGCCGACGGGATCGGCACCGATGCCACGCTGACACTGCTGGAGCACGCCCTCGTCGCCCCGGTGCTGACCGCGCACCCGACCGAGGTGCGGCGCAAGAGCATGATCGATCACCGCAATCGCATCGCCGAGTTGATGAAGTTGCGCGATGCCGGCCTGACGACGACGCCGGATGGCGATCATGTCGATGAGGCAATCACGCGCCAGATCGCCCTGTTGTGGCAAACCCGCGTCCTGCGGCGTGAGCGGCTCTATGTGACCGACGAGGTAGAGACCGCGCTCAGCTATCTGCGCGAAGTCTTTTTGCCGACGCTGCCCGCGCTGTATCAGCGTTGGGACCGGGTGCTCGGCAAGCGGTGCCCAAGCTTTCTGCGCCCCGGCAGCTGGATCGGCGGCGATCGCGACGGCAATCCCTTTGTCGTGGCCGATTCGATGCGCACCGCGCTAGGCCGGGCAAGCGAGGCGGTGCTCGGCTATTATCTCGATGCGGTCCATCTGCTCGGCGCCGAACTGTCGATTTCCAGCGAACTGGCCAATGTCGATGCGGAGGTTGCCGCGCTGGCCGAAGCCAGCGGTGACGCAGCGCTGTCACGCAGCGACGAACCCTATCGACGCGCGCTCTCCGGCGTTTATGCCCGACTCGCCGCGACCCATTTCGCGCTGACCGGCAAGCCCGCGCCCCGCCCGGGCCACCTCTCCGGCCCAGCCTATCAGACGCCGCAGGAATTCAGGGCCGATCTCGTCGCAATCGCGTACGGACTGGCGCGCGATCATGGCGGTGTGCTCGCCACCGGCGGTGCGCTGGGACGGCTGATCCGGGCGATCGAAACCTTTGGCTTCCATCTTGCCACGCTCGACATGCGCCAGAACAGCGCGGTCCATGAGCGCGTGGTGGCCGATCTGTTCAAGGGTGCCGGGGTCGAGGCCGATTATCTGGCGCTAAGCGAGCCGGCGCGGATCGCACTGCTGCGCCGTGAACTGGCCAGCCTGCGCCCGCTGACCAGCCCTTATGCGACCTATGCCGACGAGACGGTGTCGGAAATCGCGATCCTGCACGAAGCCGCCCGGTCGCATGCCGCTTATGGCCCGGCCTGCATCACCAACTATGTCGTCTCGATGGCGCAATCGGTTTCCGATCTGCTCGAGGTCAATCTGCTGCTCAAGGAAGCCGGGCTGTATCGCCCCGGTCAGGGTCAGGACGATCGGCCGTACGCCGCGATTATGGCGGTGCCGTTGTTCGAGACGATCGGCGATCTCGAAGCCGCGCCCGGCGTGATGGCCGATTATTTCACGCTGCCGGAGGTTGCCGCTGTCGCCGCCGCACGCGGCTATCAGGAAGTGATGATTGGCTATTCGGACAGCAACAAGGACGGCGGCTATCTGACCTCGACCTGGAGCCTTAGCCGTGCTTCGACCGCGCTGGCCCCGGTCTTTGCCCGCGCGCAGGTGGCGATGCAGCTGTTCCACGGCCGTGGCGGTGCGGTCGGGCGTGGGGGTGGTTCTTCCTTTTCAGCGATTCTCGCGCAGCCGCCCGGCACGGTGCAGGGCCGAATCCGCATCACCGAACAGGGCGAGGTGATTGCCGCCAAATATGGCACGCGCGAGAGCGCCGCGACCAATTTGGAAGCGATCGCGGCGGCCACCTTGCTCGCCAGCCTGGAGCCCGAGCGGCTGTCGGCGCGCGATTATCAGCGTTTCTCGGCGGCGATGGATCAGCTCTCCGCCACCGCCTTCGCCGCCTATCGCGATCTCGTTTATGGCACCGACGGCTTTCGCACCTTTTTCCGCCAGATGACGCCGATCGCAGAAATTTCGGGCCTCAAGATCGGGTCGCGCCCCGCCAGCCGGACCAAATCCGACCGGATCGAGGATCTGCGCGCCATTCCCTGGGTGTTCAGCTGGGCGCAGGCGCGGGTGATGCTGCCCGGCTGGTACGGCGTCGGCACCGCGATTGCGACGTTCGAGGACAAGGCGTTGCTCAGGGAAATGGCCACAGGCTGGCCGTTCTTTGCCGCCACGCTGGCGAACATGGAACAGGTGATCGCCAAGGCCGATATGGGCATTGCCGCGCGCTATGCCGCCCTGGTCCAGGATCGGGCACTGAGCGAGACCATCTTCGGGCGGATCAGCGATGGCTGGCACCGGAGCCGTGACGGCCTGTTGCTGGCCACCGACCAAGCGCATCTCCTCGCCGCCAGCCCCGCGCTCGATGCCTCGATCCGACTGCGGCTGCCCTATATCGAGCCACTCAATCTGCTCCAGATCGAACTGATCAAGCGCAGGCGTGCGGGCGAGACGGACGAGCGCATCGGCGAGGGCATTTTGCTGTCGATCAACGCGATCGCGACAGCGCTCAGGAACAGCGGCTAGCGTCGATTTCGCTCAGGTTGAACCAGCGCTTGGGCCCCCAAGCAGCCGCTTTCGCAGAAGAACGATGCCACCAAAAGGAAAACCTCTCTAGCTCAGAAACGGCGCAGCAATTTCGTCGCGCACCCGCAGCAGCCGTCCCGTTACGCGGTCAAGCAGCGCCCAGGTCGTAACCGCCTCTACCTTCACCTTGCCGTCCACGCCGGTGAAGCGGACATGCCGGTCGAACCGCGCGCCATAAGGTTTGCCGGGCACCCAGGTTTCGCCGACCACGCTGTCGCCGACCCTGACATTGCCGCGATAGTCGATCTCATGCCGGGTCACGACCCAGATATAGGCGGCGATATGCTCAGGGCTTGCGACAGCCTGCCAATGCGCGACGGCGATGTCCTGAATCCACCGCACCCAGACCGCATTATTGACATGGCCGAGCTCGTCGATGTCGGCGGGTTGGGCGGTAAAGGGGCGGGTGAAGCGGGTCAGCTGCCTATCTCCTGCAAGAAAGCGGGCTAATCACGCTCCACCCCCAGCTGCCACAGCACAAAGGCATGTTCCTCGGCTGATTCGCGCAGGCTCTCGAACCGGCCCGATTTGCCACCATGCCCCGCGCCCATATTGGTCTTGAGCAGCAGCACATTGTCGTCGGTCTTCACGTGCCGCAGCTTGGCGGCCCATTTGGCGGGCTCCCAATAGGTTACGCGAGGGTCGTTCAAGCCGCCCGAGATGAACATTGGCGGATAGGCCTGGGGCTTTACGTTGTCGTAAGGCGAATAGCCCCGGATCAGCTCGAACGCCGCCTTGTCCTCGATCGGGTTGCCCCATTCGGGCCATTCGCCCGGGGTCAGCGGGAGTTCCGCGTCGAGCATCGTGTTGAGCACGTCGACAAAAGGCACATCGGCGATGACCGCGCCCCACAGTGCAGGATCGCTGTTGACGACCGCCCCCATCAGCTCGCCGCCCGCCGAGCGCCCCGCGATCGCGATCTTGCCAGCGCTCGTCCAGCCCTGCGCAATCAACCCCTTCGCCACATCGACGAAATCGTTGAAGGTGTTGATCCGCTTCTCCAGCTTGCCGTCGAGATACCATTGCTGGCCGAGATCGTCGCCGCCGCGAATATGCGCGATGGCATAGGCAAAGCCCCGATCGAGCAGCGACAACCGCCCGGTCGAAAAGCCCGGCGGGATCGCATAACCATAAGCGCCATACGCATAGAGGAAGAGCGGGCGCGATCCATCTTTCGGGAAGTCCTTTGGATAGACGATCGACACCGGCACCTCGGTACCGTCGCGCGCGGTGATCTTCAGCCGGTCGGTGCCATATTGGCTGGCGTCATAGCCGCTCGGGATTTCCTGGACCTTCAGCACGGTCATGTCGCCGCTCGCAACGTCGTAATCATAGACCGTGCCGGGCGTGACCATCGATTCATAGCCGAGCCGAAGCACGCTCATGTCATATTCGGGATTGTCGCCGAGCCCGGCATCATAGCTCGCCTCGGGAAAGGCGATCCGCTTCGGCGCGCCGCCGTCGTACGAATGGATCTCGATCTGATCGAGCCCCTCTTCGCGCCCGTCGACGATGAAGAAGCGCGCGAAACAGCTGACGCCGGTCATGTAGAAATCGGGCGAAGCGCCGATCAGCTCGGTCCAGCTGCCGGGGTCGCTGATCGGTGCGGTGCAAAGCCGGAAATTGGGATCGGTATCATTGGTGTGGATGAACAAGGTGTCGCCATGCGCGTCGACATCATATTCGCGCTCAACCTTGCGCGGCGATACGCAGACCGGCTTGGCGAGCGGATCGGTGGCGGGCAGCAGCCAGACTTCGCTCGTGACATGGTCGCCGGTCGCAATGACGATCCATTGCCGGTCGCTGGTTTCCGAAACACCGACGCGAAAGCCTTCGTCTGCTTCCTTGAACAGCTCGATATCGTCGCTGACCGGGGTGCCGAGCCGATGGAAACGGGCATTGTCGGTACGCCATTGATCATTGGCGAGGCCGTAGAGAAAGCCGCTGTCATCGGCCGCCCAAACGATTTCGGACAGCATGCCAGGAATGATTTCGGGCAGATGCTCGCCCGTCGCGATCACCTTGACCCGGACTTCGAACCGCTCCGATCCATTATCGTCGATCGCATAAGCGAGCAACCTGCCGTCATTGCTGACCGACAGCGCCCCCAGCCGGAAATATTCCTTGCCCTCGGCCAGTGCCGGCTCGTCGAGCAGCAATTCATCCGCAGTCTCATCGTCTTTGGCCGCCACCGGCTTGCGCCACCATTTGCGATATTGTCCGCCGGTCTCGAACGCCGTCCAGTAGAGCCAGTCGCCATCCTTTTGCGGGACCGAGGATTCGTCTTCCTTGATCCGCCCCTTCATCTCTTCATAGAGCCGGTCGGTAAGCGGCTTGAGCGGGGCCATCACGCCTTCGAAATAGGCATTCTCTGCCTCGAGATAGCCAAGGATATCCTTGTCAGCCACCGCCGGGTAACCGGGGTCCTTCAGCCAGGCATAGGGGTCGTCGATCGTCTGGCCATGGGCGGTAAAGCTATATTGGCGGCGATCTGCGCGCGGCGGCGTGGTGCTGGTTTTCATCGCCTATCCCTAACCGGTCGCATCAAGCGAAGTCGAGAGGCAGCACCGCGCCTCGACTTCACCGGGTACGACGGGGTAAGATGGTTGATCACATTATTCAGGATCAGCCATGTCCACTCATGCCGACCGCCTTTCCGCGCTGCGCGACCAGCTCAAGCGCGACCGTCTCGACGGCTTTGTCGTGCCGCTAACCGATGAACATATGTCCGAATATGTCGGGGGCTATGCACAGCGGCTTGCCTGGCTGACCGGGTTTCAGGGATCGGCAGGCACGGCGGCGGTGTTGCCGGAAGCGGCAGCGATCTTTACCGACGGGCGCTATACGCTGCAGGTGCGCCAGCAGGTCGATGGCGAGAATTGGGCCTATGTCGGCGTGCCGCAGACCAGCGTCGCCGAATGGCTGGGGGCGCATGCCGCAAAGGGTGCGCGCATCGGCTATGATGCCTGGCTCCACAGCCGCGCCTGGGTGCTCGAAGCGAGTAAGGCGCTGGCCGAGTCTGGCGCCGTGCTGGTGCCCGTCGATACCAATCCGGTCGATGCCGTGTGGCCAGATCGCCCGGCCCCGTCCGTTGCGATGCTTGAGGTTCATCCCGACGATCAGGCGGGGCAATCTTCGGCCGAAAAGCGCGCCAGCATCGCCGACTGGCTCGCCGCGCGCAAAGCAGATGCGGTGGTGCTGACCGCACTTGATTCGATCGCTTGGGCACTCAATATCCGGGGTCGGGATGTCGATCACACGCCAGTCGCGCTTGCTTATGCGATCGTCCAGGCAGATGGCACCGCCGATCTGTTTATCGCCGCCGAAAAGCTGACCGATCCGGTCCGCCTGCATCTCGGCAACGCGGTCCGGGTGCATGATCGCAGCAGCTTTACCCAGGCGCTGGCGGGATATGCCGGCAAGCGCGTCGCCGCCGATCCTGAGCGCGCGGTAGCGGCGATCTTCGACGCGCTGGATGCGGGCGGGGCCATCATCCTCGCGCAACGCGATCCCGTCGTGCTCGCCAAGGCGCTCAAAAACCCGGTCGAGATTGCCGGCCATCGCGCCGCATCGGCCCGCGACGGCGCGGCGCTTGCACGCTTCCTGCGCTGGGTCGAGGCCGAGGCTCCCAAGGGCGGCCAGACCGAATTGTCCTGCGCTGCCAAACTGCTCGAATTTCGTCAGGCCTCGGGATTGCTGCTTGATACCTCGTTCGATACCATTTCGGCGACTGGCGGGCATGGCGCCTCGCCGCACTACCGCGTCGACGAAGCGTCCAACGCACCGCTTGAATATGGCCAGCTCTATCTGGTCGATTCGGGCGGGCAATATCAGGACGGCACCACCGATGTGACGCGCGTCCTGCCGATCGGCGAACCGACGCGCGAGATGCGGGACCGCTTCACACGCGTGCTCAAGGGGCATATCGCGCTCGCCACGGCGGTATTCCCGCACGGCACCAATGGCGGCCAGCTCGACGGCTTTGCGCGGCGGCCCTTGTGGGAAGCCGGGCTGGATTACGCGCATGGCACCGGCCACGGCGTTGGCGCCTATCTGGCGGTGCATGAAGGGCCCCAGCGCATCGCCACGCCCAGCTATCCCGGCGGCGGCCCGGGCGAACCGCTGCGCGCCGGCATGATTATCTCGAACGAACCCGGTTATTATAAGGCCGGCGAATATGGCATCCGAATCGAAAACCTGATCCTGGTCGAGGATCGCATCATCAATGGCGCCGAATCGCCGATGCTGGGTTTCGAAACACTGACCTTCTGCCCGATCGAGCGCAGCCTGATCATCGCCGAGATGTTGACCGACGCGGAAATGCGTTGGCTTGACGCCTATCATGCCGATGTCTTCGCCGTACTTGCCCCGCAAATGCAGGGTGACGAGCTTCACTGGCTAGAGGCAAAATGCGCACCGATTTGATGGGCAGCACCCGGTAATGCCGTCGCTGCTGACCACGCCTATTCATCTCGGCCTTGGGGCAAGGGCCGAGGTCCAGCCAACCTTTACTGGCATGGACTGGTATGCCGATTATGCGACGCGCACCGATGAAGATGGCGCCGAAGGCCGGCTCGTGACGATGTCTCGATTTACCGAAAGCTGGAGCTCCTGGGAAATGCACCCACATGGTGACGAAGTCGTGGTCTGCCTCAGCGGGACGATGACGATCCATCAGGAAATGGCCGACGGCTGCACGTCAACCATGACAATCGGCGCGGGCGACTATGCGATCAACCCGCCCGGAGTATGGCACACGGCCGACATTAATGGCGCGGCGACGGCGTTATTCATTACCGTCGGGCTGGGGACGGCACATCGTCCGCGTTGAGCGGTGGCGCATCCGCCTCCCGCGCGCGGGCCTTCCGCTTCTTCAGATTTTCGCGCAGGCTGGCGGCCAGTCGCTCGGCGCGGTTGTCCTTTTCGATCATCGGTGCGGCTTATCCGGGCAAGCCCTGCCTTGACAAGCGCCGCCGCGTCAGACCATAGGCTCGCTCCCGCTCGAAAAGCGGCGAAATGCTGCCGTAGCTCAGTGGTAGAGCGCATCCTTGGTAAGGCTGAGGTCGTGAGTTCAATCCTCACCGGCAGCACCATTTTTTCTAGTAAAATCAACGATTTATATCACTGCCTTCGGGCAGCCACAGCCCCTTGCTGGAAGTTGGACACGCATTGGACACAGTGCGCAGCAAACGCTGGCGTCGGCTGGCGCAAAATCGGCACCCGCCGAACGTGTTGATTTCCGCTGAGAGTTGACCCGGGAGGCGCATAATTTCCACTGAGAAGTGACCCATGTTTTGACCTTCCCCCTGGCTGCCTGGTCGGGGGACACTGGAGTGATCGACATGGCTTTATTGAGCGTTATCCGGCGCTGGCATTTCCGCGATCAGATGCCGATCCGAGAGATCGAGCGTCGCACGGGATTGTCGCGCAACACGATCCGCAAGTACCTGCGCGCCGGGACGGTTGAGCCCAGCTTCAAGGTTCCCGAGCGACCGAGCAAGCTCGACCCTTTTGCCGAGAAGTTGTCGGGTTGGCTGCGGACCGAGGTGGCCAAGTCGCGCAAGCAGCGACGCACGGCCAAGCAGATGCACGCCGATCTCGTGGTGTTGGGCTACGACGGCTCGTATAACCGCGTGGCCGCCTTCGTCAGGGCCTGGAAGGCCGAGCGGCAGCGCGAGGCGCAGACCAGCGGGCGCGGTACTTTCGTGCCGCTGGTGTTCGCCGCAGGCGAAGCATTCCAGTTCGACTGGAGCGAGGACTGGGCGATGCTGGGCGGTCGG